>NZ_LRMN01000020.1:0-268784 GCF_019266105.1 Pseudomonas sp. D1HM | reverse complement strand
ACGAAACCCGGGGCTATTCACACTCTGAACCTTGCACTTCAACCACGTCTGGCCCAGCGCCGGGCGTCTTATAACCCCTTGCAACCCCCCCACCTAGACTCCAAACACCGAGTCGAGGCTCCACCCTCTCGGTACTGGCCCGCCTGGCCTCACAGGTGGGCTTTTTTGTGGTAAACGTCTGCGAAAATCACCTTGAATAAGCTGAAGGTTCATTATGAAGGGCTTCGCAGAGAGGTGTAGGCAGGGTTTCGACTGCAACCAGTTGCTGGTGAGGCGTGTTTCAGTACACTCAGCACACTACCCACCTTAAGGAGATGAGATTTTATGAAGGATCAATCCGGCCCTATCCCCCTTGTTATCCTTGACGTTCAGGATGCCATTGATCGCCCAAACTGGGATGGCAAAAATAATCCTGAGTATTTGCCGGTGATCCAACGCCTTCTCAATCATTGGCGATCAAACGGGTGGCCGGTTCTTCATGTGAAGC
The DNA here is from genome assembly GCF_019266105.1 of Pseudomonas sp. D1HM. NCBI lineage: Bacteria > Pseudomonadati > Pseudomonadota > Gammaproteobacteria > Pseudomonadales > Pseudomonadaceae > Pseudomonas > Pseudomonas sp. D1HM. The sequence continues at coordinate 268,297 of NZ_LRMN01000020.1, read as the reverse complement.
ACGATGAGCAGACTCCTACATCTAGCTATTACGTCCACGGTCCATGGAATGGAATCAAGAAGGACGTTGCTCCGATAAAGGGAGAAACCGTCATTACCAAGCAGGAAAACTGCGCTTTCATTGGCACCGAGTTGGACGCAATTCTTAAAAGGATGCAAGTAAAGCGTTTAGTGCTGACGGGGGTTGTCATTCACAACAGCATGGATGCCACGGTCCGTGCGGGAAAAGCACTCGGATACAGCATCATCCTTCCCTCAGACGCCACCACAGCCGTGCCCGTCATTGGGGCGCATGGAAAGTCGTGGGACGCCACAACCGTTCACGAATTAACCTTGGCCATACTCGGTGATGAGTATGCCGTTGTCATGTCAGCAGACGAAGTAGTCGCACAACTCACCCTATGAAGTTATGTGGCTCCACACCGATACGGTAGCAGTTGCCCCACCTCACTGACCCGCTGCGTCGGCACACCTTCTACCCTTCCCCGCCCAATGGTGGCTACGTAAGCGCCTACTCAAGCCCCGGCCCAACGCCGGGTATCTTGTATCTAGCTCCCTTGCAATCCCCCTCCCCCCGCCTAGACTCCAAACGCCGAGATTGAGGCTCCATTGTCTCGGCGCTTGTTCGCGTACTGCTTACCCCGGCAGTGCGCGGGCTTTTTTGTGTCTGCTACACACTCCTCATCAACCAGAAGAGACGCTATGGCCGTAAACGTCCGGTTAAGTCGCCTTGACGCAAGGGATTGGAGTTGAAGGCGCTGACGCAAGCGTGAGTAGTGGCCATATCGTCATCCAGTTTTTGGACTTGAAACGGTCTTGATAGATCTTTTTTTTCTCCATGGCAAACCTTCCCGCTGGCCTGATAACCAACCCAAATAGATCCTCAAGGCCCAACGGCGCTGCGATCTCGCATGGACCTTCCTCTCGTAGCCTGACGGCTACCGCCGTTGCGGTTTCCGGCCAGTAGCGCATTGCGTCGGTCGTAGAACGGTACGGTTCATCACCATTCTGAATATGCATTCTGGCTTGGTTTTTTACAGACCACATGACGGTCGGATCTAGCCCTCTGAGGAGAGTCTCCAGTGCTTTATCTTCCCCTGGGGAGCAACGCCTAGCGTCAAACCAAATGACGTCGACGTCTGTTAAGACAGGAGACGTACTGCGCCCGTGCAAATAGTCCCAAACCGCGTTTCGGACGAAACCTGCTCCTATCCAGCAGTCTGGCAAATTGAGGGAGCGCACCATTTCAAGTAGGCGCCAGCGAACGGGGTCGTCTGAAATAATCGCTTGGATTATCGAAATATCGTCCACTAAGAACTTCCCTTTTCGAGCTAGGCAGGCATCGTCATTGTTGATACTGTCGCAAAAATCATATGCAGAGCTGTAGTTATAATCGGGAGTTTTGCGACGAATTAAAAGAGCGGATTACAATGGAAAATCCGCTTGGTATTGGCCCATACAAAGGCAAAGGGTTTGATTTGATGATATCTGGAAGCATGACGCTGCAAGCGTTCTATCGCACCTACCTAGACTGCCTTAATCGCCAAGATTGGGATGCGCTAGGGCGGTATGTTGCCGACGATGTCAAACACAATGGCCGACCGTTTGGGCTGTCAGGCTACCGCTCGATGCTGATCAAGGATTTCGAGGATATTCCCGATCTGCGTTTCGTCATCGATCGTCTGGCGTGTGACTCGCCGCTTATTGCTGCGAGGCTTTTGTTCAATTGCTCACCAAAAGGATACTTCCTTGGCCTGAAGATCAACGGTCGGCGCATTACCTTCGCAGAGAACGTATTTTACGAGGTAAAGGATGGCAAGATTGCCGATGTTCTCTCCGTCATCGATAAAACCGCCATCGAAGATCAGCTCATTTGAGATGTGTTTGTCGCGTAACTCATGAATTTTCCGCCAGATCGTCGACACTGAAAAATCAGGGGAAAGTCTGGCGTAAAAGCCGTGACATTCAGGGGGCTTTTGCGACATCTGAAGGCCGCTTCATTGCAAAACTATCCGAAAGCTACCCGACCGGTATCAATTAGCCCGCCTGCCCCCCACAGGCGGGCTTTTTTGTGGCTGTCACTTGAGGAGCTATCCCAGAACCAGATCCAGAGGAACTGGAGCCAAAACACCCGATAAGTTCGCCGAAAGATCGTCCGAAAGGACGATGTAGCGTTTCACTATGTATTTGATGCTGCCTAAGTGTTCATTCCGCATCAGGCCTAACCGAGCGCCCCTGCCTACCAAACGCAGTATCTATTCGTGAGCAAGGATTAGTGATGAGCAACACCGCTATCGAAATTACCAATCTGCTCTACCTTTATGCCGAAAGAATGGACGGGGGTGACTTGGAGGGTGCCGCCACCCTCTTCCGACATGCGCGAATCAAAGTCACGAGCTGCGAAGATTTTCTTGATTCGACTGCATTGTTGCTCATCTGGAAGCAACACATAAAAATTTATCCTTGCGGGACTCCACGCACAAAACATGTCATCAGTAATCCGATCATCGAAATCGATGAGGCCTCAGGCAAGGCGACGATACGCTCTTACTACACCGTCCTTCAGGAAACCACCGAACTCTCCCTTCAGCCAATTGCTGCGGGCCGTTACCACGACGAATTCGAGTGTGTCGACCAGACGTGGCGTTTCTCCTTTCGCGATTATTCACTGCTGGAGTTCACGGGCGACATGAGATTTCATCTAAAAGGCTATAAGGGCTAGAACCCCACGTACTCGGCCGATTGATGTCGTCGCAGTGATGTATTGCCGAGCTCCACCTTTCCTTGTCTCGGTACTGGCCCGCCTGTACCCCACAGGCGGGCTTTTTTGTGTCTGCTACGCTTTCCTCATCATCCAGAGGACGCACTATGACCGCCCTTCCCGACGACCCGACACCAGCCCTACTCAGCCGTTTGAACCAAAATATCAACGCCCTGGGCTCTGCGATCGAAGAAATAGGCATCTGGATTGATCAACGAGGCTCCACAGAGACATGTCATAGAATCAATGAGCACCTTGAGACACTGTCAGACAACAGTGACGCTATTGCCGAGCTGCTGGTCGACCTAATAGCCAGGTGGGCGCCAGAGAATGAGTCAGCCCCAGAGGACTGAGCGCACTGGCAGACTTATGTGATCCGCTAGGTCGGCCCGTCTACAGCAACAGACGGGCTTTTTTGTGTCTAGGGCAGCCTGAGCTCCTGAAACGTGCCATTTTCGTTATCCAGCCTTATGCAGACTTCTGATCCCGTAAAAAGCAGCTTCGCCTCCTGCAGCACCACCTCTCTGCATGAGTCTTGGATCATAGGTCTACTCGACCCTTTTTTGAACAACCCCCCAGCCCGTCTTCGTTACCATCACCATGTACACATTCATAAGCACCGCAATCAGTCAGATAGCATTTGATGGCGATTATGTCCGAGTTCTCATTGCCGATCGCATTTTTCCCGCCCAGCTAAATATCCCGCAAATCTACCCCCATCCGATAGCTGCTGCAGCTGCGGAACCGTCTCATAAGACCGAGTAATACCTACCTGATAATGCTGCTGGTATGAAGCACGAATCCCAAGATTGCGGCTAATATTGTGATCTCCTCTGAATGATCGGAGCGCATATGGACACCATGAGTAGGATGCAAATTCAGGCAATCCTTTCGAGCCGGCTGCCTCAATGTGAGGTTTCCTGCTCAATAAATGCGGATAGCACCCTTTCCGTATGTGTTAGCGGGCCTAATGCGCATCACTTCACGATCATAAATATTGACCGATTTCAGTACCACGGTGATACGGGCGTAAACCGGCTCGTCCGCGAAATATTGGAGGAGATGGTGATCGCTCGACAGAACTCACATATTTAATCATGGCGCGACGAATTTCGTCATGACAGCCCTCATCTAGAAGCCACTCATCCCTCCTTTCTACTTCTCGCAGACTTCTGCCGTAACCGCACGCGTATAGGCAACGGTCGCAACCTCTATCAAAGTCCTACGTTCGTGAGAATCGATGATTCCCTCTGCTTGAAAGCCATCCGCCAACTTGAGCAATTCGTCGTATCGCTCTTGAGAATCTAGCTCTAGCTCTGGGTTGATCAATAGATCATGCCAGGCCGTAAAAGCATCAACCTTCGCATTGGTGAACATTCCATTTCTCCCAGGTGTTTTCCTGTAGATCACATGAGATCTCTGGAAATCCTCTGGGATGACGTACGGCGCATGATGTCCCCGCCCAATGGTGGTTACGTAGCGCCCACTCAAGCCTCGGCCTAGCGCCGGGCTTCTTGTTTCTGCCCCCTTGCAATCCCCCGCACCCAGCCTAGACTCCAAACACCGAGTCGAGGCTCCCACCTCTCGGTACTGGCCCGCCTGTCCCCCGCAGGCGGGCTTTTTTGTGCCTGCCACGCTCTCCTCATCAATCTGAGGAGACACTATGTGTGAGCCAAAGGGATTTGGCTCCCTTTGCTATGGTGCTCCGCTCTGATCGCAGTGGAAGCATCGAAGATCAGCAAAGACCGACGCCCTGACGTTCACTGGCTCAGATGGCGAGATTCGCGGGGCTCAATTTGAGCAGCCATCCCAGCATTACAGGACGACCTACAGTCAGCCGCTTATGACTGATATGCAGCTGGCCTAGGCAATCGCTGCATCCTTCTGAATTCAGCGCCGAGCTTCTTTATACTCTGTGTTTTCGCGGCACTGATTAATTTGTAGTGAATTAGGCTATAAAATATTACCAATACACCTCGCCTTGCTTTGCTTTGCTTTGCTTTGGCGAGGTGTTGATTTCAGCCAGTTAAAATCTTATATCAAACCTCAACTAATGCTGAGAAAACACATTCTATATCAGTCAGCTTTGCGCTTGGAGTTAGAAATAAATCTTGTATTAGACAGAGGGGACTCGTAGTAATCCTCATCCAGAAAACGCAGCAACTTTCTTAGCTCGGTATTATTGTCAGGAACGATAATTCTTCCGTCATCCGACAGAGCTAATGGAAATTGCATACTGGCTGCAACCGCAACAATTTGATCAGTACTGTAGTTATCAAGAACTGCTGACTGCCGGATTAGAGAAATCTTCTTTCTTATTTGCTGGCCTGCTGCAGCCAAAAAAGCCTGTACATCTTGAACCGCTAACTTTTCATGACCAGCAAAAGTAGTCACTTCTTCGTTAGTCGCTTCTCGAAAGTATTCCGAAAGATCGAATACCCGCTTAGCAAAGTGAAAGCTTTGAAATTTTAAGTTAGTGCCTTCGAGTACAGCTAAGAGTTTAGTATCGAGGGACAGTCCAGACTCGCTCATTTTTTGAAATTGATTTTTCGCGTAGAAAAGCATCAACCCTGCACGGGCAATCAATCTGCGGCGCTCAAAAATCTGAACAAGAACCCGAGGAGTGCCATTCACCTCTATTCCGGTAAAAATCGCTCGCACCAAGTCAAGGCTGTGAGTATTGGGATCATACTGATCAACAGAAAGTGGGTTTGCAACTGCTGATAACAGGCCGTCCACATCTGCGAAGTCAGAAATCTCAAGAAGCTCGCCTTCCTCTGGGGTATATCTACCATCAAATGGCACGATAGTATCTACGCCCCGAAAAAACTCTCCGTGCTGATCATTAAAAACAGTAGAAATATCAGCACTCAATTCCACTGAAAGCGGAAAACGAATCAATCTAGCTCCAGCCACGTCCATTAGTGCAAACAAATTCATTTGTCTTCCTTAGGTTTTGGCTTCCAATATTCCGTACTCCGTAAGTTGAACTACGTTTTTAATACTGGAAACGTTATTAATTGTTCTTTTAGTTAACATCAGATACGTTACACCCTCTTGAGTCTCAACTTCATAAAAGTGAAAACCAAGAAGACCCAGCACAGGATTTACATGCAAAGCATGAGTTGTCCACAAGACAAATATCAGCATCGCCCCCGCAAGCATCCAAGCACCCAAGTCCAGCCCAGCATTCCCCTTAAATATCAAAGGAAGTGCATATGCTACAAAAAACCCTACGACTTCTTTGTCAGCACTCTTGACCTTTTTGATTACAACAGGAAGCCGCTCAAACCGAGCTGAAGCTTCAGTGATAATCCAGCTAGATATAATTCCAAGGATTAGGCATGCGCAGATGGCTAGCACAGAAAGCAGCCACTCCCCCTTTCGCGCGCCAAAAACGTATGCCAGCGAAACCGAAACCGGTGCAATCGCGGTGAGCGCTAAAAGCACTCGAGTAGGCTTACCTAGCATAGATCCCCCCTCCCTGGGCTGATGCCATCATAACGCAATCATCCATTCAAAAGCCCTCACATTTTTTCAAACCACAAAAACCTGTACATATACACAGTATAGCAAAATAATGCAGGTCTTCCCTGCCTGTATTTCACTGAGTGAACAGCTCGCAAGATCAGCATCCGTACATGGTTGATATACGTCACGAATGATAAAGTTCGGTCTTAATTACGGGAGGGAACCAATGAAAGGCTTCGGAATTTTTGCTCTGATCGCAGGCATCTGCTGGGTGATATTTGCGCTGAGCATGGATGTGTCTGTATCGACCGGCATGGGAAGAGTCAACAACCTTGGGTTTATGGCTGATCGCCAGGTACATACGATTGTGGGCGGAATGATTGCCTTGGCGGGCATCATAATGCTGATTTTTGGCGGCAAGGTGTCAGTCTCTACCACTTCCGCGCCAGTCGAGATGGATACTCGGCCCTGCCCTCTGTGTGCTGAAACTATCAAGAATGCCGCAATCAAGTGTAAACACTGTGGCGCGGACGTTGAGGCGACGACCCGGAAGATCCCAATTACAGGCTGGTCCGTTCGCATACCCTGCAGACCGGGCACTGAATTCGAAACAACACAAGCCTTAGTAGTCGCGAGCGGTCATCCCTGCTCGAAACCAGATGGAGCAGTTGTGGTTATGGGCCCATTTGAGGAAAAACATGAAGCTGTAGAGGTCTTAAAGCAGCTAAGTGTTAACCACTCTATTTTTGGTGAGCTGTCCTATAAGTAGCCCGCTCCAAGCTAAGACCCGTAAAGTCATACCGAAGCCCGCCATTGAGCGGGCTTTTTTGTGGGCGATGCAAATTATTTAGCATTTGCTATTGCGCTGTAGTTTAGCAGTTGCTAATTTACACCCGTCGCAGCAACACACCGCAGCGACCCGCTCTTTAACAACCTGATGGACGCCGAGCTGGCCGATGCATAGCCAGCAGACCTACCGCGTAACGGTAGGCAGCGATTCGACCTTATGTCGGCGCTGGGCACAGGAGACCTCATTCGGAGGGCGCGCTGGAGAAGCGCGTGATGACTGGACGGCCAATGGTCTGATGGGAGTTGACGTGAAAGCGAACGTTGGCCTGTGCAAGAGAACGGAATTTTTCACTGATGCACCTGGTAACCCGGGTGCATTGGGAAAACAACCGAGGAGCTCCCCATGGGATGGCTACCAATCACCTGCATCAGCATTGTCATTGTGCTTCTGGTTTGTGTGGCTGTTCCGGTGTGGACTTTTGGACGGCGCGTGGAAGCGTGTGAAGAGTGAGATTTACCGACCCTCTCTATGAGAGCGCATCGGGGTGTGATCTACAGCGGAGCAAGGCACCTGACTCGTAATCAGACCAGCCACTGAGCACCGTCGACAAAGCGCGGCGGCAGGCAAAGCCAGAGGTGACGACCTCGCGTAGATCACACCCCGATGCGGACGAAACTGCGGCCTATAACCGCCCACCTGCATCTCCACACCGTCCTGTTCGACCTGGCTTCGGCCACACAGAGCGCAGGAGCCGGACAGCGTAACCGGCACCCTCCCCCTTAAACCATAAAGACCGCACTAGCAGGTGCCAGGCCAGTCTCACGGCTGGGTTTGGTCGCCCGTGCCTGGCATCTGACTAATGCGGTTTACGCCCTGGAGGCGACCATGAACCAAAGTAACCGCGCTTACTGCGATGTAGCGCTCGCCATGCACAAGCGCCGCAATATGTCCGTCGCGCTTCACCTCGGACTGGTCGGCTCCACACCTCCTAAGAACGCCCCGCGTTACCGGGTAATCCCAGTGAGCGGCGAGTTCTTCCACATCGTCGATTCTCGCACCAACAAGGTTAAGGGCTTCCGCCGCGACCATAACGCCGCCTGCACCTTTGCACGCAAACTTGAGCAGGAGTAGCTGCCATGCCTGACTTTCTTGATACCGTCGAAGGCCCCGACTGGCTTCACGATGCAATCAACACTCTGATTTGCGGCGATAACGTTACGTCGCCTCGCCCTTATGGCAAGTCGGTTGCCCTGGTTACACCGCAGTCTCTGTATGAAGCGCTGGCTGAGCATCTTGGCGCGCAAGAGCACGTTGCCCCTCTGTTGACTGACAACCGCGAATACCCCATCGAGCAGATGATCTGCGAGGTCGTTGCCGGCGGGCGCTCTGAATATGGAAAGGCCTATGACTTGGCTTGTTTGGCGCTGGGCGCACCCAAGGCAAAGCATCATCCGACAGCACTGCACGATGTAGCTGATGCCTTGATACGGCCTTGGGCGAACGATTACGGCCAGGCCCGTGCCGAAGAGATCGCGGCAGACGCAGCGGCTGATCGATTCGAACGCCGAGAGCACGCGGCATGACATCTGATCAACGCCAACGCCGCTTCGCGCTCTGGCGGGGCTCATTCCCTGCCCTCGCCGTCTTTACCGTCCTGATGTTGCTCAGCGCCTTCGTTGATCGACTTACGAATTAGCTTTTCTGACAACGGCTCTCGAAAGCTCAAGAATCGTATTCGAAGCGCTTTGAAAGCTTCCAAAGCCAGGAAGTTTGACCTCGTAAATGTAGCTATCCCGAGCCGTCAAGGCTTTATGTATTTCCTTTACCCCAAGCGCGGTCCCCAAATTGATCATTATCTCTTCCAGAGTTTCCCGCTGGCTGAGCCCTGTGTTCTTTATTGTGGCTCCGTAACTGCCTGAGCTTGGTCTTGGCGCCGTGATAATTTTTGTCTTTCGCACTTCTTGATCCTCCTGATCCTAACTCCTCGAAATATCCCACAAACAACATCAAACGCACAGCGCCCCGTTAACGGCATGGCGCAAGGAACCCCATGTCCACAGAACAGCAGCTCATCACCATCGACGACATCAGCGCCGATAACGCCCCAGCCATTTACGTAGCCGGCGGCCTTGGTCGCTTCCTCGAAGCGGTGACAACCGAAGTCACCGCTGAAGTGCCTGACCTCTCCACCCGCAAAGGTCGCGAGCGTATTGCCTCTCTGGCTGCCAAGGTGAGCAAGTCCAAGTCCGCTGTAGAGAAACCCGGCCGCGATTACCTGAAACGCCTCAAAGAAATGCCGAAGGTCATCGAGGCTGAGTTACGCGAATTCGTCACCAAAATGGACGCCCTGCGCGATGCCACTCGCAAGCCGCTGACAGACTGGGAACAGGCTGAACTGGCCAGAACCGACAAGCACGTCGATGGCATCCAGGACATTAAGGACACTCTGGTTTTCGAAGGTATACCTGCAGCATCCACGGTCAACCAGGTCATTGCAGCCCTTGAAATGGTGCCTATGGATGACAGCTGGGAAGAGTTCCTTGCCGAAGCCGCTCAGGTGAAGGATCAGACTTTGGTCAAGCTGCGCGCCCTGCTGACAGAGCGCACCCAGTACGAGGCCGAGCAGGCGGAACTGGTACGGCTGCGCGCCGAAGCCGAAGCACAGGCCCAGCGCGACCGAGATGCAGAGATTGCCCGGGCTGCCGCCGAACAGGTCCGACTCCAAGCCGAACAGCAGGCCCAGGCCGAGCGCGACGCAGCCTCCCGCCGGGAACAGGAACTGATCGACCAAGCCGCCGCCGCGCAGCGTGCAACTGCACAGGCAGCACTCGACGCAGAGGCCGCCGCCGAACGCCAGCGTATGCAGCTGGAACTGCAAGCCGAACAAGCACGCACGGCAGCGGCCCAGGCAGAAGCCAGCCGGTTGGCCGCCGAGCAGCGCGCCGAGCAAGAGCGAATCGCTGCCGAACGTCGTCAGGAAGAAGCTGTAGAACAGGCTCGATTGGCTGAGCTCTCCCGGCAGACCGCCGAGACTGAAGAAGCTCATCGGCAGCAGAAGCTTCGTGAAGCAGACCAAGCACACAAGGTGAAGATCATGGGCGCCGCGAAGGAAGCGTTGATGTCAATGAATATCACTGAGGAGCTGGCCAAGGCCATCGTCCTGAAGATCGCCCGCCGCGAAGTCCCAAATATCACAATTCAATTCTGAGGTAGCCAGTATGACCGGCCAAATCATAGTTCCAGAGCAGCGGCGCCAAGCGGTGGCGCCGATCTCAACGGACAACAGCATCATGGCAGTCATCAGTCGTGCTGCCGCAGATCCTTCCTGCGACATCGAGAAGATGGAACGCCTTCTGGCGATGCATGAACGCATGCAGGCCAAGACCGCTGAGCAGGAATTCAACTCTGCCATGGCCGAAATGCAGTGCAACATCCCTACGGTGTTCGAAGGGGCAGTAAACCTGCATACCGGTAACTCGTACGCCACGCTGGATCACATCACCCACACGCTGAAGCCGATCATGCAGCGACACGGCTTCGCCATCACCTTCAAGGTTGAAACCGAGGACAAGGTGATCAAGGTCACCGGGATCCTGATGCACCGCGGCGGCCATCGTGAGCAAACAACCATGAGTCTGCCGGTCGATATCGGCAAGGGCCGTAACGACGTGCAGGCGGTCGGATCGTCCACCACTTACGGCAAGCGCTACGTCATGAGCGCCTTGCTGAACATCACCACAGGCGAGACCCGTGACGATGACGGGCAGTCATCGGATGGCTCGGATACGGATGACATGCGCGCCCAGGTTGTCGCTGACATCCTCGAGCGTGTCGGGCAGACCACAACACCGGATGAACTGAAGGACGTCTGGCAGGCAAGCCTGAAAGTCTTGCAAGCATCGGGTGACACCAACGGGTATTCCACAGTGAAGACCGCTGTTACCGTCCACAAAGCCAAGCTGGAGGCACCTCAATGATCGTCGTTAATTGCACGCAAGGCTCACCTGAGTGGCTGCAAGGTCGCGCAGGCGTCATAACAGCCAGTATGTTCAGCACCGCCCGCTCAAAAGTGAACGGGCTGAACGCCCAGCAGAAAAAGTACGTCGACGCCATGCTTGCCGGGAAAGGCGAAACGCAAGCGATGGCGCTGGCAGGCTACAAGGCCGGACCTAAGGCCGAGGTCGTGCAGCGCGCACTAGACGGTGAGACTGTTGGCGAGCCATCTGGAGCAGCACTTACCTACGCATTTGAGTTGGCCGTCGAACGGATCGGCGGCGCACCAATTGATGGAGGGTTTGAGACTTGGCAGATGCGACGCGGCCATGATCTCGAGCCGGAAGCGCGAATGGAACATGAAATTCGGACCGGACTGATCGTGACTCAAGTCGGCCTGGTTAAGACTGATGACGGCGTCTTCGGTGCCAGTGCTGATGGTTTCATCGGTGAAGACGGCGGCGCTGAGTACAAGTGCTTCCTTGCACCGGACAAGCTCCGCGCATTCCACATCGACAACGACGCCAGCGAAGTAATTGACCAGGTGCAAGGCTGCATGTGGATCACGGGGCGCAAGTGGTGGCATATCGGGATGTACTGCCCGCTTTTGAAGCCTGTAGGCCGTCAGCTCTGGTTGCAGGAATTCAAGCGCGACGATGACTACATCGAAAAGCTCGAAGCCGATCTTTGGCAGTTCAAGCTTTTGGTGGACGGGTACGAGGAGAAACTGCGGAGTAAGGCGGCATGACCGACAACCAAATACTCGCAAGCACCCAACGCCAAGCCCAGCTGGAGGCCGCAAAAGCGGCCTTCTTCAATTCTGGCGGACAGATCACGAAAGCACGCAGCTTCGCGTTCAAGCCTGTGTTCCCGGCCCGCTCTGACAAGATCGATCCTGAAACCATCCTGAAGCGCCGGCGCATTTCACCGACCATGTCTGAGCGCAAGATCCTGCGGCGACTCGCGGAGGAATTATGAGTAAGCGTAAGCCTCACAACCTCAAGGCCCGCATCGACCGCTCATGCCGAGCACTGCTGGCCGCCAACCACGTTGCGGTGGTGAACATCGACCCCAGCGGCCGCCAAGGCATGATCAATTACAAGTCATTGAAGAGCATCGCACCCGGGAAGATTGGGCAGGCAGTGTGCGGCATTGCCCACCGCTGGACGATCTACCTCAGCGTTCTTTGTATTGATGCTCACGGTGACCGCTACAGCAAATCCATTGAGGTGGCGCCTGATGGCGTCTACCTCTCCGACCATCTGGAGGACGTGATCGAGCATTGCTACAAGCAATTGCGAGACGCAGCCAACCAAAACCAGATGGTGGCCTCGGGGTGGATCGCCATTCCAGAGTCGATATCGCTCGAAGAAGATCACGCAGCGCGGATCTTTGAAGCGGTCGGTGCCTGGAACCAGCAAAAGGTTGCGGCATGAAACGCATAGCCCGCATCCAGCAACGCAAACGTCAAACATGGCTGGTACTGCCGGCCAGCGGAATTGAAGAGGTAGGCCATGGCTGCCCAGCAGAAAGAACGATCGGCAAAGACTGCGGCGAGGCGAAGGACTCGCGGCGAGGAAGAGCTACGAATGCATGCCATGGCCGGCACCCGGCAAGCGCTGGCTGACTTGATGGCCTGGCACGGCATCGAGGAACAGGGCGAGGCAATGACGCTGATGATTCACCGCCTGCATGAATTAGGGCCTCAAAAGTCCGCCCCGCTGCTAGCCCCGCCGCGACACACCTACGAAATACCCGAAAACGTGTCGCGCAAACTTGAGCTCGCCTACAACCGCGAAGCCCTGCGCATCTGTCACGACGAATAATCACTCGCCTGCATTGGAGAACACCATGGATCTGAAAATCAGGGCGCTATACCAATGTGGGGCGTGCCGAGAAATTCACGACGATGAAGATGGCGCTCTGGAGTGCTGCCGGCCTGAGATCACCGAGCTGTTCGAATGCCCGATCTGCAAGAAACACCACGAGGACGAAGACGATGCGCTAACTTGCTGCGGCGTCGACGCCGTCAAATGCCCCTCCTGCTACCGAGACTACGCCTCGATTTCACTTTCGTATCAGGCGATCAAAATTGCCGGCCACTGCACCACCTGCAATCCGATGTTCACCATTGACCAACAGATCGCGATCCAGGATCAGCACTATCAGGAAACTGGCAAGCGCGAACACTTGCACGACTGAGGCATAAACATGACCCCACAGTTCGAAAGCCCCAACGGGCTATGGCGGCGGCTGGGCTACGCAGTTGAGCGTGGCCCGCGTGGCGCACGCACGATTCGCCGGCCGGACGGCTCAACGGTAAGCATCGACACCGAGCATGGTCACCACACCGGCGAAGTGGCCGCGGCCAGACAAGAGCTCGCGCGCTTGCCGCACGGTGAACTCGAGTGCAAAGCCGCACAAATAGATATCTTCGCCTAATCGCGTGAACTTAATAGCTATTGTTTTTCTCTGGGCTGTATCCAGAGCTGTGTGTTTTTGCGTATTCCATTATTTGCTGCAGGGCAGCATCAATAGTTTTCGCTGGAACTGGTGAAGGCTTTTTCGACCTGGATCCTTCGTGAATTGAGTAATGGCTGATATCCCAGAGATAATTCTCCGAGGTGTTGATGCCCTTGGTGATTCGAGCCTGCACCGGGTGACCGAAGAGGTCGAGAACGTAATTCGCTACAACTTCTTTAATTTCGATTTGCATACAGCAATTCCAGTTATTTGTGAAGCCTAATAATACACTATTTTTTAGGTCTCTTTTTGAGCCTCGAAAATAGGCTTCGCATCACCTACCAAAGCGTTTTCTGCATTATCAAAACCAGCCCGTACGGCTGATCACGCTGATCAGACGAATCACAGCAGCAATCAGGTTTATCCATTCGGTCAGTCGTTTCATTAGGAACAGCTCCAGCTCTATCGGTAGCCAGATGCTGAGGCCGGAGCAACGGATCGTGCCAGCCAAGGTCCTGTAGACAAAATTTACCCACCCTTCATTTCGAAACTTCACCGCCCGGGCATGCCCCGGCATAGGACGCCCCATGCCCACAGAAAACAAACCGGCCGAGCCGCAGCCAAGTCTTGCCGCCGGTGCAAACCTCAATCCAGCAACCTGGGCCGACTTCGTAGAACGCCTTCGCCATGACTGCAACGGTGCAGGCGTTAAATGGCACCACACGTCCTGCGCCCTGTTCACCGTACAGGCCAAGCGAATCGATTACGGCTTCGAGCCGGACTATGCCGAAGGCCTGGTCGTGTGCCTTGAAGATCAATCGTGGTTCACCCCGGCTGAATACTGGGAGGACCTCGACGAAGACGAGCAAGCTGAGATAAACCGGGCCACTCAAGAAAGCAACGAGTGCGATTTCCTTGAGCTTGATGAAGACGACCAGTGGGAGTTCCTGGCCGAACTAGACGACCATACCGTCACCGGCTGGAACAAGCGCTGGGAGATCGTGAACAGCCACTTCACGAAGGACGCAGCCGAGGCATTCATCCGCCGGAAAAAGCACGATTACGGCGAGATGCGCGTCTACGTCGAATCGCAGTATTACGCCTGGGAGTTTGAAGCCATCAAGGCAGCGATCCTCGACGGCACGTTGACCTACACGCCGAAGGTGGCAGCATGACCACTCAAAATGTAATCGCCGGGCCGCTGAAGGTTGAGCGCTCTACAGTCACGAAACTGGTCATCACCGGCGCACCAAGGCTCGACCCGATCACGGTGTTCCTCGAGGACTTCGGCCGCCGGGACTGCCCCACCGAATCCGACCCGAACTACCAAACCGCCCAAGGCAAGATCACGATCAACTGCTGGGACAAGAGTTGGAACGCTTACTGGGGCGGAATGGGGCCGAGGACCGTCGCCGAGTTTGTCGCGAAGTGCGGCTGGGATTACGTCCTGAACTGCCTAGATCGCGGGATCGGCAGCACGCGCTTCAGCGGTGATGCGCTCCATACCTTCGCCAAAAAGTGCATCGTCCAGCGCCGTCGGCAGCAGGCCGGGCGCCACGACTGGGAGCTGGGCGAGTTGAGCAAAGGTGAAGCCCGTGAGCTTTGGAATGACGCCAGCGTTTTGAGCGAAATAGAGACGCCCAACGAATGCTGGCATCACAGCAAGCTGCTGACCGAGCTGTTCGGCGATGAATGGCATTACCCGGTGGGCGAGCACGCTGTCGAGGAAAACCACGACTTCACCTACTTGCGTCGCATCGTCGAGGCCGTCCAGGCAGCGCTAAGTCAGGAACAGCAGCAGATTTCCTGACAGGAGTACATCTGTACTCCACCCCATAGCAACTCCCTCACCCTTCAAAGTCAGCCGCTATAGCGGCAAGGACGAAGTCATGCCTGAAGAAACTGTTGTGCCCGTCGCTCCAGTGGTTATCGAATACGCCTACTCCATCAATGGCGAAGACTGGACAGCCGACTGGTGTTCGTTCCTAGACCAAAACAAAGAGCTTTCCCCCGGCTGCGAATGCCGGCGCGGCGAGATGCACTACGCAGATCCCGCTGAGTTTGTAGATTCAGACGCAGTGATCAACTCCATGGCCGACAACGCGAGCTCAAGCGACCTTGGCGAGTGGGCCGATGATTTTCCAAGCGTCAGCGCTGAAGCCAAGCAGGAGCTAGAGGATCTTCTCGATGCCTGGGCCCGCAAGAACTGCGACTGCTCGTTCTACCGCGTCAAGAACATCGAAACATTCAAGATCGCCCATGAGGATTTGGAGCATCTGGACCAGGTCGCACCATGACCCATCACCCCAAAGGCGGCATGTGCTGCGCTTGCCGGCACGCCCGCCGAGATTGCAGCGCCCTTCCCTTCAAGACCATGCCGCCGATTCATCGAGATGCCAGCACGGTCATCGTGCGGTGCACCGACTTCAAGCGGTAGACCTGGTGGAGCAACTCCCATGATAGCGACGATCAAGGTTCGGACAGAAAATCTATCCGGAGCAGCACTGTGCTGGGCCATCGAATCAATCGAGGGTGCTGGCCAGCTTCAGACCGAACAACTCCAGCTGCCCTTTGCGCGCCAGATTGACAACTCAGCGGCGGAGCGCCTGGTCGCCAAATACGACGTCTGGCTTGAACGAGGCTGGAGCAACAACTGGCTGGCCAACGCAAGAGCAGATCGCGACCCATGCGAGCGTCAGCCCGGAGAGACGCGCGCAATCGCAGTCTGCCGAGCCGTCGTAGCTGTGCGGATCGGCAATACCGTCAGCATCCCAGCAGAACTCATTAACTAATTCCGAAAAGCGCCAAGGCGCATGGGTGACCTATGGCTAGCGTCGCAGCCGCTCAAGCAGATCAGTTCCAGCCTCGAATCCTCCGCGCAGGTAAAGCGCCTGCATATCTCGGCATGTCGCGTGGTGCATTCACAGAGATGGTACGGCCTCATCTGCAAGAAATTCGCATCGGTACACAGGGCGTCGGGTTCGATAGATACGAGCTCGATGAGTGGGTAGACAACTACCTCAAGACAAAATCGATTGAAAAAGACCCGTTGCGGGACAACAATCCGCCCTGCAGTGGGCGCCTGGGAGCAAGTAAATGGCGCGAAAAACGATCTCCGGCCTCTACGAGAGGAACGGCATCTGGCACATCGACAAAGTCGTCAGAGGTACACGACTTCAAGAAAGCACTGGAACGTGCGAAAGGGAAGAAGCCGAGCAGTACCTGATTCACCGGCTTGAGAAGCTCAGGCAGGAAAAGGTTTACGGTGTGCGCCAGGTGAGAACTTGGCGCGAGGCCACCACCCGGTTTTTAGTGGAGTATCAGGATCAGCCCTCGATTGCTTTGTCTGCATCCCACATCGAGCAGCTCGATCCTTACCTTGGTGATCTGCCGGTGACCCATGTGGATGATGGGACATTGGCTCAGTTCATTAAAGACAGAAAAGCGCCGGGGCTGACAAAGACTGGCAAGGTAAAGCCCGGTGTCTCGAACAGGACAATCAACATTGCCCTGCAGAGAGTCGTCAGGATTTTGAATCTGTGTGCGCGCAAGTGGCGGGATGCTGAGAAACGACCATGGCTTGAGTCGGTGCCGATGATCAGCATGCTTGACGAGAAATCGAACAGCCGAAAGCCCTACCCCCTTTCATGGGAAGAGCAATCGGTTTTGTTTGCTGAGCTTCCAGCTCACTTGCAACGCATGGCCATGTTCAAGGTGAACACCGGCTGCCGAGAGCAAGAGGTCTGCAAGCTTCGTTGGGATTGGGAGATTTATGTGCCCGAGTTGGATACCAGTGTATTTCTGATTCCAGCAGGCTTTGGCGGGAGACGGGAAACCTCAGGCGTGAAAAACGGCGAGGACCGTCTGGTGGTGCTGAACGGGGTAGCCAGGTCGGTTATCGAGAAGCAGCGCGGCCTGAGTAAGGAATGGGTGTTCCCTTATGACGGCACCGGAATGCATCGAATGAACGATTCGGCTTGGAAGAAAGCGCGGGTACGTGCAGCGAAGATGTGGCAGGAGAAATACTTGCGCCCTGCTTTGTTGGGTTTCGCATCAATCCGGGTTCACGACCTGAAGCACACCTTTGGCAGAAGGCTACGTGCAGCAGGCGTGACACTGGAAGATCGAAAGGCATTGCTTGGACATAAGAACGGAAGCATCACGAGCCATTATTCTACCGCAGAGCTTGGGCAACTGATCGAAGCGGCAAATAAAGCTTCATCGACTGACTCGCGAGGACCAGCTTTGACCATCTTGAGGAGGAAAACGGGATGATCCCCCGCAAAAGTCCCTACGCATGAAAAAGCCCAACTCGCGAAAGTTGGGCTAACTCATTGAAAAATATGGTCGGGACGGAGTGATTCGAACACTCGACCCCTAGCACCCCATGCTAGTGCGCTACCGGACTGCGCTACGCCCCGACTAGGCGTTACCTCTGCAAGACAACTTGCTGAGACGTCGAGAAATATACTCTAAGCATTTGAAATACGAAAGTATTTTAAGCTTAAAATTATTTCCGAAGAACCAGCAAGACGTCTTCAAGCTCGGAGATCGTTTGACGGATCAGTTGCTTGTACTGCGTGGTGTCGTCTTTGGCTTCGTCACCGGAAAGCCGCAGGCGCGCCCCTCCGATGGTGAAACCTTGATCATAAAGAAGTGCGCGTATCTGCCGGATCATCAGCACATCCTGGCGCTGATAATACCGGCGGTTTCCGCGACGTTTTACGGGGTTGAGTTGAGGAAACTCTTGCTCCCAATAGCGCAGCACGTGAGGTTTTACCCCACATAGCTCGCTAACTTCGCCAATGGCGAAGTAGCGTTTGCCTGGGATCGGCGGGAGCTCGTCGTTATGACTTGGTTCCAGCATAAGCCTCTACTCGGGCCTTCAACTTCTGCCCTGGACGAAAGGTGACCACACGGCGAGCCGTGATCGGGATTTCCTCTCCCGTTTTCGGATTGCGGCCAGGCCGCTGTCGCTTGTCACGCAGATCAAAGTTGCCAAAACCTGACAATTTAACCTGTTCATTGTCTTCTAGAGCGTGCCTGATTTCTTCGAAAAACAACTCCACCAGTTCTTTGGCTTCGCGTTTATTCAGGCCCAGCTCTTCATAAAGACGTTCCGCCATTTCAGCTTTCGTCAGAGCCCCCATACGTCACTTCCTTAACGTGGCGTTCAACCTGTTTTCGAGCGAGGTGAGGATATTTTGTGTCGTGGTATTCACCTCATCGTCATTAAGAGTGCGCGATGGATGCTGCCAGGTCAAGCCAACTGCAAGGCTTTTTCTTTGCGGATCAATGCCTTTACCCTGGTAAACGTCAAATAACCTGAGGTCAGTGAGCCATTCACCTGCATTTTCACGAATAACATCCAGTACGGCACTGGCCGCGACGTCGCGATCAACCAGCAGCGCCAAGTCACGACGAACTTCAGGAAAGCGCGATAACTCGTGGAATTTAGGCATTTTTCCGAGCGCGACTTCCGCCAAAACCAGCTCGAACACAAACACGGGACGATCCAGACCCAATGTTTTCGAAAGCTCAGGGTGAATCGCACCTACGTAACCCACTTCGCGACCATCACGTTCAATACGTGCGGTTTGGCCCGGATGCAGCGCCGGGTGCTTTCCAGGTACGAATGTGAACGCATCCAGGGCGCCAGCAAAACCCAGCACGGCTTCAACATCAGCCTTGACGTCAAAGAAGTCGACCACGTCGCGACCTTGCGCCCAGCCTTCAGCCAGACGGGTGCCGCATACCACACCTGCCAGCATCGGCTCTTGCTTCAAGCCTTCCAGTTGACCGACAAAGCGCAAACCGCTTTCGAACAGACGAACACGGTCTTGCTGACGATTAAGGTTGTGCTGCAGCGATTTGATCAAGCCTGGCCACAAAGAGGCACGCATGGCCGCCATGTCGCTGGAGATCGGGTTGGCCAGCAACAAAGGCTCCACGCCCGGGCTGAACAGCTCGAACTGCTTGGGATCGATGAAGCTGTAAGTAATCGCTTCCTGATAACCACGTGCTACCAGCAGACGTCGCAGTTCAGGCAAGTCGCTGCGCGCTTCGGCTTTGGCCTGGGGGGCCAGGCGAGCTTGCGGGTAGCGAACCGGCAAGCGGTTGTAACCGTACAGGCGCGCCAGTTCTTCGATCAGATCAACTTCAAGGCTGATATCGAAGCGATGGCTAGGCACTTCTACGTGCCACTGCCCTTCCCCGGTGGCATTGATGCTCAGGCCCAAAGCGCTGAGCAGACGCTCGACTTCAACCGGGTCCATGTCCATGCCCAGCATTTGGCTGATGCGTGCAGCACGCAAAGTGATCGGCGCGATCGAGGGCAGGTACTGCTCGCTGACGGTCTCAATGACAGGACCCGCTTCACCACCGGTGATTTCCAGCAGCAGGCCAGTGGCACGCTCCATGGCTTCACGGGCTAATTGCCAGTCCACGCCACGCTCGTAGCGGTGCGAAGCATCGGTGTGCAAGCCATAGGAACGCGCCTTGCCAGCCACCACAATCTGGTCGAAGAATGCGCTTTCCAGGAAGATGTCGCGAGTGGTCGCGGTCACGCCGCTGTGCTCACCGCCCATCACGCCCGCAATGGCCAGTGCACGCGAATGGTCGGCAATCACCAGCGTATCGCTACGCAGAGTGACTTCCTGACCATCCAGCAATACCAGCTTTTCGCCCTCTTCGGCCATACGCACCCGGATGCCGCCATTGATCTCGGCGAGATCAAATGCGTGCAACGGCTGACCCAGTTCCAGCATCACGTAGTTGGTGATGTCGACGGCGGCATCAATGCTCCGGACATCGGCACGGCGCAGACGCTCAACCATCCACATCGGTGTTGGACGGGACAGGTCGACGTTGCGGATCACACGCCCCAGATAACGAGGACAGGCCGCAGGCGCAAGCACCTCAACAGCGCGAACTTCGTCATGCACGGCCGGCACAGCAGCCACGACGGGACGTGTCACTTCTGCTGCGTACAGGGCACCGACTTCACGCGCCAGGCCAGCCAGCGACAAGCAGTCGCCACGGTTAGGCGTCAGATCGACTTCGATGCTGGCATCTTCAAGTGCCAGGTAAACGCGGATGTCTTCACCCACCGGTGCATCTGCCGGCAGTTCCATCAGGCCGTCATTGCCCTCGCCAACCTGCAACTCGGCTTGAGAGCAGAGCATGCCGTTGGACTCGACGCCACGCAGTTTGGCCTTCTTGATCTTGAAGTCGCCCGGCAGCTCGGCACCAATCATCGCAAACGGGATCTTCAGGCCGGGACGCACGTTAGGCGCACCGCACACAACCTGAAAAGTCTCCGAGCCATTGCTGACCTGGCATACACGAAGCTTGTCGGCATCGGGATGCTGCTCGGTGCTCAACACCTCGCCAACCACCACACCACTGAACACACCGGCGACCGGTGCAACGCTATCGACCTCAAGGCCGGCCATCGACAGACGGGCAACCAGCTCGTCACGTCCTACCTGCGGGTTAACCCAACCACGCAGCCATTGTTCACTGAATTTCATCCTGCTCTCCTAAGAATTCGTTACGACTAGCGAAATTGCGCGAGGAACCGCAAGTCGTTGTCGAAGAACAGACGCAAGTCGTTCACGCCGTAACGCAGCATGGCCAGACGCTCAACACCCATGCCAAAGGCAAAGCCCGAGAACTCTTCCGGATCGATCCCGGACATCCGCAACACGTTTGGATGAACCATCCCGCAGCCCATGACTTCCAGCCAGCCGGTCTGCTTGCAGACACGACAGCCTTTGCCACTGCACATCACGCATTCCATATCCACTTCAGCGGATGGCTCGGTGAACGGGAAGTACGAAGGACGGAAACGCACTGCCAGTTCTTTTTCGAAGAACACGCGCAGAAACTCTTCGATGGTCCCTTTCAGGTCAGCGAAGTTGATATCGCGATCGACCAACAAGCCTTCAACCTGGTGAAACATTGGCGAGTGGGTAATATCGGAGTCACTACGGTACACACGGCCTGGGCAGACAATGCGGATCGGAGGTTGTTTGGATTCCATGGTGCGGACCTGTACCGGCGAGGTATGGGTGCGCAACAGCATGTTTGCATTGAAGTAGAAGGTGTCATGCATCGAGCGGGCCGGGTGATGGCCAGGGATGTTGAGCGCTTCAAAGTTATGGTAATCGTCTTCAACCTCAGGGCCTTCGGCAATGCCGTAGCCGATGTGGGTGAAGAATTGCTCGATACGTTCCAGAGTGCGCGTAACCGGATGCAGACCACCTGAGGTCTGACCACGGCCAGGCAGGGTCACGTCAATGGACTCGGCGGACAGTTTGGCGGCCAGGTCGGCCTCTTCAAACAACGCCTTGCGCGCATTGAGAACCTCTGTAACACGCTCCTTGGCAACGTTGATCAGAGCACCCACTTGCGGGCGCTCCTCAGCCGGCAAATTCCCCAGGGTCTTCATCACCTGAGTCAATTCGCCCTTTTTGCCAAGGTATTGAACCCGGATTTGCTCCAGGGCATTGATATCTTCAGCGCTTTGCACAGCCTCTAGTGCTTGAGAGACCAGCGCATCCAGGTTTTCCATGTACAGACTCCAGATACAAAATAGGGGAAGAGCTTGAAGGCTCTTCCCCTATTTATGACGTTTAGCACCCGGGCCCACACAAGTGAACCCAAGTAACTGTCGGGGGTACTTAAGCCAGAGTGGCTTTAGCTTTCTCGACAATCGCAGCAAACGCCGCTTTTTCGTTCACTGCCAGATCAGACAGAACCTTACGGTCGATCTCGATGGAAGCTTTTTTCAGGCCGGCGATGAAACGGCTGTAGGACAGACCGTTGATACGTGCACCAGCGTTGATACGAGCGATCCACAGAGCGCGGAACTGACGTTTTTTCTGACGACGGTCACGGTAGGCGTATTGGCCTGCCTTGATTACCGCTTGCTTGGCAACACGGAATACGCGTGAGCGTGCGCCGTAGTAGCCTTTAGCCAGTTTCAGAATTTTTTTGTGACGTTTACGGGCGACAACGCCACGCTTTACACGAGCCATGAGTTACTTCCTCTATTCTTAACCAAAAATTAACGAAGGCGCAGCATGCGCTCGACTTTTGCCACGTCAGACGGATGCAGCAAGCTGCTACCGCGCAGTTGACGCTTACGCTTGGTCGACATTTTGGTCAGGATGTGGCTCTTGAAAGCGTGTTTGTGCTTGATACCGTTAGCAGTTTTCAGAAACCGCTTAGCAGCACCACTTTTAGTCTTCATCTTTGGCATGTTCGGATACTCCGCATTCAGTTGATAAACATAACCACAAGGCCTGCCGTGCCCTGGTGATTACTTCTTCTTTTTCGGGGCGATGACCATAATCAGTTGGCGTCCTTCCATCTTAGGATGCTGTTCGACGGTCCCGTATTCAACCAGGTCACCTTCAACCCGCTTCAACAGTTCCATACCCAGCTCCTGGTGGGCCATCTCACGGCCGCGGAATCTTAACGATACCTTGGCCCTGTCCCCATCACTCAGGAAACGTACCAGGTTGCGCAGTTTTACCTGGTAATCCCCTTCCTCCGTCCCTGGACGAAACTTGATTTCTTTAACTTGAATCTGTTTCTGGTTTTTCTTTGCAGCAGCAATCTGCTTCTTCTTTTCGAAGATCGATTTGCCGTAGTCCATCAGCTTACAAACTGGGGGTACTGCATCAGCGGAAATTTCCACCAAATCCAGTTTGGCCTCTTCAGCTTTAAGAAGCGCGTCTTCAATTGACACAATCCCAAGCTGCTCGCCTTCAGCTCCAATTAACCGAACCTCGCGTGCCGAGATATTCTCGTTGATCGGGGCCTTCGGTGCAGCTCGTTTATCTTGTCTCATTTCACGCTTAATAATAATTACTCCGAATCATGGCGACCACGCCGGGAAACCGCTTGTGCGAGGAATTCAGCGAATTGCGCGACGGGCATCGAGCCCAGGTCAGCACCTTCACGTGTACGCACAGCGACAGTCTGCATCTCGACTTCCCGATCTCCGATAACCAAGAGATAAGGAACCTTGAGCAAAGTATGCTCGCGGATTTTAAAGCCGATCTTTTCATTTCTCAAGTCAGACTTGGCACGAAATCCGCTCTGATTGAGAGTTTTTTCAACTTCAAGGGCAAAATCTGCCTGTTTGTCAGTGATATTCATGATCACTGCCTGGGTTGGCGCCAGCCACGCAGGGAATGCACCTTCATAGTGCTCGATCAGAATACCGACAAAGCGCTCGAACGATCCGAGGATCGCACGGTGCAGCATAACGGGATGCTTGCGGCTGTTGTCTTCGGACACATATTCTGCGCCAAGACGGATCGGCAGGTTGAAATCGAGCTGTAAGGTACCACATTGCCACACTCGACCCAGACAATCTTTCAGAGAAAATTCAATCTTGGGTCCGTAAAAGGCACCTTCGCCCGGCTGCAAGTCATAGGCCAGACCCGCGCTATCAAGGGCGGAGGCAAGCGCACTTTCGGCACGATCCCACAATTCGTCAGAACCCACACGCTTCTCGGGACGTGTCGACAGCTTGAGCTCGATATCCTTGAAACCGAAGTCTGCATAGACATCCAGGGTCAGCTTGATGAACGCTGCCGACTCCGCCTGCATCTGCTCTTCAGTACAGAAGATATGGGCATCATCCTGGGTAAAGGCACGCACACGCATGATGCCGTGCAGAGCACCCGACGGTTCATTACGGTGACAGGCACCGAACTCGGCCAGACGCATCGGCAGTTCACGGTAGCTTTTCAGCCCCTGATTGAACACTTGCACGTGGCAAGGGCAGTTCATCGGCTTGATCGCGTAATCGCGACTCTCCGACTCAGTGGTGAACATGTTTTCAGCGTAGTTGGCCCAGTGCCCGGACTTTTCCCACAGGCTACGGTCAACGACTTGAGGGGTCTTGATCTCAAGATAGCCGTTCTCGCGCTGGATCTTGCGCATGTATTGCTCAAGGACCTGGTAAAGCGTCCAGCCATTCGGATGCCAGAACACCATGCCCGGCGCTTCTTCCTGGGTGTGGAACAGACCAAGGCGCTTGCCGATTTTACGGTGATCACGCTTCTCGGCTTCTTCAATACGCAGGACATAAGCTGCCAGCTGCTTTTTATCAGCCCAGGCCGTGCCATAGATACGCTGCAATTGCTCGTTCTTGGCATCGCCACGCCAGTAGGCGCCCGACAACTTGGTCAGCTTGAACGATTTCAGGAAGCGCGTATTCGGGACGTGAGGCCCGCGGCACATGTCGACGTATTCTTCGTGGAAGTACAGACCCATGGCCTGCTCGTTCGGCATGTCTTCGACCAGGCGCAGCTTGTAGTCTTCACCACGGGCAGCAAACAGCTCGATCACTTCAGCACGTGGCGTC
This sequence comes from Pseudomonas sp. D1HM, assembly GCF_019266105.1. Classification (NCBI taxonomy): domain Bacteria; kingdom Pseudomonadati; phylum Pseudomonadota; class Gammaproteobacteria; order Pseudomonadales; family Pseudomonadaceae; genus Pseudomonas; species Pseudomonas sp. D1HM. The sequence continues at coordinate 243,434 of NZ_LRMN01000020.1, read as the reverse complement.
ACCTTCTTGATGACGTCGTAGTCTTTTTCGATCAGTTGCTGCATGCGCTGCTCGATAGCCGCCATGTCATCCGGAGTAAACGGACGCTCATAGGCGATATCGTAGTAAAAGCCTTCGTCAATGACAGGACCGATCACCATCTTGGCAGTTGGATACAACTGCTTGACCGCATGACCGACCAAGTGGGCACAAGAGTGGCGAATGATCTCCAGCCCCTCTTCATCCTTGGGCGTGATGATTTGCAGCGTGGCGTCATTTTCGATCAGGTCACAGGCATCAACCAGCTTGCCGTTGACCTTGCCGGCCACGGTGGCCTTGGCCAGACCTGCACCAATGGATGCGGCGACCTCAGCAACGGATACCGGGTGATCGAATGAGCGTTGACTGCCGTCGGGAAGAGTAATAGTTGGCATGGCGCCTCCTCTCCTAGTGGTGACCCCTACCAAAGGTCACGTGGGTTGGGATGAGCCAGTACGTGATTCGGCGGTACGCCTGCCTCACAGTGGCAGGAGCCTTGCGGCCAACCGGAAACCGAACCAGAGTGACTGGAGTTCAATTCAAAAAAGGTTAATGGCTCTGCCTCGCGACTCACACCGCGAATCGACAGAAAAATGCCAAGGGCGGCATGCTATCACAGATGTAGCCCCCCTGCCCCGCCGCCGGCGCCTCATCCAGAAAAACCGACGGTTTTTTGCAAAATGGTGAACTTGAGCTGCACTTACCCCCTCATATACTCAGTGAAACACTCTCGGTTTTAACGCTTAAGAAGGAGCATCACATGCGCATGACTCACCTGTTCGCTTTCGCAGCACCTCTGGCTCTGCTGCTCCCACTGACTGCCCATGCCGATAATTGGCCGGCAGGCACCAAGAACGAGTACATGAAGGATTGCGTGGCTGCAGCCAGCAAAAGCATTGATCAGAAAACCGCCACTCAGCATTGCGAGTGCGGCGCAAACAAGCTGAATGAAAACTTCACCAGCGCTGAGATCGAAGCACTGATGAGCAAGACAAAACAACCGAGTGCCGAGCTTAGAACCAAGGCAATGAATGCAATTCAAAGCTGCGTGGTGAAGAAATAGATCGCTCGCAGCGCAACAATTTGAGCCTCCACCCAAGCAAAAACGGCTAAAAAACCTCAGTTACTTAAAAAAGATGCATCGCACTGCGCTTTTTTTTGAAGCGATTTAAGCCTTGAAACCCCCATGAAATGGGGGTTTCAAGCATTCCCGGCGACAGACGAAAGCTAACAATGATGCAAACTGCCACTCAGGGGGGGTTCCAAAGCGCACATTTCGACTATGATAGCCAAGTGTGCCCAGTTGGCCTGAGCAGCACAGTACTACTGAAAATATAAGTTTCTTGGAGATACACCATGTCTAATCGCCAAACCGGCACCGTAAAATGGTTCAACGATGAAAAAGGCTTCGGCTTCATCACTCCTCAAGGTGGCGGTGACGACCTGTTCGTACACTTCAAAGCTATCGAAAGCGACGGTTTCAAAAGCCTGAAAGAAGGCCAGACTGTTTCCTTCGTGGCTGAGAAAGGCCAAAAGGGTATGCAAGCTGCACAGGTTCGTCCGGAGTAAATCTCCCGCGAACAAAAAAACCCCGTCCATGTGACGGGGTTTTTTATGCCTGAAACAACGCTATACGCGCTTAACCGCAGTTGACCCGGGTAATGATCCCGCTGTTATCCGCGTTCAGGTTCAAACGATCTGAACGGTATTCAAGCGTCATCACATCGTTCGGCATCAAGATTCGTGCAGTCTGCGCGCCAGACTTGGCACGCGCCTGCTCCAGGAGCTCTGATGAGGCTTTCTTGCCGATGGCAAACCCTGCAGACTGGGCATCGCAACGGCCATGCCCTGCCTCCCCGGCGGGCTCCTGCGCCGAAGAATCTGGCGTGCTGCATCCAGACAGCGCCAAAACCGCCAGCAACGAACCCAGTGACACTAGCTTCCAAGACATGAAGCCTCCTTTAAGATAAATAATCAGTACCTTTGCGACAGCGTTTACGCAAATAGGTTGCACTGCCCCTGATCACAACACCTGTTTAATCGGGACAAAACGGATTTTTGCCCGGATACCGAGTCAATACGCGCGCCTAATCGTCACGAAATGTGTGCAGGCCGCTAGCCGCTAGTAGATATCGATGTAATCAAACGGCGGGTTCGGCCAATTGTCGTTAATCGCGTTGTAAATCTGCATGACCCAGACTTCATCGCTGGCCGCAATGTTTCCGACATATCCGGAACCGGCGGCCCAGGTTTCGAGCCTGAAAAGCAAGTTTTCGATATCCACGCCTCCTACAACCCCTGCAGAAATGTAGGCAATGCCGGCCTTCGTCACACGCAACTGAGTATGCACATCGTCACTGGCCGAGGCCAATAACTGACGCACTGCTGCGATGGTGAGGTTCTCTGGCTGGTTTAAATCAATGTGCATCGCTGCCTCCCCTTGAAAAGCGCAAGTGTGGCACGCAACGAAAGCATCTTGTGAAAGTTGAAGCGCCAACCACCGCTGAGTGTGATTAACTTTAATCTCCTGATAGCTTCAGGACGACATTTTGCTAAAATCGCGCCCCCAAAGCCTCCCGTGAGATACCCATGACAACCGTCGCAATCGATGCAGACATCAAAGCCAAGTGGCCCCAAGGGCAATGCTCATACAGCCCTGGCAGCCCGGAAGAGCTGGCTATCATCGGTATTGATCTGCTGGTCAAAGAGCTTGGCACAGAAGCCGCGCACGCATTCGTCAGCCAGATCTTCGAAAAATACAAAAGCCCTGAAGCCATTAAACCGGCGTGAATCGGCGCAGACAGTGGTCTGCGCCTATTCAAATCACTTCAATCGGCTCAATCGTGCCGTCAGCAAGTCAAAAAAGCCCTGGGCATCTCCATCCTCAACCCAAAACACCGTGTTTGGTTGCTTGAGCGTGCCGTACCAGTCAGCAATGGTCTGACCAAACGTCGGCCCTTCACGGGTGTCCACGACCATGTTGATCTCGCGCCCGGTGAACAGGCTCGGCTTTAGCAGATAGGCAATCACGCCGGCATCGTGCACAGGACCGCCTGGCAGCCCGTAGTGTTCCATATCGGCCTTCACATACCCGTTCAGAATATCGCTGACCAATTTCCCGGCCGTATTGCCCAGCGCAGCGATGTGTTTGAGGCGCTCTTCACTGGTCAGTATTTTGTGCGTCACATCGAGGGGGATGTAAACCAGTTTTACCCCGCTTTTCAAGACAACATCGGCCGCATGCGGGTCCGCGTAGAGGTTGAATTCCGCGACCGGGGTGATATTGCCACCATTGAAATGAGCCCCGCCCATGACGACCACTTCCTTGATGCCCTGTTTGATATCAGGGGCCTGAATCAAGGCCAGGGCCAGGTTTGTTTGCGGGCCGAGCATGGCAATGGTCACGCTGCCGGGCTTGACCGAACGCAAGGTATCAATCAGGTAGTTAACCGCATGGGTCTGCTCAAGACCTTTTGCAGGCTCGTGGACCGGAACGCCGGTCACGCCTTCCTCGCCATGTATGTTCTCAGCGTAGATCGGCGTACGAATCAGCGGCCTCGGCGCCCCGGCATACACCGGGATGTCTTCGCGCCCTCCCCATTCGCGCGCCAGACGGGCATTGCGTGAGGTTTTATCCAGGCGAACGTTGCCCGCTACCGTGGTAATCGCCCGCACATTGAGTTCTTCCGGCGAAGCAAATGCCAGCAGCAACGCCACGACATCATCCGCCCCCGGGTCGGTGTCGATAATCAGATCGACCTTGTCGGCAGCCTGAACGCTTGAGATAGAGAGTACGGACAAAAGCAGGATACTCCTGATCAATGGTTGGAAAGTCTGCGTGAAACGCGCCATGGGCGACTCCTTGTCGTGGTTTTAAAAGGTCACGCCTGCAATCAAGGCTATGTTGCAGTACGGTTTGCACTCACCGGTACGAATAATCACTTTGGCTTGCTGGCACAGCTCTTTGAAGGCGTTGTGGGACATCACGTTTCTCTCTCCCAGGTCCCCTGCGTCGGCATGCCGGTCAATACTCCGCAACGCCGGACAAGGAAGCGCCAGCAGTTCATGGGCCAGGACATGGCTCTGCACCTGCATTTCACTGAGCAGTACGTCCAGCGTGCTGGCCAGATCGGGAATGCCTTGGGTGAGGGCCAGGTCAATCAGCTCAACACCCTTGGGCACTGGCAAACCGGCATCGGCAATCACGACGACATCACCATGCCCCAGCGAGGCGACAAGCCTTGATAGGGCGATATTGAGCAAAGGTGTTTTTTTCATGGAATGACAAAACCCTGAACGTCGTTCAATCGAGGAATGGAAGGCTGGGCACCTTCACGGGTCACGGACAAGGCCGCGGCAACCTGAGCGAACCGGACGGCGTCGTCTTCGTCCTTGCCCGCCGCCAGTGCGGCTGAAAACGCCCCGACAAATGTGTCGCCCGCCGCGGTGGCATCTACCGCTTCAACCCTGGGCGCCGCAAAATGCACGACACGCTGCGGGCTAACCAGCAACGCACCTTGTGCCCCCAAGGTCACAATGACCTTGCGCGCACCCAGTTCGATCAGCCGGCGCGCCGCTTCTTCTGCCGTCTCGAGCGAGTTGACTGCCACACCGCTGAGCGCCCATGCCTCGCTTTCATTAGGAATCACGTAATCAATCGCCGCATACCACTGCGCAGGCAGCGGACCGCTGGCCGGCGCCGGATTGAGAATCACGGTTTTATCCAGTTCACGTCCACGGCGCAGGGTATAGCCAACCGTGTCCATCGGGACCTCAAGCTGGCAGATGATGACCCTGGCTGCCTGCAAGACCTCGTCAAAGGCCTGTATGTCCTGTGGCACCAGGCACGCGTTGGTGCCGGGCACCACCACAATGGTGTTCTGGCTGTCGGCGTCGACCACGATCAGGGCCACACCGCTCACCCCCTCCGGCACGGTACGTAATGCCCGGCAATCAATGTGCTCCGCCAGCATCCCTTCACGCAGTTGCGTGCCGTAGGCATCACTGCCGAGGCAACCAACCATGGCCACCTGCGCCCCCAGGCGGGCCGCCGCCACGGCCTGATTAGCCCCCTTGCCGCCCGGTACCGTGTCGAGGGACTGGCCGAAGATTGTTTCTCCGGGCCGCGGCAATCGTTCCGTGCGCGTGACCAGGTCCATGTTCAGGCTGCCCACCACTACTACGTTTGCTTGCATGTCTCGGCACTCATCCATTGATTTTCTGAGGGGCTGACAACCGCCCTTCTACGCGGGCGGAAGTGGACTCGCGCAACACAATGCTCGGGGTCACGATGTGCTGCTCGACGGCACGGTCTGGTGTCGCGATACGACGCAACAACAGCTGTGCAGCCATTTCACCCAGTTGCAAAATCGACTGCCCGACCGTCGTCAGCGCCGGGTAAACATAACGACTCATCTGCACATCATCAAAACCGATCACCGAAAGCTGGTCCGGCACCCGAATATTGCGTTCCGCCGCCGCACGCAGCACACCGATCCCCATCATGTCGTTACACGCAAAAATGGCCGAGGGCGGGTTATGCGCCAGCAAGCGGACCGCAGCCTCATAACCACCGACACTGCTGAAATCGCTTTCAACCTTCCAGTGCTCAGGCACTGAAACTTCAGCTTCATCAAGTGCCCGCAAATAGCCGGCCATGCGCAACTGGGCAACACGGGTAATGCCGGGGCCGCCAATGCAGGCGATATCGCGGTGCCCGAGGTTGAGCAAATGCCGCGTGGCCAGATAAGCCCCCAACTCATGATCGATGCGCACCAGATCCGCTTCAATCCCGTCAAGGTTGCGGTCGACAATCACCATGGGGGTTTTGACACCGGCCAGACCGCCCGCCAACCCGAGGTCTCCCCCTGCTGAGGCGACTACCAGCCCGTCAACCCGCTTTTCGAGGAGTACACGCAAGTAATTACGCTGCTTGACCGGGTCGTCGTCGCAATTGCACAGGATGACGCAATAGTTGTTGCGCTCGCAGCAGTCTTCGATGCCTCGCGCCAGCTCCGCGAAATAGGGGTTCAGGCTGTTCGCAACCAGCAGCCCGATGGTGGCGGTGGACTTGGCCTTCAAGGAACGCGCCACCGCGCTGGGTACATAATCAAGACGTGCAATGGCCTCTTCCACCTTCAAACGCACCGGCTCACTCACCGGACGCGTTTTGTTCAGCACATGAGAAACCGTCGTATACGAGATACCTGCCATTGCTGCGACATCTTTAATAGTTGCCATTGTTCAATTCCGTCGCCGTGCCCGTTGACTGCGGTATGTGTCCAATACCACTGCTATCACAATGACAGCACCGGTAATGATACGCTTGGTCGGCTCGGTCGCACCGATTTGCGCCAACCCTGCCGCCAGCACCGAGATAATCAACACGCCGAAAAACGTGCTGATGACGGAACCCCGCCCACCCATCAAGCTCGTGCCGCCGATCACCACCGCCGCAATCACCTGCAACTCAAGGCCTGAACCGGCATTGGGATCTGCGGCTTCCAGGCGCGATATCTGGAACAACGCGGCAACCCCTGCCAGCAACCCCATCAGGCTGAAGACCAGGATTTTATAAGGCTTTGGATTGATCCCCGCGAGGCGAACCGCCTCTTCGTTGGTGCCGATCCCGATCAGATAGCGGCCAAACACCGTGCGCGTCAGCACCGCCTGAGCCACGACAATGATCAGCAACGCGATGATAAAAGACGGCGAAATCCCGAAGGCAATCGGATTGGACAACCAGGCAAAGGCATCACCAATGTAAGCCGTGCGCGATCCTGTCATTTGATAGGCCGCACCCCGGGCCATTTCCAGAACGCCCAGCGACACAATAAAAGAAGGAATCCGCCACGCCACGGTGATCGACCCCGTAATCGTGCCGGCCAGCGCAGCGCAGCCCATTCCCAGCAAGGCTGCCGGCAGCACGCTCCAGCCCCAGCCCAGAATCGCCACACTGACCGCTGATGCCGCCAAAGCCAGTACCGAACCGACCGACAGGTCAATGCCACCGATGATCAGCACAAACGTCATCCCGACCGCCAGCACCATCAGGTCCGGGATCTGGTTGGCCAGGGTGCTCAACGTGTCATAAGAAAAGAAATGATCACTCAGGCTGGAGAACAGGATGATCATGGCCAGCAAGGCACCCGCCAGCCCCAGATAGGTACCCATGCCGTAATAGTTGTGCGCACTTTTTTGCACCACGGAAGTGGTTTTCATGAGGCATCCTTTGGCGTGGCTTCAGCGAGCAACGCATCTCGTTTTTGATAACCGGCAAACGCTGCTGCCAGCAACTGCTCCTGACTCCAGTTGTCCCGCTCGAAGGTGTCGATCAGACGCCCGGCCGACAACACGCCGATACGATCACAGATCAACATCAATTCGCGCAGATCGCTCGACACCACGACCAGTGCCTTGCCCTGACGTGTCAGGTTGCCGAGCAAACGGTAGATGTCGAACTTGGCACCGATGTCGATACCGCGGGTGGGCTCATCAAACAGCAGGACCGAACAGTCGCGCTCCAGCCAGCGGCCGATGACCACTTTCTGCTGGTTGCCCCCCGACAGTTGCGACACGATTTGCCCGGGTCCTGAACTGCGGATGCCCATTGCGTCGATCTGACGCTGCGCCAGGGCAGACTCGTCGGGAGCATTCAATATGCCCGCCCGGGAGACCCGGTCCATGTTGCCCAGACCGATATTGGCGCTGATCGACTGGGTCAACAGCAACCCTTCACCCTTGCGGTCCTCGGTAATCAAGGCAATGCCGTGCCTGACCGCTTCCACGGGTGAGCGGATACTCACCACCTGCGCCGGGGAGCCGAGCGCCACCGTGCCGCTGTCCGGCACGTCGGCACCATAGATCAAACGTAAAAGCTCAGTACGCCCTGCCCCGATCAGGCCGGAAATACCAAATATCTCGCCTTTGCGAACCTCGAACGACACCTCCCGGACTTTGTCCGAACGCCCCAGCCCCGTGACCTTGAGCGCTGTTTCGCCCAAGGTGCGGATGCCCATGTCCAGAGTGTCACCGAGCTCCCGCCCCACCATCAAATTGACCAGTTGTTCACTGCTGTAATTGGCGATGGGTTCGACGCACACCAGGCGGCCGTCGCGTAACACGGCAATGCGTTGTGCAACACGCGCCAACTCTTCGAGCCGATGGGAAATGTAGACAATCGCTACCCCGCGCGCCTGGAGCCGTTCGATCTGGGCAAACAACATGTCGACTTCGCGGGCCGTGAGCATCGCGGTCGGCTCATCCAGAATCAGCACATGGCAGTCACCGATCAGGTTGCGGGCGATTTCGACCATTTGCTGGTGCCCTACCCCCAGGTCGGCAACCAAAGTGTCGGGGTCAATGGCCTCCAGCCCCACTTGGGCCATTGCCTCGATGGCAGCCTTGCGCAATTGCTTGCGATTGACCCAGCCAAAATGGCTGGGCAGATTATCCAGAAAAAGATTCTCGGCCACGGTCAACGTGGGCAGCAGGTTGAGCTCCTGCATGACCATGCGAATTCCCAGGCGCTCCGCCTGTGTACGACTGCCGGGAGCATAGGCTTGCCCCCTGAAATGCATGTGCCCGAGCGTCGGCACTTCCAGGCCTGCGATGATTTTCGACAGTGTACTTTTCCCGGCTCCGTTTTCACCGGTCAACGCCAGGACTTCGCCACGGTGCAGCGTCAGGTCGATACCCGCCAGAACTGGCTGGGTGTAAGTTTTGCCGATCCCGCCGACCGAAAGCACCACGCTGGCATTAGAAGCAGACATAAAACTTCTCCGGGCGCCCGCTCACCGAGCAGGCGCCTGTGGCAGCGAATTGGACTATGGCTTGATAACCAGCTCGACCGGCGTGTCGATGACGCCATCTTTCAGGTTTTCGACCGGCTCTTTTTTGACCAGCTTGAGTGCCGTCTCAATGCCAAAAACCGCCTGTTGTGCAGCTGCCTGATCGGCAGTGGCAAGTACACGGCCATCTTCGAGCATCGGTTTGATGGCGTTGATGTTGTCGTAACCCACAACTTGCACCTTGCCGGTTTTGCCGGCCGCACGGATGGCCGAAACCGCCCCTATGGCCATGCTGTCATTGCCGGCCAGGATGGCCTTGATTTCGGGGTATTCACTGAGCATGCCCGACGCAACCTTGTTGCCACCGTCGATTTCCCAGTCTCCGGACTGTACCGAAACGACCTTCATGCCGGCGGCACTCATTGCATCCTTGAACCCTGCAGTGCGCATCTGCGCATTGGTGGTGGTCGATACACCCTCGATAATCCCGACCTGATCGCCCGCCTTGAGCGTTTTCGCCAGGTAGTCACCGACCTCGCGCGCGCCCTGCCTGTTGTTAGGCCCTACAAATGGCACGTCGAGGCCTTTGCTTTTCAGGACATCGGGATCCAGCCGGTTATCGATATTGACCACGACGATGCCACGGTCTTTGGCTTTTTTAATGGTCGATACCAGCGCTTTGGAGTCCGCAGGAGCAATCACCAGCGCATCGACTTTAGCGATGATCATCTGCTGAATGATGTCGATCTGGCCTGCGGTGTCGGTTTCGTTCTTGATCCCGTTGGAGATCAGGTCGAAGTCCGCTGAATGGGCTTTTTGATAATCTTCGCCACCCTTCTGCATGGTGACAAAGAACTCGTTGGCCAGCGATTTCATCACCAGGCCGACTTTGGGCTTTTCAGGGGTGTCGGCATAAGCCGTCGGGAGGGATAAGGAGGTTGCGGCCATTATGGCCACAGCGAGAAGGCGTCCAGCAAAGGGCAGCTTCATGGAAGTAACTCCGATCTTATGATTATTGTGAGCAACGTCCTGCTCGCGCCTTGCCTGCCAACCACGCTGTAAATGGCAGCCGGCCCGGGTGGGACCCTACCGCTGAGTCCGATCCGGCAACATCGCGCAAACGTTTGCTTGAACCTCACTATGGAAAGCCGCCGATTATTTGTCAACGTGAAAAAAGACCGCGCACCACCGATCAATGGCCGAGTCTCCGAACAGAGAACCCCCTATTTGTTCGGAATTCCGTACTCCGCAGAAAAAACACCTATCAAGCACAAAATAAAAACCATGAAAATCAATAACTTATACTAAAAAACAACACGCCTGAACGTTGGCACAAATACTGCTGCCTTGTTCTCGGCTCACGACCAGGGGATGGCGCGAGCCGTGCGGGATGTACGTACGTCAGCACGTTTACCAAATAAGAGAGAAAATAATGAAAACAGCTGTGTTGAAAACAATTGTCCCGGGCGCCTTGGCCCTTCTTCTGTCACTGCCGGTCGTTCAAGCTCAAGAGACCGTCACCAAGCCTAACGTGGTCATTCTGGCAACCGGCGGCACCATCGCCGGCGCCGGTGCCAGCGCTGCCAACAGCGCGACCTACACCGCAGCCAAAGTGGGCGTCGACCAACTGATCGCCGCTGTCCCTGAACTGAGCAAGCTGGCCAACGTGCGTGGCGAGCAAGTCATGCAAATCGCTTCGGAGAGCATTTCCAACGACAACTTGCTGCAGCTGGGCCGCCGCGTCGCAGAGCTCGCTGACAGCAAAGATGTCGATGGCATCGTGATTACCCACGGCACCGACACCCTGGAAGAAACCGCCTACTTCCTCAATCTCGTTGAAAAAACCGACAAGCCCATCATCGTGGTCGGCTCCATGCGCCCGGGCACTGCCATGTCGGCTGATGGCATGCTCAACCTGTACAACGCGGTAGCTGTCGCCGGGAGCAAAGATGCGCGCGGCAAAGGCGTGCTGGTCACCATGAACGACGAGATCCAGTCCGGCCGTGACGTCAGCAAAACGATGAACATCAAGACCGAGGCCTTCAAAAGCCCTTGGGGTGCATTGGGCATGGTGGTCGAAGGCAAATCCTACTGGTTCCGCTTGCCTGCCAAGCGCCACACCATGGATTCCGAGTTCGACATTAAAAACATCACTTCCCTGCCAAACGTAGGCATCGCCTACTCGTACGGCAACGTAGACGACACCGCCTACAAGGCATTTGCACAAGCCGGCGCCAAAGCCATCATCCACGTCGGTACCGGTAACGGTTCCGTGTCGTCCCGCGTGGTTCCGACCCTGCAGGACCTGCGTAAAGATGGCATCCAGATCATTCGTTCTTCACACGTCAACAACGGCGGGTTCGTACTGCGTAACGCAGAGCAGCCAGACGACAAGAACGACTGGGTTGTAGCCCATGACCTCAACCCTCAAAAAGCCCGCATCCTGGCCATGGTCGCCCTGACCAAGACCCAGGACAGCAAAGAGCTGCAGCGGATGTTCTGGGAATACTGAGTCGTCGCATACGGTTGACGGCTTGAACACAAGAAGGCCGCCTCCCTCGGGAGGCGGCCTTTTTTATGGGCCGCATAAACGCCCCGGACCCGCTTCCTCGCTCACCTAACAGTTGCGAAAAACCGCACAGTTAAATACTGTATGCGCATACAGCAACCCAAGGATTGCATCATGAGTAAAAAAGCGGCAACACCGCCAAGCCCTCCGACTCCCTACGAAACTTTCGGAATGCGCATCCAGAAGATCATCAGTTCGCCCAAAGCTCAAAAAGAAAAGATGGCTGTGCTTGAACGACAGGAAGGTGACAACCCGGAATTTTGGGAACGCTTGCTGGAAGAAATCTCCGAAAACGACAACGTCACCATCGCTCATCGCGATGATGGCGGCGTGAATGTTTTCTGGACCGTACCTGAGGAAGATTGAGTCAATGTGGGTTCGTTTACTGGCACTGGCCAGCCTTTGCATCGTCACCAGCGCACACGCGGGTGCACCCCAAACCTTCAGTGAAGCCAAAAAAATCGCCTGGAAACTCTACGCCCCCCAGTCCACCGAGTTTTACTGCGGCTGCAAATACACCGGGAACCGCGTCAACCTCGAAGCCTGCGGTTATATCCCGCGCAAAAATGCCAACCGCGCAGCACGCATTGAGTGGGAACATATCGTGCCTGCCTGGCAAATCGGCCATCAGCGCCAATGCTGGCAAAGTGGCGGCCGCAAAAACTGCACCCGTAACGACCCGGTATTCAAGGTCGCGGAAGCCGACCTGCACAACCTTGTACCCAGCATTGGCGAAGTCAACGGTGACCGGAGCAACTTCAGTTTTGGCTGGCTGCCCACGCAGCAGGGACAGTACGGTTCATGCCTGACCCAAATCGACTTCAAGTCCAAAAAGGTCATGCCACGCCCGTCTATTCGCGGAATGATCGCGCGCACCTACTTTTACATGAGCAAGCGCTACAACCTGCGCCTGTCGAAGCAAGACCGCCAACTGTATGAAGCCTGGAACAAGACCTACCCGGTACAGGCCTGGGAGCGCCAGCGCAACCAGACAGTCGCTTGCGTCATGGGCCGTGGCAACGAGTTTGTAGGCCCGGTCAACCTGAAGGCCTGCAGCTGAATCTGTGGCAGCCGGTTTGAGGCGTATCACAATGCTTGATCACGTAAAAAGCGGCACGCAACCCGACCAAAGACTGTAAGCAAAGATGTACAAAACGCCCATGAAAAGCTGGAAAAGGCCCCATGGGCTGTTTTAACCTTACTCTTTGGCGCCCCTAAAGCCACACCATTGCTCGGCAACTCCTACAGGATGCCGGGCAAATTGCGTGATGTCAGGGCTGCGTTTTCACTCGACTTGTGACGATACTCTTGAAACTCATCATTATTGCTGTCTACGTTTTGTCCATCGCGCATGTCCACTTGCGGGGCAAGGTGCGACATAAATTGAGTCGTCAACTGAGCGACCATTCGACCTTTCTTGCACCGATCAACTGCTTTCTTTACCTGTTTTCAAAGGTGCCCAGCCAACCGTACCTGAAGCCGGCGGATTTCCCTGAGCTGCAACCCCTGCAGGAGCACTGGCAGGAGATCCGCGAGGAAGCCCGGCAACTGATGCGCGCCGGAGAAATCAAACGCTCCGAGCAGCCCAATGATGTGGGATTCAACTCGTTCTTCAAAACTGGCTGGAAGCGTTTCTACCTGAAGTGGTATGGCGATAATCACCCTTCCGCGGTTGAACTGTGCCCTCGTACCATTGAGCTGCTTAACGGTATTGGCACCATCAAGGCCGCCATGTTTGCCGAATTGCCACCCGGTTCCAGGCTGGTACGCCATCGCGATCCGTACGCCGGCTCCCTGCGTTATCACTTGGGTCTCGACACGCCGAATGATCCGGGCTGCTATATCAATGTCGATGGGCAAAACTACTCATGGCGTGACGGTGAAGGCGTCATGTTTGATGAGACATTCATCCACTATGCCGAAAACACCACCGATAAAAACCGCATCATCCTGTTTTGCGATGTCGAACGCCCGATGCAATACCGCTGGGCGGCCGCCTTCAATCAGTGGTTTAGCCGCACAGTCATGGCCTCTGCCAGCTCACCCAATGACGCCAATGATAAAACCGGCAACCTGAACCGCGCCTTTACCAGACTGTATAAAATTCGCCTGCGCGGCAAAGAGCTCAAGAAGCGCAATCGCACCCGCTATTATTTAGAGAAGTGGGCGATTTTCGCGGGCCTGTTGGGCCTGTTTATTCTGATCTGAAACGCCTCTCCGACTGTGGGGGGGCCGCTGAGCCCTCCAAGGAGCGCGTCATGCCCACACGTCTGAGCTTTATCTGCCATGCCCGAACCGAAGCTCAGCGCTTGGGGTACTTTGCTGCGGATGAACCGGCAGAACCCGCCGGCCTGCTCAAAGCCGCGCAAATGGCCCCCGCCCTGAAAAAACCGGTGCGCATTCTCTGTGCTCCCGAAATCCGGACCCTGCAAACCGCCCAGGCGCTGGGCAGTGAGATTGAAATCGTTCCCGCGCTGGGCGACTACGACGCCGGAGACTGGCAAGGGCAGCGCTTGTCCGACCTGCAAGCGCGTATTCCTCAAGTGCTCCTCGACTGGACCAGCAACCCCTTTGCGGCACCGCACAATGGCGAGTCAGTGCAAGACCTCTGCCTGCGAGTCAGCACCTGGCTCGACGGATTTCGCGAAGAGGGACATTTTGTCGTGGTCACTCACCCGTTCGTTATCCGCGCTGCCGTCCTGCATGCTCTGGGCGCCAGCCTGCAGGCGTTCAATCTGATCGATGTCGAACCGCTGTCGAGGGTCGATTTGCGGTTTAACCAATGCTGGCGACTGAGGCTGTGAGTCACTCTTCCAGCATTAACCCGCCCGGCGGCAAGGGCAGTGCTGTTTTGTAACGCACCTGCTTGAGGGCAAAGCTGGAACGAATATTGGCCACGCCCGGAACCTTGGTCAGAAAGTCCATCATGAAACGTTCCAGCGCCTGGATGCTCGGCACCAGCACCCGGATCAGGTAATCCGGATCACCGGCCATCAAATAGCACTCCATCACTTCATGGCGGTCAGAAATCGCCGCTTCAAAGTGCTGTAACGCTTCTTCGACCTGTTTCTCCAGGCTGACGTGGATGAACACATTGACGTGCAGCCCGAGCATGTCGGCGTCGAGCAAGGTGACCTGCTCACGAATCAATCCACGTTCTTCCATCGCCTTGACCCGGTTGAAACACGGGGTGGGCGACAGGTTAACCGAGCGCGCAAGGTCCGCGTTGGTGATGCGCGCATTCTGCTGAAGGCTGTTGAGAATCCCGATGTCCGTTCGATCTAGCTTGCGCATGAGACAAAAGCACCTGTTTTTTATGTTTATGCAGAATTCTTATCCTTAAACGCTTCAAAGCACAACGAACTACAGAGAAATATTCTTCACTGTCAGGAATATGATGGTTGTAGGACAAGATTTGGCTGTTTCTTCAGCCAGATCTTTAACACCTAGCTCCCGCGCCCTAATAAAACACGACAAGATCGAGCGTAGAGAAAGCCATGAATGAATATGCACCGCTGCGCCTGCACGTTCCTGAACCCTCTGGCCGTCCAGGCTGCAGGACCGACTTCAGCTACCTGCGCCTGACCGATGCCGGTCTGGTACGCAAACCCCCTATCGACATCGAACCCGCCGACACTGCCGACTTGGCCAAAGGCTTGATTCGCGTGCTCGACGATCAAGGCCAGGCGCTAGGCCCGTGGGCTGAAGGCGTATCAACCGAGATCCTGCGCGCTGGCATGCGCGCCATGCTCAAGACCCGGATATTCGACACCCGCATGGTGGTCGCCCAGCGCCAGAAAAAAATGTCGTTCTATATGCAAAGCCTTGGCGAAGAAGCCATTGGCAGCGCTCAGGCACTGGCCTTGAACATCGACGACATGTGCTTCCCGACCTACCGCCAGCAAAGCATTTTGATGGCCCGCGATGTGCCTCTGGTCGACCTGATTTGCCAGTTGCTGTCCAACGAACGCGACCCCTTGAAGGGCCGGCAATTGCCGATCATGTACTCGGTGCGTGACTACGGGTTCTTCAGTATTTCCGGCAACCTTGCGACCCAGTTCATGCAAGCAGTGGGCTGGGGCATGGCGTCGGCCATCAAGGGTGACACCAAAATTGCTTCGGCCTGGATTGGTGACGGCGCGACCGCTGAGTCCGACTTCCATACCGCCCTCACCTTCGCTCACGTCTACCGCGCCCCGGTCATCCTCAACGTGGTGAACAACCAGTGGGCGATCTCGACGTTCCAGGCGATCGCCGGCGGCGAATCCACCACCTTCGCCGGACGTGGCGTTGGCTGCGGCATCGCTTCTCTGCGAGTCGACGGCAATGACTTTATCGCGGTGTACGCCGCCTCGGCCTGGGCCGCTGAACGCGCCCGACGCAATCTGGGCCCGACGCTGATCGAGTGGGTGACCTACCGCGCAGGGCCGCACTCCACATCCGACGACCCTTCCAAGTATCGCCCGGCTGATGACTGGAGCCACTTCCCGCTCGGTGATCCGATTGTTCGCCTCAAGCAGCACCTGATTGCCACCGGCAACTGGTCAGAAGAAGAACATGCTGCCGTCAGCGCCGAACTTGAAGCCGAAATCATCGGCGCACAAAAGGAAGCCGAACGCTTCGGCACCCTGGCGGGCGGGCAGATACCGAGCGCCGCGACGATCTTTGAGGACGTGTACAAGGACATGCCCGACCACCTGCGTCGGCAACGTCAGCAATTGGGGTTATAACCAGATGAACGACAACAATAAAATTCAGATGGAGAACGCCGTGAGCACCAGCACCCTGACGATGATCCAGGCCCTGCGTTCGGCCATGGACGTGATGCTTGAACGCGATGACAACGTCGTGGTGTTTGGCCAGGACGTGGGTTACTTCGGCGGCGTGTTCCGCTGCACCGAAGGCCTGCAGGCCAAATACGGCAGCTCGCGCGTGTTCGATGCGCCGATTTCCGAAAGCGGGATCGTCGGCGCGGCGGTGGGCATGGGTGCTTATGGCCTGCGGCCGGTGGCTGAAATCCAGTTTGCCGACTATTTCTATCCGGCCTCCGACCAGATTGTCTCCGAGGCGGCCCGCTTGCGTTATCGCTCGGCCGGGGAGTTCATCGCCCCGATGACCCTGCGCATGCCCTGCGGCGGCGGGATCTACGGCGGCCAGACTCACAGCCAGAGCCCCGAAGCCATGTTCACCCAGGTCTGTGGTCTGCGGACCGTCATGCCGTCCAACCCGTACGACGCCAAAGGCTTGTTGATCGCCGCCATCGAAAACGATGACCCGGTGATCTTCCTCGAGCCGAAACGCCTGTACAACGGCCCGTTCGACGGGCACCACGATCGTCCGGTCACTCCGTGGTCGAAACACCCTGCCAGCGCCGTGCCGGATGGTTATTACACCGTCCCGCTGGACTGTGCCGCCATCGTCCGGCCGGGCACTGAAGTCACCATCCTGACTTACGGCACCACCGTGTACGTCGCTCAGGTAGCCGCCGAAGAAACCGGCATCGATGCCGAAGTCATCGACCTGCGCAGCCTGTGGCCCCTGGACCTGGATGCCATCGTTACCTCCGTGAAAAAAACCCGCCGCTGTGTCGTCGTGCACGAAGCCACCCGTACCTGCGGGTTTGGTGCCGAGCTGATTGCGCTGGTTCAAGAGCACTGCTTCCACTATCTGGAAGCGCCAATCGAGCGCGTGACAGGCTGGGATACGCCTTATCCGCATGCTCAGGAATGGGCCTACTTCCCAGGCCCGGCGCGGGTGGGTGCAGCTTTGCAACGGGTTATGGAGGTCTGAATGGGTACGCACGTTATCAAGATGCCGGACATTGGCGAAGGCATTGCTCAAGTTGAACTGGTGGAATGGTTTGTCAAAGTCGGCGACATGGTCAGCGAAGACCAGATCGTCGCCGATGTGATGACCGACAAGGCCACCGTGGACATCCCCTCCCCGGTCGCGGGCAAAGTACTGGCGCTGGGTGGACAGCCCGGCGAAGTGATGGCCGTGGGCAGCGAGCTGATCCGCATTGAGGTCGAAGGGGCCGGCAACCTGCGTGAAAGCGCACAACCGGTGGCCCCGGTCGCTGCCGCGCCAAAAGCCGCACCACAGGCCCGCGTTGAAGTCGCCGCGGTTTCGGCGCCAGTGGCCAGGACAGCGCCCAGCTGCGCCCCGACCACCCGCCCGGCACCGGTTGCCCGTGAAGCCAACGAACGGCCGCTGGCCTCGCCGGCGGTACGCAAACGCGCCTGGGATGCCGGCATCGAGCTGCGCTTTGTCCACGGTACCGGCCCGGCAGGCCGCGTGCTGCATGACGACCTGGAAGCCTATCTCACGCAAGACACCACCGCACCAGCTCCGGCCAGTGGTTTTGCCAAGCGCACCGATGAGCAGCAAATCCCGGTCATCGGCCTGCGGCGCAAGATCGCCCAGCGCATGCAGGATGCCAAACGCCGCGCCGCGCACTTCAGCTACGTTGAAGAGGTGGACGTCACCGCCCTCGAAGAACTGCGGGCCCAGCTCAACCAGAAATGGGGCGACAGCCGTGGCAAGTTGACCTTGCTGCCGTTCCTGGTGCGGGCAATGGTCGTGGCCTTGCGTGATTTCCCGCAGATCAACGTACGTTACGACGACGAAGCACAAATCATCACCCGTTTTGGTGCCGCCCACATCGGGGTTGCCGCACAGAGCGATGGCGGCCTGATGGTGCCGGTGGTTCGTCATGCCGAAAGTCTGACCCTGTGGGGCGCAGCCGATGAGATCGCCCGCCTGGCCAACGCCGTACGTACCGGCAAAGCCACCCGCGAAGAACTCAGCGGTTCGACCATCACCCTGACCAGCCTCGGCGCGCTCGGTGGCATCGTCAGTACCCCCGTGGTCAATCTGCCCGAAGTCGCGATTATCGGGGTTAACCGCATCGTTGAGCGTCCGGTGGTGGTCAAAGGCCAGATCGTGATCCGCAAAATGATGAACCTCTCCAGCTCCTTCGACCATCGCGTGGTGGACGGCATGGACGCGGCACAATTTATTCAGGCCATGCGTGGCTTGCTCGAACAACCTGCCACCCTGTTTCTGGAGTGAACATGCAGCCAACTCAACACACCACGCTGCTGATTATCGGTGGCGGCCCTGGCGGTTACGTCGCAGCGATTCGCGCCGGCCAGCTGGGAATTCCAACGGTCCTGATCGAAGGCCAGTCGCTGGGCGGCACCTGCCTGAACGTCGGCTGCATACCGTCCAAGGCATTGATTCATGTAGCCGAACAGTTTCATACCACGCAGCGTTACAGCGGCCAGCACTCGCCGCTGGGGATCAAGGTCCAGGCACCCACTCTGGACATCGGCCAAAGCGTGCAGTGGAAGAACGGCATCGTCGACCGCCTGACCACAGGTGTCGGCGCGCTGCTGAAAAAACACGGGGTCAAGGTCATTCATGGCTGGGCGAAGATCCTCGATGGCAAGGCGGTCGAAGTTGACGGTCAGCGCATTGAATGCGAACACCTGTTGCTGGCCACCGGCTCACAAACCGTCGAACTGCCGGTTCTGCCGATTGGCGGGCCAATCGTTTCGTCCACCGAAGCGCTGACGCCCACGACCATTCCCAAACGCCTGACGGTGGTGGGGGCGGGTTACATCGGGCTGGAGCTGGGCATCGCTTATCGCAAGCTCGGCGCCGAAGTGACCGTGGTCGAAGCGCGCGACCGGATTCTGCCAACCTACGACAAAGAACTGACGCAACCGGTGGCTGAATCCCTCAAGACGCTGGGCATCATTGTGTATCTGGAGCACAGCGTCGAAGGTTTCCAGGCCAGCACCAAAACCCTCTCGATGCGCAATCGCATGGGCGAAAGCCAAACCCTGGAAACCGATCAGGTATTGGTCGCGGTCGGTCGGCGTCCGCGTACCCAGGGGTTCAACCTTGAAACCCTGGGCCTGACCATGAACGGCTCGGCCATTGCGGTGGACAACCGCTGCCTGACCAGCATGCGCAATGTCTGGGCGATTGGCGACCTGACCGGTGAGCCGATGCTTGCACACCGGGCCATGGCCCAAGGCGAAATGGTGGCTGAGCTGATTGCCGGCAAACAACGGGAGTTCAGCCCCACGGCGATCGCTGCCGTGTGCTTTACCGACCCTGAAATCGTGGTGGTGGGTAAAACCCCGGCCGAGGCCGAGGCCGCCGGCCTGGACTGTTTGAGCGCCAGCTTCCCCTTTTCCGCCAATGGCCGGGCCATGACCCTGGAATCCAAAAGCGGATTTGTCCGCGTCGTGGCACGGCGTGACAATCATCTGATTGTCGGTTGGCAAGCGGTGGGCATTGGCGTATCGGAATTGTCGACTGCTTTTGGGCAGTCGCTGGAAATGGGCGCCTGCCTGGAAGACATCGCCGGTACCATCCACGCCCACCCGACCTTGGGCGAAGCCGTACAGGAAGCCGCGCTGCGCGCCTTGGGGCACGCATTGCATCTCTAGCCACATGGGTAAACTCACCGTAGCAACTGCCGACTGAACGAGTCTGCGTTCGGCAGTTGCTACGGAGGAGTTCGTGTCAGGTGGCAATCCAGCACTGGGCGTAATGGCCCAACACCAGTAGAATCGCGCTCTTTTTTCCAGGGCGCTCGCCATGACCTCTCTTAAAACACCCCATGAAGCCGAGTCCCAGGCCAGCGATCTGGTATTTGGTCTTGAGGACCGCCCCAAGCCGTGGATCGGTTTTCTTGCAGCCCTGCAACATTTGCTGGCGATCATCGTGCCCATCGTCACGCCGGGCCTGTTGATTTGTCAGGCATTGGGGGTTTCCAGCCGTGATACCAACCTGATTGTTTCCATGTCGCTGGTCATCTCCGGGATTGCGACGTTTGTTCAGTGCAAACGCTTCGGACCGTTCGGCGCCGGGCTTCTGATCGTGCAAGGCACCAGTTTCAACTTTGTCGGCCCGTTGATTGCCGGGGGCGCCTTGATGGTCAAGCAAGGCACGCCGGTGGAAGGCGTCATGGCGGCGATTTTCGGGGTGGTGATTGCCGGCTCGTTTGTCGAAATGGGCATCTCACGGGTTCTGCCCTTTGTGAAGCGCATGATCACCCCGCTGGTGACCGGCATCGTGGTGCTGATGATCGGCCTGACGCTGATTAAAGTCGGCCTGATCAGCATGGGCGGCGGCTTTACCGCCATGGGCAACGGCACCTTCGCCAACGGTGAAAACCTGATGCTGTCAGGGGTGGTCCTGGCGATCATCGTCATCCTTAACCGCATCCCGCTGGTCTGGATGCGCAGTTGTGCCATCGTCATTGCCCTGGCCGTGGGCTACGCACTGGCGGGCTATCTGGGCCGCCTGGACTTCACCGGCATGCACCAGGCCGAACTGTTCCAGGTGCCGGTGCCGTTGCATTTCGGCCTGGGGTTCTCGTGGTCGCTGTTTATTCCGATGCTGGTGATTTACCTGGTGACCTCGCTGGAAGCCATTGGTGACGTAACCGCCACCAGTAAAGTGTCACGCCAGCCGGTTGAAGGCCCGGTGTGGATGCAACGCATCAAGGGCGGTGTATTGGTTAACGGCGCCAACTCGCTGCTGGCCGGTGTGTTCAACACATTCCCCAGCTCGATCTTTGCCCAGAACAACGGTGTCATTCAGCTCACCGGCATCGCCAGCCGCCATATCGGTGTATGGATTGCCGGTATGTTGATTTTGCTGGGGCTGTTCCCGAGCGTGGCCGGTGCTATCCAGGCCGTACCTGAGCCGGTGCTTGGGGGCGCGGCAATGGTGATGTTCGGCGCCGTCGCGGCCTCGGGGATCAATATTCTGGCCAGCATCACCCTTGATCGTCGGGCCCTGCTGATTATTGCGGTATCGCTGGCTCTGGGCCTTGGTGTTTCGCAGGTACCCGAGTTCCTCGCACACATGCCTGCTGCCCTGCGCAACGTGCTGGAGTCTGGCGTCGCCACAGGCGGCATTTGCGCCCTGCTGCTGAACTGGTTCCTGCCCGAAACGGAAAAAGCCCGGGCCCTGTAAATAGCGACACCGGGCAGGAGCATCATGCGATCTCCTGCCCGGCGTTGACCTCGTAGCACATGAACTCTCCTCTGCATGGCACTTTCCCCCTCCTGCAGTCTGATTTACTCTTTTCCTACATCCACCGCATTCAGTGGGGTACGAACATGAGCACTTACGGTAAACGCCTGAAGCAAGAGCGCCTGCGCCTGTGCCTCACACAAAAACAGCTGGGCCGGATCGGCGGCGTGAGCCGTCAAAGCCAGAGCATGTATGAGCGCGATGTCAGCCTGCCCTTCGCGCCCTATCTGGCAGCGCTCGCGTTGCTCGGCGTTGATGTGCTGTACATCATCACAGGCCGTCACAGCCTGAGGATTGGCGCCCCCGTCACCCGATCAGGTGCCGATGGCGAGTTCAAGACAACACCGAAAATCCGCTACAGGTCTGCTGACGGGGTCTAAGCTCTGCACATGTCCTTTCAATACTGGAGCGCTGCGTGACCGAACCTGGTACTCACCACCAAAAAGCCCTGGACCGTTTTCTCAGTGAACGCCCCGAACTGGCTGAACAGCTCGATACGCTGAACCCGCTGGAAGCCCGGGCGGTAGGCCAATCGATAAAGCAATACCGTCAGGAACGCTTGAACGAAGCCTTTGAAGCCGAGGCCGAACGACAAGGTTTGTTTGCCTGGGAGCTAACGCTGCAACTGATCAGCGAAAGCACGGAAGCCTACGAAGCCCAGCGCCTCGAAGTGCACCGCGAAGTTGCACAAATGGCAGGCATGACCTGGGCCGAATACTGCGAGCTGTATGACCTTAAGCAGGGCTCGTAAATCCTTGCGACGGCTACGCCGCCGAACGCGGCCTCGCTCCGCTCGACCGCTGCTACAACCACCCCCGAGCCGTAACTGTTGATGAGTGCAACGAGGCTGCGTCCTGGCTTTGGCTTGCGGAAGACCCGGGCGCAGCTCCTCACCTGTCCTTGAAGGTCCTTCGGCCCTTTTCGCAGCCTTCGGCAGCGGCTACACCCCCCGAGCCGTAGCAGTTGACGAGTGCAACGAGGCTACGTCCTGGCTTTGCGCGGTGTCCTGTAAGACCGCAACTATCCAATGAAATAGATTTTGTAGCCGCTGCCGCAGGCTGCGATGGGTTGCGCAGCGACCCCGGACAGGATTACCGCTGTGGTGACCAGATGCGGGTACAGACTTTTTCCAGCAGCGCCTGGTTGTGACTGAACACAATCAGCCCCAACTCCCGACGCTTGACCTCTTCCAGCAAGACTTGCCATACCTGCGCCTGCACGTGTGCGTCCAGTTGCGCCGTCACCTCATCGGCAATCAGGTATCGGGTTCGCGGGTCCAGCGCTCTGAGCAAGGCGATGCGCGCCAGCTCGCCACCCGACAGTTCGTCCGGGCGACGCGTCAGCCAGGCCGGACTGACCGCCAGACGCTCCAGCCAGGCGGCATCCGGTGACCAGGCATCGCGCAGGCTTTCGCCGGTGGTGCGATAGGGATTGAACGTCTGCTCAGGATGTTGCGGTACCAGCTGGATCGGGCAGTAGCCTTTTTTCGGCAGGGGCTGGCCTCCCACGCTGACGCGGCCCGAGGTCGCCGCTTGCCATTGTGCCAACACCCGGCCCAGGGTGGTTTTGCCAAAGCCGCTGGGGGCGGAAATCCCTTGGCGCTCCCCCGCCTTGACCTGGAAGGACACCGAGTCCCAAAGTCGATGACCGTTTTGCACAATGCTGAGCTGGTGGACTTCAAGCATAGGACTGACACTCGCCTTCCGGTACCCGCCGCGCAAAGAACTGCTGCTCGGGCAGTGCAGCCCATAAGGATTGCAACCACGGACTGCCGCCGTTTTCGCGCAGTTCCCGGGCGCTGAGGGTCTCGTGCAGCGCACCTTGGTGCAGCACCGCGATCCGGTCGGCAAACTTCGCCGCCAGCGACAGATCATGGGTGACCCACAAGATCCCCCTGCCCTGCTGGCAAAAGCCCTTGAGGTGGGTCAGCAACTGGCTGGCATGCTCGTCATCCAGCCATGAAGTGATCTCGTCAGCCAGGATGTAGCGCGCATGGGTCAAGGCCGCGCAACTGGCCAGCACCCGTTTGGCCATCCCGCCCGACAGCGTGCGCGGAAACTGTTCGACCAGCTCCGGCTGCAAGTTGTAATGCGTCAGTTGCTCCGCCACATCGGCCAGGCCCAGACGGGCGCCGCTCAACTGTGCCGCGCGCCGCAATTGCGGGCCGACTTTGATCAGCGGATTCAGGGCACTGACGCCTTGCGGCACGTAACACACCGATTTACCGCGCTGATCGACCTTACCGGCTTCGCCCAACAGTTGCCCGTCAAGCCAGATGTCGCCACGGCAACGCATCGTATCGGGCAGCAGGCCCAGGATACTTTGCAAGAGCAGGCTTTTGCCTTCACCGCTGGACCCCACCAGCGCCACCAGTTCACCGGGGTGAACCTCGAGCGAAATATCACTCAGCAGCGGGTGCCAGGTTCTGTGGCCCAGCCAGTGAAAATGGGCAATATCGATCGCAAACTGGTCGAATTTCAGCATCAGGTAATCCTTATCCATAGCTGCTGCAAAGCCCGCGCAAACTGGTCAAAAACCAGCACCAGTCCCACCAGAATAAATCCCGGAAAAAACGCCAGCCACCAGGCTCCACTGCTCAAGTACCGTAGCGCATCGGCCAGCAATAAACCCAATGACGGATCATGGGGCGCCAGACCAAAGCCCAGGAAGCTCAGCGCCGCCGAGTGCAATACCGCGTGGGGAAACATCAGCAAGGTGCCGATCATCCACTGCGGCAGTAGCAACGGTAGCAGGTGATGGCGCCAACGATAGAAACTGCTGTTGCCCAAGCGATGTGACAGCATCACAAAGTCGGTCTCGCGAATACGCAGGATTTCTGCACGCAGGATCAATGCCAGACGCGGCCAGTGAGTCAGGGCCACGGCCAGAATCACACCCTGCTTGCCTCCGCCCAAGGTGAAACAGATCAACACCAGCAATAACAAGTGCGGTAACGCCAGCATGCTGTCGATCAAGCCGCGAATCAGGTAGTCCAGGGTTTTATTGAGCGAACACAGGCTGGCCGTGAACATCGCCAGGAAGCCGCTGCTCAAAGCCGCCGTCAGGCCTATTTGCAGGCTGGTGGTCATCCCCTGGAAACACCTGAGCCATAAATCCCGCCCCAGGCTGTCGGTGCCAAACCAGTACTGCGCCGACGGCGGCTGACGTCGCGCCAGCAAATCCATCGGTACATCGATATGGGTGATCGACAGGCCATAGGCAACCAGCGCCAGCAGCATCAACAACGACAGGCAAAGCCTGAGCAGCGCACGATTCGGATCGTAAGTCATGACTGGCGCGCCGCCCCGCGATTGAGGCGCCGTAACAGCGCATTGGCAATGCTATTACCGGTGAACACCAACACGGCGCACACCAGCACAATCCCCATCAGTAAAGGGATATCCCCGCGCAACCCGGCATCGATCGTGGCCTGCCCCAGCCCGGGATAAGCGAAGACTTTTTCGGCCAGCAATGAGCCGCCGATCAGCTCACCGACAGAGGCAAATTGCAGGCACAGAGCCGGGGTCACCGCGTGACGCAGGATATGAAAGTTGATCAGCGGCCAACCCTTGTCACCCTGAGCATGGGCGTAACGGATAAATTCACTGTTCATTACCTCGGCCACCCGGGCGCGGGTATGCAGCGCAATGTTGCCGACCCCCAGAATGCCCAACGCCAGCATGGGTAAGATCAAATGCCGGAGTTTGTCGCCCCAGGTGGCCGTCTCGGCATTGCTGCCAGGCGTCCAGGCGCAACAGATCGGGGCCCAGTTGAGGGTCACGGCAAACAGGGACAACAGCAATAAGCCGACCCAAAACGTCGGCAAGGACGCCAGCACATAGGACAACGTTGAGATCAGCCGGTCGGGCCAGCGATGGAGGTAGCGCCCGGCCGTCAATCCCAAGGCCAGTCCGACGATGCCGGAAAACAGCCACGCCGAAAGCAACAGCGCAAAAGAGGTGCTGAAACGTTCCCCGATGACCTCGGAAACCGGCGCGTTATAGAGCATCGAATAGCCCAGGTCGCCTTGCAACACTTGGCTGAACCAGTGCATGAAGCGCTCCCACAACGGCAGATCAAGCCCCCAGCGTGCGGCAATCATCGGGTATTGTTCAGGGGGTACGTGCAGCAGGTCGTTACCGATGTAGGCCCTGATCGGGTCCACCGGGGAGAAGCTGAGCAAGGTAAACGTGCCTGCCGCTGTTACCAGCAGCAGGCACACCAATCGCACCACAAAGAGCCAGAGCCCGCGAATCACTGGCAGGTCCACTTCCAGCCTTCAAGGCTATTGAGCAATGACCAGGAACCATGGATTTCCGGCGTTCCCTTGCCCAAATCGATGCATTCATCCGCCAGGTAGGTGTGCTGAACATTCAGCAACCAGGCCCACGCAGCATCGCCCTTGACCCCGACTCCCGTTACGCCGTCCCATTCCACTTGCTGCCAGAACGGTACTGCTTGCTGCCAGGTCGGGGCATCCAGCGCTTGCTGCAAATGCTGGTCGACCCGTGGATTCTGGTAATAGCCCGGGTTGTAATATTCAACCCCGGCCACCTTGCTGCTGTAGTGATGGTAAAGCTCCATCGGGTCGAGACTGCCCCAGCCAAATAACGTCGGGTTGGCGTGCATGTTGCGTTCAACGGTCTCCCAACTGCCCGACTTCAAATCCACATCGATGCCAATGGGCTTGAGCATCGACCGCACCGCCTGGGCCAGATCGCGGCGCGTGGCATCGCCACTGGCGTACCACAGGGTAATCTTGGCCGGCAGACCCTTTTTTTCGCGGACGCCACTGGCGGTTTCTACCCAGCCGGCTTGATCCAGAATCTGTTTGGCCCTGTCGGTATCGCCGTCCTTGAAAGCCGCGTCGGGATTGGCCCACGGTAAACCCTGCACGCCGGAATACGCCGGGATCGCGTGGCCTTCCAGGATCTGATCCGCCAGTAATTGCCGATTGATGGCGTAGTTTATCGCCCTGCGGATGGCCACATCGGCTGTCACGTCGTTACCAATGGGGTAACCATGGGCATCTTTTTTGCCGGAAGCGAGGGTGGGCAGCACGATTCCCCGGTTTTCAACGCTGGGGCGAACCCACAATTTCATGCCCGCCGCAGGTGTCACTGCCAGTGACGGAGCAATTCTGACAATACCCAATTGCTGGCTTTGCGCTGCGGCAAAGGCGCTGTCTTCATCGAGAAAGACAAACACCAGCTTGTCGAAATCGTTTTTCTGACCCGCGTAGTGCGGGTTAGCCTCAACAATCAGCTGTTGCCCTGGTTGATAGCTGACCAATCGGTATGGCCCGGCCCCGATCGGTTTTTGTGCATAGGTCTTGGGGTCGTACTGGTCGGCCGAGACGATACCCAACGAGCCGAGCACGTTGACGAAGGTGCTTTGCGCAGCCTTGAGCTCAATACGCACAGTAAGCGGATCAACCACCTCGGCCTTGAGGAAGTTCCCCATATCGACCTTGCCGCCACTGGCCGCGGCGTTGTTGTAGGTGTACGCCACGTCCTTGGCCGTCAGCGCTGACCCGTCGGAGAACTTCAGGTCGGGCTTGAGCCTCAGGGTCCAGCTTTTACCATCGGCGCTGACCTGGTAATCACTGAGCAAAAAACCATGCCAGGACAAGTCTTCATTTTGCTTGAGCAAAGGGCTGTGCAGCAGCAGGTAACTGCCGTGACTCCAGCCCAGCATGGGGTCAAATCCCTCCGTGGGCTCATCACCAATGGCCAATTGCAACGTGCGCGCCGGCGATGACGACGCAGGGGCTGCCAGCACACTCAACAAAGCGGCAGCTACCAGGGTATTTCGCATCCATGCAGGGTTTGACATCCATCCTCCTGAAAAAAAATACCGTCGCCGGGGTGAACTCCAAAACGCTGTGCGCCCGTTATCGCGCCCATCAGTAATAGCATTCTCATTCTAAATAGCCAGTTATCCATCTGATTTTTTTACTGTTTTTTACCCTCATTAGGCACCTTCCCCTGAGCTCCCACGACGATCCATGAGCTGACGACGGGCCGTGGCATTGAGCCATCCTGTGCTATACCCATTAGTACGTTTGATCAGTCATGACACATAGACTCCACTGACAGAGGTTCGCATGTTCAAAGGATTAGCCGGTCACCTCAAAGACAAAAACGTCCACTCGATCAACGCCCTGCCGTCCAACAATATCGAACTGTTCGACTGCTACGCTGGCTTGACCCTGGGCCACCTGTACCGCAACTTCCCGCTGCCCGTCACCCTCACTGCCGAGCGCTTTATCGACTACAGCACACTCGGCGCCAGCAATCGCGAGGCCCTGGAAAAAGAAGAAACCCTGTTCATGGCAACCATAAAATGGCTGGCCGACGTCGGCTACATTCATTTCGACGGTATGTCCGGCGTGGCATTTTATGAAGTGGTCCTGACGAGTAACGGCCTGCTGACCCTGCGCGCCTTCCCTGAAGGCTCAGACACCGGCCCCACCCTCGGCGACAAGCTGTCGCACTGCATCAAGGATCAGCACACGGCAGAGCTCAGGGCGCTGATGGCACAAGCATTGAGCCTGAGTAGCCGAACGCTTAGTCCGATGACGCGGTCAGGGATTTAAACCAGTCACATCGCTGCGCATGCCACTTCAACGCCCCCGCACTGGCCTTCAACGAGGGTGAGGACGGCGTATGGAGGGGCATGCCGTGGTCAGGTGTCACGACTACCGACACGCCCCCACCACCCACTTGACCTTCTCGAGTGCCTCACGCAGTGAAGGCATGTCTACCGAACCCAATGCCAGTCGGAGGGCGTGGGGGACGTGGGTTGATGTGGCAAAGGGTTGGGCTGTCGAGACTGAGACCTGCTCTCGCATCAAAGCCATGACGACCTGGTCGGCTCTGGCGTCTTCGGGCAAGGGCAACCAGATGAAGTAGGAAGACGGGTGCCCCATACACGGCAGCCCCGCCAGTATCTCGCCGGCGAGTTTTTGTCTGGCTTGTGCGTCTGTGCGCTTTTGCGCTTCAAGGCTGTCGACCGTGCCGTCTTCCAGCCAGCCGCTGGTGATCGCGGTCATGACCCCGGGGGTATTCCAGGCAGTAACCCTGATGATGCGTTCCAGCGCGCTGACGCCTGAAGCCGGTGCAGCAATAAAGCCGACGCGCAGTCCGGTGGCGACACTTTTGGATAATCCAGAAACGTAGACTGTTCTTTCTGGCGCCAGCGCTGCCAAAGGCGGCGGTGCGTCCTCGACCAGGAAAGCGTAGGCCGCATCCTCAATGATGTGCAGGTCATGCTTGCGGGAGAGCGCTACCAGGCGCTGACGCTGTTCAAGGCTCATCACCCAGCCCAATGGGTTGTGCAGAGTAGGCATGCTGTAGACCGCGCGTACGGATCGGCTGCGGCAGAGCTGTTCGAGGGCGTCCAGGTCCGGACCGGTGTCTGTGACGGGAACGGGAAGGACTTCAAGGTGCAGGGTGTGCGCCAGCACTTTGAAGCCCGGGTAGGTCAGTGCATCGGCAGCAATCACGTCGCCAGGCTGCAACAGCGCCATCAAGGTCACAGCCAGCCCATGCTGCGCGCCGTTGACGATCAGCACCTGTTCGGCAGGCACGTTGAGCCCGCGCCGTCTCAGATGCCGGGCTACGGACGCCCGCTCGTGCAGGCGACCGCCATGGGGCTGGTAGCGCAGCAACGACTCAAGGTCACCGGATAACGCGAGCTGACGCAAGGCTTGGCGCAATAAATCGGCCTGCCCCGGCACCGAGGGGTAGTTGTAATTGAGGTCCAGCACGCCCGCTGGGACTTCGGACTGATCGATCCCGTGCCCCGGTGGCAACGCTGTTTCCCTGACGAAAGTGCCCCGCCCGGCTTCCCCGCTGACCAGCCCCATCGCTTCAAGCTCTGCATAAACGCGGCTGGCAGTCACCAGCGCCAGTCCATGTGTCACTGCCAGTTGGCGATGGGTGGGTAATCGCATACCGGGTGGCAAACACCCGGAGCGAATATCCGTGGCGAAGGCGTCAACCAGCGACTTATAGCGAGAGCGAGGCATCAGTGATGTATCCATGACAATTTTTTGATTGTCATCCATCTTCAACCGCAAAATGCACTCATGCAACTGCCGAGGCTCCACACCCGTGGAGCCCTTTATTTCAGTCACCCGCTTCAGCGTGAGGCTCCGATGGAACGTACCCGTAATCTGCAAGACCTGACGCCTGAAAGAAACCTCAGTGGCTGGATTAACGGGTTGATCGGAGTGGTCATTTTCAGTGGTTCGCTGCCGGCCACACGGGTCGCGGTGCTGGAGTTCGACCCTGTGTTCTTGACCGTGGCGCGCGCGGCTATCGCCGGGTTGATTGCGGTGGGCATGCTCGGGCTGCTCAAGGCCAAACGTCCAGAACGCCGCCAGCTGTTACCGCTGCTCATTGTAGCCCTGGGTGTGGTGGTCGGGTTTCCCCTGCTGACCGCACTGGCGCTGCAGCATGTGACCTCGGCCCACTCCATCGTCTTCCTTGGCATGTTACCGCTGGCCACTGCCGCTTTCGGCGTGCTGCGCGGAGGCGAACATCCCCGACCTGCATTCTGGCTGTTCTCGATTCTGGGCAGCGCACTGGTGGTGGGGTTTGCGGTGTCTCAGGGACTGACGGCCTCCCCTGAAGGCGACATCCTGATGTTCCTTGCCATTCTGGCCTGTGGCCTCGGTTACGCAGAGGGCGCCAGGCTCTCCCGGACACTGGGCGGCTGGCAGGTGATTTCATGGGCGCTGGTGCTTTCGCTGCCGGTGATGACCGTACTGGCCTGGTTCTGCGCACCCGCCTCATTCGCCGGGATCAGCCCGCCCGCCTGGTTTAGCCTGGGGTACGTGTCGCTGTTCAGCATGTTGATCGGTTTTGTGTTCTGGTACCGCGGGCTTGCCCAGGGAGGTATTGCGGCCGTGGGCCAGCTTCAGTTGTTGCAGCCTTTCATGGGGTTGGCGCTGGCCGCCAGCCTGCTCCACGAGACTGTCAGCCTCGGCATGTTTGCCGTCACCGGCGCGGTGATTCTGTGCGTGGTGGCGGCTAAAAAATTCGCTCGATAGATGCTGGCCTAATAATCAGGGAATCGGGACCGATAGCACGCGGGAGAACTGGCGTCTGCGCAACGCTCCAGCTCGTCTTCCAGCCACTGCGCCAATACGATTGCATTGTTCGCCTCAGGGTCGTGGGCGGAATAAATCAGGGTCAACGTCCCCTTTTCTGCATATTGCAGCAGCGCCCACCAGTGCTGCGGGCTGGCGGCCAGTTCTTTTCGATACGCCGCTGCAAACTGCGGGAAACTCTGTTCACCGCTTTTGAACGCTTTACGTAACTCGGTCGAAGGAGCGGCGTCAGGCAACCAGGCGGTCAGTGGCAGATCTTCCTTCCGGCAGTTGCGTGGCCACAAACGGTCAACCAGCACCCGGGTGCCGTCATCCGGGGCCGCGGGGGTGTAAGCACGTTTGCATTGAATCATGGCGATAGGCTCTGAGCGGATGAGCAAAAGCAGGCAGCCTGCTCCCTTCAGCTTAACCGGTTTGGCGCAAAGTGCCGCGAACGCTTCCACGCTCGAAAGTGGCTGTGTACTATCAGCGCAGGCCGATGCTGCCTGCCGCTCGCTCCCCTAGGGAAAGGTGAAAGCATCTGTACTCCAGACCCTGTTTTAATACTCTTGAGAGTCGAGGTTTGGCAACGCGAGCGCCCATAGCATCGACGCCCGGGAGTCATCATGATATCGATCGAACAAGCCAAGCTCATGGCCAAAAAGCTGCGCGCCTCATTGGACACGCGTCACCAACCCGTGTCCCATTCCACAGCGCTGGAGCTGGTAGCGCAGCAGTTGGGTTACAAGGACTGGAACACCGCCTCGGCGCTGCTGCTCCAGGAACCCGGCCCATCAACCATCACCTTCGACAAACCCATCCCCATCCTGCGCATGTTCGACGAAGCCAAGGCGCGCGAGTTCTACCTGGCGTTCCTGGGCTTCAGCGTGGAGTTCGAGCACCGGTTCGAGGCTGACCTGCCGCTGTACCTGGGGATCCAGCGCAACGGCTTGCAGTTGCACCTGTCCGAGCACCATGGCGATGCGAGCCCCGGGGCGACGGTGTTCATCCCCATGCGCAATATCGAACAACTGCGCGACGAGCTGCTTGCCAAACGTTATGGCTACGGCCGCCCGGAGATTGTCCAGCAAGGCTGGGGGCGAGTCCTGGAAGTCTACGATCCTTTCGGTAACCGCCTGCGGTTCTGCCAGGACTGATCGCTCAGGCACCTGAGTACATTCACCGCAGCTTTCCTCACCCTCACATGCCTGCGCCCAATAAAAACCCCGCTCGAGGCGGGGTTCCATACAGCGCAGGTGCAGGATTCTTATCCCTCCCAGGCTGGCGCCGAACTGACGCTCGGCGCCAGCTGGATCAGGAGGCTGCGTCCAGCTCGGCTTTTAGCGCTTTGGCACTGGAGCGAGTGCGCACCCAGTTGAAGGCGATGGCGAGGATCAGGGCGAAACCGACGTAGCCCAGCAGCGGGTAGACGGTGCCGACCAATTTGCTGAAACCGCCCAGGCTCAAACCCAGACCTACGCACACGGTCACTGCACTGATGAGCTTGAAGCGGCTGGTTTCAGGCTTGGCAAAGCGCGCGCTGAAAGCAAAGAACATCCCTACCGCGGTGCTGTAGACCATGCACACCAGCGCCAGCGACATCACTACCGAGAGAATCGGCGAGATGCGACCTGCAAGTGCCAGCGACGGCATTTCAATGCCCTGCAGCTGGTTGATGTTGGCGAACAGACCGATGTTCAGCAGCAGGATCAGGGCACCCAGACCGAGTCCACCGAGTACACCGCCGAGGGCTGCTGCCTTGGGTTGCTTGGTCATGCCACCAATGACAGCCAGCATCGGGAAGCCAACGGCGATATTGAATGATGCGTACAGCAAGGCACCGACGAACCAGTTGCCCGTGACCGTCTCGTTATTCTCGCGGGCCACCGCGTCTAACGTCTCGATCGGGGCGTTGTAGCTGAAGATCGAGTAGGTCGTGATGACCAGAACCATGGCCAGCAGGAAAGGCATCACCGCACTGATCAAATCGATGATGCGCTTGACGTTCATGCACAGGGTGGCGATCACCAGCACGGTCATCAACACACCGCCGAACAGCGGCGGCAGGTCGTATTGCTGGGCAAAGATCGAGCCGCTACCGGCCAGCATCACCACGCCAACACCGTAAAGGAAGAAGGACAGCACTACGTCGACGACCAGACCGATGCGTGCACCGAACAGGATGTAAAGAACTTCCTTGTGCGAGCTCGCTTGCATCTTCGAACTTATGCGGGCGATCTGCATACCCAGGAAGGCAAACATCAGGCCGCTCACCAGAGTGCCGACGACACCTATCAGCCCATAGCCGGTGAAAAACTGAAGCACCTCCTGCCCTGAGGCAAAACCGCCACCAATCACGACGGACATGTAAGCAAGGGCAATCTGGATGGATTGTTTATTCATTGCACTATTACTCGTTCTTAGACTTATTAGGTGCACGGTGCAGAGAGGCAACCTGCAGCCTCTCATTTCCGTAGAGCGACTCTCTCCGTAACAGCACAACAAAACACGCTGATTTGTTGAACTGTGCAGGCCTGCGGACGCCGACCGCAGTATAGGAAGTGTTGACCAGTCATTTTCACCATATACACAGCAATATCTGGTTAAAAAACAGGGGAAAGATGGCTCTCACGCGAGATAGGTAGCGAACACAACGATATTGACCGCAAAAACACCGGAAATATATTGATACAAGTGCGCTTTTATAAATCAAGGACTTAGCCTGAAGTGACACTTTCGCTTGGCACGCACAGACAAAACACCCGACGGGCGATACACCTGCATGGCCACATGTCTACAGCCGATTCATTCCGCGCTTTGCGATCGGCCATCCGCAAAAGGTTCGTTGCCACGCCCCCCGCCAAACGACCATTCATCGCTGGCCGTGGTGGTGATGACCACCATGACATCCTCCGCATTGAGACCCGGCGCCCGCCTCAGCTTCTCGACCAGATCGAGATAGAAACGCTGCTTCGTCTCGACGCTGCGGGGACGGCCAGCCGTAATCGCAATCAGCACGAAGTCATGGCTACGCGGTCCGCCCATGTAATCAGGATCAAATATCAGCTCGCCTTGTTCATGCTGGTGAATGACCTGGAAGCGATCTGCTTGCGGTACCTCGAAGCTATCAACCAGGGCATCGTGCAGCCCCTGCGACAATGCCTGTAAATACTCGGCCGACTTCCCCCGGTGCAGTGAAATACGTGAAAACGGCATATCCGTTACTCCTGGAGAAAGATGAAGTCAGCCCGTAACCCGCTCAACACCGTAGCGCCCGACTGCCACTCTGAATAAAGCCCCTGATGCGCCATGACATTTCCCCCTCGGATCCGCTAATCGAACGAGGAAACTATCAAGTCGTGATCGTTCCGAATATCAGATTTAATAGAGGCATTCATTCCAAATAAATGGACTATTCAATGCGCCGTCCGACCTTCGATCTTGATGTCCTGCGTACTTTCGTGACCGGTGTGGAGCTCAACAGTTTTGCCAAAGCGGCGGATCGTCTCGACCGATCCACTTCGGCCGTAAGCGCGCAATTGAAAAAACTCGAAGAACAGGTGGGCACCCCGGTGCTGGTCAAGTCCGGTCGGGGCTTGGTGTTGACGCCAGTCGGTGAATCGCTGCTCAGCCATGCGCGCCGGTTGCTGGAGCTGAACGACGGTATTTTCCAGACCCTGCATGAAAGCCAGACGGCCGGGACCATCCGTCTCGGCCTTCAAGAGGACTTTGGGGAGCACTTACTGAGCGAGATCCTCCGACGCTTCGTCCAGGTTTACCCGATGATGACGCTTGAGATCAGGATCGCGCGCAACACTGAACTGCTTGCCCTGGTGGAAAACGCTGGCCTGGACCTGGCCCTGACGTGGGACACGGGTCACACGTCGCCCCATGCCACACGGCTGGGTGAAACGCACATGCACTGGATCGGCGCGCATGACACACCGTCGCCTGCCCGCCTTGATGGCTCAGCGTTGCCCTTGATCCTGTTCGACGCGCCTTGCGTGCTGCGCAGCGCCGCCACACAAGCACTGGATACTGCGCGAATTCCCTGGCGAATAGCCCTGACCAGCCCCAGCGTCGGTGGCCTCTGGGCGGCCGTCGCCGCCGGCTTGGGCCTGACGCTGCGGACCCGCATCGGCCTGCCGGCTCATCTGCGCGTCATCTCCGGCTTGCCTCCCGTCCCCAGCCTTGGCTACGTGCTTCACAGCAGTGGCGACCACCCGAAACCCGCCATCAAACAATTGGCCGCATCGATCAAAACGAGCCTGCAAGCGCACACGTTCGGTTTTGCGACTGCGCAATGATTGAGTTAGTCCGAACGGCGCAGGCCAGAAAAACGCCCCTTTATCTATCAATGTGGGACTTGTATTGCCGGTCTGGCATGACTAATCTCAGGCTCATGGCTAACTTCCGCACCGAACCGACCACCACCACGACTGCCAACGGCGGGTCGTGACAGGTTTCGTGAGCTGATTTACCCCACAAACCCAAAGACCCGCCAGCAATGGCAGGGTCTTTTTTTTGGCCCTGCATTACTGGCTCAACGTAAGGAAACGTCCCATGTATGCACTGCTGATTCTCGATATGCAGGTGGGTCTTATGCACGGCCCCGACAAACCCTGGCGCGGCGAAGCGCTCATTGGCACCTTGCACCACTTGATGAGCAAAGCCCGTGAAGCGGGAGCCCCGATCTTCCTTGCCCGCCACACAGGCCCTGCGGGCTCGCCCATCGAGCCGGGCAGCCCGCTGACAGAGATCATCCAGGAGCTGGAATTGAAGGGTGACGAGGTGGTCTTCGACAAAACCCGGCCGAGCGCCTTTAGGCTCACCGGCTTGGTAGATCAGTTGAAACAGCGCGGCTGTGAGGGCGTGGTGATTACCGGCATGAAAACGCAATACTGCGTTGACAGCACGACCCGAGCGGCGCGCGATCTGGGTTTCGACGCCGTACTGATCGCCGACGGCCACACCTGTTCCGATACTCCGGAATTGAAGGCTGAAGCCGTGATCGCCCACCACAACGCAACACTCGCGGGGCCCTTTTGCCAGCTCGTCCAGGCAGCGGACTGGGTGTTCTGATACAGCCCTCTGATCGATCCGGCCCGGGTCGATCAGAGGGGGGCCGCAACACGCCCTTCGCGCCTAATCACACTGCAAAAAAAGATGAACCCCTCTTTTCGGCGAAATTCGCCCCACATTTCATGGCCGCATGAATTATTGTCTTGCTGCTGCAGCTAGTTGTTTTTTTACTGACCGTTCCGCGAGGCTTCATGGAAATCGAGTTACAGGAAATTCGTGACCACCTTCACCGCCATGCACCTTTCGATGCTCTGCCCCTAGAAACGCTGGACGCCATCGCCCAACGGATCGAGGTCAGATATTTCAAGGCCGGGAGCGACATTCTCGAAGCCGGGGCTGTTATCCAGGACTTGCACTATGTACGCAGCGGGGCTGTGGAGATATATCGGCGTAATGGCGAACTTTATAACCGGCTTGTCGAAGGCGATATCTTCGGCCAAGCCGGCTTATTGCGTAGCAACAAAGTTCGCTTCCCTGCCCGCGCCCTTGAAGACTGCCTGATCTACTTTATTCCGGGCAGCCTGTTCGCAGAACTGTGCGCCCAACATGACACCTTCGCGGACTTTGTCGAAGCCGAGGGCCACTCACGCCTGCAGTCTGCGGTCGAGGCGCAAGGCCGCGCGAGCGAGCTGATCCAACTCAAATGCCGAGCCTTGATATCCCGTGAGCTGGTATGGGTAACCGCAGATACGAGCGTGCACGAAGCGGCCCGGTTAATGACGGAACAGAGCGTTTCCTGCGTAGTCGTGATGGCACCTGGTGCCGCGCAGGCGGGACAAATGGTCGGTATCGTGACCGACCGGGATTTGCGCACCCGGGTCGTCGCGGCGGCACTCAGCGACCGCTCGACATCCATCAGCGAAATCATGTCGGTCGATACGGTATCGATTCAGGCAGACGACTCCGTGTTCGAAGCCATGCTGGTGATGTTACGGCGCAATATTCATCACCTGCCAGTCGTGCAAAGAAACCGAACCCTGGGCTTGATCAATCTGTCGGACATTATCCGCTACGAATCCCAAAGCAGCCTGTATCTCGTCAGCACCATATCCAACCAAACGTCAGTTATAGGCCTGCGCTCGTTGCTACGCGACTTGCGAGGGACTTACATCCGCATGGTGCGCGATGGCGCAACGGCACACATGATCGGCAGTGCAATTTCGGGTATCGGCCGCGCCTTTACTCAGCGCCTGCTTGAACTGGCAGAAAAGAAGCTGGGCCCTCCTCCTGTGCCTTATTGCTTCATGGCACTGGGGTCGATGGCACGCGATGAGCAGTTACTGGTAACCGATCAAGACAATGCACTGGTGCTGGACGACCAGTTCGATCCCGCATTGCATGATGACTACTTCCTTAATCTGGCCACGTTTGTCAGTGATGGCCTGGCCGAGTGCGGATACAGTTATTGCAAGGGTGGAATCATGGCCACCAACAGTCAGTGGCGGCAGCCATTGCGGGTATGGCGTGAGTACTTTAATCAATGGATCGAAAAACCGAATCCCACAACGCTCCTCAATAGCTGCATTTTCTTCGACCTTGACGGCGTTTATGGCCAGCTTGAATTTGTGGAAGAGCTCAAGGTTCTATGCGCGCACAAATCCAGTACGCATCCCCGCTTTCTGAATGCCATGGCCAGGAATGCGCTGAACCGTACACCGCCTTTGGGGTTCTTCCGCACATTCATGCTGGAAACAGATGGCCAGCAAAAACGGATCATCAATCTCAAAGGGCGTGGTACCGCACCGCTTACAGATCTAATACGTATCCACGCATTGGCTTGCGGCAGTACAGCGCAGAACTCTTTTGATCGGCTTGAGGCGATCAGCAACACAAAACTCATGCAACCGGATGCCTTAAAGCACCTGCGTTACGCACTGGAGTTTTTATCCATGGTACGGATCCGGCATCAGGCTGACGCCATAGAGCAAGGCAACACCCCTGACAACTACATCGAGCCAGAGCGTTTTTCCACCAGCGAACGACATAACCTCAAAGAAGCTTTTCAGGTATTGAGCAATGCGCAGAACTTTCTGCGTTTCCGCTATCCGGCCAAGGGCCGGCACTACAATGATTGATTTAACAGCACGTCGAGA
The DNA here is from genome assembly GCF_019266105.1 of Pseudomonas sp. D1HM. NCBI lineage: Bacteria > Pseudomonadati > Pseudomonadota > Gammaproteobacteria > Pseudomonadales > Pseudomonadaceae > Pseudomonas > Pseudomonas sp. D1HM. The sequence continues at coordinate 205,727 of NZ_LRMN01000020.1, read as the reverse complement.
TCAGCGGGCACTGGACTGGTCAGCCAAATTTAAGCTGTTGGCGCAACAGGCCATTCACCCAGGCCTTAAACGCTATTATGAAGCTGGCGTTATCTCTGCACAGACGCCGATAGAGGATGTGCCATTGCTTGCGATGGACATAGAAACCACCGGCCTCAACCCCGAAGCCCACAATATAGTCAGCATCGGCCTGATACCGTTTACGCTGCAGCGAATACGCTGTGGTGAGTCGCTCTACTGGGTTATAAAGCCGCCATCCGGCTTGAATGAAAAGTCCGTAACGTTCCATCACATCACCCATGCCGATATCTTGCTCGCCCCTTCTTTGCCCACTGTCGTGGAGCCCCTGTTAGAAGCCATGGCAGGCAAAGTCATTGTCGTGCATTACAGGAATATCGAAAGGGCCTTTCTGGATCAGGCGCTGCGTAACTTTCTGGGAGAAGGACTGCAATTTCCGGTCGTAGACACGATGCAACTGGAAGCGCGAATGCACAGAAAGAAACGAGGGTGGCTAGACAGACTTCTGCGTCGTCCCCAGACGTCGATAAGGCTTGCAGATAGCCGCGCCCGCTATAATTTGCCGCCCTACCATGCCCACCACGCATTGACTGATGCGCTTGCAACGGCGGAGTTATTGCAGGCTCAAGTCGCCCATCATTACGCGCCCTCCACGCCCATTGAAGAGCTGTGGAGTTAATCCCCTGAGCCTGTCAGCCAGGTGCACCGGGCAGGCGCACCTGGCTTCACTCAGTACAGTGGCTCAGGAGCGTGGTTCAGACATCAGTCCTTTCACCAGGGAAATACACCCAATCAGCAGCACTATGGCGAACGGCAGTCCCGTTGAGACAGCCATTGCTTGCAAGGCCACCAATCCACCACCCAGCAACAGGGCGATAGCAATCACGCCTTCAATGACCGCCCAGAAAACGCGCTGTGGCACAGGTGCATCGACCTTGCCGCCTGCGGTAATCGTATCGATCACCAATGAACCGGAGTCCGAAGACGTGATGAAAAATACAATCACCAGGACAATCCCCAGAAAGGACGTTATCTCCTTAAGTGGCAAGTCCCCCAGCATCGCAAACAGTTTGAGCTCCAGCACCGCATCCTTGACGCCAACAAAGCCTTCGACTGCGGCCTGATCAATTGCCGTTCCACCAAATGTCGTCATCCACAATACGGAAACCAGCGACGGAACGAGCAACACAGAGACCAAAAACTCGCGAACCGTACGGCCACGACTGACTCGGGCAATAAACATCCCCACGAATGGAGACCAACTGATCCACCACGCCCAATAGAACGCCGTCCACCCCTGAGTGAACTCGGTGTCCGTTCGCCCGAAAGGATTCGAAAGTGCAGGCAGATACTGTCCATAACTCACGAGGTTCTTGAAGAAACCCGTGAATATGGCCAGCGTAGGCCCCACAACAATGATGAATACCAACAGAAGCAGAGCAAGTCCCATGTTGATCTGGGATAACATCTTGACGCCTTTGTCCAGGCCGGAAAGTACGGACCAGAGAGCAATAAGCGTAATGCCTATGATGAGTACGACTTTACTCAGATTCGTCGACTCGATGCCAAACAGATACTCAATACCCGCCGCCGCCTGTTCTGCACCAATCCCTAAAGATGTCGCCAAACCGAACAACGTCGCAAACACGGCCAGAATATCGATGATATGCCCCGGCCATCCCCATACGCGCTCCCCCAGCAGCGGATAAAATATCGAGCGTATCGATAGAGGCAGGCCCTTGTTGTACGAGAACAGCGCCAGGGACAGGGCAACAATCGCGTAGATCGCCCAAGGGTGCAGGCCCCAGTGAAAGATGGTGGCCGCCATCGCCAGGTCGGCAGATGTTTTTGAATCACCCGCAGCCCCCCCGAGTGGAGCCCAATCAGTACGCGCCCCGCTGGCATCGAGAGTGACGCCACCCATCGCTGCCGAGTAGTGCGACATGGGCTCAGCAACGCCGTAGAACATCAAACCGATGCCCATGCCCGCCGCGAACAACATTGAAAACCAGCCAACGTATGAGTGGTCAGGTGTGGCGTCTCGCCCCCCTAACCGCACCTTGCCCAAAGGGGAAACGATGAGCCCTAAACACAACACAACGAAGACGTTGGCAACGCTCATGAAAAACCAGGCAAGGTGACTGGTCAACCAATTGCGGATCGAACTGAACAGAGGCTCAACTTCGTTCTGCAATGCCAAGGTCAAAATGACGAAAAGCAATATGGCGGCTGCCGAAATGATGAAAACCTTACCGTGGATATCGAGCGAGAATGAAAACTCACCTTTGATATTGTCCTGGCCGATAACGTAGTCGGTATCAATCAAATTGGCCGCTCCGCTAGGAGCTGGAATACCATCCTCACCGACAGGCTGAGGATTAACTGGCAGGTCATCCATAGGTATCTTACCCATAAGAGCTTCCTTATTTATGGCACGCATCTGCGTGCAATGGTGTGTAGCCCCGCTGTTCTGATGGTAAAAACGAGATACTGGTGCCGCTATCCTAACAAGCTTTGTCCGCGATTCAGTAACATCCGGTAAAATTCGACTGACATGCATAGCCCGGGTTAAACATGGCGCCATCGGGATATCGCCCGCAACGCATCGCCGTGCGGGCCACCTGTACTTGAAGCGACAGGCTGATAAAGCGCTTACGCTTTAGACTTTCAGCAGCCCACCGTTGCGGTAGGCAGGACGCACCGTCGAAGCAGCAATCAGCCAATGGCAGGAAGTCTCGCAACCCGGCGCGAGGTGTCGATATATCGACTGACTCATCGATAAGCCGGCTGCGGACTCTTACGGTTCCACGCTCATAAAACTTGCAACCTCCGGGCTGTTCACACCTGTCGACTGGAGGGTGCCCTGTAGGGATTTTATGATGAAAGAGTCATTTGAACGTGATGTCTGGCCCCGCTCACTCCGCGCTTGAACACTTCTATTGTTATTAAGAACTCTCGAATTATCACTGGCTTTTAGTTCATTCATAAAAGACTGCAAGAATGCATAGCCAATGAATTTATTATCTTTCAGTACCGGTTGACCATCGGTGTAACGGGAGTGAAGCAACTCGTCAGAAATCGTCATGACATCCTGCCCACCGTCATGAAGCATCGCCATTCTCGTCCAAAACCTCATGGCATCGGGACCATTCGGCAATGCGACCACTTTGGAATCCAGTTCATTTCGACTCACGGGGAGCTTATAGGTCGACATGCCTGACGGATAGTGGGCCTGTGATCTGAAAGCGTACTCCATAAGCCTTGCCGTAGGTTCCATCCACCAGGAACTCTTGAGCGGGGTTTGTCCGTATTGATAAAGGTGGAAGACTTCGTGGGCGACCACAAACCAAAACCGGGTGAATTTTGCTTGCACCGGTTTTTTTGCTGAACCAATAACTTGCGCTTCCAACTGCGTCGATATATCGACTCTTAAGGTGCAGGCCTCTCCCCGCCCTGGGGCTGCGGAGTATCTGACGGGAGAGTTGAATGCCAGCCCGTTCGGCCGAATATTCATGACGTTGATATCAATATATTTAACCGCCCGATACTTTTCCGTCAGCGTTGGATCCGTAAACCCCAACGCGTTATATACCTTTCTGGCCACATCGGCCTGTATTGCAATATTTTCTATATAGTCAGGCACCCCATTGGCATTGCCATCGGCTTGCGACTGTTTTGGAAGTCGGTGATCCTTGCCCGAGACGGGCGCCACTTCCGTATAGAACACACGAATACCGTTCAGCGCGTGAACCTTCTCGAGTTTGTTCAGCTCTGCATTCTTTCTGTCAGTGCAGCCAACAACATGATCGTTCGCAAAGGCATTTGCGGCGAGTAAAAAAATGACAGACGCAAGGCACCGGGCAATCATATCCAACCTCGTTTTATTTAGTCGTTACTTTGCCGAGCGCAAGGCGCTGCATTTCGGCGACAGCACGCTCAAACTGTTGCTTGCGCAGTGCTTTATTCAGCATCCTGGTCAGGTTGATATCTGTCCCCTCCCGGCGGGCGAACTCGTGGTTTTCCCGCAACAACTCCAGATGATCTTTCGCCAGAATGGCTTCCCAATGTGCGTCGTCCTTGTACAAGAACGTTTGCGCTTCCGACAACACGCCCAGCACCTTGAGAGGAATAGCGGTGCGCACACATTTTCGACAACGCCCGCAATTGTAAGCCCCCCCGAAATTACCCAGACAGACTCGCAAATAACGCAGCCCAAGCGCTTTGTTCCAGCGAATGATCGACGCGACCTTCTCGGGCCGTGTCACTTCCGAACCGTCATGAAAAATGAACATCTGCTCATTTGAAAACATTTCGTCGACCAGCGGAGAACTGCCGTGCGGGACCTGGTGCGCGTAGGAAAAGGCTGAAGGTATGCACATGTGCCCGATCACGGGAGACAGGCACAGGCCGATTGAAGCTAATGCACTGCCGTGATCAAACTTTTCCCAATTGGACATGACATGGGTACGAACATTGGTGATTCCAAAAATGGTCTTCACCCCAAGCTCATCGGCCACAGAGCGCACCCAGTCCTCCGACTCTTCTACGCCTACCGTCGTTTCAATGGGCGTTTCCACGCCTCGCATGAAGACCAGATACGTCAAGGGGCGTCCGGCCGCCACACCTTCTTCATGATGTTTTAACAGGCTGTAAAAGGAGTCGACACCGCCGGAAAAGAACGTCGCAGTAGTCTTGCGCGGTGCAGCAGGCAACTCTGAACGCGGGACGGTCCGGATCGGGACTCGCTTGAACAAGGCGGGCCACCACGTGTGATAAATGTCGCGAATGCGCGGCAGCATGACATGGAGCCTGTTCGAGATCGGGGAGACGATCTCAAGCGGCTCATCCACACGCATGGACTTGATCAGACAAGCAGCAGCAAATGCGTCTGCCGTATCGTCTACATGCCCTTCCTCGGCACCAAAGAACGTATAGTAAAGTTCTATCGGCTCACGCTCAGCCGAGTGGAATCTCACCTGGGCTTTAAGCGAAACGCTATCTTCCGAGACTTCGCGGCGAACATTTTCGATAATCATTTATACTGTCTTGTCTGCTTGATTGATGACGTGCATATGAAATGCAATCTCTATCGATCGCCCTGGTCCTGAAGCACATTCGCCTGTTGATCAGAGACCTTCACCTGCCAGACTCAAAGAACATCAACCTAGAAAGCATAGACCCTCCAGCAACGCACAAACTGCAATTTAAATACAGCGCTGCATAAACACCTGTCGCCGCATCAAGTCACACCAGAAGATAACTGTATACCTCCCTTCGATAAAAAACGCGTTCAAGCTTCCTCAAACCCAGTCCTTTCTTCATGGACAGCGAAAAATTATCACCGGATTAGCCTCCAGCACACACCTGATGATCATCCAACATCTTTTGCCCATCATCTTCTTGCGCGGCAGTCACAGGCCGACGGTCAGCCCGTGCTCATTTAGCGGCAGAGCGCTCATTTGCAGCATGGATCCGGACTTACTTACGATCTCGCGGGTGCTGCTGCTGAATGAGACATAAAAATAGAACAAGACAGCAATGATGATCCTCCACCATCGAATATTAAAAACCTAACGTTACGTGCACTCCCATAAACTAACTTAATACAAATACAGCCCCTCGATCCTCCGCGTTAAATCGATACGGTAATCATCGCGACCGGCGAGCACCGTAAACAATCAAACATGGCATCTAATTACGCGCCTATTGAATATTGGCTCTGTTTCGACACCTAAACAGCTCACGACTCATTCCTGAAACTCGCCAACACGGAGGTAGGCACGATTTCTTTCCAATGAGACCTTGATCATGCCCCCTGGAAGCCGTGCATTCCACGCGGCCAGCCGAAACCATCGATAGCTTCCCGCTAGCAGCTCGAAGGAATTATTCTGACGCCTTCCCAAACCCCAGAAATGACAAAGCCCGCCAAAAGGCGGGCTCTGCGGTGTAGCAATATGGCGGAGGCGATGGGATTCGAACTCATGGACCTGTTACAGTCGACGGTTTTCAAGACCGTTGCCTTAAACCACTCGGCCACACCTCCTAACGTTGTTGCGGGCGCCATAATACCTGAATGACACACGCTGTCAAACTCTCTTGATCGCTTGTTACAGAGCCTCTGCTATGATCTTTGCTACTTAACATTTCCAAACACAGGAGTATCGCCATGCGCGAACAGGATTACGCTGTTGATCGCAGCTTGCAGGCTGCTGAGCAGCTAGAGGTTAGCCGCGTCCTGCGCAACACTTATGGATTGCTGGCCCTTACTCTCGCGTTCAGCGGTGTAATGGCTTTTGTCGCCCAGCAGATGCGTGTCGGCTATCCGAATATTTTCGTGGTACTGATCGGTTTTTACGGGCTGTTCTTCTTGACCAACAAGCTGCGTGATTCGGCATGGGGCCTGGTGTCCGCTTTTGCCCTGACCGGTTTCATGGGTTTTCTGTTGGGTCCGATCCTCAACCGTTACCTGGGTATGCAGGGCGGCGCTGAGGTGGTGAGTTCCGCATTCGCGATGACAGCGCTGGTGTTCGGTGGCTTGTCGGCCTATGTATTGATCACCCGCAAGGACATGAGCTTCCTGGGCGGTTTCATCACCGCTGGCTTCTTCGTGTTGCTGGGCGCGGTTCTGGCGAGCTTCTTCTTCCAGATCAGCGGGCTGCAGCTGGCTATCAGCGCCGGTTTCGTTCTGTTCTCTTCGGTCTGCATCTTGTTCCAGACCAGCGCCATCATTCATGGCGGTGAGCGTAACTACATCATGGCGACGATCAGCCTGTATGTATCGATCTACAACCTGTTCGTCAGCTTGCTGCAACTGTTCGGCATCATGAGCCGCGACGACTGATGTACAGCACCTGACAAAAAGCCCGCTTCGGCGGGCTTTTTGTTGTCTGCGGCAAGCATCTTTAGGCGTCTGGCTTTATCATTGCGACAGATTTGCTGACAGAGCCCACCATGAAATTTTCCATTGCCCTTTATTCAGCAGCCCATGCGCCCTCTTCCCGCCGCGCCCTGCGATTCGCCGAGGCTGCGCTGGCTGGCGGCCATGAGATTGTCCGGTTGTTCTTCTATCAGGACGGTGTCCACAGCGCTTCGAGCAACATCGTGGTGCCACAGGACGAACAAGATCTTGCCCGACAATGGGCGACGTTTGTCCGTGAGCATCAGCTCGATGCCGTGGTATGCATTGCGGCGGCCCTGCGCCGCGGGGTGCTGAATGAAGAGGAAGCCGCGCGTTATCAGCGCCCGGCGGTCAACCTGGATGCGCCGTGGGAGTTGTCCGGGCTGGGGCAATTGCACGACGCGGTTCAGTCCGCCGATCGACTGATCTGCTTCGGAGGGCCTTGAAATGCCTAAGTCGCTTTTGATTATCAGCCGTCAAGCACCCTGGGCGGGGCCCGGTGCCAAAGAAGCACTGGATATCGTGCTGGCGGGAGGTGCGTTTGACCTGCCAATCGGCCTGATATTTATGGATGACGGGGTGTTCCAGCTATTACCGGAGCAAAACGCCGCCGCGATTCAACAAAAAAACCTGACGGCCAATCTGCAAGCCCTCTCCCTGTTCGGGGTAGATGAGCTGTACGCCTGCGCCTACAGCCTGGGCGAGCGCGGTATATCGCCTGCTGCGCTTGCGGTGGATGACGTCCGTACGCTGTCGGCAGAGGATGTCCGCGCACTCATTGACCGTTATGACCAGGTGATTACTCTCTGATGTCGACCTTACACGTTTTGAGCCACTCACCTTTCTCCGACACGCGCCTGGCCAGTTGCTTGCGCCTGCTTGGCGAGGATGACGGCCTGTTGCTCTGCGGCGATGCAGCCTATGCCTTGCAGCCCGACAGCAGCGCGCTTGAATGCCTTGAAAAGCGTAGCGGCAGGTTCAAGCTGTATATCCTCGAGGAGGATCTGCTGGCGCGTTACCTTGAATGCCCGCAGTGGGCGACGGTCGTGGATTACCCCGCCTTCGTCGAGTTGTCGATTACGTATGACAAGGTCAACAGCTGGCTATGAATGCACTTATCCTCGACGACAAACAGATCGAGCTGGACAAAGACGGTTACCTGGTCGATCTCAATGACTGGTCCGTTGACGTCGCGCAGGCGCTGGCCGCGCAATCAGGGATTGAGTTGAGCCCCGAGCACTGGGAAATCCTGGAGCTGCTGCGCAGTTTCTATCAGGAGTTTCAGCTGTCTCCCGCCACTCGCCCGCTGATCAAGTACACCGCGCTGAAGCTGGGTGCAGAGAAAGGCAATAGCTTGCACCTCAACCGTCTGTTCAATGGCACTCCCGCCAAGCTCGCCGCCAAGCTGGCGGGACTCCCCAAGCCGACCAATTGCCTATGAACGCTCAAGCTCCGCTCACCCTTGAAACCCCGGCCGAACACCCTTTCGCACAATTCGTGCGCATCCTGGGCAAAGGCAAACGAGGCGCTCGCAACCTGACCCGTGAAGAAGCTCGCGAAGCAATGGGCATGCTGCTTGACGAAAAGACTGAAGACACCCAGCTGGGCGCCTTCCTGATGCTGCTGCGGCACAAGGAAGAAAGCCCTGAAGAAATGGCCGGTTTTACCGAAGCGGTGCGCGAACGTTTAATCGCGCCCACGCTCAACGTCGACATTGACTGGCCTACGTACGCAGGCAAAAAACGCCATCTGCCCTGGTATTTGCTGGCGGCCAAATGCCTGGCACAGAACGGCGTGCGCATTTTCATGCATGGCGGCGGGGCTCACACCGCGGGCCGGCTCTACAGCGAACAGTTGCTCGGCGAGCTTGCGATCCCGCTGTGCCGCGATTGGCAAAGCGTCGAGGCGGCACTGGACTCAGGCCATCTGGCCTTTATGCCGCTGCAAGACTGGGCGCCGCAGCTACAGCGCATGATCGATCTGCGCAACACCTTGGGCCTGCGCTCGCCGATTCATTCGCTGGCGCGGATTCTGAACCCCCTGGGCGCACGCTGCGGCCTGCAAAGCATCTTCCACCCGGGCTACCAAAGCGTGCACCGTGAGGCCAGCGGCCTGCTGGGCGACAACAGCATCGTGATCAAGGGCGACGGCGGCGAAGTCGAAATCAACCCGGACACCCTGAGCCATCTTTACGGGACCACCGCAGGCGTTAGCTGGGACGAGGAATGGCCTGCACTGTCTTCCCAGCGCCATGTCAAACCGGCATCCCTGGAACCCGGGCATCTCAAGGCCCTGTGGCGCGGTGAAGTCGAAGACAGCTACCCGCAACTGGCGCTTATTTCGACCATGGCCCTGGCCTTGCGTGGGCTGGGTACGCCGCGTGAACAAGCCTTTGAGCTGGCACAGCGCTATTGGGATAACCGCGACAAATCGATTTAACTGATAGTTAGCGCCCACGTTTTGCGCTATTCGTTCGAACCCAGCCCTTTAAACTGAACGCCAAAGCACACCTGCCAAGGAGTTCACATGGGACTGTTAATCGATGGGCGCTGGCATGACCAGTGGTACGAAAGCAGTAAAGACGGGGCATTCCAGCGCGAACAGGCGCAACGCCGTAACTGGGTGACCGTCGACGGCTCACCCGGGCCCACCGGCACCGGCGGTTTTGCGGCCCAGGCAGGACGCTATCACCTGTACGTGTCCCTCGCCTGCCCCTGGGCTCATCGCACCCTCATTACCCGCCAGCTCAAGGGGCTTGAGTCGTTGATCGAGGTGTCTGTGGTCAGCTGGCTCATGCTCGAAAACGGCTGGACCTTCGACAAGGCCTTTGGCTCCAGCGGCGACCACCTCGATCCACTGGACTTCCTGCATCAGCGCTATACCCAAGACACTGCCGATTACACCGGCCGCGTCACGGTGCCCGTGCTCTGGGACAAACAGCAGCAATGCATCGTCAGCAATGAGTCCGCCGACATCATTCGCATGTTCAACAGCGCGTTCGACGGCCTGACCGGCAACACGCTGGATCTTTATCCGTCAGCGTTGGCCCCACAGGTCGACAGCTGGAATGACAGGATTTATCCGGCGCTGAACAATGGGGTCTACAGAGCCGGCTTTGCCACATCACAATCCGCTTATGAACAGGCATTTGATGATGTTTTTCGCGAGCTTGAAGAACTGGAACACCATCTGACAGAACATCGCTATCTAGCGGGTGAGTACTTAACTGAAGCGGACGTAAGGCTTTTCACTACTCTTATTCGTTTTGACGCGGTGTACTACAGCCATTTCAAATGCAATGAACGCCGCATTGTCGATTATCCAAGCCTGTCCAACTGGCTCAGGGAGCTTTATCAGTGGCCTGGCGTAGCTCAAACCGTGGATATGACTCACATCAAAGGGCATTATTACGCCAGCCACCGCACGATTAACCCGACGGGCATCATTCCCGTAGGTCCGGCGCTGGACTTCAACGCAGCCCATGATCGCGCCCGTCTGGCCGGCAATGGCATCTGGCAGCAGTAACCGCGCAAACAGTGCTGGCATTCAGGGCTAGCCGTACGGGCTGCCGGCCAGTAGCATCGCCCGCACTGTTTACGAGAACACCTCATGCTTATTCCTTACGACCAGCTTGAACCCGAAACCCTCACCCGCCTGATCGAAGACTTCGTGAGCCGCGACGGTACTGACAACGGCGATGACACGCCTCAAGAAACCCGTGTGCTGCGGGTCCGGCACGCGCTGAGCAAGGGCCAGGCGGTGATTTTCTTCGACCTCGAAAGCCAGCAATGCCAGTTGATGCCCAAGCATGCGGTACCCAAGGAGTTCTTTGATTAGCGGGTGCTCAAGGTCGAGTCCCGCACGCCCTTAGCCTCCTCCTTTTTAATCCGCTCGTAGATTTCCGTTCGGTGCACACCTACATCCCGAGGGGCTTCGACGCCCAGGCGCACGTGGGCACCACTGACGCCAATGATGCACACCCTAATGTTCTGGTCGATGGAAATATATTCGTCGACGGCACGGCTCAATATCAACATGGCTCTCATCCTTTTCAGTGGAGCCACAAAGACTGCATCGCATGATCTAGCGCTTCAATCCCTACAAGAGAATTCAGTAGCGTCCTACACCTACCAGAGAATTCCCCTTCAGTTACTCGAAAAGCGTGGTCCCAGCAAAATGACGGTTGCGCCCAGCACGCATAAGCCGACCCCGACCCAGTCAGAGCTCAGTGGACGAATACGCTCAACGACCGCCAGCCAGGCAATGGATGTGATGATGTAGATGCCGCCATAGGCTGCATAGGCACGCCCGGCATAAGTGGCTTCAACCTTGGTCAGGAGCAAGGCAAACGCTGTCAGGCTCAACACCGCCGGCACCACCCACCATGCGCTTTTGCCCTGGCGCAACCACATCCAGAACCCATAGCAGCCGGCTATTTCAAACACGGCGGCCAAAAAAAACCAAACATAATTAAGCATACCGCAGCCCCCCTGGATTCAGCGCGCCACCCTACCCTTGCGCTGGAGGCTGATCAAGGCAAACGTATTCTTGGCGCAGCGAATATAAAGTTGAATCTTTTACCGGCCGGACCAGTCGGATTTTATAAGCACTGCCCAGCCTTGTACCTCAAGCAGCGCCCTGTAAATCCTGCGTGTTGGCGAAACGTATCAATAAGGAAATGACTATGACCACGATTCTGCTCATCATCCTGATCTTGCTGCTGGTAGGTGGCCTGCCCGTTTTCCCGCACTCAAAAAGCTGGGGGTACGGGCCGTCCGGGATCATTGGTGCCGTTCTGATTGTGCTGCTGGTCCTGCTCTTGCTCGGCAAGATATAACGGGCCCCGGCCCTGCCGTTCAGCGCAATAAAAAAGAGGCCCAAGGGCCTCTTTTTTTATTGCGTCATGACTTACTTCGGATCTTCTACACCTGCGGTGTTATCCAGCAAGCTCTTGGTCGCGGTCTGCAGGAAGGATTCGAGCTTCTGCTTGAGCTCGGCCTCTGCCGGCGAACCGGTTACCACCTTGGCGCCAGCGTTGGCACCCAGGTTGTATTGCCACACTTTGCCCGGCATATCCTTGGGCTGAACCAGCATGTGGTCGCCACTGATGATGGCCACTGTCTGATCACTGCCCGACGGCTTGATAACGCCCGTGCCTTTGTCGCCTTCCGGCAGGGTCAACAAGTCACGACCCCAGCATTGCTGACGGAACTCGCCACCCAGACGGCCCATGATGGTGGGCACGATGTCGACCTGAGTACCGACGGTGTCATTACGCGGTCCGAACTTTTCCTGGATACCAGGCCCGATCAGCAGCAATGGCACGTTGAAGCGACCCAGATCCATCTCGGAAATCTGCTGCTCATTACCAAAGCCATGGTCACCGACCACTACAAACAGGGTTTCCTTGAAGTACGGTTCTTTACGCGCTTTCTCAAAGAACTGGCCCAATGCCCAGTCCGAATAGCGCATCGCGGTCAGGTGCATATTCAGCGGGCCACGGTCGGTCACGGGTTCGACTGGCAGCGGCGTTGGCAAGGCATACGGCGTGTGGTTGGACAGGGTTTGCAGCAGCGCATAGAACGGCTCTTTGCCTTCACGCTTTTTCAGCTCTTCCAGGCCACGGTTGAACATATCCTGATCGGACACGCCCCACGTCGGATCAGAGAACACCGGGTCAACGAAATCGTTGCGACCTACGAACGTGGTCATGCCCTGGTTGCTGAAGAAACCTGACTGGTTGTCCCAGGCGAAATCGCCGTTGTAGACATACACGTCATCGAACTTGCGTGCACTGAGCAACTCCGGCAAGCCGGACAGTTTGTGGCTGCCTTCCGGGGTTTGCATCAGGTATTCAAAACCCGGCAAGTTCGGGAAGCAGGCCATGGTCGCGAACATACCCTGGTGTGTATGCGTACCGTTGGAGAAGAAGCGATCAAACAACAGGCCTTCTTTGACCAGGTTGTCGAAATACGGCGTGATATTGCCAGGACGGCCCAGCGCACCCACCGAATGACCGGCGAAGCTTTCCATCAGGATCACGACAACGTTCTTGATCGGCAGGGTTTTCTCGTCAGGCGGCGTGGTATCACGGCGCACGGGCGCGGTGTCCGGGTCGACCAGTTTGTCGTGCTCGGTCAACAACATGTCACGAACCTTCTGCACAGCCACAGGCTCTTGCAGCGTGGCCTTCCAGACATTGGTACGGTCTTCGGAGAAACGGCTTTTCGCGGCAGCAATCAGCGACAGCGAGCCATTGAGCCCCAACTGGTTAGCGAAGTTGGAGTCTGTTGTATACGCATCACCCCAACGCAGAGGAGGTCCCTGGCGCAGGGTGCCACGAGCAGCAACCACACACACCAGCAACACCACGACGAACACGGCAACACGCCCGTACCACGGTGCCACGCCAGCGGTGCTGGCGCCTGTGGCAGCGACTGCACGAGGACGGGTCAGGCGATCTGCACCGCGGAATGCAACGTACAGCACCAGTGTGCCCACAGCCCATGACAACAAATAGCGCACCACCGGGAAGCCATACCAGAGCATGCTCATCACGGTTTGCGGGTCTTCCTTCACATACTGGAAAACCAGACCGTTAAGGCGCTGGTGGAACTCACGGTAGAAATCCATCTCCATCAGGCCCAGGAACAGCGCCAGGCTGGAAGCCGCCGTTAGCCAGAAACGCAGGACACCGCGCTGGGCCATGGCCTTGACGCTGAGCACAGCCAGCAGCAGAGGGATGCTGAGGTACACCACAATTCGCAGGTCAAAACGCAGTCCGTTGACGAACGCCTCGATGAAGGTCGAGGCCGGGGTGTCGAGGATCATTTCCTTGTTGTAAACCAGCAATGCCACCCGCAGCAGGGTGAACATCACCATCATGATCAAGGCACAGAGCAGCGTAAACGCCAGATGCGATTTGACGGTCGGTTGCAACACCCGCGAGAGCGCGGGTTGTTGTCTTGGGGCGTCCGGGATTGCCATGTCGTTTTAGGACCCATTGATTCGAGTTGAAGAAACTTTTGGTGTGCACGACCCTCGGCATCTACGCCCAAGGGCGTCGGAGTGCGGGTGTGTGCGCGGCGGGCAAATGTTGCATGATCACCAGTGGTTTGCCACTGATGCTGTAAGATTTTTTACCCAAAGTGCAGCTCGACACTGAGCGGTTACGACCCCTTCAGCGTCTGCGAGCACGCTTTGGCGTCGAGTTTTAGCGCGCGGATTGTCGTAAATGGCACGTGAAAATTTTGTCCAGAGGCTGTTTCCAAACACAAGAAAGGGCCTTTCGGCCCTTGCTTAATTGTTACCGGATTTTAATCGCTACCGGTTTCTTGCACGTGCTGCAAAACAGCGTTCTGCACTGCACCCTCACTGTTCGGCCACTTAAATGCGCACATTGCCCCGCGGCCCTGCGATGGCCCAAATAACCAGACCGAGCACCGGCAGGAAGATAATCAGCAACACCCAGAGAATTTTCGCCCCGGTTCCGGCGCCGCTTTTGATCACATTGATGATGGCCCAGATATCCAGAGCCAGAATGATCAGGCCAATCAGTCCATTAAATGTAGAACCCATGATGACACTCCTGAGTGAAGGCTGGTTCACATAGGATAGACAGCTATCGCCGGGGTTCCGTTATTTATTGCGATGGCCCGGCGATCAAACGTGAACGGCGACCTTCAGGGCTTCCAGCGACGGCTGCGCAGCGATGCCCACGTGCGCGCATAGTTCGAGTACACGGGGTACGTCATTGCCGAATACCAGCACCACCTGAATGTCGTCATCCAGTGGCTGGCTCAGGTTCATCAGTACATAACCGCCGTTTTCGGGGTTCATGCTGCCCATCTGGATTTGAATCCGGTTAAGCGCCGTGAGCGCCTCGGTCTTGGACAGTTGTTTGGGCTTGATGTTGAACGCAACACCCGGGCCGAACGACGCCACGATCTGCGCAAACAGATCCATGTAGGTGTCGGCCTGGAACAAAACCGTCTCCGGCAAGCTGCCGATCACCACCCACTCCCCCAACGGGATGGGAAAGCTGTCGTCGTAGTTGATGTCTGGATTGGCAGCCAGAAACGCCTCAGGATCGGCGTAAGCCTGAGCCGCTTCATCGGCGATCGCGGCGATTTCGTCGTCGCCCATGCACCCAGAACTGATTTTGCTGATGAGTTCAACGAGCGTGGTTTTCATGGGTATGACCTGTCACAAGGAAAATTGAGGGCGCGCAGGATATATCAATTGCGCCCCTCTTGGGTCATTGCCGTGAAGTGGCGGGCGACGATCAGCCCACGTATTTCTCGAGTTGGGCGACCGCGTCGGTAGCGCCCATGGTCTTGGCCGCGTCAAGAGCCGTAATGCCATTGGCATCTTTGGCCTTCGGGTCGGCGCCTTTGCTGATCAGGTAGTCAATGATCGCCGTGCGATTGAACATTGCCGCCATCATCAATGCCGTGCGGCCATCAAACGATGCTCCTTCAACCTGAGCGCCTCCTTCCACAAGCGCCTTGACCATCTCCAGATCGCCTTTAAAGGCGGCACCGGCAATCGGGCTCTGGCCGTTGTCATTGCGCACTTCGGGATCGGCCTTGTGTTCCAGCAAAACTTTAACGGCCTCGACGTGGCCGTGATAGCTGGCCAGCATCAACAGGGTATCGCCCTTGTGATTACGCAAGTTGGGCGGCAGCCCCTTGCTCAGCAAGGCCGCCAGCATGGCTGCATCACCTTCGCGGGCCTTGTTGAAAACCTGCTCGGCAAAGTCGGCGGCCTCTTCCGGAGTCATCTGCCGGGTTTGGTCTGCTGGCTTTTCATCTGACATGTGAGGCTCCACGTTCGCTGCAAAAAAAGCTAGTTTCCTGAGACCGCCGCCCTGTGTCATCCCTTTTTTACGGAAGACGGCGATAGCGACAATCAATCCACCCTGAAAATTCCATTTCCTTGAAATCAAATCCGCTAAAAATGGGCAAAATGCAGGATGCACGATGGCCACTCATGCAGAATGCACGACAGGCAACGTTATGCATTTTTATAAGCTATTGATTTATAAGGATTTTTTAAAATACGGATAGTGGCACAATCACTGCAACTCTTACTCCATGCAGCCCGCTGAGCAAATGGAGCTAGAAAACATGAGCCTGATCCAAGAAAAATTCTCGTCGCTTTTTACCAGCCACACGGTAACGGTCAAGCCCCGCCCGGATGGCGGCGTATTGCTCACTTTGTGCGACAGCGATGGCAAGCAGACACAGCGTTCGATCTCTTATGCCCAATTGCATACCGCAGAACAACTGACGTGGGTGATCAGCGCGATTCGTCGTGACCTGGCAGGCACTGCCAGTGAGCTTCCGTCAATTTCGCTGTTGCAAAGCCAACACCGCTTCGCCCTGCCGACCTATCACACTCGCTGATAGCGTAACGCAGGATGTAAAAAAGCCAGCAGGCGCGATCAACGCCTGCTGGCTTTTTGCTGGGTCACATTAAAGCCTGCCCACTAGCACCCGACAAAACGTCTCACTGCTCGTCAAGCCCCGGGAATCGGCTGGCGATGTCATCACCGGTGAAACTCACCCCACCGTCACCCGGGTTGTTGAACAGCCGGATAGCGACAAAATGCGGCCGTTCGCCCATGTCGAACCAATGCGGTGTACCCGCAGGTACCACAATCAGATCGTTCTTCTCACACAGCGCTGCGTATACATAATCGCCAATATGCAGGGTGAACAACCCGCGCCCGCTGACGAAGAAACGGACCACGTCTTCAGATGTTCGATGCTCATCAAGAAGCCCGGCGCGTAACTCGGCTTTTTGCGGATGGGCATCATTGAGGCGGATGACGTCCACGCCGAGATAGCCGCGCTCGGTCATCAACTGATCGATTTGCCCCCGATAAGCCTCGATCACTTCTTCCTGGTCAGCCTCCGGCCTGATCGGCGCGTCCGCTTGCCAGCGTTCAAAGCGCACGCCCTGCTCTGCCAGCGTCGAGGCGATGTCATCCAGATGGGTCAGTACTTTGTTTGGCAATTCAGGGGTTGATACGTGATAAACGGACAGGCTGCTCATGGGGCGTTATTCCTCGGCTTCGATGACTTACAGGCTCAGGTGTGTGGCCTGTCCTCTTGCAGTCGGACGGCAATGATAACGGCTGCAGCCAGCGCTGCGACGCTCGCCATACTAAAGGTGATAGTCGGACCCAGCGTGTTCCAGCTGTATCCGGCATAAAGAGCGCCCGCCGCGCCGCCAATACCGGCCAGCGTGGCGTACAGGGCCTGGCCCTGCCCTTGCTGGCCGGGGCCGAAACTGCGCTGAACAAAGGCCATGGCCGACGCATGAAAACTGCCAAACGTGGCCGCGTGCAGCAATTGCGCCAGCAGCAACACCCCCACATGCTCGGCAAACGAACCCAGCAAAAGCCAGCGCAATGCCGCCAGCATAAAGCTGAACATCAGTACCCGGCGCACCGAAAATTTCAGCAGGATACGGCGCATGGCCAGGAACATCAGCACTTCAGCCACCACCCCCAAGGCCCAGAGCAAACCGATCACACCCCGGCTATAACCCAGGTTCTCAAGGTGCAGGGTCAGAAAGGTGTAATACGGCCCGTGGCTCATCTGCATCAAGGCGACGCAGCCATAAAACGCCAGCACCCCCGGGCTGCGCAATTGTTCGAGAAAACCACCTGACAACAGTTTGCGCCCCTGGCTCGAGGGCTGGGCATTGGGCACCCACAAACTGCACAGCACGATCCCGGCCATGACCACGATCAGCGCCACCGGGTAGATGTCCAGGCTCATCCACTCGAACAGGCGCCCCAGAATCACCACCGTGAGGATGAATCCAATCGACCCCCACAAGCGCACCTGGCTGTAACGCTCGGGCTGCTCACGTAAATGGGCAAAGGTGATGACTTCGAATTGCGGCAATACGGCATGCCAGAAAAACGCGTGCAACGCCATGACCAGCGCCAGCCAGGCATAGCTCTGGCTGACAAAGATCAAGGCAAAGCTGAGCAACGTGCACAACGCGCCCAGGCGTACGATCAGCAGACGCTGGCCGGTGTAATCTCCCAGCCAGCCCCACAAGTTGGGGGCGAGGCAGCGCATCAGCATGGGAATGGCCACCAGCTCGCCAATCCGCGCACTGGAGAACCCGAGGTGATGGAAATACAGCGCCAGAAAAGGCGCTGTAGCACCGAGCAGGGCGAAATAGAAAAGATAGAAGCCCGACAAACGCCAGTAAGGAAGTGCTGCCACCGTCGTCAGACCGTGGCGCTCAACAGACCTTGCATTACAACTGGCCCAGTACGGGGGTAGTCACGCGTACATCGGCATTTTGCCCACGATGGCGCAGCAGATGATCCATCAGCACAATGGCCATCATGGCTTCGGCAATCGGCGTGGCCCGGATGCCGACGCATGGGTCATGGCGGCCCTTGGTGATCACATCAACCGGGTTACCATGGACATCGATCGAACGCCCCGGGGTGGTGATGCTCGACGTAGGCTTTAGGGCCAGGTGCGCCACGATCGGCTGCCCGGACGAAATACCGCCCAGAATCCCGCCCGCGTTATTGCTGAGGAAACCTTCAGGGGTCATCTCGTCGCGATGCTCAGTGCCGCGCTGGGCGACGCTGGCAAAGCCCGCACCGATTTCGATGCCCTTGACCGCGTTGATGCTCATCAGGGCGTGGGCCAGCTCAGCGTCCAGACGGTCGAAAATCGGCTCGCCCAGGCCTGGGATCACACCTTCTGCCACCACGGTGATCTTGGCACCTACGGAGTCCTGGTCGCGACGCAGTTGATCCATGTAGGCCTCGAGTTCCGGCACCTTGTCCGGATCGGGGCTGAAGAAGGCATTTTCTTCGACCGAGTCCCAGGTTTTGAACGGGATTTCAATCGGGCCCAACTGGCTCATGTAGCCACGAATCACAATGCCCTGGGTCGCCAGGTATTTTTTCGCGATGGCACCGGCCGCCACGCGCATGGCGGTTTCACGCGCCGAACTGCGACCGCCGCCGCGGTAGTCGCGCTCGCCATACTTGTGGTGATAGGTGTAGTCGGCGTGGGCCGGGCGGAACAGGTCCTTGATCGCCGAGTAGTCCTTGGACTTCTGGTCGGTATTGCGAATCAGCAGGCCGATGGCACAGCCGGTGGTGCGCCCTTCGAACACGCCGGAGAGGATTTCGACTTCGTCTGCTTCCTGGCGCTGCGTGGTATGGCGGCTGGTGCCCGGCTTGCGTCGATCCAGATCGCGCTGCAAGTCGTCGAGGGACAGCTCAAGCCCTGGCGGGCAGCCATCGACAATGGCGACCAACGCCGGGCCATGGCTTTCGCCAGCGGTAGTGACAGTGAACAGCTTGCCGTAGGTATTGCCGGACATGCAGGGCGCTCCGCGAAAATCAGCCGAAAAACTCAGCCTGGATAACTAAGCGCGCCAGTATACGCAGGCTGTCTCTGTAGTTCATCCTCGAACCTTATCCATCCGGGTCTGTCCAACCGGCACTTAGTCAATGATGGCGTGATGATGCTGCGAATTATCTTTCTGGTTTTAACGCTGTTCGGTACCCAGGCCCTGGCGGCCGCCCCCAATGTATTACTGCGCCCCATCGAACTGGAAACCGGCTCCGGCACGCTGTATGGCTCGCTGATGCTGCCAAAAAGTACCCGCCCGGTGCCGGTGGTGCTGATTCTGGCCGGCTCCGGCCCCACCGATCGCGACGGCAACAATACCCAGGGCGGGCGCAACGACAGCCTGAAAAAACTGGCCCGCTACCTGGCGCAAAACAACATTGCCAGTGTGCGCTTCGACAAGCGCGGCATCGCCCAAAGTGTGGCGGCAGGCCCCGACGAACGCACCCTGAGCCTTGATCAATACGTCACTGACGCCGTGGCCTGGGGCGAGAAACTGAAAAGTGACCCGCGTTTCGGCGATGTGTACATGCTGGGGCACAGCGAAGGCGCGCTGATTGCCAGCCTGGCAGCCCCTCAAATCGACGCCGCCGGCGTTATTTCCATTGCGGGGACCGGTCGCCCGGTCGGCACGGTGCTGCGTGAACAATTGCAGCGCAACCGCCTGCCACCTGCCCTGCTGCAACGCAGCTATGAATTGATCGACCGGCTCGAGGCCGGGCGCACAGACCCTGACGTGCCCAATGACCTGAAAGTGATCTTCAGGCCCAGCGTTCAGCCGTACTTGATCAGCCTGTTGCGCCGTGATCCGGCGGCGGCTTTCGCGGCACTGAAAATGCCTGCACTGATTATTCAGGGCACCCACGACATCCAGGTCGATGTCGACGATGCACGCCGGCTCAAGGCAGCCAAACCAGACGCCGAGCTGACGCTGATCGACGGTATGAACCATGTGATGCGCATCGTGCCGATGGACATAAAGCGCCAGGTCCAGTCCTACAACGATCCCAATCAGCGCTTGTCCAGCGAGCTGAATGAGCGAATTGTGCGCTTCATCACCAAAGTGAGTGCCCCATAAGCGTTTGCCCCTCCAGTCTTGCCCGTAGCGGCCGATAAACCTGTGTCGGCGGCCGTTGCCTTGTCGACATACCGGGCAAGCACAGGATTCTGCCGTTATGAGCGACAACCCATCAAACCCCGCCGGGCCAGAAGCACCAGTCATGCCCGAGGCCCCGCCATTGCCTTGGGCAGACGTGCAGCCCGAACATTTCAAGATGCTGCGCCTGGCGCCCCTGCAAACCGATCGCAGCACGGGCGCCCGCCCCCTGCGCTTTGTTCAGTTCGGCTACGCCGAGCGCAACAACACCGACCACAGCTTGCTGCGCATGAATATCCAGTTGCCCAATCAGCGGGTGCGCAAAGAGCAAAATCATCTGGACGTCTGGGTCGACCACACCACCCACCGCATCCGCGTCCTTCCTGACAGCGGCTTGCAGCTGGAACCCCTGAACCGTGGTGTGGGTCGCTTCCTCATGGCCCAGGGTATTCAATGGGCGCAAAAAAAATGGTCGCACTACCGCTTTGACAGCATGCTCTTGCCCAGCAAGGACGCCTTGAATGAAGACGCTCGCCTGCGCCGCGATCACAGTTTGCGCACCCAGGGATTTGATGTGGTGTATGCCGACGCCCAGCACCTGAAGTCGCATATCGAAGACGTGCAAGCCGGTGAGTTGTTCGACGCCTGGAACAGCGAAAAGCTGCAACTGGTCGACATTCTTGAGGCCGCGCAGATGCTTCAACAGGCAGAACAGAACCTGCTGGAAATGGAAGTAAAACTGCGGGAGAAAGAAGAGAGAATCAGCCGGTTCCAGCGCGAAGACACCGGCTTGCGTTTCACCATCACCTGCCTGGTGGCGTTCGCTGTATTCCAGGCCGGGCTGTTGATCTGGATTGCGACCCACCGCTAGCAAAGAAGTGTGCATCGCCTGTAGACACACTGCTGCCCGTCATGCGCTCGGCAGCGGCTACTGGCATTCGTAGCCGTTGCCGAGCGCTGCGAGGTTACGTCCGGTGCGCACCGGACGCAGCCTTCGGCAGCGGCTACATATCAGATACGGGCAGCAAACAACGCCTGATGTTCGCGGCATTGTTCCGCGGTGAGCATGAACACGCCATGACCGCCGCGCTCGAATTCAAGCCAGGCAAAGTCGACTTCTGGGTACAGCGACTCGACATGCACCTGACTGTTGCCCACTTCAACGATCAACAAACCCTTGTCAGTCAGATGATCAGCCGCCTCGGCCAGCATCCGGCGAACCAGGTTCAGCCCGTCATCCCCACAGGCCAGGCCCAGTTCAGGTTCATGCTGGTATTCAGCCGGCATGTCGGCGAAGTCTTCGGCGTCGACATAGGGCGGGTTGGAAACGATCAGGTCGAAGCGCTGACCCGGCAGGCCGTCGAAGCCATCACCCTGAACGGTGTACACACGCTCATCGACACCATGGCGCTCAATGTTCTGGTTAGCGACTTCAAGGGCTTCGTATGACAGGTCGGCCAGTACCACTTCAGCGTTCTGGAACTCATAGGCGCAGGCGATACCGATGCAGCCCGACCCCGTGCACAGGTCAAGAATACGCGCAGGCTCGGCGGCCAGCCAGGGCTCGAAACGGTTTTCGATCAACTCGCCAATCGGCGAACGCGGGATCAGTACGCGCTCGTCAACGATGAACGACATGCCGCAAAACCAGGCTTCGCCCAACAGATAGGCGGTCGGGATACGCTCTTCGATACGGCGCTTGAGCAAATGTTGCAGATTGACCAGTTCGTCGTCTTCAAGACGGCAATCCAGATAACTGTCCGCGATTTCCCACGGCAGGTTCAGTGCTCCTAACACCAACTGGCGGGCTTCGTCCCAAGCGTTATCGGTACCATGACCAAAGAACAGCTCTTCCCCATGAAAGTGGCTAACGGCCCAGCGAATATGGTCGCGCAAAGTGCGCAGGCGGGAAGTGATCAATGGTCTTACTCCTCAAAATCGACCGATGATTCTAACAGCCAAATCCCGACGCGGCCAAAGTTGTGCCGGGCGGTTGCTCAGCCGTGGCCAAAGAGCGTAAGTTCCGCCATAAAAAATCGTACCATCGTTCCATTTCGTACATTTTTTGGTTCTACTGCTAGCACTTGACATCGCTGCAGCCCAGCAACCATCACGCTTACACGACTGACCATTCACATAAGCGCTCCGCCAGTGGAGAATGTCGCAAAAGCCCCACCTGAAGGAGCCCCCGAATGCCCGCTTTAAAGACGATGTTTCAACTCACTGGACGTGGTTATGCCGCTGCCAGTCTGAGTAATGCCAGCCTGCTGATCATTGATGCGCAAAATGAATACCTGAGCGGGCCATTGGCCTTGTCCGGAATGGAAGCTGCCACTGCCAACATCGCCCTTTTGCTCGAAGCTGCCCGCAAGGCCAAGCGCCCCGTGGTTCACATCCGTCACCTGGGCACCGTGGGCGGCATGTTCGACCCCCAGGGCGAGCGCGGCAACTTCATCAAAGGCCTGGAACCTCAGGGCGATGAACTGATCATCGAAAAACGCATGCCCAACGCCTTCAACGACACCGGCCTGCAAAAAACCCTGGAAAACCTCGGTTCGCTGGATGTCATCGTATGCGGCTTCATGAGCCACTCCAGCGTCAGCACCACCGTTCGCGCTGCAAAGGACTATGGTTTGCGCTGCACCCTGGTCGAGGACGCCTGCGCAACCCGTGACCTGCCGACTCCGGACGGCGGCGTGATCAGCGCACAGCAGGTGCAAAGAACCGAAATGGCTATCATGAACGATAACTTCGCGACCCTGACACTGACCCGGAATTTGATCTGACACGACTCCGGACAGGCTGCATGCTTGACCTGCCTGTCCAGGATCCACCTCCAGCTGTATGCCTGCGGTCTATTTCAGTGCATGCAAGGAACAACCCGCCCATGTTCCTGTCGAAGGGCCGATACCCTACAAGGAAAAATCGGAATGAAGATCTCCGATGGTTTTGATGCTCGGCGCTTACGCCCCAAATCCCATGGCAACTGGGGATCACGCCTGGTACTGATATTTTCTGCGCTGCTCGCCCTGTTCGGCGCAGTGCTGTTTCTGGCGGGCTTGATCAGCCTGGTTAGCCAACCCGCCGCCCTGGGCGATCTCAATGCCAGCCCGGCCGGTGCGACGCTGGTACTGGTGTTCGGCTTGCTGATCTTCTGGCTGGGTGTCTGGCTGTGGCGGCGGCGCCGTCGGCAAATGCGTCAGCCGTTCGGACTGAACATGGCCCCGCACCTGATGAAAAAACGCGACTGAAGCAGATCCGCCGCACGCCGGTCGTCGACTTGGGTAAACTGTGCGCCCTTCGCGGAGGCTGACATGCAAGACGACGATTTTTCCCTGTTCAAAAACGAGATTCGCGGTGTCAAACCGATCAAGCATGATCGGGCCGACACCGGCAAACCCAAAGCTGATCGGGCACAACTGGCCAAGCTGCGCCAATCGGCGACCGTGCGCTCCAACGAGACCATCATCGACGGTTTGTCAGACCAGTTCGTGATTGATGTCGGCCCCGAAGACTCACTCATCTGGTCACGTGACGGCGTGCAGGAAAGCCAGATGCGCAAGCTCAAGCTGGGCCAGATCGGCTTCGAAGGCAGCCTCGATCTGCACGGCATGAGTGTTGAAAAAGCCCGCGAGACCCTTTGGGAATTCCTCACCGAGGCCACCCGCCTCGAAGTACGCTGCGTGCGCGTCACTCACGGCAAGGCCGTGCGTCTTGACGGCAAACGCCCCATGATCAAAAGCCACGTCAATACCTGGCTGCGCCAGCATTCACAGGTGCTGGGCTTCTGCTCCTGCCAGGCCAGGCACGGCGGCGCAGGGGCGGTTTACGTCATGCTCAAGCGCACCATGATGGACGGTCGCGACGAGTGAGCCGTGTCACCACACTTGCAGCGCCGCGCCAGCCCCCGTACCCTTGCTCTTTGCGAAAAATCCCACAGGTAGATTAATGTCCCTGGAACAAAACTACACCGCCATCCTCGGTCAGCTTGGCGAAGACGTCTCCCGTGAGGGCCTGCTGGACACGCCAAAGCGTGCCGCCAAGGCCATGCAGTATCTTTGCCGCGGCTACGAACAAACCCTCGAAGAAGTCACCAACGGTGCCTTGTTCAGCTCCGACAACAGCGAAATGGTGCTGGTCAAGGACATCGAGCTTTACTCGTTGTGCGAACACCACATGCTGCCGTTTATCGGCAAGGCCCACGTTGCTTATATTCCGAGCGGCAAGGTGCTGGGTCTGTCGAAAGTGGCACGCATCGTCGACATGTACGCCCGTCGCCTGCAGATCCAGGAAAACCTCAGCCGCCAGATCGCCGACGCGGTGATGCAAGTCACCGGCGCGCTGGGTGTTGCCGTGGTGATTGAAGCCAAGCACATGTGCATGATGATGCGCGGTGTCGAGAAGCAAAACTCCTCGATGATTACGTCGGTGATGCTGGGCGAGTTCCGCGAAAATGCGGCCACCCGCAGCGAGTTTCTCAGCCTGATCAAGTAATTCCCGTACCAAAAAGAACCGGCGTTCATCGCCGGTTTTTTTCCGCCTGCCATTTTCAGGTAAGCTGCGGCCCTTCTTTACTCGCCCATGAGGCTACTACTGTGTTTATCAAAGCGCTTCGCGTAGGCCTGGGTCAGCTGATCATCGCTGGCGATTTCATCACCCGCCCCAGCAAAAAACAGCGCCCCGCCGCCGCCCAGGCACAGGTCGATCAAGCCGCCAAAGGCCTGACCCTGTACCAGTTCCATGCTTGCCCGTTCTGTGTAAAAACCCGCCGCACCCTGCGCCGCCTGAATGTGCCGGTGGCGCTGCGTGACGCCAAAAACAATGCTCAGGATCGCCAGACCCTGCTGGAGCAAGGCGGCAAGATCAAAGTGCCTTGCCTGCGCATTGAAGAAGATGGCAAGACCACCTGGATGTATGAATCCAAGGTCATCATCGATTACCTGAACCAGCGGTTTGCCAACGTTTAAACGCCCTCCCTCAGCCGCCAGCCCGGCGGGTGACGGACAGGGATTTACCGCTGGCGCGCACAAAAAAACCGGCACCAGGCCGGTTTTTTTGCGGGTTCAGGTCGCTCAGTCGAGCATTGCCACATGCCGCGGATGGCTGGCCACACGCGCCAGCCAGGCCTGAATCGCCGGGTAGCCGCTCAGGTCAAAGCCACCTTGATGCGCCACATGGGTGTACGCGTACAGGGTCACGTCCGCAATCGAGTAGTGCTCACCCACCAGGTACGGCGTACGCGCCAGCTGTTGCTCCATCACGGTCAGCGCCCGGTAGCCCCGCTTTTGCAGCTTGCGGTATTCCTCAAGCCGCTCTTCAGGCAACCCCAGATAGAACTGAATGAACCTGGCCACCGCGATGTAAGGCTCATGGCTGTATTGCTCGAAAAACTGCCACTGCAAGACCTGAGTGCGTAAACGCGCCTCTGACGGCAAGAACTCGCTGCCGTCAGCCAGGTAGTTGAGAATCGCATTGGACTCCCACAGGCAGGTGCCGTCTTCCAGTTCCACGACCGGAACTTTGCCGTTCGGGTTTTTCGCGAGGAATTCCGGGGTCTCTGTTTCGCCCTTGAGGATGTCCACCGGCAGCCACTCATACTCAAGCCCGAGCAAATGCAGCATCAGCTTGATTTTGTAGCAGTTCCCCGAATTGTAATCGCCATAAACCTTGAGCATCGTGACTCCTTCAAGCTGCCTGGGCAGCCTGTGCCTGGCGGATCACGTTGGCCAGACGCTTGAGGCCCTCGTGCAAACGCGCAGGATCAATGTGGCTGAAGTTCAAGCGCAAACTGCCAGTGTTCTGGTCCGGCTCGGCAAAGAACGGTTCGCCCGGCATGAACGCAACGTTTTGCTCCAGCGCAGGCTTGAGCAAGGTACGGGTGTCCAGAGGCTGTTTGAGGGTCAGCCAGAAAAATAACCCGCCCTGCGGCACGTGCCAGTCGGCCAGATCCGAAAAGTGCTCTTCCAGCGCCAGTTGAAACCCGTCGCGGCGTACGCGATAGAAATCACGCAGCTCCGCCAGGTGAGCCCGCATTTTCTCAGTGCCGATCCACTGCAAGGCTTGCCATTGTCCGATACGGTTGGTGTGCAGGTCGGCCGATTGCTTGAGGCGCAACAGATGCGGGAACAAGTCCGGGCTGGAAATCAGGAAACCGACACGCAAACCTGGCAGCAGGGTTTTGGACACGGTGCCGGTGTAGATCCAGCTGGCTTTCTTCAGGCGGCTGACAATCGGGGTCGCACTGCCGCCGTCAAAGTTCAGCTCACGGTACGGCTCGTCTTCGATCAGGGTTACACCGAACTCGTCGAGCAAGGCGGCAACAGCGTCACGCTTGGCTTCGCTGTAGCGTACGGCGGACGGGTTCTGGAAGGTCGGGATCAGGTAGATGAACGCCGGGTTGTGTTTTTCCAGCTCGCGACGCAGCGCGGCCAGATCCGGGCCATCCGCCTGCAGCGGGAAGCTCAGGCATTCGGCACCGAACAGTTGGAAAATTTGCAGCGCCGCCAGGTAGGTCGGAGCTTCGAGCATGATCTCGGTGCCCTTGTCGATGTACAGCTTGGCGGCCAGATCGAGCGCCTGTTGCGAACCGCTGAGCACCATAACCTGGCTCGCATCGCAATCAACACCCAAGGCGCGGGCCTCGGCTGCCAGCACTTCACGCAGTGCCGGCTCGCCTTCGCTCATGCCGTACTGGCCCATTGAGGCGGGCATGTCGCTCCAGTCGACCTTGGGCAACATCGCTTCTGCCGGCAGGCCGCCAGCAAAAGACATGACTTCCGGACGTTGGGCCGCAGCCAGAATTTCGCGAATCAAAGAGCTTTTCAGGCGGGAAACACGTTCGGAGAAGGCCATACAGATCACCGGTAGCGGAAGTAATTGGAAATAAGTCAAACTGATTGACCGAAATTACGCCGCGAAACCTAGATACGTCAATATGCTTGACCTTAAAAATCCGACCACTCAGCGCGCCGCCATGGAAGCCTTCTTCTTTGGCTATCAAGCATTTACCGCCAAAGCGGATGAGATGCTGGCCCGTCGCGGGCTCAGTCGGGTGCATCAGCGCATTGTGTTTTTTATCGCCCACCACCCCGGTTTGAGCGTCAAGGAGCTGCTGACCTTGCTGGGCGTCAGCAAGCAGGCGCTGAACACGCCCTTGCGTCAACTGATCGAAATGAACCTGGTACGCAGCGTGGCTCCCGAGACCGACAAGCGCAAACGCCTGCTGGAATTGACGATGGATGGCGTGCGCTTCGAAAAAAACCTTCGGAGCGAGCAGGTCAGGCTGCTGCAACGGGTCTTCGGCCAGGCCGGTGAAGAAGCCGTGAACGGCTGGCTGGCGATCAATCAGGCCCTCGGACAAAGTCGTTTGTCCTGAACCCGCTAAGCCCAGCCCCAATAACTGAAAACAATACTTGCTTTATTTGTATACAAACGCATAAATCACTTGGCCCGGCAATGGCGCAGGGCGTTTGTACATGGAGGAAGTGATGAGTCTGGAAACCTGGCTGCTGTTCAGCAGCGCCGCCCTGGTGGTCATCCTGATCCCCGGGCCCTTGTCGTTACTGATGATCAGCAACAGCTTGAACTACGGCTTGCGTCGCTCGTACCCTGCGTTCTTGGGCGGAGTGATCGCTTCGATCTGCTTGCTCAGCGCCTCGGCACTGGGGCTGGGTGCCTTGTTGCTGGCCTCGGAGCAATGGTTCAGCGCGCTCAAAATCGCGGGTGCGCTGTACCTGTTCTACCTGGCCTGGCAAAGCTGGAAGCAATCGCGACAGCCGGCCACGGCAGCACACGTACCTGAAGCTGCACCCAAACCGCGCTTTAGTGCCCTGTTTGGGCGCGCTTTTGTGCTCGGCGCCAGCAATCCAAAAGACATTCTGTTCTTTGCCGCGTTTTTGCCGCAGTTCCTCAACCCTGACCAGCCCTTCTTCCCGCAATTGCTGGTGATGATTGCCACCTGGACCGTACTCGACCTGCTGTGCAAGCTGGCTTATGGTCTTGGCGCCCATGAGGCCGCAGGTTACCTGCGCAGCGGCAAGGGCCAGGGCTGGTTCAACCGGATCAGCGCCGGACTGTTCAGCCTGGCCGGTACCGCGTCCCTGCTGAGCCGCTAACCATTGATACCCCTCTGCAGGAGCGAGCGTGCTCGCGATGCCTGAGTGATTTCCGTCAGGCTATCGCGACCAGCCTCGCCCCGGCAGGCCTGAAGTATTCACGCAAAAAAAAGCCCGCAGTGTGAGCGGGCAAAAACCACATGCGCAGATCGAAAGAACGCTAACTTCCGCGATAGGTCGAGTAGCTGTAAGGCGAGATCAGCAGCGGCACGTGGTAATGCGACTGCTCGGCATTGATGCCGAAACGCAACACCACCACATCCAGAAATGCCGGTTCCGGCAACTCAACACCGCGGGCGCGGTAATAATCCCCTGCACTGAACTGCAACTGATAAACCCCGGAGCGGTAGTCATCGCCTTCCAGCAGTGGCGTATCACAACGACCATCGCTGTTGGTCAGCACCGTGGCCACCCGCGTCAGCTGTGAACCTTCAACCCGGTAGAGCTCGACCTTGATCGAGCTGCCAGGGCAACCGTGTGCGGCATCCAAAACGTGAGTAGTCAAACGTCCCATTGATTCTGCGTGCCTGACCGGTGATCACCGGCCCAGGCCTCGCGCCTCCTGAAGTCAATTGATAAGAGTCACCGTAAAAGGCCGCCATCCCCTCTGAATACTCAGGTCTGCGGCAATGTCACGATTAAGACATTTATAAAAAAAATTGTACACAATTAAAATGGCAATTTTCCACAGCCCTTGCGTGGTACGCCCCGCAGCCTTTTATCCACCAAAGCCGCAGAGACCATAGACTTTATATTCATAAGCTGACCAATCAGGCAGGTTTCTTGCAAGTACCTTTTCGGCACAGGACATGATAAAAATGCAAAAAAACAGGCTTACAAAGTGTTTATAAAGTTGTATACAATCAGGCCATCGCAGTGACGCCAGGTCTGGCCGATCGACTGTTAACACGAACAATAAGGAAGACTGTTGTGAGCGCTGACTACCCACGCGACCTGATTGGTTACGGTCCCACCCCTCCGCACCCGCATTGGCCGGACAACGCCCGTATCGCCCTTTCGTTTGTACTCAATTACGAAGAAGGCGGTGAGCGCAACATCCTCCATGGCGACAAAGAATCTGAAGCCTTCCTCTCGGAAATGGTCTCGGCGCAACCGCTGCAAGGCGAGCGCAACATGAGCATGGAATCGCTTTACGAATACGGTAGCCGCGCCGGTGTCTGGCGTGTGCTCAAGCTGTTTCGCGAGTTCGATATTCCACTCACCGTCTTCGCCGTCGCGATGGCCGCCCAGCGCCATCCGGACGTCATTCGGGCCATGGTCGCTGCAGGGCACGAGATTTGCAGCCACGGTTACCGTTGGATCGACTACCAGTACATGGATGAAGCCCAGGAGCGTGAACACATGCTCGAGGCCATTCGCATCCTCACCGAAATCAGCGGCGAGCGTCCGCTGGGCTGGTACACCGGCCGCACGGGGCCCAACACCCGGCGCCTGGTCATGGAAGAAGGCGGCTTTATGTACGACTCGGACACCTATGACGATGACCTGCCGTACTGGGAGCCGAACAACCCGACCGGCAAGCCGCACCTGGTGATCCCGTACACCCTCGACACCAACGACATGCGCTTCACCCAAGTACAGGGCTTCAATACCGGCGAGCAGTTTTTCCAGTACCTCAAGGATGCTTTCGATGTGCTTTATGCCGAAGGTGCCGAGGCCCCGAAAATGCTCTCGATCGGCTTGCATTGCCGCTTGATCGGGCGCCCTGCCCGCCTCGCGGCCCTCAAGCGTTTTATTGAATACGCCAAGGGGCATGAGCAGGTGTGGTTCACCCGCCGGATCGATATTGCCCGCCACTGGCAAGCTACCCACCCTTTTAATGCAGAGGCCTCGAAATGAGCCGCTTCAAGACCCTCACGCCTTCGACCTTGAGCCGCGAAGCGTTCGTCGAGACCTTTGCCGATATCTACGAGCACTCGCCCTGGGTCGCGGAAAAGGCCTGGGACCTGGGCCTGGATGCCAGCGTCGATCAGATCGAGCGCCTGCACCAGCGCATGAGTGACATTTTGTTGAGCGCCGATCACGCCAGCCAGCTGGCGCTGATCAATGCTCACCCGGACCTGGCCGGCAAAGCGGCTGTCCAGGGCCAACTGACCGAAGCCAGCACTCATGAACAAGCGGGCGCCGGTATTCACCAATGCACGGCCGAAGAGTTCCAGCGCTTCACCGAGCTGAACGAAGCCTACAAAGCCAAGTTCAAGTTTCCCTTCATCATGGCGGTAAAAGGCAGCGACCGGCACCAGATCCTCGCCGCGTTCGAGACACGTATCCACAACCCGGCAGACGCCGAGTTCAACTGCGCGTTGGCAGAAATCAACAAAATCGCCCTGTTCCGATTACTCCAGCTCTAAGCCAAGCCGGCACCTGCCGGAGACGCATCTCCAGCCACTTATTTAAAGGCAGACAAGAAGAATGAAAGCTTACGCCGTACCTTTCGAGAAGTTCGTTAACCTGGCCGACGCCCGTCTGGGCACCAAGATTATCTCGGTGACCGATGACTGGTTCGCTGACGCCAACCGGATGTTCCAGCCGACCCCGGCCGTATGGAAGGAGGGCGTTTTCGATGATAACGGCAAGTGGATGGACGGCTGGGAGTCACGCCGCAAGCGCTTCGAAGGCTACGACAGCGCAGTGATCCGCCTGGGCGTACCCGGCTCGATCAAAGGCGTGGACATCGACACTTCATTCTTCACCGGCAACTTCCCGCCGTCTGCTTCACTCGAAGCCTGCTTCCTGGCCTCGGGCGAACCTACCGACACCACCGAATGGGTTGAAGTACTGTCGGCCGTCGAGCTGCAAGGCAACAGCCATCACTACCACGAGATCAACAATGACCAGGCGTTCAGTCACCTGCGTTTCAATATCTACCCGGACGGCGGTGTAGCGCGTCTGCGGGTGTATGGCGTGCCGTTCCGTGACTGGACCGCCGTAGGCGACAACGAACTGGTCGACCTGGCAGCCGCTCTGAATGGTGGCCGCGCCCTCGCCTGCTCCGATGAACACTTCGGCCGCATGAGCAACATCCTCAACCCGGGCCGAGGCATCAACATGGGCGACGGCTGGGAAACCGCACGCCGCCGTACGCCGGGCAACGACTGGGTCATCGTCGCATTGGGCCATGCCGGCGAGATCGAAAAAATCGTCGTCGACACCCTGCACTTCAAAGGCAACTACCCGGACAGCTGCTCGATCCAGGGCGCATTTGTCAAAGGCGGCACCGACAGCCAGATCGAAACCCAAAGCCTGTTCTGGCGTGAATTGCTGCCGAGCCAAAAGCTCGAAATGCACGAAGAGCACAGTTTCAGCGAACAGATCAAAGCCCTGGGCCCGATCACTCATATTCGCCTGAACCTGTTCCCGGACGGTGGTGTGAGCCGCCTGCGCATCCTGGGCAAAATCGCAAAATAATGCCGCAACTGTAACCGCTGTCGCAGTCTTGGGCAGCGGCTACAGAACACGGGCACGCACGACCGGACACCTGACAGAAACCAGAAAAAGAAGACCACCATGCGCACATTGATGATTGAACCGCTGACCAAAGAAGCCTTCGCCCCTTTCGGTGATGTGATTGAAACCGACGGCAGCGACCACTTCATGATCAATAACGGTTCGACCATGCGCTTTCATCGTCTGGCCGAAGTGGAAACAGCGACGCCGGAAGACAAAGCCATCATCAGCATTTTCCGCGCCGATGCGCAGGACATGCCGTTCACCGTGTGCATGCTGGAGCGCCATCCGCTGGGCAGCCAGGCTTTTATCCCGCTGCTCGGCAACCCCTTTCTGATCGTGGTCGCGCCACTTGGCGATGCACCTGTATCAGGCTTGGTCCGCGCCTTTGTCAGTAATGGCAGGCAGGGCATTAATTACCATCGCGGCGTCTGGCACCACCCGGTGCTGACGATCGAAAAGCGGGATGACTTCCTGGTGGTTGATCGCAGTGGCGCAGGCAATAACTGCGATGAGCATTTCTTCAAAGAGGATGAGCGATTGATCCTCGCCCCCCACCAATAAGAGAAGGCCCTGACCCTCACGCCAGCGAGCATGAGTGACGGGCAAGAGGTAGCGACTGTGGAAGCACATCTAATGGAATGGCTGAATCTGAGCGTGCGCTGGATTCATATGATTACCGGTGTGGCCTGGATTGGCGCGTCGTTTTACTTTGTCTGGCTCGAGAACAACCTCAATCGGGCCAACCCCAAAGACGGCCTGGCCGGCGATTTATGGGCCATTCACGGCGGTGGTATTTATCACCTCGAAAAATACAAGCTGGCTCCACCGACCATGCCGGACAACCTGCACTGGTTTAAGTGGGAAGCCTATTTCACCTGGATGTCAGGCATCGCCTTGTTATGCCTGGTGTTCTACTTCAACCCGGCGCTGTACCTGATTGCTCCCGGCAGCAGCCTGAGCGGCCCGGAAGCCGTCGCGATCGGCATTGGATCGTTGGTTGCGGGCTGGTTCGTTTATGACTTTCTGTGCGACTCGGCACTGGGCAAACGCCCGGCGCTGCTCGGCTTTATTCTGTTTGTGTTGCTGGTGGCTGCGGCGTTCGCCCTGAGCAAGGTGTTCAGCGGGCGCGGTGCGTACCTGCATGTGGGCGCCATCATCGGCACCATCATGGTCGGCAACGTGTTCCGCATCATCATGCCGGCCCAGCGTGCGCTGGTCGCCGCGATCAAGGAAGGTCGCAGCCCCGATCCGGCCCTGCCCGCCAAAGGTTTGCTGCGCTCGCGGCACAATAACTACTTCACCCTTCCGGTGCTGTTCATCATGATCAGCAACCACTTTCCGAGCACCTACGGCAGCGCCTACAACTGGCTGATCCTGGCCGGAATCGCGGTTCTGGCAGTGCTGGTGCGGCATTACTTCAACACCCGCCACGACAGCCACAAATATGCGTGGACCTTACCGGTCGCGGCACTGAGCATGATCTGCCTGGCCTATGTCACGGGGCCAAAACCTGTATCCGATGCACCCGAGACGGCCAAGGTAATCAAGTATCAGCCCCTCCCGGCAACAGCCGTCGGCGGTGTCAAACCGCAAGCCGGCCCTGCGCCTGAAGCGACGCCCGAACCTGCAGCGCCGGTGGCCACTGTCGACTTCGAAAAGGTTCACCTGGTGATCCAGGAGCGCTGCACCGTGTGTCATTCCGCCAAACCCACCAGCCCGTTGTTCAGCACGGCTCCGGCAGGCGTGATGTTCGACACGGCGCAACAGATCCAGTTGATGGCGCCGCGAATTCAGGCCCAGGCGGTGACCAGCCAGATCATGCCGGTGGGCAACATTACCCAGATGACTCAACAGGAACGCGACCTGATCGGTGCCTGGGTCAAAACCGGAGCTTCTACTCACTGACGTACACGCTGCTGCGTGGCCGCCGCGGTTGTGCGGCCGCGTCGCCATTACACCACTAGCTCACAAAAATAAAAAAGACCGAGGTGTTGCATGTCCGAATTAACCGAACCGCGCATACCCGCCGTGACCGCGCCGCCGCCGATTCAGCGGCTGCCGTTGTTGCAATTGATACTGGTCGGTTTACAGCATGTGTTGTTGATGTACGGAGGCGCTGTCGCGGTGCCGCTGATTATCGGGCAAGCCGCCGGCCTGAGCCGTGAGGAAATCGCCTTCCTGATCAACGCCGACCTGCTGGTGGCAGGGGTCGCAACCATCGTGCAATCCATGGGCATCGGGCCTATGGGCATTCGCATGCCGGTGATGATGGGCGCCAGTTTTGCCGCGGTCGGCAGCATGGTGGCCATGGCCGGAATGCCGGGTATCGGCATGACCGGGATCTTTGGTGCAACCATTGCCGCCGGTTTCTTCGGGATGATCATCGCGCCCTTCATGTCCAAAATCGTGCGCTTCTTCCCGCCTCTGGTGACGGGCACGGTGATTACCTCGATCGGTTTGTCGCTGTTCCCGGTGGCGGTGAACTGGGCCGGCGGTGGCAGTACAGCCGTCCAGTTCGGCTCACCGTTGTACCTGTCCATTGCCGCACTGGTACTGGCCACCATCTTGCTGATCAATCGCTTCCTGCGCGGTTTCTGGGTCAACATCTCGGTACTGATCGGCATGGCGCTGGGGTATGTGCTGTCCGGTGCGCTGGGTATGGTCGATCTCTCCGGCATCGGCCAGGCGCCGTGGTTCCAGATCGTCACGCCGCTGCACTTCGGTATGCCTGAGTTCCATCTGGCGCCGATCCTGTCCATGTGTCTGGTGGTGGTGATCATTTTCGTCGAGTCCACCGGGATGTTTCTGGCACTGGGTAAAATCACCGGCCAGGAAGTCACCCCGCGCATGCTGCGCCGCGGCTTGCTGTGTGATGCCGGCGCATCGTTCCTGGCCGGTTTCTTCAACACCTTCACCCACTCTTCCTTCGCCCAGAACATCGGTCTGGTGCAAATGACCGGCGTACGCTGCCGCTCGGTGACCATCATGGCCGGGGTGTTTTTGATTACCCTCAGCCTGCTGCCTAAAGCGGCCTTTCTGGTGGCTTCGATTCCGCCCGCGGTATTGGGCGGCGCAGCCATTGCCATGTTCGGCATGGTGGCCGCCACCGGGATCAAAATCCTCCAGGAAGCCGATATTGCCGACCGCCGCAATCAACTGCTGGTGGCCGTCAGCATTGGCATGGGTCTGATCCCCGTCGTACGTCCGGAGTTCTTCGCTCACCTGCCGATGTGGATGGGCCCCATCACCCACAGCGGTATCGCCATGGCCGCTGTCAGCGCTGTCAGCCTGAACCTGATGTTCAACGTTCTGGGCGGTGCCGAGCGCGCTGCAATGAGCGGTCACGTGCATCAACTCTAAAACTGGCACAGCACCCGCCGGCTGAGATCACACGCTTGAAGGTCGCAACCGGCGGCATCTCCTGACGGAGCATGCACGCGCGTTTCAGTAAAACAATAATAAAAAGGGAATGACCCATGAACTGCAAACACTGGGGCGTTACGCTCGCGGGTGGGCTTTTGGCTGCCGGTCAAGCCATGGCCGGATATCTGTTTTTGTGGCAGACCAACAGCCTGACCTACCTCTACGGCAAAAACTTTGCGATCAACCCTTCGATCCAGCAAACGATGACCTTTGAACACGCCGACAAATGGAAGTACGGCGATAACTTCTTGTTCGTCGACCGCATTTTCTACAATGGCAAAGCGGATCCGAACAAGGGGCCGCACACCTACTACGGCGAGTTCAGCCCCCGGCTCTCGTTCGGCAAGATTCTCGATCAGAAGCTCGAGTTCGGGCCGATCAAGGACGTGTTGCTGGCCATGACCTACGAATACGGCGAAGGTGACAGCGAGGCTTATCTGATCGGCCCCGGCTTCGACCTGGCAGTGCCTGGCTTCAATTACTTCACCCTTAACTTCTATCGCCGCCACACCGAAGGGCCACGTCCGGGCACAGGCGTCTGGCAGATCACTCCGTCGTTTTCCTACAGCATCCCAATGGGGCGCTCCAACCTGCTGATCGACGGCTACATCGATTGGGTGGTCGACAACGATCAAAACTCACGCGGCACCTACCACGCCAACCTGCACATTAATCCGCAGATCAAATATGACCTGGGCAAAGCGCTGCGCCTGGGGGACAAGCAGTTGTATGTCGGTATTGAATACAGCTATTGGAAAGACAAATACGGCATCGAAAACAGCCACCGGCTGGACACCCACCAAAACACCGCCAGCGCCCTGATCAAAGTCCACTTCTGATTCAAACCCTGCGCCCGCCCTGTCATTGCCCACCCCGCACAATGACAGGGCGCTTGAGTGCAAGCGCCAGAGCCAGTATTCTCCGCGGCCGCTCAATAGCCGACACTGTTTTAAAGCTGACTTTAAAGCCAACTTTATATCTTTAACTCAACGAGTTACGGCCTTTTATCGCCCTGTTTCATGCCCCGGCCAAATAATGGCTGTGGGCCTTTGACAGGCATGGCCCGGTACTTGCTGTCAGCTATAAAACTGACCGTTTGGGCAAGTTTTAAAGCCGTCTATAAAACATCGGGAACCAAGATGCCTATCCAGAGCGTCGTGTTCTTTTAAGCGCAAAACCTTATTTTTTTTGGAGCAACCGAATGAACCGTACCTTGACCAGCCTGATGCTTGCGGGAGGCTTGCTGGGCGGGACTCCGGCCGTCGCCGGCGACCTGTTGCAATGGCAAACCAACAGCCTGACGTACTTGTGGGGCAAGAACTTCAAGGTGAATCCGGCGATTCAACAAACTGTGACCTTCGAGCATGCTGACAGCTGGAAGTACGGCGACAACTTCTTCTTTCTGGATCGTATTTTTTACAACGCCAAAGAAGACGGCAACCTGGGCCCTAATACTTATTACGGCGAATTCACCCCCCGCCTGTCGATGGGCAAAATCTTCGATCAGAAGTTTGAGTTTGGCCCGATCAAAGACGTCTTGCTGGCCATGACCTACGAGTTTGGTGAAGGCGACTCCGACGCTTACCTGATCGGCCCGGGTTTTGACCTCAACGTGCCGGGGTTCGATTACTTCCAGTTGAACTTCTACAAGCGCTTCCCTGAAGGCAACCGTGCCGGCAAAGGCGTTTGGCAGATCACACCGGTGTGGTCCTACACCCTGCCCGTGGGCAACTCAGATGTGCTGATTGACGGCTACATGGACTGGGTGGTCGACAACGACCAGAACTCGCGCGGCACTTACCACGCCAACCTGCACTTCAACCCACAGATCAAATATGACCTGGGCAAGGCCTTGAGCTGGGGCGATAAACAGCTGTATGTCGGTATCGAATACGACTACTGGAAAAACAAGTACGGCATTGAAGACAGCGGTGCTTTCACCACCAACCAGAACACGGCAAGCCTGCTGGTGAAATACCACTTCTGATGCGTCCGCCTCAGCCGGCCAAGTCCGGCTGAGGCGCCTGCAGTATGCCGTTCAACATCAACTCAAGACTGTCCAGCGCTGCCACCAGGCGCTGTGGCGGGTGATTGTCCCCGGCAATCCAGAAGGATGCATCCATCAGCCCGCCCTGGATCAAGCGCGCCAGCGCTTCAGGGTCGGTGCGTCGCACCACCCGGGTGTCCATCAAGTCCTGGAGCATCGCCGCCAGGGATGAACTGCACTCCGACTGACTGCTCTGCAAGTATTCCGAACCCAGCACCGACGGCGCATCGCGCAGCATGATCCGCTGCACCTCGACCTCCAGCGCCATCTCCAAAAACATCCGGCAGCGCCCCTTGAACCCCTCCCATGGGCTCAACGCTTGCTCGAACACCTGTGCCAGTTGAGCATCCAGCTCGACATCCAGTTGCTGCACCACGGCCAGCAGCAAGCCTTTTTTATCGCCAAAATGGTGGTACAACGCCCCACGGGTCAGCCCGACAGACGCCGTCAGCTCATCCATCGAGGTCTGGGCATAGCCCACTGAGCCAAACGCCTGACGCGCAGCCTCCAGCAACTTGGCACGGGTTTCTTCAATCATTTGCGAGCGAGCTTTGGGGGCCATGTTCGCCTCCTTTTTTTGGGATACGTGGCGTATGTTAATTGACATACGCCACGTATGCGTATATTTCTGCATACGCTGCGTATGTGACGTAGCTCCAATACCGTAGGCGCGAGCTTGCTGTGATGCATTCAGCCCGATTTCAATCGACGACGCGCTGATACACTCGCAGCCCCCGCGTCCACACCTTTTATTGTTGTGGAGCTTCAATGGCTAATCCTTATCGCGAGATTTTCAGCGCCCCGGGCAGCAAGGCCTTTTGTGCTGCAGGCCTGATCGCACGCATGCCGATTTCCATGACCGGGATCGGCATCATTACCCTGCTGGCTCAACTGCACGGTTCGTATTGGCTGGCCGGTGCTGTGGCGGCGACCTTTGCCCTGGCGATGGCGCTGATCGCGCCCCAGATCTCGCGCTGGGTCGACCGCTACGGACAAGGCCGGGTACTGCCGGGCGTTACCGCACTTGGGGTGGGCGGGCTGTTGGCGCTGCTGCTGTGCAGCCATTTGGGCACTCCGGACTGGACCCTGTTCGTGTGTGCAGCTTTGGCCGGTTTTATTCCCAGCATGCCGGCGATGGTGCGGGCGCGCTGGACAGAGCTGTACCGCGGCTCACCCAAACTGCACACGGCCTTTTCGCTGGAGTCGGTGCTCGATGAGGTCAGCTTTATCGTCGGACCGCCTATTTCGGTGGGGCTCAGCGTGGCGGTATTCCCTCAGGCCGGGCCCCTGGCAGCAGCGATTCTGCTGGCCATCGGCGTGACCGCCTTTGTCATGCAGCGCAAAACCGAACCCCCGGTACATCCGCGCAGCACTGAACATCAAGGCACGGTGCTGCGTCAGGGGGCGGTGGTTATCTTGCTGATGGTGCTGCTGGGCATGGGCACCATTGTCGGCACCGTGGATGTGGTCAGCGTGGCGTTTGCTCAACAGCAAGGCCAGCCCGCCGCGGCGAGCATTGTGCTGTCCGTGTACGCGCTGGGTTCGTGCATCGTCGGGCTGGTGTTTGGCACCTTGAAGCTCAACATGCCGTTGCCCAAGCTGTTCTTGCTGGGGGCATTGGCCACCGCCGTTGCCGTCGTGCCGCTGATGTGGGTCAACAGCATCACCACCCTGGCCGTGGCGATGTTTGTCGCCGGGCTATTTTTCGCGCCGACGTTGATCACGGCCATGGGCCTGGTGGAAAACATCGTGCCGGCGGCCAAACTGACCGAGGGCCTGACCTGGATGATTACCGGCCTGGGCATCGGTGTTGCCCTGGGCGCCGTTGTTGGCGGCTGGGTCATCGACGCCTATGGCGCACAGGCCGGTTTCGCCGTGTCACTGGCGGCGGGGGGCGGGATGCTGCTGTTCGCTATATCGGGTTACCGCTTGCTGCAAAACAGCACCCTGCCCCGCACCCTCGTAACGCACTAGCCTTTAACGGCACGCCAGAGTTTGCTCACCGCCATCACCCCGACCAACACCACTGCGCCGGCAATAATGCCGGCCACGGCGTTGAGCAAGGTCGGCACAATGACCGACACCACACTCAACCACTGGGCGCTGTGCTGAGCGACACCTTCGATCCAGTGGTGCACCACCGGCACACCGTGGGTCAGGATGCTGCCACCGACCATGAACATGGCCGCCGTACCGATCACCGACAGGCTTTTCATCATGTACGGCGCGGTGTTCAGCACACCCCGGCCAAAACTGCGCTGGGCCCGGGTCCAGAGGCCTTCACCGGTCTTCTGGCTCAAGTACAGGCCGCCATCATCGAGCTTGACGATGCCACCCACCAGGCCATAGACACCAATGGTCATTACGATCGCGATGCCGGACAACACGATCACTTGTTGCATCAAGGGCGCATCGGCCACCGTGCCCAGGGTGATGGCAATGATCTCGGCTGACAGAATGAAGTCGGTGCGCACAGCGCCTTTGATCTTGTCTTTTTCAAAGGCCACCAGGTCGATTTCGGGGTCGACAACCGCCTCGTGCAGGGCTTGTCGCTCACCTTGTTCTTCAGCGGCACTGTGAAGAAACTTGTGCGCGAGTTTTTCGAACCCTTCAAAGCACAGATAAGCACCGCCGACCATCAACAGCGGGATCACCGCCCAGGGTGCAAAAGCGCTGATGGCCAGCGCCGCCGGGACCAGAATCAGCTTATTGAGAAACGAACCTTTGGCCACCGCCCACACCA
This sequence comes from Pseudomonas sp. D1HM, assembly GCF_019266105.1. Lineage (NCBI taxonomy): Bacteria > Pseudomonadati > Pseudomonadota > Gammaproteobacteria > Pseudomonadales > Pseudomonadaceae > Pseudomonas > Pseudomonas sp. D1HM. The sequence goes on along the minus strand of NZ_LRMN01000020.1, from coordinate 165,513 downwards.
CCGGCAATTCCCGCTCGGCCCTGACCCCCGACACCTGCTGCGCATTGAGCGCCAGGTCATCACCCAGCACCCCCGCGGTCTTTTTGGCGGCCATTTTGGTCATCAGCGCGACGTCGTCGAGTACGGCGGCGATATCGTCGAGCAACATCAGCAAACTGCTGCCTGCCATGGAGAAGATCCTTTCCTGAATGAATGGCGCTAAGCATAGCGCGTGCCAGCCTCGCAGCGACAATCTTGAGACGCTTGCAAGCCCGGTGCTACCATGGCCGACCGCCCAAACAGGCAAGGAAATATCGGGTTTATGAGCAGTATCCGCGAACGTAATAAACAACTGATTTTGCGTGCCGCCAGCGAAGAATTCGCCGACAAGGGTTTCGCGGCCAGCAAGACCAGCGACATTGCGGCCAAGGCAGGCGTGCCCAAGCCCAATGTTTATTACTACTTCAAATCCAAGGAAAACCTCTATCGCGAGGTGCTTGAAAGCATCATCGACCCGATTCTGCGAGCCTCGACGCCATTCAATGCCGACGGCGAGCCGAACGAAGTGCTGAGTGGCTACATCCGCTCCAAAATCCTCATTTCACGCGACCTGCCTTTTGCGTCCAAGGTATTCGCCAGCGAAATCATGCATGGCGCCCCGCACCTGAGCGAAAGTCAGGTGGAACTGCTCAACGCACAAGCCCGGCATAACATCGACTGCATCCAGATCTGGATCGACCGTGGCCAGATCGCCCCGATCGACCCGCATCACCTGATGTTCAGCATCTGGGCGGCCACCCAGACCTACGCCGACTTCGACTGGCAAATCTCCGCCATCACCGGCAAAGCCAAACTTGAAGACAGCGACTACGAAGCCGCGACCCAAACCATCATCCGCATGGTATTGAAAGGCTGCGCACCCGACTGACAGACCCCGCCCCTGTAGCAGCCAAGCGTGCTCGCGATAGCAGCACCGCGTTTTAGCAGGCGTACCGCATCGCTTGAATCGCGAGCAAGCTCGCTCCTACAGAAACGTAGAGCGATAGCAGCACCGCGTTTTAGCAGGCGTACCGCGTCGCTTGAATCGCGAGCAAGCTCGCTCCTACAGAAACGAGAAACACTGAGCGATGGCACCTCCCCATCCCTGCAGGCGTCGGGCTTGTTCGCTAAATCACCACTCCCGCATCCGCTCGCAGGCCTTGGGCTTCTATCGCGCTGATCGCGCATTGCTCGTCGATGTCCGAGGTGTCGCCGCTGATGCCAATCGCGCCGATTACATGACCCGCTTCGTCACGTATCAAGACCCCGCCCGGTGCCGGTACTACGTCGCTCTGCCCCATGCCATTGAGCGCGGCAAAAAATGCCGGCCGTTGCTGTGCATCCAGCGCCAGTAACCGCGAGCCCTTGCCCAGTGCAACCGCGCCCCAGGCCTTGCCGATTGCAATCGAGGGGCGCAACAGGCTGGCACCGTCTTCACGTTGCAACGCCAGTAAATGCCCACCGCTATCCAGCACCGCCACTGTTAACGGTGCCGCGTTTATCTGGCGCCCGGCGCCCAGGGCCTGGGCGGTCAGGTTTAAAGCGACTTTCAAGGTTAAAGCACTCATGGTTGCTGTCCTTATCTTGTTATGGAAAGCCTTTTGCCGGCCATTCAAGGCGCCGCAGATCGCAATAATAGATCACAATTCACAATAGTTATGTATACAATTTTCGTCATCAATTAAACAACATTTACCCTTAAGCGCTGCAATGCGGGGCTTAAAGCCTTCGCCTCATTCGACCGATAAAACCGATTGACCGATACACCGGAGCATGAATACACTCGACTCACAGCCACTTGTATACAATTACAAAACGTAAGAGGCACAAAGCAATGAGCAAAATGAGAGCAATCGAAGCCGCCGTTTTGGTGATGCGTCGCGAAGGTGTCAACACTGCATTCGGTATCCCGGGCGCCGCCATCAACCCGCTGTACTCGGCCCTGCAAAAGGTCGGGGGCATCGATCACGTCCTTGCTCGCCACGTCGAAGGCGCCTCGCACATGGCTGAGGGGTATACCCGCACCAAGGCCGGCAATATTGGGGTGTGCATCGGCACTTCCGGGCCGGCGGGCACCGACATGGTGACCGGCCTGTACAGCGCCAGCGCCGACTCCATCCCGATTCTGTGCATCACCGGCCAGGCACCCCGGGCCCGGATGCACAAGGAAGACTTCCAGGCCGTCGACATCACCAGCATCGTCAAGCCCGTGACCAAGTGGGCGACCACCGTACTGGAGCCGGGCCAGGTGCCCTACGCTTTCCAGAAAGCCTTTTACGAAATGCGTTCCGGCCGCCCCGGCCCGGTATTGATCGACCTGCCTTTTGACGTGCAAATGGCAGAAATCGAGTTCGATATCGACGCTTATGAGCCGCTACCCCTGGCCAAGCCCTCGGCGACGCGGACCCAGGTAGAAAAAGCTCTGGCCCTGCTCAATCAGGCCGAGCGGCCGCTGCTGGTCAGCGGCGGCGGCGTGATCAACGCCGATGCCAGCGAACTGCTGGTTGAGTTCGCCGAGCTGACCGGCATCCCGGTGATCCCGACGCTCATGGGCTGGGGCACCATTGCCGATGATCACCCGCTGATGGTGGGCATGGTCGGTCTGCAAACCTCCCACCGCTACGGCAACGCCACCCTGCTTGAATCCGACGTGGTGCTGGGCATCGGTAACCGCTGGGCGAACCGCCACACCGGCTCAGTCGAGGTCTACACCCAAGGCCGCACCTTTATTCACGTCGATATCGAGCCGACGCAAATCGGCCGGGTCTTCACGCCGGATCTGGGCATCGTTTCCGATGCGGGACTGGCACTGAAGGTGTTCCTCGAGGTTGCCCGCGAATGGAAAGCCGCCGGCAAGCTGAAAAACCGCAGCGCCTGGCTACAAGCTTGCCAGCAACGCAAAGCCACCCTGCACCGCAAGACTCACTTCGACAATGTGCCGGTCAAGCCACAACGCGTGTACGAAGAGATGAACCAGGTCTTCGGTAAAGACACCTGTTATGTGAGCACCATCGGTTTGTCGCAGATTGCCGGTGCGCAATTCCTGCACGTTTACAAGCCGCGTCACTGGATCAACTGCGGTCAGGCCGGCCCGCTGGGCTGGACCATTCCCGCCGCACTGGGCGTGGTCAAGGCCGACCCGAACCGCAATGTCGTGGCATTGTCGGGCGACTACGACTTCCAGTTCATGATTGAAGAGCTGGCGGTGGGCGCTCAATTCAACCTGCCGTATATCCACGTAGTGGTGAACAACTCCTACCTGGGGCTTATTCGCCAGGCGCAGCGTGGTTTCGAAATGGACTACTGCGTGCAGTTGTCTTTCGACAACCTGAATGCCCCTGAACTCAACGGCTATGGCGTCGATCACGTGGCGGTCGCACAAGGTCTGGGCTGCAAGGCGCTGCGCGTGTTCGAGCCCGGCCAGATCCAGCCTGCCCTGCGCCAGGCACAAGAGCTGATCAAAGAGTTCCGCGTGCCGGTGGTGGTGGAAATCATTCTGGAGCGCGTGACCAATATCTCGATGGGCACTGAAATCAACGCCGTGAATGAGTTTGAAGACTTGGCGCTGGTAGGTAACGATGCACCGACCGCCATTTCGATGCTGGATTAATCTCAGGTCAATCCGCCGCGCAAGCGTTGCCGAGATCTGAACAGACGCAAAGGCCCCTCCGGGGGCCAACACTTTCACAGGAGTTCACCATGCCGCGTTTTGCCGCCAACCTGTCCATGCTGTTCACCGAACAGGATTTTCTTGTCCGTTTTCAAGCGGCTGCCAACGCTGGTTTCCACGGCGTTGAATACCTGTTTCCCTACGATTACAGCTCCGCCGAGATCAAGGCCCAGCTCGAGGCCAACAAGCTGACCCAAGTCCTGTTCAACCTGCCGGCCGGGGATTGGGCCAACGGTGAACGCGGCATTGCCTGCCTCCCCGACCGTGCTGAAGAGTTTCGTGCCGGCGTGGACCTGGCCATTGCCTATGCCCAGGTGCTGGGCAATGACCAGATCAACTGCCTGGCCGGTATCAGCCCGCAGGGCATAGACCCCGCCGTGGTTGAAAAAACCTTTGTCGCCAACCTCAAGTACGCCGCCGACAAGCTGCAGGCGCACGGCATCAGGCTGGTCATGGAAGCCATCAATACCCGAGACATTCCGGGCTTCTACCTGAACAACACCCGCCAGGCCCTGGCCATCCAGGAGAAGGTCGGCAGCGCCAACCTGTTCCTGCAATACGACATCTACCACATGCAAATCATGGAGGGGGATCTGGCCCGCACGATGCAAGCGCACCTGCCGCAGATCAACCACATCCAGCTGGCCGATAACCCTGGCCGCCACGAACCGGGCACCGGTGAAATCAACTACCGCTTCCTGTTTGAACACCTCGACCGCATTGGCTATCAAGGCTGGGTCGGCTGTGAATACAAGCCCCTGACCAGCACCGAAGCCGGCCTTGGCTGGCTCAAGACCCATAACGCGGTTTAAGCAACACCGGCTTTCTCTTGCTGGAGCAAGCACCGCTCCGGCAGAAACGAATCAGGCCTCCCATAAAAACAAGAGGATTTGTCATGGCTAAGATTGGATTTATCGGCACCGGCATCATGGGTTCACCTATGGCCAGCAACCTGCAAAAGGCCGGGCACAGCCTGTTCCTGTCGACTCACCACGGCGCCGCACCCACCGAGCTACTGGCCGCAGGCGCCGTGGCGCTGGCCAACCCCAGGGAGGTTGCCCAGGAGGCCGAGTTCATCATTGTGATGGTGCCCGACACCCCCCAGGTCGAAGACGTGCTGTTCCGCGAGGACGGCATTGCCGCTGGCCTGAGCCCGAACAAGGTGGTGATCGACATGAGCTCGATCTCACCGACCGCGACCAAGGCTTTCGCTGAAAAAATCAACGCCAAGGGTGCGCAATACCTGGATGCCCCGGTTTCCGGCGGTGAGGTCGGCGCAAAAGCGGGCACCCTGAGCATCATGGTCGGCGGAGACGAAAAAACCTTCGAGCGGACCCTGTCCTTGCTGCAGAACATGGGTAAAAACATCACCCTGGTCGGCGGCAACGGCGACGGCCAGACTGCCAAGGTGGCGAACCAGATCATCGTGGCGCTGAACATTCAGGCGGTTGCCGAAGCGCTGGTTTTCGCGGCCAAAAACGGGGCAGATCCGGCCAAGGTTCGCGAAGCACTGATGGGCGGTTTTGCTTCGTCGAAAATCCTCGAAGTGCATGGCGAGCGCATGATCAAAGGCACGTTCGATCCGGGATTCCGTATCAGCCTGCACCAGAAAGACCTCAACCTGGCACTGGCCGGCGCCCGTGAACTGGGAATCAACCTGCCCAACACCGCCAGCGCACAGCAAGTGTTCAGCACCTGCGCGGCGCTGGGTGGCGGCAACTGGGATCACTCCGCGCTGATCAAAGGCCTGGAACACATGGCCAACTTCTCGATCCGCGACTGACCCTTCCCCGGCGCCTGCCCTGCAGGCGCCACGTTAATTTCTTCATGGGCTGCAGGCACCTGCCTTAGACGCGGGGGCCTCTGCACATCCCCAAAAAGCTGATCGAGCCATGAGTATGCCCCCGCTCACTCCCCAGTGCCCCGACTGGGCCACTGCGCTGTGCAATGGTTTCAGCCAGATTTTCCTGCAACGTCATCCCGTGTGCGGCGTGTTTTGCCTGCTGGCGATTCTGGTCAGCGCCCCCACCTTGCTCGCCGGAGCCTTGTTGGGCGCCGCATCGGGGCTGCTGACGGCCCAACGCCGGGGCTATGCCAAAGCCGAACGCCAGGCCGGACTTTACAGCTACAACGGTGCGCTACTGGGCCTGCTGCTGAGCCATCAACTGCCGTGGTCTGCGCTGCTGCCCCTGCTGATCATCGCCTGCGCCGGGCTCAGCTCGATCCTGATCCAGCAATGGCTCAAACGTACCCGCCATACCCCTGTACTGATGGCCTACACCGCACCTTTTGTGGGCCTGGGCTGGATCGTGCTGTACTTCACTGCCAACCCTGCTCCAGCCGCGCCTCTCGACTCAACGCTCAATAGCCTGACGCTGGTGCTGGCCCTGTTCAAAGGTGTCGGCCAGGTGATGCTGCTGCAACATCCGCTGGCGGGGCTATTGATCGTGATCGGTGTGTGGTTGAGCAACTGGCGCGCGGCATTGTGGGCACTGGCGGGCTCTTTGACCGGCCTGCTGTTCGGGCTCTGGCAGCAGGAACCGGGCGACGCGCTGAGCGGACTCACCGGCTATAACCCGGTGCTGGCCGCATTGGCCCTGAGCCATCAATCTCAGCGTCCCTGGCTGCCCGTACTCGGCATTCTCCTGACGTTGTTGCTGCTTCCGGTTTTTTCGGCACTTGGCCTGCCACCCCTGACCGCCCCGTTTATTCTCGGCTGCTGGCTGGTCCAGGCCACACTGAGGGCGCTCTGGCCCAAGCCTCTAGAAGCAAAAGAACAATGCAGGTTGCGCATTGAGCGTTAATCCTCGAACCTTCTGATATTTGGGCATCGAGCAACCTGCATGGATAACAACGATTGGCGCCAACGCTTGTATGTCATGGTCTTTCAAGCCGACACGGCAGCCGGACGGCGCTTCGACACCGCACTGCTGCTGATTATTCTGCTCAGCCTGGTGGTGGTGGTCCTCGACAGTATCGACAGCATCCACCGCGACTACGCGGCGTTGCTGGCGTACATCGAATGGGGATTCACCCTTGTGTTCGCGGTGGAATACGCCTTGCGTCTGTATTGCTCGCCCAAGCCCCTGCGTTACGCCTTCAGCTTTTACGGGCTGGTGGACTTGCTGGCGATCGTGCCGGGGATTCTGGCCATTTACTACAGCGATGCGCAGTACCTGCTGATTATCCGCATCATCCGCATGCTTCGGATTTTTCGCGTACTCAAGCTGCGCCCGTACCTGAGCCAGGCCAATTACCTGCTTTCGGCCCTGCGCGGCAGCAAACAGAAAATCATCGTGTTTCTGGTCAGCGTGTCGACGCTGGTTACGGTGTTCGGCACCTTGATGTACGTCGTCGAAGGTCCTGAAAACGGTTTTACCAGCATCCCGCTCAGTATCTATTGGGCCATCGTCACCCTGACCACCGTCGGCTTCGGTGATATCGTGCCCAAAACCGTGCTCGGCCAGATCATCTCGGCCATGGTGATGATCACCGGTTACTCGATCATTGCCGTGCCCACCGGGATTTTTACCGCCGAACTGGCCAATGCCATGCGCGGCGAGCAACTCAAGCACAACTGCCCCACCTGCAAGAAGAACACCCACGAACCGACGGCCTCATTTTGTTCGCGATGTGGCAATGCGCTTTTTAGCAAAAAAGCATAACAAAAGTACTTTTTAATCTTTTAAGGACTATGCAGCAGCGGCTATAGTCGCTCGCAAATTGCCCCTTTATTGCTCCCCATAACAAGGAATGCGCAGTGAAAAAACTCTTTAGCGTCTCAATTCTGGCCGCCGGCCTGGTGCTCGGCAGCATGGCTCATGCCGCTCAGCCACCGCTATTAAACGTGTCTTATGACGTGATGCGAGACTTCTACAAGGACTACAACACTGCCTTCCAGAAACATTGGCAAGCCGAAAACAAAGACAAGTTGAACGTTCAAATGTCTTTCGGCGGTTCAAGCAAACAGGCACGTTCGGTGATCGATGGCCTGCCGGCTGACGTCATTACCATGAACATGGCCACCGACATCAATGCCTTGGTCGACAACGGCAAGCTGGTGCCGGAAAACTGGGTCACGCGCCTGCCGAACAACAGCGCGCCGTTCACCTCGGCCACCGTGTTTATCGTGCGCAAAGGCAACCCGAAAGCCCTCAAAGACTGGCCCGACCTGCTCAAGGATGGCGTGGGTGTGATCGTCCCCAACCCGAAAACCTCGGGTAACGGCCGTTACACCTTCCTCTCGGCCTGGGGTTACGTGCTGAAAAATGGCGGCGATGAGACCAAGGCCAAAGACTTCGTGGCCAAGCTGTTCAAACAAGCCCCGGTGCTGGATACCGGTGGCCGTGCCGCGACCACCACGTTCATGACCAACCAGATCGGCGACGTGCTGGTGACCTTCGAAAATGAAGCCGAAATGATCGCCCGTGAGTTCGGCCGCGACCAGTTCGAAGTGGTTTACCCCAGCGTCTCCGCCGAAGCCGAGCCGCCAGTGACCGTGGTCGACAAAGTCGTCGACAAAAAAGGCACCCGTGCCGTTGCCGAACAGTATCTGAAGTACCTGTGGTCGCCTGAAGGCCAGGAAATCGCGGCCAAGAACTACCTGCGTCCACGGGACCCGGCAATATTGGCCAAGTACACCGACCGCTTCCCGAAGGTCGACTTCCTGTCGGTTGAAAAAACCTTCGGCGACTGGCGTGACGTGCAGAAAAAGTACTTCAACGACGGTGGCGTGTTCGATCAGATCTACAGCGGCCAGTAATCGCTTTGCACCCAAACCTGTAGCAGCTGCTGCGGGTTTGGGTGACTCCTCGCCCTTATCGCTGCCTGTAGCAGCGGTCGAGTAGCACGAGGCCGCGTCCAGCGGCGCAGCCGTCGCAAAGCCTGGAGTACCTGTCCGTTGAGTGCGCAGCGGCATTCTACGGTGTGCGCCCTGACCGCGGCTCACTGTTGTCAATCCGCCGCAAACGTCAGCAAAAAGGCCTTGCCCCTGCGCGCGGCCTTCGCTGCGCTCTCAACAAGCTGTACATAAACCCAGTAAAAACAGTTGCCCTGCCGCCAATCTCTGCCCATGCTGTGCACCTTCTGCGCGGCAAGTTCAATGAGTGGCGTTATGCGGCTGTTTCTGTGTGAAAAACCCTCCCAGGCCAAAGATATTGCCGCCGTGCTCGGTGCCAGCCGACGCGGTGACGGCTGCTGGGTGGGCCCCAATACCACGGTCACCTGGTGCATCGGCCACCTGCTGGAAACGGCCCCGCCCGACGCCTATGACGAACGCTACAAGCGCTGGGTGCTGGCCGACCTGCCGATCATCCCCGAAAAGTGGAAAATGCGCGTCAAGCCCAAGACGGCCAGCCAGTTCAAGGCGGTCAAGCGCCTGCTCGGCGAAGCCAGCGAGCTGGTGATTGCTACCGACGCCGACCGCGAAGGCGAGATGATCGCCCGCGAGCTGCTCGATCACTGCCGCTATCGCGGGCCCATCCAGCGCCTGTGGTTGTCAGCGCTGGACGACGCCTCCATTCGCAAGGCCCTGGCTAACCTCAAGCCTGGCGCCGAAACCTTCAACCTGTACCATTCAGCCCTGGGCCGTTCGCGGGCCGACTGGCTGATCGGGATGAACATGAGCCGCCTGTTCACCCTGCTCGGGCGCCAGTCCGGGTATCAGGGCGTGTTGCCCGTGGGCCGGGTGCAAACCCCGACCTTGCGCCTGGTGGTCGATCGCGACCGCAGCATCAGCGACTTTGTGCCCGTCGCGTATTGGGCCATCGACGTCCAGCTCAAGCACGACGGGCAACTGTTCACCGCACAATGGCGTGCCGATCCCGATACCTGCGACGAACACGACCGCTGCCTCAATCAGGCCCACGCCCAACAGGCGGCTACAGCAATCAACAACGCCAGCAGCGCCCGCGTCAGCACCTTGCGCACCGAGCGCGTACGCGAAGTCGCCCCGCTGCCATTCGATCTCGGTACGCTGCAAGAGGTGTGTTCGAAAAAACTCGGCCTCGGTGCCCAGGAAACCCTCGACATCGCCCAGGCACTGTACGAAACCTACAAGGTCATTACCTACCCGCGCAGCGACTGCGGCTACTTGCCACAAAGTCAGCACGGCGAGGCGGCGTCGATCCTGTCCGCCTTGCAGCGGGTTGATTCGACGCTGGCCCCGCTGAGCGGGCATCTGGACCCGCAACGGCGCTCACGCGCCTGGAATGACGCCAAGGTCAGCGCCCACCACGGCATCATTCCTACCGCTGCCGCAAAAAATCTTGAGCGCCTGACCGGCAAACATCGAGCGGTCTACACCCTGATTCGTGCACGCTATCTGGCGCAGTTCCTGCCCAACCACGAATACGATCGCACCCAGGCCGACTTCGACTGCGCCGGCCAGGCCCTGCGTGCCGTCGGCAAGCAGATCGTCGAGCCCGGCTGGAAGCGCGCGCTGCCTGAAGCCCTGGCGCCTGCCAAAGGCCGTGAAGCCCCTGCCCCGCAGCCTTTACCCGTATTGCGCGAAGGGCTCGACTGCGCCATTGCCGGCGTCCAGCTTAAAGACCTCTGGACCCAACCGCCCAAGCCCTTCACTGAAGGAGACTTGATCAAGGCCATGAAAAACGTGGCCAAGCTGGTGCAAGACCCGCTGCTCAAGCAAAAGCTCAAGGACACCACCGGCATCGGCACCGAGGCCACCCGCGCCGGGATCATTCAGGGCCTGCTCGATCGCGGCTACCTGAGTAAAAACGGCAAGGCCCTGGCCGCCACTGCGCCTGCGTTCAGCCTGATCGACGCCGTGCCGCGGGCCATCGCCGACCCCGGCACGACCGCCATCTGGGAACAGGCTCTGGACATGGTGCAAAGTGGTGAAATGACCCTGGAGACGTTCGTCGCCAAGCAGGTCGCCTGGATGAGCAAGCATATCGCCCGTTGCAGCGGCATGCGCATGACCATCAGCGGTCCGGCCAGCCCGGCCGGCGTCGCGCCGGCGTGGAAGAAAAAACGCAAGGCAACGCCCGGGAAGGCAAAGGCCAAACGGGCGGTAAAGCCCAAGAGTAAAAGTGGTTAAGGGGCGTCAACACGCAAGGTGCCGCCCCAAATATCCTCGCCCGCTTGCTCGCTCGATACCCGTCCGGCCCGGACCATCGCCGTGCCCTGACTGGCCACATAACGCGCCGGTACAAGGCCGTCGGCAATCGCACATCCACTGAGCAAATCAGTATCATCCCCACAGTTTTTACTCAGGAGCACACCATGACCGCACGTACTTTCCTCATCACCGGCGCCAGCAAAGGCATCGGTCGCGCGCTGGCAACGTATCTGGCCCAGGCGGGCCACACGGTGGTAGGCATTGCTCGTCAAGCGGATGACGCAAGCTTTCCCGGCACCTTGATTGCCCTGGATCTGGCGGATCGCCAGCGCAGTGCACAGGTGCTCAAGGAACTCAGTGAACGCTTTGCGTTTGACGGACTGGTAAACAACGTCGGGCTGGTGCGCCCGCAAGCGCTGGGCGAGATTGATCTGGAAGCATTCGATGACGTGATGCGGGTCAATCTGCATTCAGCGTTGCAAGCCACACAAGCACTGTTGCCGGGGATGCGCGCCCGAGGTTGGGGGCGGATTGTGAACATTTCGAGCCTCACCGTACTCGGCATCACTCAGCGCACGGCCTATGCCGCTGCCAAAGCGGCCCTGGTGAGTTTTACCCGTTCATGGGCACTGGAACTGGCGCAAACCGGGATCACGGTGAACGCGGTCGCGCCCGGCCCGACCGAAACCGAACTGTTCCGCGCCAATAATCCGCCAGGCTCGACCGGTGAGGCACGCTACCTGGCAGGTGTGCCGATGGCGCGCCTGGGTCAGCCCGAAGAAATCGCCTCGGCCATTGCCTTTTTACTGTCGCAGAACAGCGGTTACATCACCGGCCAGACGCTGTTTGTCGACGGCGGCGCATCGGTGGGTAAAGCGGCGTTTTAAGTCCGCCACGGGCAAGCCCACGGCTTGCCCGCTTTTCATCGACCTACAGCAAATCAGTGCCGTCGCGCTTGGCCTTGCGCATGTCGCGATACAGGCTGACGCATAAAGTAATCATCACGGCCGCCGCAATCGCCGGCCAGATCAGGACGTACAGGGTTAGAGCGAAACTGGACATGGGGAGGCTCCTTTTTCAGTGGCAGATTTGCCTTCTGGGGCAGATTCAGCGGTGCCGTGGAAGGCCACCACGCGTTCATTGATGCAGTCGAAGTCGAAGGATTCATTGGCCAGCAAGCTGACCAGCACACAGACCACGGTGCTGACTCCGTAAGCCGTCAAGGAGCTCAATAGAACCGGGTAATCGCGCAAGAAGCCAAAGGCGAACGGGGCCATGACCAAGAAGGCCAATGTGCCCAGTACAAATCCCGCACGCTTGCCGAAGAAGCCGAACACCATCAAGCCGATCACAACGCCGCCACCGATGGAAGCACACAGCTCGAACAACAACGCCACAGCGCCTTGCATTTCAAGCAATTCGAAACGCGCCACCAGAAACATCAAGAAACCGGCAATGGCTGCACTGGTAAAGGCCGCGTTGGTGATCCGCTCCCAATACAGGCTGGCAATCACCGGGAACACGATCGCGCCCCACAAGGCGCCGACAAAAATCAGCATGGTCAGAATGTCGAGCTTCATACTGGCGAACAGCATGGCCAGCATCGTCGCCACCACCATCGTCAAGCGCCCCACGAACAACATGGTTTTGGGATTGGGCTTACCTTTGGCGAGGTTTTTACCGTAGACATCGGTCATCACCAACGCCGACAGCGCCGACAAATCAGAGTCAGCGGTGGACGACAGCGAGCCGATCACCATGATGAAAAACAGGCCGACCGCAAAGGGCGGCAAATAGGTCGAAGCCATCTGCGGGATCAGGTTATTCAGGTCGCCATCCTGCGGCTCGATACCTGCGAGCAGCGCCAGAAAACCCAGCATGCCAAGGCCGATGACAATCGAGGCATAGCCGATGGTCGCGGTGACAAAGGTCGACTTCATCAAGTCTTCGCGCACGGCGAACAACCGCTGGGCGATCGTCTGATTACCAATCGCGTAGGCCAGCACGGCCACGAAGTAGGGAGCACCCTGCTCCAGGATTGCGGTTTTTGAGTAAAAACTGGCTTGCTCAGGCGTAATGTTCGGCATGCCCTGGGCGAAGATTTCCGGCCCGCCAAGCTGAAAGAAGATGATCGGGATGATCACCACCGCAGCAAAGATCATGGCAAACAACTGGCCAAAGTCTGTCAGTACCGAAGAGCGGAAACCGGACCAAATGGTGTACGTCAGGACCCCGACACCGGCAATCAATACCCCATGGGTAAAGCTCAGAGGCGAGAGAACTGCCACCAGGGCCCCGGCAGCCGTAAAGTTGACCATCAAGCTGATCAGGCTCCCGACAATGTTGGAGCCTGCCAGAATCATCTGACTGGATCGCCCGTGACGGGCATGCATGATTTCAGCGAGGGTGTGGGCTTTGGGTGCCAGTTGCCGAAAACGCCGGCCAAACGGGTAGATGAACAGAATCATCAGCGCCCCCCAGAAGCCGTAATGCAAGGCGCCTGAAAGGCCGAACTTATAACCCGCGCTGGCGGCGGCATAAAACGATGCGGCCCAGATCCAGGTGGCCGTCATGCTGGCGGCTGACATGCCAAAGCCGATCGAGTTATTGGACACCATGTAACCGTCGACGTTTTCCTCTTTGCGACCCACACGCAAAGACACCAAAAACGTCAGGCCATAGAAACAAAATAAAAGCATAAGCACAGTGGGGGTGGAAAGTTGGAACATTCCTTTCTCCTTTATGTGCGCCACAGCCGTTGCAGACGCAACGAAAGGCCAATATCGGCAGGCGCAACAACCCGGTTTTCCTGCGAGACAGGCGATAGCGGACAGCGGTCCGTGGGTTGTCGTCGTGAAGGCTGGCAAGTGACGGAACGCAAGGGGCGTCCCACGTCAAAAGGCAAAGCGTGCGCTAGCACGTTGAGCCGGGTGCTTGCAGCAAGGGCCGGCAGTTGCCGGAAGATGAGTCCTGTATCAGAGGCCAAGCCCTGACACGAACAGAGGCGGATTATACAGATTTGGCGCGGTTTTTGCGGATTGACCTGATACCGCAGGCCATAAGAAAACGGCGGCCCCAGGGCCGCCGCGATGCATCACTTGAACTGACGGCTCAACCCTGGCGGTACCCCGCTGATGTCGGTTTCTTCCCACGGGCCGTTGGGGCTGACCGAGCGGCTCCAACCGTTGTCCCAGCGGTAGTAGGCGCGCTGACGGTAGAAGGTGTTGCTCTGGTTATCCAGCACATAGACCCCAAGACGTGCGTCCCAATGGCTCGGGCCACCGGGCGGCGGCGCGAAGGTTGCCGACGTGCGCGGCAGCGGCTTCGGCGGCTTGGGAATCGGCATGTCCGGCAACGGCTTGCTGGACGGCTGCGGCGAGGGCTGCGGCTTCGGTACTGAAGGCACCGACGGCGCAGTGGGCTCCTCGTAAGGAGGATGAACCGCACAGGCGCTCAGGCCGAGGACAAGACTGAACAACGTGATGCGTGCAAGTGCGGCCATAGCGGTTTCTCTTATTTATCCGGGCTGTCGATGATCAACTGTTGCAGCGTATCGGTGCTGCTGGACAGTGGCTTGCTACGCCCTACCCACTCGCCGGCGGTTGGCTGACCGGCGCGGGAGATGCGTGCCATCAGTTGGACTTCAGGAAAGCTGGACAGTTTCAACTGCGGCATCATTGCGTCTGCATCACTCAGCTCGACGGTGATCGGCAAATCCGCCACCGTCACCCGCTTGACGGCCAAGGGTGCTGGCGGGCCGGACACGGCCCGGGCAAAGATGAACACACTGTCGCCGGGCAAGGCCTTGGCCTTGACTGCATCGGCCAGGTCAACGCTGACCTTGATCGAGGCCTGGGCCTTTGCAGGCGCAGCTTCAACCCGGCCGCCGCTGGCGAGCAACTGCTCGCGGGCCTTGTCGATGCCGCCTTGCAGCGCCACGCCGGACTGATCCCCGGCAGGCAACTCGTTCAGCAGACGCTGCCAATAGCTGATGGCTTCCTGGTAGCGCTTGGCTTCGAACGCCGAGATCCCCAACAGGCCCAGGCTGGTGACTTCTTTCGGGTCGGCCTTCAAGGCTTCATCGGTCAAGGCCTGAAGCGTGTCGCTCCATTGCTTGTTGTTGGCAAAGTACTGGGCCTGAGCCCATTGCCCCAACAGCTCAGGCTGACGGCCAGCCACTGCCACGGCGCGTTCGAACGCTTTGGCCGCGTCGGCGGCACGGTTTTGCGCCATGTAGGCACGCCCCAGGAAGTACCAGCCTTCGGCCGACTCCGGTTGCGCGGCCGCAGCACGCTCAAGGCGTGACACCATTTCTTCAAGGGACTGCGGCGGCTGGGAGAATTCGCGGGTCAGCTCGACTTTGTCGCTGGCACCAAAGTGCAGGTACAGGCCCAACCCCAGCACCGGCACCAGCACCGCGGCCAACAGCGGCAGCGCTTTGCCGAGGCTCGACACGCGTGCCGGAGCCACACCTTCGGTATCGGCCAGCAACTCGCGTGCTGCTTCGGCACGTCCGGTTTCCAGTTGCTCGGCGGTCAAGCCGCCTTCCTCGTACTGAACCTGCAACTCGGCCACGCGCTCCTGGTACAACGCCACGTTCAAGGCCGTGCGATCTTCTTCACGCTGGGCACGACGCCCACGCAATACCGGGATCAATATAAAGCTCAGGGCGATGAGCAGCAGCAAGCCTGCTGCAAGCCAGAAATCAATCATCTTGTTTTTTATCCAGCAAGGTGTCGAGGCGCTGACGCTCCTCGGCAGAAAGTGTGTCAGCGTGATCGCTCAGGGATGTACGGCGACGGCGGCCGACAATCACCCCGATCACCACCAGCCCGCCCACCAACAGCCCCAGCGGACCAAACCACAGCACCGCCGTTTTGCCGGTCAGGGCCGGGTTGTAGCGCACGAACTCGCCATAGCGGTCGACCATGAAATCAATGATCTGCTGATTGCTCTTGCCTTCGCCGAGCATGCGGAAAATCTCCCGGCGCAGGTCAGTGGCAATCGGTGCATTGGAATCGGCAATGTCCTGGTTCTGACACTTGGGGCAACGCAACTCCTTGGTCAGTTCACGAAAACGATCACGCTCGGCGTCGTTGGCGAACTCATAGGTGTCAATGGCGGCATGGGCCAGGCCGCTCAACGTCAACCCCAGGGCCACCGCAGCTAACCAGCGCTTCATGGCCGAGCCTCGTCAACCAGCGCCTGATACTTGCCGGCCAGTTGTTCGCGCCACACGGTCTCGTCGATCACGCCGACAAACTTGTGGCGGATGATGCCCTGGCTGTCGATCAGGAAAGTCTCAGGTGCGCCGTACACGCCCAGATTCAAGCCCAGCGAACCGGCTTCGTCGTTGATGTCCAACTGGTACGGATTATGGAATTCCTGCAGCCACTTCCTGGCATCGGCATTGACGTCCTTGTAGTTGACGCCATAGATCACCACACCCTGCTCGGCCAGCTTGGTCAGCACCGGGTGCTCGACCCGGCACGAAATGCACCAGGTGGCCCACACGTTGACCAGCGCCGGCTTGCCCTTGAGATCCGCTTCAGTGAGGGTCTTGTCACCTTCGACCGACGGCAGACTGAAGGCCGGGAACGGCTTGTCGATCATCGCCGAAGGCAATTCGGTCGGGTCCAGGTACAAGCCCTTATAAAGAAACCACGCCATGCCCAGAAAGACAGCCAGCGGGATCAGCATCAACCAGCGTCTCATGCGGTGGCTCCTGTCATGCCCAGTGCTTCACGCACACGGCTTTTAACCTTGGTCCGGTAGCGGCGATCCATGGCCGCCAGTAAACCGCCAAACCCTGTCAGCAAACCGCCGAACCAGATCCAGCGGACAAAGGGTTTGACGTGAACCCGCACAGCCCACGCGCCATCACCCAGCGGCTCACCCAGCGCCACATACAGGTCGCGGGTGAAACCGGCGTCGATACCGGCTTCGGTCATCATCGAGTTCTGCACGGTGTACAGGCGTTTTTCCGGGTGCAGCACGCTGACTTCCTTGCCGTTGCGAATAACCCGCACCGTGCCTTTGTCCGAGGTGAAGTTCGGCCCTTCAAAATGTTTGGCCCCTTCAAACAGGAAGTGATAACCGCCCAGCTCCATCGATTCGCCCGGGGCCAGGCGCAAGTCACGCTCGGCACTGTTCTGGCTCGACAGCACGACGCCCAGCGCGCAAATGGCGATGCCCAGGTGAGCGATCTGCATGCCCCAGTAGCTGCGGGTCAGGCTGCGTACACCCTTGACCAGGCCTTTGTGCCGGGTCTTGTCACCAATATCGCGCACACCGGCCAGCAGCACCCACGCCGCCAGGGCAAAGGTCGTGATCACGGCCCAGTTGAAGTCGCCATAGGCCACGCCGGCAATTGCCGACAACGCCGCGGTGCCCAGCAAGACCGGGGTCAGCATGCCCAGCAGCCATTTGACCGGGGTGTCTTTCCAGCGCACCAGCATGCCCACGGCCATGACCACCATCAGCAAGCCCATCAGCGGAATGAACAGCGCGTTGAAGTACGGCGGGCCAACCGACATCTTGGCGCCACTGATGGCATCCAGAATCAACGGGTACAGGGTGCCCAGCAGAATCATCGAAGCCGCTACCACCAGCACCAGGTTATTGCACAGCAACAACGTCTCGCGGGACCACAGTTTGAAGCTCACGTGGCTTTTCACCACCGGTGCGCGCAATGCAAACAGCGTCAGCGAACCGCCGACCACAAACAACAGGAAGATCAGGATAAACACGCCGCGCTCTGGGTCTGAAGCAAACGCATGGACCGAGGTCAGCACGCCGGAACGCACCAGGAAGGTCCCGAGCAGGCTCAAGGAAAATGCAGCAATCGCCAGCAGAACGGTCCAGCTCTTGAACACACCGCGTTTTTCAGTCACCGCCAGCGAGTGAATCAGCGCGGTGCCCACCAGCCAGGGCATGAACGAGGCGTTTTCCACCGGGTCCCAGAACCACCAGCCACCCCAGCCAAGTTCGTAGTAAGCCCACCAGGAGCCCAGGGTGATACCAATCCCGAGGAAAGCCCAGGCCACGATGGTCCACGGCCGTGACCAGCGGGCCCAGGCCGCATCCAGACGACCACCGAGCAAGGCCGCAATGGCAAACGCGAAGGCCACAGAGAAACCGACGTATCCCATGTACAGCATCGGCGGGTGAACGATCAGGCCGATGTCTTGCAGCAACGGGTTGAGGTCGTTGCCGTTAGCAGGAACCTGCGGCAACAGACGTGCGAACGGGTTTGAAGTCAGGATCAAAAACAGCAAAAAGCCAATGCTGATCATCCCCATGATCGACAACACCCGCGCCAGCATGACTTGCGGCAATTGGCGCGAGAAAATCGAGACTGCGAACGTCCAGCCGCCCAGAATCATCGCCCACAACAACAGCGACCCTTCGTGGGCACCCCACACGGCACTGAACTTGTAGTACCACGGCAGCGCACTGTTGGAGTTGCTGGCCACATAGGCCACCGAAAAATCATCGGCCATAAAGGCCCAGGTCAGGCAGCCGAAGGAGAACAGCAGGAAAGCGAATTGCCCCCAGGCGGCGGGTTGCGCCAGGCTCATCCACAACTTGTCGCCACGCCAGGCGCCGAGCAGCGGCACGATAGCCTGCACCACGGCAAAACACAGGGCCAGGATCATGGCCAGATGGCCAAGCTCGGGAATAAACAGTCCAGACGTCATCACTTAACCCCTTTCGCCGGCGCCGATTGACCACTTTCATTCAACGCTTTGGTCACTTCGGGCGGCATGTATTTTTCGTCGTGCTTGGCCAGTACTTCGTCGGCCACCACCACACCCGCGGCATTGAGTTTGCCCAATGCGACGATGCCCTGCCCTTCACGGAACAGGTCGGGCAGGATGCCACGGTACTGGATGGTCACGGACTTATTGAAGTCGGTGACCACGAACGCTACGTCCAGCGAATCCCCGGAGCGTTTCAGCGAGCCGGCTTCCACCATGCCCCCGGCACGGATCCGGGTGTCCAGCGGCGCTTCGCCATTGGCGATCTGGGTCGGGGTGTAGAACAGGTTGATGTTCTGCTGCAAGGCGCTCAAGGCCAGGGCCACGGCAATGCCCACCCCTACCAGAATCGCCAGGATGATGATCAAGCGTTTTTTGCGCAGCGGATTCACTTCGAATTCTCCCGGCGCAAGCGTCGCGCCTCTTGTTGCAAATAACGTCGGCGCGCCATGATCGGCAAGGCCACGTTCACTCCCAGCACCGCCAGGCAAATGCCATAGGCCGACCAGACATACACCGCGTGATGACCCATGGCGATAAAGTCGCCAAATGAAGCAAAACTCATCGCGCGCCCTCCAGAGCTTTTGAAACCTGCGCCTTGACCCAACTGCTGCGGGCCTCACGCTTCAGCACTTCCAGACGCATGCGCAGCAGAACCACGGCCCCAAAGAAGCAATAGAACCCCAGCACCGTGAGCAAGAGCGGCAGCCACATTTCTGCGGGCATCGCCGGTTTTTCGGTAAGGGTGAAGGTCGCGCCCTGGTGCAGGGTGTTCCACCACTCCACCGAGTATTTGATGATCGGGATGTTGATCACACCGACAATCGCCAGCACCGCACAGGCCTTGGCCGCGCTGTCGCGATTGGTGATGGCATTGCCCAGGGCAATCAGGCCGAAGTACAGAAACAGCAGAATCAGCATCGAGGTCAGGCGCGCATCCCAGACCCACCATGAGCCCCAGGTCGGCTTGCCCCAAATGGCCCCTGTGACCAGCGCCAGGGCTGTCATCCAGGCGCCGATCGGTGCGGCGGACTGCAGCGCGATATCGGCAATTTTCATCTTCCAGACCAGCCCCACCACACCGCAGACTGCCAGCATCACATAACAGGACTGGGCCAGCATCGCCGCCGGAACGTGGATATAAATGATCCGGAAGCTATTGCCCTGCTGGTAGTCCGGTGGCGCAAACGCCAGGCCCCAGACCACCCCGACGCTGATCAACAGCACGGAGGCAATGCTTAGCCAGGGCAGCAGGCGCCCACTGTTGGCATAAAACCATTTGGGCGAGCCCAGTTTGTGAAACCAAGTCCAGTTCATCACGCTGTTTCCATCACGGTGCCAGGACACGGCCTGTTCGGGCCGTTATCAAAGCCAGGGTCTTTACTGGTCCGTTGGACCAGACCTCATTATTCGCCGACGCTGATTTTCAGTCCGGCAGCTATTGCAAAAGGTGTCAGGGTTACGGCCAGGGCGGTCAGGCTGCCCAGCCAGAGCAGATAACCCGTCGCGGGCATTCCCTGGAGGGCGGCTTGCAGGGCGCCACTGCCAAGAATCAACACCGGGATATACAGGGGCAAAATCAACAATGCCAGTAACAGACCGCCACGCTTGAGGCCGACTGTCAGCGCCGCGCCCACGGCCCCGAGCAGGCTCAACACTGGAGTGCCAAGCAGCAACGACATCAGCAGTACCGGCAGGCAGGCTACCGGCAGTCCCAGCATCAACGCCAGCAGCGGTGACAGAATGACCAGCGCCAGGCCGGAAAACATCCAGTGTGCCAGCACTTTGGCCAGCACCAGTAGCGCCAGGGGGTGCGGCGAAAGGACCCACTGCTCCAGTGAACCGTCCTCGAAATCACTGCGAAACAGCCCGTCCAGCGAGAGCAGAACCGATAAAAGTGCTGCCACCCAGAGCAGCCCCGGAGACAAGGTTTGCAACAATTGAGTCTCAGGACCGACCGCCAGGGGAAACATGGCGATCACAATCGCGAAGAACACCAGCGGATTGGCCAACTCGGCAGGACGCCGGCACAACAGGCGCGCCTCACGCGCCAGTAATACGCCAAACACATTCATAAAGCCCATCGCCCCAGGTCGATATCGCGGTAACCGGCCGGCATCCGGGTCAACGTATGGTGAGTGGTGAGCACCACCATGCCGCCACGTTCGCAGTGGCCGGCCAGGTGTTCTTCAAGTTGCGCCACGCCGTGTTTGTCGAGCGCTGTAAACGGTTCGTCAAGGATCCACAAGGGCGGGCTGTCCAGATACAGGCGGGCCAGGGCCACCCGTCGCTGCTGGCCGGCCGACAGCGTGTGGCACGGCACATCCTCAAATCCGCTGAGACCGACGGCGGCCAGCGCTGCCCAGATCGCTTCGCGGCTGGCAGGACGGTGCAAGGCACATAACCAGGCGAGGTTTTCTTCGGCCGTGAGCAGGTCCTTGATCCCGGCAGCATGTCCGATCCACAGCAGGTTGCTGGTCAGTTGCGCACGCTGGTTGGCCAGGGCCTGGCCGTTGAGCCGGACTTCGCCCGCCGTCGGCTGCATCAGGCCCGCCAACAATCGCAGCAGGCTGGTTTTGCCACTGCCGTTGGGGCCGCTGATTTGCAACATGTCACCGCTGGACAGACGCAATTCGAGGTTCTCGAACAACATCCGCCAATCACGCTCACAGGCGAGTGCTACGGCTTCTAGAAGAGGGCTGGTCACGTAATTGAGGCCTTCACGGTTCAAGTCGGCTCAGGCTCGGCCGTTAAAGTGATGCAGGATAAATGCATTTGCGGCCCGTTTCAGGGAGCTGGATCAAACAATGGTGATGTTTTTAGGCTCCTTGAACAACGGGGCCGCATTATACATGCCATGTCCTACTCTAAAGATGGCAATTTCGACAGGTTGTAACGATGAAAGCCGACATGAATATTCCACCTCTTCCGTCAGCTGTGGCAAACGGCCCACGGCCCGCCCTGAGCGGTGGTGACGTGCTCACCTTGTTGCAACCCCTCGAAGGCCTGATCAGCCCCGGTCACCGCGCCACCGCTGAAGTGTTATCGCTCAAGCAGGGTGAGCTGGCGTTCCAGCTACTGCTTAAGTTGACCCTTGAAAGCGGGCGCCAGGCAAACGTGCACGTCAGCAGCAGCCAGCCCCTGCCGCTGGGTACGTTACTGAGCGTGAGTCAACCCACGGCAGGCAGCCTGGCCATCAGCGTACAGCAGGCATTGAGTCACCAGGCAAACGCCCTCACCCGCCTGGATACGCAACAGCTGCCACCGGGCACTTTGCTACAAGGCAAGGTGCTGAGTGCTCAAGTGCTGGCGCAGGCAAACGGCGAACCGACGATCTACCGCTCGCTGGTGACGCTGCTCAACAGCACCCTGAACACCCGCACCCTGACCCTGGAAAGCCCGCAACCCTTGCGGGTCGGCAGCTTGCTCAGCGCCCGGGTAGAAGACGCCCACACCCTGACATTCGTCTCGCTGGGCGGACGTCAGGATCAACTGGCCGTGACCCAGCAACTGGCCCGGCAACTCAGCCGCCAAGGCTCGCTGGAAGGTCTGCTGAGCGCCCTGCAAAAACTGCCCGCCCATCAAAACCTGCCGGCCGGTCTGCGCACCTCGATTGAAGCCCTGCTGGCGGGGCTGCCGACACCGCAGCAATTGGGCGACCCCAAGACCCTGAGCACCGCCTTGCTCAACAGCGGTGCCTTTCTGGAAGCCCGGCTGCTCAATGGCGAAGGTCGCGCACTGACGCCGGATCTCAAGGCCAGCGTGTTACGCCTGATCGCCCAGATCCTGCCCGGCGTCCCGGCCAACCCCGGTTTCAATCCGGCCGTCGCCGCCAGCGTCCAGGCCCAGGCCATGCCGACCTTTGTGCGCAATGCCCTGGGCATGCTCGGTCAGGTCAGCGCCAAAGCCCAGCCCGGTGGGTTTCCGCTGCCACAACGGGTGCTGCAAAATGCCGACAACCAAGACAGCCTGGAAAACCTGCTGAAACTGGCGGCAGCCGCGCTGTCCCGCCTGCAAAGCCATCAACTGTCCAGCCTGGAACAAAGCGGACGCACCCCCGACGGCAATCTGCTGACCACCTGGCAGCTGGAAATCCCGATGCGCAACGCCCACGACATCGTGCCGCTGCAGGTCAAGTTCCAGCGAGAAGAGCCCCCCGAAGATGAATCGGCACAAACCCCGCAAGCACGCGCGATCAAGGACCCTCTGTGGCGGGTCGAACTGGCCTTCGACCTCTCCCCCCTGGGCCCGCTGCATGTTCAGGCGCAATTGCTGCGCGGCAACCTCTCGGGCCAGCTCTGGGCACAACGGGCTTTTACCGCCGAACTGATTGCCAGCCAACTGGGCGACTTGCGTCAACGTTTGAACGATGCCGGGTTAAGCGTGACCGATCTCGATTGCCACCAGGGCACCCCGCCAGACAGTAGCCCCACCAAACTCGAACAACGCTGGGTCGACGAAACCGCATGAGCACACCGCCCGAACCGCGCCAGGCGATCGCCCTCAACTATGACGGCAAGCACGCCCCTACCCTCACCGCCAAAGGGGACGACGAACTGGCTGCCGCCATTCTTGAATGCGCCCGAGCGCACGAGATACCGATCTATGAAAACGCCGAGCTGGTCAAATTGCTGGCGCGCCTGGAACTGGGAGACAGCATCCCGCGGGAGCTGTACCTGACCCTGGCCGAGATCATCGCGTTTGCCTGGCAACTCAAAGGCAAGTTCCCGGTGGGATTTGATCCGGATGCGGGGACGCGGGAGCGGGACTGCACGGATCACGATCAGTAGCCGCTGCCGCAGGCCGGGCAAAGGCCCGAAGGGCCTTCAGGTTGCCTGCGCCAGCGGTTACAGGCTTTGCGACGTTGAGGATGCGCTTGAGCCTTTGTGCATTTTGCGCATCAGTTCGGCTTCGGCCTGGGTCAGGCCGCAGGAGTGAGTCAGCTCTTCGACACTGGCGCCCATGCTCACCAGGCGTGCTGCCTGGGTGAACGACAGGCTGGTGGGGTCGCGCTGTTCGAGTAGCGTCAGTTTCTCGGGCAGCGGCGCCAGCACCGCACGCAGCTGATGCAAGTCTTCACCCATTTGCACGGTGCCGTTCTGGTAGGTGTCCAGACGGCGCGCCAGCTCCCTGATACGCCGATCACGCAGCGCATCGCCCGCCGCCTGTTGCGCTGCGATCACGCGCTGACCGCGCACATGGGACACGAACACCCACAAGGTCACTGCCCATAGCAGGCCCAGGACGATTACCGCCGCCTCAAGCATCAATCAGAAGTTCTCCAGATCCGACCATTCTTCTTCGCTCATCATTTTATCCAGCTCAACCAGAATCAGCAGTTCGCCGTTCTTGTTGCACACGCCCTGGATAAACTTGGCCGACTCGTCGTTGCCCACATTCGGCGCAGTTTCAATTTCAGACTGACGCAGGTAAACCACTTCCGCCACGCTGTCGACCAGAATACCGACCACTTGCTTGTCGGCTTCAATGATCACAATGCGCGAGTTGTCGGTAATTTCGCTGTTCATCAGGCCAAAACGCTGACGCGTATCGATGACCGTCACCACGTTGCCACGCAGATTGATAATGCCCAGCACGTAGGATGGTGCACCCGGCACCGGAGCGATTTCGGTGTAGCGCAGTACTTCCTGCACCTGCATCACATTGATGCCGTAGGTTTCGTTGTCCAGCTTGAAGGTGACCCATTGCAGGATCGGATCTTCGGAACCCTGTGCGGCTGATTGTTGCATACCCAAACCTCTGACTAAAAAACCGCGGGTGCGGTGTGTACGGTCTGACCGCGGCCAAGGCCCGGTCGCTATTTGTCTGTGCCCGGCGCAGCGGCAATGTCTCTGTGCTTGAGCGCACCGCTGGCGATCAATTGCGCCAGCTGCGTTACATCCAGCAGCGCGCACATGTGCTCAATCACTGTGCCCGCCAGCCACGGACGCTGCCCGCGGCGGGTGCGCCATTTGATCTGGTCGGGGTCCAGGCGCAACGAACGGCTGACCTGATGCACCGCCAGCCCCCAGTCATGACCTTGAACCGAAATCACGTATTGCAGACCGTCGCGAAAATCCTCGCGGTAGCGCTCGGGCATCACCCAGCGCGCCGTATCCAGCACATTGAGGTTGCCGCTCTGGCTGGGCAGTATTCCCAGGAACCAGTCAGGCTGCCCGAACAACGGTGTCAGCTCGCGCCCGGTCAGGGAGTAGATCGAACCCAGGCACACCAGCGGCGCCGCCAGCGTCAGCCCGGCCACATCGAACAATAAACACTCGAAGGGCTCGGCGGCCCACGCGGGTCGACCGTCATCCGGCACCGATGCCAAAGGCCGGGGCGGCTCTGCCAAGGGCTGGGCCAGTGCCGGCAATTGCACCGGCATCGCCAGCGGTGCGACACGGGCATCGCGCACCTGCTCTTCAAGCACGGCGGCGGCAAACTCGTCCAGTAACGGGGCGTGCGGCTCAGGCAGCGGCAACGCTTCAGTCGCCTCTTGCAGCAACTCATCGAGATAGGACTGCAATGCCAACTGTGGACGGCTGGCAAGCGCGACTGGCGGCTTCATGAGGTGACCCATTCAACGGTCCTGCGAGACAGGCCTGTGGTGGTTATCGGCCGCGCAGCGCAGATACTTGAATGCACGGTCACGTCAAACGGCCTGCGGCGCGAGTTGACGGGTCAATAATTGCTTGAGCAAGGCACGATAGGCGACAACGCCACGGCTTTTGCCATCGAACTGCGAAGGCGTCTGCCCGGCCCGGCTGGCATCGCGCAGTCGGGTATCGACCGGAATGAAGCCCTGCCACAGCGTGTCCGGGTAATGATCGCGCAAATGCCGCAGCGTGCTCATCGACGCTTGGGTGCGACGGTCGAACAGGGTCGGTACCACGCAAAACGGCAGCGCCTGATTGCGTGAGCGGTTGATCATCGTCAGGGTGTGCACCATGCGTTCCAGGCCTTTGACAGCCAGGTGTTCGGTTTGCACCGGGATCACCAGTTGCTGGCTCGCCGCCAGTGCATTGACCATCAGCACGCCCAGCAACGGCGGGCTGTCGATAATGGCGTAGTCATAGTCCTGCCACAGCTGCGCCAGGCCACGGGCAATCACCAGCCCCAGGCCACTCTGCCCCGGCGACTGGCGCTCCAGCGTCGCCAGCGCGGTGCTGGAAGGCAGCAAGGCAATCTGTTCATGGCTGGTGGGCAACAGCAATTGCGCCGTCATGCCCTGCGGCACCTGCCCCTTGTGCAGGAACAAGTCGTAACTGCTCTGTTCCAGGGCGTCGGGGTCGTAACCGAAATAACTGGTCATGGAACCGTGGGGGTCGAGATCGACCACCACCACGCGCTTGCCCGCCTCAGCCAGCAAACCGGCCAGAGCGATGGATGTGGTGGTCTTGCCGACTCCACCTTTTTGATTGGCTACTGCCCAGACTCTCATTCAGTTGTTCCTCCCGGCTATGGCTGTGCCGGCCGAGAATTGACATGCACTTATAGGGTTGGCGACGGGGAATTGACGGCATTCCCACGAACCAGTGACTGTACGGGCGGCGGTGCAGTTTGTGTGCCAGCCCGCTTCAAGGCAGCATCCGGTGTGGCATTCGCCGTACCGGTTCCGGTCAGGCTGCGTCGCACTTCCAGGTTGCGCGACACCACCAGCACCACCCGGCGGTTGAGTGCGCGCCCCTGCGCCGTGGCGTTATTGGCCACCGGCTGAAACTCGCCATAGCCCACCGATGCCATGCGTCCGGGGTTCACACCCTGCATTGCCAACATGCGCACGATGCTCGCCGAGCGGGCCGACGACAGCTCCCAGTTCGTGGGATATTGCGCGGTGCGAATCGGCTGATTATCAGTAAAGCCTTCAACATGGATCGGGTTGTCGAGGGGTTTGAGAATCGCGGCCACCTTGTCGATGATGGAAAACGCCAGATCACTGGGCATCGCATCACCGCTGCCAAACAACAAACTGGAATTGAGCTCGATCTCGACCCACAGCTCATTGCCGCGCACCGTCAATTGTTTGGACGCGAGCAGGTCACCGAACGCGGTGGTGATGTCATTGGCAATGGTTTTGAGCGGGTCGTCGGGGTTTTGCCCAAGGCCTGCGTCGCTCAGTTCGCTGTCTTTGACCAGTGGCTGGGCGGGCTTCATGGTCCGGGCGCGCTCATCCCCGAGCGGGATCGGCCTGACGCTGCGCTCGGCATCATTGAACACCCCGAGCAAGGCCTCGGAGACCACCTTGTACTTGCCTTCGTTGATCGATGAAATCGAATACATGACCACAAAAAAAGCGAACAGCAAGGTGATGAAGTCAGCGTAGGACACCAGCCAGCGTTCGTGATTTACAGGCTCTTCATCCTGGCGACGACGGCGACTCATGATTACCCCATAAAGCCCTGAAGCTTGAGTTCAATGGAGCGCGGGTTTTCACCTTCGGCAATCGACAGGATGCCTTCGAGCAGCATCTCGCGGTACAACGCCTGGCGCCGGGCAATCGATTTGAGTTTGCTGGCCACCGGCAACAACACCAGGTTGGCACTGGCCACGCCATAGATGGTCGCGACAAAGGCCACCGCAATGCCGCTGCCCAGTTGACCGGGGTCCGCCAGGTTGCCCATCACGTGGATCAAGCCCATCACCGCCCCGATAATGCCAATGGTCGGCGCATAGCCGCCCATGCTTTCAAACACTTTCGCGGCTTCAATGTCGCGGCTTTCCTGGGTCAGGAAGTCGACCTCCAGAATGCTCCGGATAACCTCCGGTTCCATGCCATCGACCAGCAACTGCAAGCCTTTGCGCGCGTAGTTGTCCGGCTCGCTATCGGCCACACCTTCGAGACCCAGAAGGCCTTCCTTGCGGGCCGTCAGGCTCCAGTTGACGACACGGTCAATGCCGCCCGCCAGATCGATCGAGGGCGGGAACAGAATCCACACCACGGTTTGCATCGCCCGCTTGAACGCACTCATCGGCGACTGCAACAACGCCGCGCCCACCGTGCCACCCAGCACGATCAGCGCCGCCGGGCCATTGGCCAGGGCACCGAGGTGGCCGCCTTCGAGGTAGTTGCCGCCGATAATCGCGACAAAGGCCATGATGATGCCGATCAGGCTGAGCACATCCATCAGTGGCAGGCCTCGACCAGGTATTTGCCCATGTCGTCGAGGCTGTACACCGCATCCGCCAGACCGGCTTTAACGATGGCCATCGGCATGCCGTAAATCACGCAGCTGGCTTCGTCCTGGGCCCAGACATGGCTGCCACTTTGCTTGAGCAGGCGCGCCCCTTCCCGGCCGTCCGCGCCCATGCCGGTGAGGACCAGCGCCAAAACTTTGTCGCCATAGGACTTGGCTGCGGAACCAAAGGTAATGTCTACGCACGGCTTGTAGTTCAAACGCTCGTCACCCGGCAGGATACGCACCGTGCCACGGCCATCGATCATCATCTGCTTGCCGCCCGGGGCCAGCAGGGCCAGGCCCGGCCGCAGGACATCGCCGTCCTCGGCCTCTTTGACACTGATCCGGCAGAGCTTGTCGAGACGTTCGGCAAACGCCTTGGTGAACGCCGCGGGCATGTGCTGCACCAGCACGATGGGGGCCGGAAAGTGCCCGGGCAATTGGGTCAATACGCGCTGCAAAGCCACCGGGCCGCCGGTCGAGGTACCAATGGCTACCAGTTTGTAAGCCTTGCGCTTCGGCGCAGCAGACGTCGTCACCAGGGGCACTGCCGGGCGACTGGCAATCGGGGTCGTGCGAACGGGTGGCGGGCTGGCGGCGGGCACCCGTGGCGTTGCCAGCGGGGTCGAGAGCTGGGGGGCTGGCGCGCTGTAGCTGGACGAACGACGGTTGCTGCGGGAAATGCTGTGGACTTTCTCACACAGCAGTTGCTTGACCTTCTCCGGGTTACGCGAGATGTCCTCGAAGTTTTTCGGCAGGAAATCCACCGCCCCTGCATCCAGGGCATCCAGGGTTACCCGGGCCCCTTCGTGGGTCAGCGAGGAGAACATCAACACCGGGGTCGGACAGCGCTGCATGATATGACGCACCGCCGTGATGCCGTCCATCAATGGCATCTCGTAGTCCATGGTGATCACATCGGGCCTGAGCGCCAGAGCCTGGTCTATCGCTTCCTTGCCATTGGTGGCAGTGCCGATCACTTGAATCGTCGGATCGGCCGACAGAATTTCCGAGACGCGGCGGCGGAAAAAACCGGAATCATCCACCACCAGGACCTTGACTACCATAAACACTCCGTTAGACAGCGCACGGCGAAAATGCCCTGCGCCGCCAGAATCAAATACGCCGTGCGGCGTAGTGCTTGAGCATGCTCGGCACATCCAGGATCAAGGCAATACGGCCATCACCGGTGATGGTGGCGCCCGACATGCCCGGCGTACCCTGAAGCATTTTGCCCAACGGCTTGATGACCACCTCTTCCTGTCCGACCAACTGATCGACCACGAAACCGATGCGTTGGGTGCCCACCGACAGAATCACCACATGCCCTTCGCGCTGCTCTTCATGGGCGGCAGACGCCACCAGCCAGCGCTTGAGGTAGAACAGCGGCAATGCCTTGTCGCGCACGATCACCACTTCCTGACCGTCGACCACATTGGTACGTGACAGGTCGAGGTGGAAAATCTCGTTGACGTTGACCAGCGGGAAGGCAAACGCCTGGTTGCCCAGCATCACCATCAGGGTCGGCATGATCGCCAGGGTCAGCGGTACCTTGATCACGATTTTCGAACCCTGGCCCAGGGTCGAATGAATACTCAGCGAACCATTGAGCTGGGCGATTTTGGTTTTCACCACGTCCATGCCCACACCCCGTCCGGACACGTCGCTGATCTCGGTCTTGGTCGAGAACCCGGGGGCAAAGATCAGGTTGTAGCAATCGGACTCACTCAGGCGATCAGCCGCGTCCTTGTCCATCAGGCCTTTTTTCACCGCGATGGCCCGCAGGACATTGGCATCCATGCCTTTGCCGTCATCGGAGATCGACAACAGAATATGGTCGCCTTCCTGTTCGGCCGACAGAATCACCCGACCGCCACGCGGCTTGCCTGCGGCTTCACGCTCTTGCGGGGTTTCAATGCCGTGATCGACAGCGTTGCGCACCAAGTGCACCAGAGGATCGGCCAGCGCCTCGACCAGGTTCTTGTCGAGGTCGGTCTCTTCGCCAACCAGCTCCAGGCTGATTTCTTTATTCAGCTGACGCGCCAGATCCCGCACCAGTCGCGGGAAGCGACCGAATACTTTCTTGATCGGCTGCATGCGGGTTTTCATCACCGCGGTTTGCAGGTCGGCGGTCACCACGTCGAGGTTCGACACCGCCTTGGCCATCGCTTCGTCACTGCTGTTGAGGCCCAGGCGCACCAAACGGTTACGCACCAGGACCAACTCGCCGACCATGTTCATGATGTCGTCGAGTCGCGCGGTATCCACCCGAACCGTGGTTTCAGCCTCTGAGGCAACCGGTTTTTCTGCGCCAGCGGACGGACGCGCCGGCGCCGGCCTGGCGGCGGCTTTTTTCGGTTGCGGTGCGACCAGCGCTGCCACCGCAGGCGCTACAGCGACGGCAGCCGAGTCGGCCGAGAACTTGCCCTTGCCATGCAACTCATCGAGCAAGGCCTCAAACTCATGATCACTGATCAGGTCCGGATGGCTGGCAGCTTCAGGCGCTGCGGATGGCGCGGCAACCGTGGCCGAGACGGCAGCCTCGGTGACAGGTACGGCGGATGCCTGCAGCGCATCGCTGCTGAACGCACCTTTGCCATGCAGCTGATCCAGTAACGCTTCAAACTCATCGTCAGTGATTTCATTGCCGGTTTCGGCAGGCTCAACCGCGGCGGCGGGTACCGCATCGACTACCGTGTCCGCCACGACGTCCGCAGAGAAACGCCCCTTGCCGTGCAACTGATCGAGCAGCGACTCGAACTCGGCATCGCTGATGTCATCACTGGCGGCGATGGCCGGGGCATCGGCCTTGATTGCATTCAACGAGTCCAGAAGCAACTCGAACTCGTCATCGGTGATATCGCTGCTGTCGCTGGTCACAGCCGCTGCAGGTTGCGGTTCAGGCACCACCAGCGCTGCAGGTTCTGCCAGACGCGCCAATGCCGCCAGCAACTCGGGCGTTGCCGCCGTGACCGGGCTGCGCTCGCGCACTTGGGTGAACATGCCATTGACGGCGTCCAGCGCTTCCAGCACCACGTCCATCAATTCCGAGTCGACCTTGCGCTCACCCTTGCGCAGGATGTCGAAAACGTTCTCGGCAATGTGGCAGCACTCCACCAGCTCATGCAGCTGCAAAAAGCCGGCGCCCCCTTTTACAGTGTGAAAACCGCGAAAGATTGCATTGAGCAAATCCGCATCGTCCGGTCGGCTTTCCAGCTCAACCAGTTGTTCGGACAACAGCTCTAGAATCTCGCCGGCTTCAACCAGGAAATCCTGAAGGATTTCTTCATCGGCGCCGAAGCTCATGTATGTGCTCCTTGAAGTAGGTCTGTGCGACGCCGGACAACAACGCCCGCGCGCCTACTCAAGACCTAGAAACCTAAACTGGACAGCAAATCGTCTACATCATCCTGACCGGATACGACGTCATTACGCTTATCGGCATGAATCTGCGGACCTTCACCCTTCGCCTGGTTTTTTTGCGAATTATTTTCAGCGCGCAGGGCTTCACGGTCATGTTCGATCCCTGCGAAGCGATCGACCTGGCTCGCCATGAGCACCAGCTTGAGCAGATTGCTTTCGACATCCGTGACCAGTTGCGTCACCCGCTTGATCACCTGACCGGTGAGGTCCTGGTAATCCTGGGCCAGCATGATGTCGGTGAGATGAGCGGACACCACCTGATTGTCGCGATCACTGCGCGTCAGAAAACTGTCAACCCGGCGCGCCAGCTCACGAAACTCTTCAGCACCGATCTCGCGCCGCATAAAGCGACCCCAGTCAGCACTCAGGGCTTTGGCTTCCTGCCCCTGGCCGTTGACCAGTGGCGTGCAGTGCTCAACCAGGTCCATGGTTCGATTGGCAGCCGCTTCCGTCAGGCGCACAACATAAGCCAAACGCTCAGTGGCATCCGTGATCTGCGACACTTCTTCAGCCTGCGGCACCGTCGGGTCAATATGAAAGTTGACGATGGCACTGTGCAATTCACGGGTCAGCTTGCCGACTTCCCGATACAGGCCACGGTCGCGGGTCTGGTTCAGTTCATGAATCAGTTGCACCGCATCGCCGAACTGGCCGTTTTCAAGGCTTTCGACCAATTCCCGTGCATGTTTTTTCAGGGTCGATTCAAACTCGCCCAATGTAGATTCTTGCAGCTCCATAACGCCCCCGAGGCAAACCGATCAGCCGATGCGATCAAAGATTTTTTCAATCTTGTCTTTGAGTGCGATCGCCGTGAACGGCTTGACCACATAGCCATTAACCCCGGCCTGGGCGGCTTCGATGATCTGTTCACGCTTGGCTTCGGCGGTCACCATCAGCACCGGCAAATGCTTGAGCTTTTCGTCGGCCCGCACGTGGCGCAGTAACTCGATACCGGTCATGCCGGGCATGTTCCAGTCCGTCACCAAAAAGTCGATGTGACCCTGGTTAAGGAGCGGCAGCGCGGTAATACCGTCATCTGCCTCGACCGTGTTGGTGAACCCGAGGTCACGCAACAGGTTTTTGATGATCCGCCGCATCGTTGAAAAATCATCAACGATGAGGATTTTCATGTTCTTGTCCAATTCGACCTCCAAGCAGTTTTAAACGCGCCCAGCCTGTGAGCGCGCCATTCAATCAATTCGGTTATTACGTTTCAGAACCTGCAGCAGCACGCTTGCTCGCGATGAGGTCGCGTAAACCGCATCGCGAGCAAGCTCGCTCCTGCAGGGGGCCTATGCGATCAGTGCGCTCGCCACTGGCCCAGACGTGCGCGCAGTCGTGCGGCGCACTGGCTGTGCAGCTGGCTGACCCGCGATTCGCTCACCCCCAGCACTTCGCCGATTTCCTTGAGGTTCAGCTCCTCGTCGTAATACAGCGCCAGTACCAAGCGCTCGCGCTCCGGCAAATTGGCGATGGCGTCGGCCAGTGCCGTTTGAAACCGCTGGTCTTCCAGATCCCGCGAAGGCCCGAGTTGAGCGCTCGCGCCATCCTCGTGCAGCCCTTCGTGTTCGCCGTCCTGCAGCAGGTCATCAAAACTGAACAGGCGGCTGCCCAGGGTGTCATTCAAAATCGCGTAATAATCATCAAGGCTTAACTGGAGTTCGGCCGCAACTTCATGATCTTTAGCGTCACAGCCGGTTTTTGCTTCAATTACCCGAATGGCGTCACTGACCATGCGGGTATTGCGGTGCACCGAGCGCGGTGCCCAGTCGCCCTTGCGCACTTCGTCGAGCATCGCGCCACGAATGCGGATCCCCGCATAGGTCTCGAAACTCGCGCCTTTGGTTGCGTCGTATTTGGTCGACACTTCAAGCAGGCCGATCATCCCCGCCTGAATCAGGTCATCCACCTGCACGCTGGCGGGCAAGCGCGCCAGCAGGTGATACGCGATGCGCTTGACCAGCGGCGCATAGCGCTCGATCAGCTCATACTGGCTGTCGCGTGACGACTTGCTGTACATGCGATAACCGCTGGCCGTCATCAGAACTGCCCCCCACCCTGGCGCACCAGACGCTCAACAAAAAATTCCATGTGACCACGGGGGTTGGCCGGCAATGGCCAGGTATCGACTTTCTGCGCAATGGCCTTGAACGCCAGCGAGCATTTGGAGCGCGGGAATGCTTCGTAGACAGCCCGCTGTTTCTGCACCGCCTTGCGCACGCATTCGTCGTAAGGCACGGCGCCTACATATTGCAGGGCCACATCGAGAAAACGGTCGGTGACCTTGGTCAGTTTGGCGAACAGGTTGCGGCCCTCTTGCGGGCTTTGGGCCATGTTTGCCAGCACGCGAAAGCGGTTCATGCCGTAATCGCGGTTCAGCAGCTTGATCAAGGCATACGCGTCGGTGATCGACGTCGGCTCGTCGCACACCACCAGCAGCACTTCCTGAGCGGCGCGCACGAAGCTCACCACCGACTCGCCGATCCCGGCCGCCGTGTCGATCACCAGCACGTCCAGGTTGTCGCCCAGGTCGCTGAACGCCTGAATCAGGCCGGCGTGTTGCGCCGGGCTCAAATGGACCATGCTCTGGGTGCCTGAGGCCGCCGGCACGATGCGAATCCCGCCAGGGCCTTGCACCAATACGTCACGCAGCTCGCAACGCCCCTCGACCACATCGGCCAGGGTAAATTTGGGCGTCAGTCCGAGCAGGACATCAACATTCGCCAACCCAAGGTCAGCGTCCATCAACATGACGCGCCTGCCCAACTCGGCCAGCGCGATGGACAAGTTGACTGACACGTTAGTTTTACCGACGCCACCCTTGCCGCCGGTCACTGCGATAACCTGTACGGGATGCATGCTGCCCATGATCTTTCTTTACCTTGTCTTACTTAGACGCGGCTACATAGGTTGGCTGCGCGTTCCCCAGCGGAACAACACCTTGCAGACCATCAATGTAGGTACATTGCAACGTAATCGTAGCTAACTCAGCCGACCCGCTTGGGGGGGCTGTGATAGATATCAGCGAACATATCGGCCATGGCCTCTTCGCTGGGTTCTTCCTGCATTTGCACACTGACTGCACGACTCACCAACTGGTGACGCCGCGGCAGGTGAAGGTCATCGGGTATACGTGGACCGTCCGTGAGGTAAGCCACCGGCAACTCGTGACCGATGGCCAGACTCAACACCTCACCCAGGCTTGCCGTTTCATCCAGTTTGGTCAGGATGCACCCGGCCAGCCCGCAACGCTTGTAGCTCAGGTACGCGGCCGCCAGTACTTGCTTCTGACTGGTGGTGGCCAATACCAGATAATTTCTCGCCTTGATGCCGCGCCCCGCCAGGCTCTCCAGTTGCAACCGCAGCGCCGGGTCGCTGGCCTGCAGGCCGGCGGTATCCACCAGCACCACGCGCTTGCGTTCCAGCGGTTCGAGCGTCTGGCCCAACGACTGCCCAGGCGCTACATGGGTCACGGACACATTCAAGATACGCCCCAGGGTCTTGAGCTGCTCCTGGGCACCGATCCTGAAACTGTCCATGCTCACCAGCGCGATATGCTGCGCGCCGTACTTGAGTACATAACGCGCCGCCAGCTTGGCCAGCGTCGTGGTTTTGCCCATGCCAGCCGGGCCGACCATCGCAATCACCCCGCCCTCTTCCAGCGGCTCAAGCTCCGGCGTGATAATCATCCGCGCCAGGTGCGCCAACAACATGCGCCAGGCCTGGCGCGGCTCCTGGATGCCCACCACTTGCGCCAGCAGATCCCGCGACAGCGGCCCGGACAAACCGATGCGCTGCAGTCGGCGCCATAAATTGGCCTGCTCGGGCATGCTTCCCTGGAGCTGATTCCAGGCCAGCGAACCCAGCTGTACTTCCAGCAACTCCCGCAACCCGGAGAGCTCGGAGCGCATGGTGTCGAACGCATGCTGGTCCATCGACTGCATGACCACTGGCGCCGGGCGCTGCGGTTCGACCGGGACCGGTTCAATCAACGGTTCGGCGGCGGTCAGCGGCAAACCGGCAAACAGCTGACGGCTGCCCTCGGCATCGCCCTCACCGCGCAGACTCAGTTCGGCCTGGGCCGAAACAATCCGTGACTGGGTCTTGCGCAGTTCTTCTTCAAGCTCAATGTTTGGCACCCGGGGTGCCAGCGCGGACAGCTTGTAATCCAGGGCCGCGGTCAATTCCACGCCCCCGGCAATCCGGCGGTTACCAATAATGGCGGCATCTGCCCCCAACTCATCACGTATCAGCTTCATGGCCTGACGCATGTCGGCGGCGAAAAATCGCTTCACTTGCATAAATCAAACCCTCAGCCGTTAGGGCCTACTGTCGCGACGATCGTGACTTGCTTGTTGTCAGGAATTTCCTGGTACGCCAGCACATGCAGGTTCGGCACCGCCAAACGGCCAAACCGCGAAAGCATTGCGCGTACCGGACTTGCCACCAGCAAGATCACCGGGTTGCCTTGCATCTCCTGACGCTGAGCCGCATCGATCAACGAACGCTGGAGCTTTTCAGCCATGCTCGGCTCCAGCAAAACACCTTCATCCTGGCCTTGTCCGGCCTTCTGCAAACTATTGAGCAATATTTGTTCCAACCTTGGCTCCAAGGTGATCACAGGCAGCTCGGACTCAACGCCTACAATGCTTTGCACGATTGCGCGGGACAGCCCGACCCGCACCGCCGCGACCAAAGCGGCAGTATCTTGACTCTTATGGGCATTATTGGCGATCGCCTCGGCAATGCTGCGAATATCACGCACCGGCACCTGCTCGGCCAACAAGGCCTGCAACACCTTGAGCAACTGCGACAGGCTCAACACCCCGGGCACCAACTCTTCAGCCAGCTTGGGGGACGCCTTGGCCAGCAACTGCATCAACTGCTGCACTTCTTCATGACCAATCAGCTCATGGGAGTGTTTGTACAGAATCTGATTCAAGTGGGTCGCCACCACCGTACTGGCATCCACTACGGTATAGCCCAGCGATTGCGCCTGACTGCGCTGACTGACCTCAATCCACACAGCTTCCAGACCAAAGGCCGGATCTTTGGTGGTAATGCCGTTCAACGTACCGAATACCTGCCCTGGATTGATCGCCAGCTCCCGGTCCGGGTAAATCTCGGCCTCGGCCAGAATCACCCCCATCAGGGTCAGCCGATAGGCGCTGGGCGCGAGGTCGAGGTTGTCGCGGATATGCACGGTGGGCATCAAAAAGCCCAAATCCTGAGACAGCTTTTTGCGCACGCCCTTGATCCGCGCCAGCAACTGGCCGCTCTGATTGCGATCCACCAGCGGGATCAGGCGGTAGCCCACTTCCAGGCCAATCATGTCGATCGGCGTCACGTCATCCCAGCCCAGCTCCTTGGTTTCCAGGGCTCGGGCCGGAGACGGCAGCAACTCTTGCTGGCGCTGCACCTCTTGCAGGGCCTGCGACTTGACCACGGCCTGTTTTTTCCACATCAGGTACGCCACGCCGCCAGCCACGGCGGCCAGGCTCAGGAAGGAAAAATGCGGCATGCCCGGCACAATCCCCATCACCGCCATCAAACCGGCGGATACCGCCAGCGCCTTGGGCGAGGCGAACATCTGCCGATTGATTTGCTTGCCCATGTCTTCAGAGCCTGAAGCCCGGGTGACCATGATCGCGGCGGCCGTCGACAGCAGCAGCGAGGGCAGCTGCGCCACCAAACCGTCACCGATGGTCAGCAAGGCGTAGACCTTGCCGGCTTCGCTGAAGCTCATGCCGTGCTGGAAGATACCCACGGCCATACCGCCGATCAGGTTGATGAACAGAATCAGCAAGCCAGCGATGGCATCCCCGCGCACGAATTTGCTGGCACCGTCCATGGAGCCGTAGAACTCCGCCTCCTGAGCCACTTCCTGACGGCGCAGCTTGGCCTGGTTCTGATCGATAAGGCCGGCATTGAGGTCCGCGTCGATCGCCATTTGCTTGCCGGGCATGGCATCGAGGGTGAAGCGCGCACTCACCTCGGAAATGCGCCCGGCCCCTTTGGTCACCACCACAAAGTTGATGATCATCAGGATGGCGAACACCACGATGCCGACCACGTAGTTACCGCCGATCACCACCTCGCCGAAGGCCTGGATCACCTTGCCCGCCGCCGCGTGACCCTCTTGCCCGTGGAGCATCACCACCCGGGTCGACGCCACGTTCAGCGCCAGGCGCATCAGGGTCGCCACCAGCAAAATGGTCGGGAACACCGCGAAGTCCAGCGGACGCAAGGCGTACACGCACACCAGCAGCACCACAATCGACAGCGCGATGTTGAAGGTGAAAAACACATCCAGCAAAAATGCAGGGATGGGCAACATCATCATCGCCAGCATCACCAACAGCAACAACGGCACACCCAACTGCCCCTGACCCAATCCGGCCAGACCGTTGCGTGCGGTGTTGATTAACTGAGAGCGATCCAATGACATTGCGAGAAACCTTTAGCAAACTTTTGACGCCATACGCGCCACAAAGCCTGCTTGTGCAAGAAGCCTTCCAACTCTCTGTTTGCTCTAAAAATCATTCGATTAAGATGGCGAAGCAGGCGGGATGCTCACCTGCCCCTTCATTCTGTAGCCGCTGCCGAAGGCTGCGATGGGTTGCGCAGCGACCCCGTTTTGAAGGCCCTTCGGGCCTTATCGCAGCCTGCGGCAGCGGCTACACACGTCGATTCGTAGCCGCGTCCGACTGCGAAGCAAGCGTAATCCACCTGGGCGTCGCCTCGTTTCACCTGCCCATTCATCTGTAGCCGCTGCCGAAGGCTGCGATGGGTTGCACACGTCGATTCGTAGCCGCGTCCGGCGGCGACGAAAACGCGGTCAGTTCCAGTGCCACTCACCCAGGTCGATCACCAGGCACGCATTGCTGCTGGACTCAAATGCCACATCGATCCTGCGATTGGGTTCGTAATGCGGCGAGCCGCGTCCACCGATCAGGATCTCGCCGCATCGCTCGTCCCACTCGCCCGCGCCACCCTGCCATATCGGCACATTGGCCAGCCGCAACTGGCGCAGCAGCTTGTACAAGATAAAGCTGCGCACACAACGTCCATTGATGCCTTCAAAACTCAATGATTTGCGCAGGAATCCCAGGATCGAATCCCGCTCCTGATGGCAACGCGTCATGATTGCCTCGTAGTACTGCGCCCGCCCGCTGCCTTCGGGTACCGTCGGCAGTGCAATCAATGCCAGCAGGTTGGTGCATTCGTTGCCAAAGCCGATAACGTGCGAACCCTGTAACTGATCCAGCCAGAAAATCGCAAATGTGCCGTCCAGCACCGGGAAGGTGGTGAACGGGCTCTCAAGATCGACGCACGCGATATCGCGTGAGTCGCTCAGCGCATAAGTGCTGGCAGAGCCTTGAGGAATAAGGGTTAACTCGATGGACATCGCGCATCTCCATTGCAGGCACGAAGCTTCATGACTCTCGGCCTTTTCAAGTTAAGCAGATTTACGCAAAGCCACTACTGATAACAAGTGCCACAGTCGCGGCTTACTCGTCACGCCTCAGGTCTGGCGGAATCGGCAGGTCTTTCAGTGGGTCCGGGCGTTTGCCACGGCCGGCCTGGTGCTGACGAATCTGGTACACGTAGGCCAATACCTGGGCCACGGCCAGGTACAGCCCGGCGGGGATTTCCTGCTCAAGCTCAGTGGAGTAGTAGATCGAGCGCGCCAAGGCCGGGGACTCCAGCAACAGGACGTTGTGCTCCTTACCAATCTCACGGATTTTCAGCGCCAGGAAGTCGCTGCCCTTGGCCAGCAACATCGGCGCCCCGCCTTCTTGCGGGTCGTACTTGAGGGCGACGGCGTAATGCGTCGGGTTGGTGATGATCACATCGGCATCGGGGATCGCTGCCATCATCCGCCGCTGGGACATGTCGCGCTGAAGCTGACGGATCCGCTGCTTGACCTCGGGCCGGCCTTCCTGATCCTTGTGCTCGTCGCGCACTTCCTGCTTGGTCATCAGCAGCTTCTGATGGCTTTCCCACAGCTGCACCGGCACGTCGACTGCAGCGATCAGGATCAGCCCGCAGGCCATCCACAAAGCACTCCAGCCAACCACTTGCAGGCTATGGATCACCGCCAGCTCCAGCGGCTCGTGAGCAATGCGCAACAGGTCGTCGATGTCGGACTTCAAGACCAGCAGCGCGACGATCAGGATGATGAAAAACTTGGCCAGCGCCTTGAGCAGCTCTACCAGCGCTTTGGTCGAGAACATGCGCTTGATCCCGGCGGCCGGGTTCATGCGACTGAATTTCGGGGCCAGGCTGCCCGCAGCAAACAGCCAGCCGCCAAGCGAAATGGGGCCGACCAGCGCGGCGATCAACAAGGTGATCAACACCGGCTGCACAGCCAGCAGTGCGATTTTTCCGGAGTGCAGCAGGAAAATACCCATGGAGTCGGTATTGAGCAGCACCTCGCGACTCAGGCTGAAGTTGTAGCGCATCAACGCCATCAGGTCCTGAGCGAGGGCGCCACCAAAAATCAACAGCCCTGCCGATCCGGCGAGCATGATTGCCAGCGTGTTGAGTTCTTTGGAGCGCGCTATTTCACCCTTTTCTCTGGAGTCCTTTTTTCGTTTCTCCGTGGGGTCTTCTGTTTTGTCGGCACCGCTTTCACTTTCTGCCATCGCTACCGTGCCCGCGCCAGCTCACGTAAGAACTGCAAGGCCTGTGAGGCCAGCGGTTGATACTGATTGAGAATGTCAGCCAGGCCGATCCACAGGATCACCATGCCCAGCACCAGCGTCAGCGGAAAGCCGATCGCGAAGATATTCAGTTGCGGCGCCGCCCGGGTCATGACGCCGAAGGCGATGTTGACCACCAGCAACGCGGTGATGGCCGGCAATACCAGCAACAGCGCAGCCCCGAGCACCCAGCCCATTTTGTTGGCGATTTCCCAGTAGTGATTCGACAGCAACCCGCCGCCGACCGGTAACGTGGTGAAGCTTTCGGTAATCACCTCGAACACCACCAGGTGGCCATTCATCGACAAAAACAGCAAGGTCACCAGCATGGTGAAGAACTGCCCGATCACCGCCACGTTGACCCCGTTGGCCGGGTCGACCATGGACGCGAAGCCCATGCCCATCTGGATCGCGACAATTTGCCCGGCCACCACGAAAGCCTGGAAGAACAGCTGCAACGAAAAGCCCAGCAGCGCACCGATGATGATTTGCTCGGCAATCAGCAGCAGCCCGCTCAAATCCAGAGCGTTGACGGTGGGCATCGGCGGCAGGCTCGGCATGATCGCCAGGGTGATGGCCAGGGACAAAAACAACTTGATGCGCTTGGGCACCAGCGTCGTACCAATAATCGGCATGGTGGTCAGCAACGCGCCCACCCGGAACAGCGGCAGCATAAAGCTGGCGACCCAGGTGCTGATCTGTGCGTCAGTCAGGGCGAGCAGAGACATTTAACCGATCAACTGCGGAATACTGCCGTACAACTGCAGGATGTACTCCATGAAGGTTTGCACCAGCCAGGGCCCGGCCACAATCAGGGTTACCAGCATCACCAGCAAACGCGGCAAAAAGCTCAGGGTCTGTTCGTTGATCTGGGTAGCGGCCTGAAACATCGCCACCAGCAGGCCCACCAGCAAACTGGGCACCACCAGCACGGCCACCATCAGGGTGGTCAGCCACAAGGCACCGCGAAACAGGTCAACGGCCACTTCAGGGGTCATTGCGCATTACTCCCGGTCATGGCGTCACACCCCGCCGAAGCTGCTGGCCAAGGTGCCGATAATCAGCGCCCAGCCATCCACCAGCACAAACAGCATGATCTTGAACGGCAACGAGATAATCAGCGGCGACAACATCATCATGCCCATCGCCATCAGCACACTGGCAACCACCAGGTCGATGATCAGGAACGGAATGAAGATCATGAAGCCGATCTGGAAGGCGGTTTTCAGCTCCGACGTCACGAACGCCGGCACCAGAATGGTCAAGGGCGCGGCGTCCGGAGTGGCGATGTCGGTGCGCTTTGACAGCCGCATGAACAGCTCCAGGTCACTGGTGCGGGTTTGCGCCAGCATGAAATCCTTGATCGGCACTTCGGCCTTGAGGATCGCTTCCTGAGCCGAGAGTTTTTCCGCGAGATACGGCTGCAAGGCGTTTTCGTTCACCTTGTCGAACACCGGGGCCATGATGAACATCGTCAGAAACAGCGCCATGCCGGTCAGGATCTGGTTCGACGGCGTTTGTTGCAAACCCAGGGCCTGACGCAAGATCGAGAACACGATGATGATGCGGGTAAAGCTGGTCATCAGCATCACGAACGCCGGAATAAAACTCAGCGCCGTCATGATCAGCAAAATCTGCAGGCTGACCGAATACTCCTGCTGGCCGTTGGCGCCGGTGCCCAGGGTGATCGCCGGAATCGACAGCGGATCCGCCCCTAGCGCCATGGGCGCAACCAACGCCAATAACAGCGCAACCACTAAACGCATTACGGCTTGTCCTTTTGCTGACCCAACACGTCCATCAAACGCTTGGCAAACTCCGAGGTGGCCGCAGGTGCGCCCTGTGGTACCGGCACCGGTTCCTTGAGCACGTGCAACGGGGTGATCCGTCCCGGGGTGAGCCCCAGCAGAATTTGCTCGTTGCCCACCTGGACCAGCACCAGCCGATCACGGGCACCCAACGCCCGCGAACTGATCAGCTCGATCACTTGGCCGCCCTGGCGCGCGCCCGTCTGCTGCACCCGACGCAACAGCCAGGCCAGGGCGAAAATCAGCCCCAGCACCAGCAACAGCCCCAGCACCAATTGCGTCAGCTGTGCGCCCACGCCCGTACCGGCCACGACGACCGGGGCAGCCGCGGCTGCGCCGGTGGTCAGCGGCTCGGCCGCCAGCACACTGAAGGGTAACGCCAGTAAACCGCCAAGAATCCGCTTCACTTAGCGCAGCTTCTTGATGCGTTCGCTTGGACTGATCACGTCAGTCAGGCGGATGCCGAACTTCTCATTGACCACGACCACTTCGCCGTGGGCAATCAGGGTGCCGTTGACCAGCACGTCCAGTGGTTCACCGGCCAGGCGATCGAGCTCGATCACCGAACCCTGGTTGAGTTGCAGCAGGTTGCGAATGTTGATCTCGGTGCTGCCCACTTCCATGGAGATGGACACCGGGATATCCAGAATCACATCCAGGTTGGGGCCTTCCAGCGAGACGGGTTCGTTATTGCGCGGCACGCTGCCGAACTCTTCCATCGGCAAACGGCTGGAGGCCGGTTTTTTCGCCGCGTCGGCTGCCAGCAGTGCGTCGATGTCTGCCTGGTCGACATCACCGGTTTCTTCCAGAGCCGCCGCCCATTCGTCAGCCAGCGCCTGATCTTGCGCAGAAGTTGTTTCGTGTTCGGTAGCCATCGGGTGTCCTCGGCGGGCAGTCAATCATTAGCACAGCAATGTTGTAGAAAGACCGACGCTTAGCGCCGGCCGATGGGCTCAACCACTTGCAACGCGAGGTTGCCTTTGTGCGAGCCCAGTTTGACCTTGAACGAAGGCACGCCATTGGCGCGCATGACCAGTTCGTCCTGCAGCTCGACCGGAATCACATCCCCGGGCTGCATGTGCAAGATGTCACGCAGGCGCAATTGACGCCGGGCCACGGTGGCACTGAGCGGCACACTGACGTCCAGCACGTCTTCGCGCAGCGCTTTGCTCCAGCGCTCGTCCTGATCGTCGAGGTCTGACTGGAAACCGGCATCGAGCATTTCGCGCACCGGCTCGATCATCGAATACGGCATGGTCACGTGCAGGTCGCCGCCCCCGCCATCGAGTTCGATGTGGAACGTAGACACCACGATCGCCTCACTGGGGCCGACGATATTGGCCATGGCCGGGTTCACTTCCGAGTTGATGTACTCGAAATTGACTTCCATGATTGCTTGCCAGGCTTCTTTCAAATCGATGAAAGCCTGCTCCAGCACCATGCGCACCACCCGCAACTCGGTGGGGGTGAATTCACGGCCTTCGATCTTGGCGTGACGACCGTCGCCGCCAAAAAAATTGTCCACCAGCTTGAACACCAGCTTGGCGTCGAGAATAAACAGCGCCGTGCCACGCAACGGCTTGATCTTGACCAGGTTGAGGCTGGTGGGCACATACAGCGAATGCACGTACTCACCGAATTTCATCACCTGTACCCCGCCCACGGCGACGTCTGCAGAGCGTCGCAGCATGTTGAACATGCTGATGCGGGTGTAGCGGGCGAAGCGCTCGTTGATCATTTCCAGGGTCGGCATGCGGCCCCGGACAATACGGTCCTGACTGGTCAGGTCATAACTTTTGACACTGCCGGGTTCGACAGCGGTTTCGGCCTGTACCAGACCGTCGTCGACACCATG
Source organism: Pseudomonas sp. D1HM (assembly GCF_019266105.1). NCBI lineage: Bacteria > Pseudomonadati > Pseudomonadota > Gammaproteobacteria > Pseudomonadales > Pseudomonadaceae > Pseudomonas > Pseudomonas sp. D1HM. Next base: position 122,020 of record NZ_LRMN01000020.1, on the reverse strand, counting down.
CAACAGCGCGTCGATCTCATCCTGGGACAGCAGGTCTTGCACGGCCATGTCGTGATCCTACTGCAATACAAAGTTAGTAAAGAGCACCTGGTCGATAACCACTTTGCCGAGTTCTTTTTGCGCCACGGCCTGCACGCTGGCAGTCGCTTTCTGGCGCAAGATTTCCTGGCCCACCGGCGTTGCCAGATCGTCAAAGGCCTGGCCAGAGAACAGCATCACCAAATTATTGCGAATCACCGGCATATGCACTTTAAGGGCATTGAGGTCCGCGGCATCACGCGCTTGCAAGGTCATGCTCACTTGCATGTAGCGCTGGCGGCCATTGGCGTTGTAATTGACCACAAAGGCCGGAGCCATCGCCTCATAAATGGCGGCGGGCTTGATGCCGGACTCAACCACGGGCGCCGATTCAGTTTTCGGGGTATGCATGACATACCAGGTCGCGCCCACAGAAAGACCGACCGCCAACAGCACGGCTACGGCGATCAGAATAATCAGCTTGAGCTTGCCTTTGCCTGCGGTGTCATTCACTGCGTCATTCGTCGCCATGCCAATAATCCGTCACTATTTGGTTTTCACAGGTGCGGGGCTAGGCAGAGCAAGGGTTGTGCCAGAAGTGGCAGATGACGCTGTAGAGACTCGGTTGCCCGTCAAGCATCGCAGCCTTCGTGCCTCGGCAGCGGCTACGGGCTTTCGTCGCCGTCGTCGATTCAGGCGCTGGACTGCACGGGTTACGCGTAGTAATCCACGGCGCTGGAGCCCAGCACGATGCCTGGCGCTACCGCCTGGGCCGGGGTGGTGTTCAACTCGTCTTCGTGGCTGCTTTCAGACCTGGCGCCACGGCGAGCCTGCTCCTGATGCTCCTGGCCCTGCCACTGGCGCGACTGGTCGGACACGCTGACGTCGACCTGCCCCATACCCTGCTGGGCAAACATTTCCCGCAGACGATGCATCTGGCTGTCCAGCGCCTCACGCACCCCGGCATGACCACTGACGAAGTTGACCTGCGCCGCCTGGTCGGCACTGATATTGACCCGAATATCCAGACGGCCCAGCTCCGCAGGCTCCAATTGGATATCCGCCGACTTGAGGTTGGCACTGGACAGGTACATCACCCGATTGACCACCTCTTCAGACCAGCCACTCTGATGCATGGCTAATGGCTGATTGACCGGCAGCGCATGGGTGGTTTTGGGCACCGCCGCCTGGGTCAGTGCCGCCAGGCGATTGGCAAAGTCATCGACCCGGGTATCGCTGGAGGCATTCGCCAGATCCTTCAGCCCATCGTCAACCAGCCCTTTGAATGCCTTCTCCCCACCTTCACCGCTGGTCGAGGCGTCCGCCTGCGAGTCGATCAACATGGCGATCCCGCTGGTCTGGCCCTGAGCCGCAACCGGTGCATTGTCGGGGGTGCCGGGCTTGACGGACGCCTGACTGCTGGCCGAAACATGCCCGCCCTGCTCCATTGCCAGGCGTACCGCCGGCATGTCGTCGAGGGGATCGGCTTCGGGATCGAAGGTTTCATCCGTCACGGTGGGCGGCGGCACTGCCACGGCCAGCCATTGCGGCGCCTGAAGCTCGGGTTGCGGCGACACGCTGTCGGGCGGTGTATCGGGCACAGGCACCGTCGGCGTGTGCACAATCCCCGGCGCCACAACACCCGCCTCATCCCCGGAGGCCGCGGTGTCGCCATCCTGATCAGCGCCGCTCGCGCCCTTGCCGGCAGGCAAGGGCTTGCCGCTATCGGCAACGTCAGGTGACTTGTCTGCTGGCGTGTCCTTGCTCACCTCGACCTTGTGTGCAACGCCCCCAGACTTGCCCTCTGACGCCTTGGCATACACCCGCGAAAAGTGCTCTGCCCCGGAACGGACGGGCTCGACGGCCGGTGGCGCAGGGTTTGCCGCTGCTGACCGGGAGGCAGCAGAGGCAGATGTCTGAAGCAGTGTTTGGGCAGCAAGGGGCATTGACAGGTCTCCGCTGTACGCTGGCATAGGTACAGGTCAGAGACTTAGAGCAAGGTTCGGGCCAGTTTTGGCGCAATCAGCCGGAGGCGAGGTTGGGCGGCACAAGACGCTGGCGTTCGGCACGGTAAAGGCGCCGTACCATTTGATATTCATCGTCGATTTTGATCACCAGCTCTTCGATGCCCGCCAGTTGTTTCTTCTGCGCTCGCTCTTCAAGCAAGCCGCACAGGTGCGCCAGCCGAATGGCCCCCATGTTGCTGCTGCTGCCTTTGAAGCTATGGGCAACCAGCGTCAGAGCACCGGCCTCATGGGCGTTGTGCAATTGCCCGAGACGTTCTTCCGAGTCGGAAAGAAAGGTGTCCAGCAGGTCGGCAAACCCGCCCTCCATGACATCGCGCAACGCACTGACGACGTTTGAGTCCATATGAATGTCAGACACTTGTTCACTCCTTGATCAAGAATGGGCGAAGTATGCCAGAGCCTCCCATGAAAACTCTATGGTCACACTACGACCATCGCCGGGGGCGCGGCGGCTGGCCCACGCGGGCCGACCAACGGTGTCGTTGCGCCGAAAGGATCAGTCACCGTCCTGGCGTGATGAGCGCTGGGACAACTCGTCCATCAGCTTTTGTTCACGCTTGTCGTCGAGCTGCCGTGCTTCGTCGGCATAGCGCTGAACCAGCTTGCGCAACCCTTCGACCCGGGCATAGGCCTGCTGCCAGGTTTCACGGGCCTTGTTGAGGTTGTTTTCATGCCACACCAGACTCTGGCGCTGCTGGCCGACGGCCGTTTCAAGCTGGTTGAGGAAGTACTGATAGTTGCGCAACCACTGTCCGCTCACGCCCTGGCTGCCGCGCTCGACCCATTGCGACTGGTACTCGCCGCGATACTTTTCAAGGTCGCCGAGCTTGCTGTTCGCCAGATTGACCTGGCCTTGAAAGTGCCCCAGACGCTGGGCGGCCGTGCGCTCTGCTTTCTCGGCCATATCCACCACCGGCGCCAGGCGCGCCGCTCTTCCTCCAGTTGCCATGACGGATTAGCCACCCGCCGCCGGCGCGAAAATCGAGCCCAGATGGCCGCCACTCTCGGCCAGGCTGACGTTGTCGTTCAATCCCTGGCGCAAGTACGCCACCATCGCCGGCTGCAAGGCAATCGCCGTGTCGGTTTCGCGATCACCGCCGGGGACGTAGGCACCGACGCTGATCAAGTCCCGCGCCTGCTGGAAGCGCGACCACAACTGCTTGAACTGCTGCGCCCGCCTCAGGTGCTCCTCGCTGACCACCGACGGCATCACCCGGCTGATGGACGCTTCAATATCGATGGCCGGGTAGTGCCCCTCTTCCGCCAGGCGCCGGGACAGCACGATATGACCGTCGAGCACGCCCCGTGCCGAGTCGGCAATCGGGTCCTGCTGATCGTCGCCTTCGGACAGCACGGTATAAAACGCGGTAATCGAGCCGCCACCGGCTTCGGCGTTACCGGCGCGCTCCACCAGTTTCGGCAGTTTGGCGAACACCGAAGGCGGGTAACCTTTGGTCGCCGGCGGCTCACCGATGGCCAGGGCGATTTCCCGCTGGGCCTGGGCGAATCGGGTGAGGGAATCCATCAGCAGCAGGACATTTTTACCCTTGTCCCGAAAGTATTCGGCAATCCGCGTGCAGTACATGGCGGCACGCAAACGCATCAAGGGCGCGTCATCGGCCGGTGATGCGACCACCACCGAACGCTTGAGCCCTTCTGCACCGAGGCTGTGCTCGATGAACTCCTTCACCTCGCGGCCCCGCTCGCCGATCAGGCCAACCACAATGATGTCGGCCTCGGTAAAGCGGGTCATCATGCCCAGCAACACACTCTTGCCCACGCCAGTACCGGCGAACAGGCCCAGCCGCTGACCGCGGCCGACCGTCAATAAACCGTTGATGCTGCGAATACCCACGTCCAGCGGCACACTGATGGGGTCGCGCTTGAGCGGGTTGATGGTGGGGCCATCCATCGGCACCCAGTCTTCAGCCTTCATCCCGCCCTTGCCGTCCAGCGGCCGCCCGGCACCATCCAGCACCCGGCCGAGCATGCTCATGCCCATCGGTAAACGACCGGTATCGGCCAAAGGCACCACCCGTGCTCCGGGCGCAATCCCGGCGACACTGCCCACCGGCATGAGGAAAATCTTGCTGCCGGAAAAGCCCATCACCTCAGCTTCGACTTCGACCGGGTGAAAGCTGTCATCGTTGATCACCAGGCAGCGGCTGCCCATGGCGGCGCGCAGGCCTTCGGCCTCAAGGGTCAGGCCGACCATGCGCAGCAGGCGGCCTTCGACCACCGGCTGCGCGGGCAACGACACCGCTGGCGCATAGCTGCTCAGGCGCTTGGCAAAGCTGGTGCGTCTAAGGCGCATCCGGCGCGTCCAGATCGATGTCCAGGTCCGCCGCGGCCGGGTGCAGCGACTGCTCATGCAACTGATCGAACAGCTGGCTCATGGCCTGGGTGATGCGGGTTTCGATGCTGGCATCGATCCGGCTGTGTTCGGTTTCAATACGACAGCCACCCGGTTGCAGCGTATCGTCTTCGACGATCCGCCAATGTTCGCCATGGCGTTCACGCAGGGCCTTGATCTGATCGAAGTCCTGGGGATTGATGAACAGCCGGATATTCTCGGCGCCCAACGGCAACAGCTTCAGCCCCTCGCGCAGCACCTGCTCGATTTGCCGGGAGTCGGTTTTCAATTCGCGCTGGATCACCTGCCGGGTGATGTGTTCGACCAGGCCGACCATAGCCTTTTCAAGTTGCTGGTCCTGCTCGGCCAGTGGCGCCAACAGGTTGCCCATCAAACGCTCAAGGCTTGCGACCTTGGCGCTCAAGGCCGTCTCGGCCTCCTGACGCACTTTAAGCTGAGTGCTGTGGAAGCCTTCCTTTTCACCTGTGGCAAAGCCTTCGTTCCAGGCTTCCTGGCGAATGCTCTCGAGTTCTTCGAGGGTCAGTGGCTGGACGTCCTCCAGCGGCACTTCCTCCATTTCCACCGGCGGCGCCTCAACCGGCTCGGGTTCCGGCTGCGGCTCAGGCTCGCAGGGCTCGCGCCACGGATCGAAGCTGGGCAACCCCCATACCTCGAAAGCACCCACATCCTTGGCGCGGATTACATCTGCCGGAGACTCGCCATTGCTCACTTAGATCATCTCTTCGCCGCCCTTCCCGCCGAGAACGATTTCTCCGGCTTCGGCCATACGGCGGGCAATGGTGAGGATTTCTTTCTGCGCCGTTTCGACATCGCTGACGCGTACCGGCCCCTTGGCTTCGAGGTCATCGCGCAACAGTTCGGCCGCACGCTTGGACATGTTCTTGAAGATCTTTTCCTGAACGTTTTCGTCGGAACCCTTGAGGGCCAGCACCAGCACGTCCGAAGACACTTCGCGCAACAACGCCTGAATCCCGCGGTCGTCGACATCGGCCAGGTTGTTGAAGACAAACATGAGGTCTTCGATCTGGCCGGACAGGTCTTCGTCGACATCGCGAATCGAGTCCATCAACTGACCTTCCATCGAGCTGTCGAGGAAGTTCATGATGTCGGCCGCTCGCTTGATCCCGCCCAAAGACGTGCGTGCGGCGTTGGAGTTGCCCGAGAACTGCTTTTCAAGAATCTGGTTCAGCTCTTTCAGCGCCGCCGGTTGCACCGTGTTGAGCGATGAAACCCGCAGGATGATGTCCAGCCGCGCTTTATGGTCAAAATGCCCCAGCACCTCGCCCGCCTGATCCGGGTCGAGGTAGGCCACCACAATGGCCTGGATTTGCGGGTGTTCGAAGCGAATCACATCGGCCACCGCTCGCGGCTCCATCCACTTCAGGCTGTCGAGGCCACTGGTATTGCCGCCCAGCAGAATGCGGTCGATCAGGCCATTGGCTTTGTCTTCGCCCAAGGCCTGAGTCAGCATTTTGCGGATATAACCGTCAGACCCCACGCCGAGGCTGGTCTGATCGCCGACGATTTCGACGAACTCGCTCATCACCTGTTCAACTTGTTCGCGGTGCACGTTACGCATTTGCGCCATCGCCACACCCACCCGCTGGACTTCTTTGGGCCCCATGTGCCGCAGCACCTGGGCCGCATCGGTTTCACCCAGCGACAACAGCAAGATAGCGGCCTTGTCGACCCGGCTCAGCTTGGCGTTAAGGGCAGCTCGGTTGTCACTCATCAGCGTTGATCCACTCTTTCACGACCTGAGCCACACGGCCCGGGTCTTCTGCTACCAGACTTTTGATCGCATTCAATTGAGCGTCATAGCCTTCGCTAGGGCTCGGCAACAGAATGCTTTGCGGGCCGCCGAGGCTGACGCGATCATTGGCCAGCTCGCTGTCGAAGCCGCTCATCGCGCCCAACTCGGCATCGTTGCCAATCCCGGCTGCGTGCTTGTTGCGGCCCTGCCCGCTGATGTTGTTGAGCACCGGGCGCAACACACCGAAGACCAGCACCAGGATGAACAGCACGCCCAGCACCTGCTTGACCACATCCCAGAACCAGGGCTGGGAATAAAACGGGATATCGGCCACTACTTCAGCACGTTCCGGGGAGAACGGGACGTTGATCACGCTCACGCTGTCGCCGCGGCTGGCATCAAAGCCTACGGCGTCTTGTACCAGACGGGTGAAGCGCGCCAATTGATCGGTGCTCCAGGGTGCCCGAGTGACGTCGCCACTGGCCGGATCGACATTGAACTGATCGTCGATCACCACCGCCACCGACAGGCGATTGACGCGGCCCTGCTGCTGCTTGGTGTGGCTGATGGAGCGGTCCAGCTCGAAGTTGCGGGTCGACTGCGAACGTTTGTCCGCCGGGTACGGCGCCAGCATCGGCTGCCCCGTCGCCGGGTCCATGATTTGCTGACCGTTGGCATCGAGCAACGGCTGACCGGGCTGGATCATGCCGGCCGCGGCAGCGCCCTGACCGGCTTGCTGGGGTGCCGTGGTCGGGCCGGGCGGCTGATTGCTCAACGCCCCGGGCACACCTTGCGGACCATTGCTGGCCGTACGCTGCTCGGAGGTCGATTGCTCGCTGCGCAGGGCCGGTTGATCCGGGTTGAACTGTTCGGAGGTGGACTCCACCGCACTGAAGTCGACGTCGGCCGAGACTTCAGCCTTGTAGCGGTCATTGCCCAGCACCGGCTGCAAAATGTTGTGCACGCGCTGGGTCAGCATGCTTTCCATGCGGCGACTGTAGTCGAACTGCTTGCCGGCCATGGTCAGCCCGGAATTTTCCGCCTGATCCGAGAGCAGGTTGCCTTTTTGGTCGACCACGGTGATCTGTGACTTGTTCAGCTCGGGCACGCTGGTCGCCACCAGATTGACGATGGCCAGCACCTGTCCCGGCTCCAGGGATCGACCGGCGTACAACTCAACCAGCACCGAAGCGCTTGGCCGACGTTCATCGCGCACGAACACCGAGCTTTTAGGGATCGCCAGGTGAACCCGCGCACCCTTGACGTTATTCAGGCTGGAAATGGTCCGCGCCAGCTCGCCTTCCAGACCACGGCGATAGCGCGTGGCTTCCATGAACTGGCTGGTGCCCAGGCCCTGTTCTTTATCGAGGATTTCAAAGCCGATGTTGCTGTCGGTAGGCGTCACCCCCGCTGCCGCCAGCTTGAGACGGGCACGCGCCACGTCATCGGCCTTGACCAGCAAGGCGCCGGAGTTTGGCTCAACGGTATAGGCGATATCGGACGCTGCCAGGGTCTCCATGACCTGTTTGGCATCCAGTCCGGCCAGGCTGCCGTACAGCGGCCGGTAATCGGGCTGTTGCGACCACAGCACCACGGCAAAGCCAATCGCCACGCTCGCGGCCAGGCCGACCATCAGACCGACCTGACGCAGCATGGTCATGTCGGCCAGATTATCGAGGAAGGTCAGGCCGAACAGCGGTTTGCCGCCGGGGCCCGGAGTGGCCGGAACGTTATCCGGAAGTGCATCTGCCATGACTTGATATCGTCCTTAAACCGGCATCTGCATGATGTCCTGATACGCCTGAACCAGTTTGTTACGCACTTGGGTCAATGCCTGGAAGGACACGCTGGCTTTTTGCGACGCAATCATCACATCCGTCAGATCAACGCCGGTTTTGCCGACCTCAAAGGCCGTCGACAGCTGGGACGATGCCTGCTGCGTTTCGCTGACCTTGTTGATCGCGTTGCCGAGCATGTCGGAGAAACTGCCGGCCCCCGTTTGCGGGACTTGCACAGCCGACTTCGGCTGGGCCATCGCGTCCATTTGCATGGCCCGCATGTCCAACATCAATCGATTAAATTCAATACCTTGGCTCATGGACAACCGCCTCCGACAACACGCATTTTTTTGACACTTTCACGACATTGGAAGTGGTGTAGCAACAAGGGTGCCAGCTCTTTGTCACAGTATCCGAATAAACGTTACCAATCGTCGCAGGCTGTAAAATCAAAAGCCTCCCTGTAGCCGCTGCCGAGGCACGAAGGCTGCGACCGGCGCGGCAAGACATCCTGACGAAGCCCTCACACATTCAGGCCTTTCGGTATGTCAGCGATGGCACGCGCACTCAGGTCGCCGCAAACAAATACGCCTCGACATCCATCCCCGCATCGCGCATTTGCGCCAGCTTGTAACGCAAGGTGCGCGGGCTGATGCCCAGGCGTTCGGAGGCTTCCTTGCGCCGCCCGCGTTCGGCACGCAAGGTGTCGATAATCATCTGGAATTCCCGGCGGCGCAGGTCATCGCCCAAGCCCCCCGTCGGTTCTTCCACGGGCGCCATTGCCATCTCCGGCAAAGGCGCGCAGGTCACCGGCCCGGCGAGGCAAAAGTCTGCCGCTTCGATCAACCCGCCCTGTTGCAGGATCAGCGCCCGCTGGATCGCGTTATCCAGTTCACGCACGTTGCCCGGCCACGGATACCCCATCAGGCACGCCTTGGCCCGGGGTGAAAAACGCACCGCGGTGTGCTTCATTTTGCTGATGTACTTGGCCAGCAAACGCTCGGCCAGCGGCACGATGTCGGCGGTACGCTCGCGCAAAGGACGCCAGGCCAGCGGAAACACCGAAAGCCGGTAGTAGAGGTCTTCCCGGAAGCGCCCCGCCGCCACCTCGCCCGCCAGATCGCGGTTGGTGGTGGCAACCACGCGGATATCCAGCACGATCGGTTTACGCCCGCCCACACGCTCGACTTCACGCTCTTGCAACACCCGCAACAGCTTGGCCTGCAACCCCAGGGGCATCTCGGAAATTTCGTCGAGCAACAGGGTGCCGCCATCCGCCTGCTCAAACTTGCCGGCCTGGGCTGCAATGGCCCCGGTAAACGAGCCTTTTTCATGGCCGAACAAAGTGGCTTCCAGCATGTTGTCCGGGATCGCCGCACAGTTGATCGCTACAAATGGCCGATCAACCCGATGGGAATGCTGATGAATGTAACGTGCCAGCACCTCCTTGCCGGTCCCGGACTCACCGGAAATCAGCACCGTCGAGTCGCTGCGGGCCACCCGCGCTGCCAGCTCCAGCAGTTGCGTACTGGCCGGCTCAACGGCCACCGGACCTTCGCTGTCGGCAACGCCGAGGCTGCCCAGCGCATGGCGGGCCACCAGGTCCAGCAAGGCCTTGGGCTCAAACGGCTTGACCAGATAGTCCACCGCGCCCTGGCGCATGGCGTCCACGGCACGCTCGACAGCGCCGTGGGCGGTCATCAGCAACACCGGTAATTGCGGCTGGCTTGCGCGTAACCGGGCAAGCAATTGATGGCCGTCCATGCCCGGCATATTGACGTCGCTGACCACCAGGCTGAACGACTCGGTCGCAACCGCCGCCAGCGCCTCTTCAGCCGACGCCACAGCACGAAAACCATGCCCCGCCAATAACAGGGTGTCAGCCAGGGCTTCGCGCAAGGCGCGATCGTCCTCCACCAGCAACACGTTGATGTTCATCACCATCAGTTTGTCTCCAGCGTGTGCGGTATCAGCGGCAAGCTGAGCAAGGCACACGTACCGCGCCCCAGGCGCGACTGCAGTTTCAGCTCGCCCTGGTGCGCCCGCACCACCGCGTTGACCACCGCCAGGCCCAGGCCGGTGCCCGTGGCCTTGGTGGTGAAGAAAGGCTCGCCCACGCGCGCCAGTACCTTGGGCTCAATCCCGCCGGCACTGTCGCTCACACACAACCGCAGGCTGTGATCGCGGGCATACAGATGCACCTTGAGCCGCACGTTCGCCGTGCCTGCCTGCAGCGCGTTTTCAATCAGGTTGAGCAGCGCCCCCACCAGCGTGTCCCGATTGCACAGCACCTGCCCGCCGTGTACATCGCACTGCCAGCGCAGCGAGACGCCCTCAACATGGGGCTGGGCAGCGGCCTGCAGGGCCTGCATCAATGCCTTGGGGCTGACTCGATCCGTCAGCGGCAACTCGCCGCGGGCGAACACCAGCATGTCGCGCACCTGATGTTCCAGTTCGTGCAGGCGCTCCTTGAGGCGCCCGGCAAATCGCTGCTGGGTTTCCACCGGCAGCGCTTGCTCGGTCAAATGGCTGGCATAAATCAAGGCCGCCGACAGCGGCGTGCGAATCTGATGCGCCAGCGAGGCGACCATGCGCCCCAAAGAAGACAGCCGCTCATGCCGGGCCAACTGGTCTTGCAAGCGCCGGGTTTCTGTCAGGTCATTAAGCACCACCAATTGCCCGGGCTCAGCGTCCAGCGAGCGGGTGGTGATCGACAACCGCCGACCATCCTTGAGGGACACTTCGTGGCCATCGTCTTCGCGGGGTGCAAAACAGCGGGCAATCACATGCCGCCACAGCTCACCTTCCAGGGGCAGCCCCAGCAACTCACCGGCCGCCGGATTGGCTTCACGGACACGGCCACGGTCATCGATCACCACCACGCCGCCCGGCAACAGATCCAGCAGATGCTGCAGCCGATTGGCGAGTCGCTCCTTCTCGGCCAGCTCGGCCATGCGCTGGGCACTGACCAGCGCCAGCTCGCCTTTGAGCTCAGTGACCCGGGCTTCAAGCAGGCTGTAGGAGTCACTCAATTGAGTGGACATTTGATTGAACAGCGAGAACGCCTGCTCAAGCCCTTCGCGGCTGGTCGGCTGCGCTGCGAGTGCAGTGGCTTGCCCTGCTAGATCAGGAATCGAGGACCGGTGGGCGGCATGAGGCATGAGGTGTTCTCGCGTGGCTGACCGTCATAAAACGGTTCGTTAGCCCTGACGAAGCAATACCCGTGCCCACATCGGATGAATCAGCAGGACGGGCGCTGTGCACGCTTCAACAGGCAGCCGCAACGAAGCTGCGATCGGCCGCAAAGCCGGACAATACGGTAGGGTCAGGTCGTCCTCGTGGACAGGTTGGCGACTGCTGCGCCATCGCTCGCAGCCTCGCTGCACTCGGCAGCGGCTACCGGGAAAGAGCCAGGCGTCAATCTTCTGCCTGGTCGTCCCCTTCACGACGGCTCATGCCGTACTTGCGCATTTTTTCAACCAGCGTGGTACGCCGGATGCGCAGACGCTCAGCGGCACGCGCCACGATGCCATTGGCATCGTCCAGCGCCTGCTGAATCAGCACTTGCTCCAGACCGCCAAGGTAATCCTTGAGGTCCAGACCTTCGGGCGGCAGCATCGCCGTGGCCGTGAAATCGGGGGCATTGTTGATCGCTGCACGCTCTTCCAGGTCGCAGCGCAGGCTCTCGACCATCTGCTCGTCTTCGTCGTCGACGTAGCGGAATTTCTTCGGCAGCTCGGCAATACCAATCACTCCATATGGATGCATGATTGCCATGCGCTCGACCAGATTGGCCAGCTCCCGGACATTGCCCGGCCAGGCATGACTGCACAGCGACATGATGGCGCCGGAGTTGAAGCGGATCGAACCGCGTTTTTCGTGCTCCATGCGCGAGATCAGCTCGTTCATCAGCAACGGGATGTCTTCGACCCGCTCGCGCAAGGGGGCCATTTCGATCGGGAACACGTTGAGGCGGTAGTACAAGTCTTCGCGGAAGGCGCCGACCTCAATCATGCTTTCGAGGTTTTTGTGAGTCGCGGCAATGATCCGCACGTCCGCGCTCTGGGTCTTGTTGCTGCCCACCCGCTCAAACGTCCGCTCCTGCAACACCCGCAGCAGCTTGACCTGCATCGGCAACGGCATGTCGCCGATTTCATCGAGGAACAGCGTACCGCCGTTGGCCAGCTCAAAACGCCCGGCACGGCTGGTGATGGCCCCGGTGAAAGCGCCCTTCTCATGGCCGAACAGCTCACTCTCAAGCAGTTCGGCAGGAATCGCCCCGCAGTTAACCGGTACAAAGGGCGCATCGCGACGCTTGGAATGGTAATGCAGGTTACGGGCAACCACTTCCTTGCCAGTCCCGGACTCACCAAGGATCAACACGCTGGCCTCGGTGTCGGCCACTTGCTGCATCATTTGACGCACGTGCTGAATGGCACGGCTGGTGCCTACCAGGCTGCGGAACAAATTGGGCTCACGGTGCCGGCCACGCACACGGGCATGATCGTACATCTCGCGATATACCTGCGCACGGTGCAGGGAATCCAGCAGTTTGCTGTAGCTGGGAGGCATTTCCAGGGTGGACAGCACCCGGCGGCGCTGGTCTTCAGGCAGGTCGACCGAAGAAATTTCACCTAAAAGCATGATGGGCAGGAACTCATCCCACGCAGCGAGTGTCTTAAGCAGTCCTGATACGCCGCCAGCGATGCTGACGTCGCCGACCAGGACACAAAGCACTTCACGACTCGACGACAGAGCGCTCACCGCCTGTTCCCAATCGAGACTAGGGCTGGCTAAATTTTCTTCACCCAGAAAATTTAAAATCACCGCCAAATCGTGGCGGCGAGCGCTATCGTCATCGATTAGCAGAATTTTGGTTTCACGCCACATGCAATAGCAACTTCCCTAGTCAACTCAATGCCCTGGCCAAGCAGGACATATTCGTCGCCCTGACCCGATGGATATCCAAGACGACTAAAAACAGAATAACGCGCTAGTTAAGTCAAAAAACCGTGCATAGTCAAATTTATGGCGCTTTAAACGCGATTAACCACATCTTTCTTAGGCCTTAACCAAAGAGATGGTAAACCTTTGAAGCATTTTTTGCTTGATTGATCTGCCCCATTTGCTCAACGAGCAATTGCCGCTCATCCGTCGCCGCCTCCAGCAGCATGCGATACACCACCAACAACCCTTCCAGATTCTCGCGCAACACCGCCTCATCCAGCGGTGCTTCATCCAGTACGCTCTCAACACATACCCGACACGCCGAGTCCAGCTCACCGATCGCATCCCAATTACGCTCGGCCAGAGCGTCAATCAGCGCTACGCGGGTTTCTTGAATTCGTTGCAATTGGCTCATGGCGCACTCCTCAAACCTGCGGGGTTTATTCAGCTGCGATCGCATCCCAACCACTTTTCACAGTGATCAGCAGACGAGCCACTTCGTCGATGATTTCAGGGTCGTTTTGCGCGTTGGCCAGGGTCAAGCGTACGGCCATGTATTCGTACAGGCTGTCGAGCTGCTGCAAGGCAGCCTTGTCGTCGGTCTTCTCTTCATCCAGGCCCTGACGCAGACCGGTGATGATGTCGATAGCCTTGGTCAGCAACAGTGCCTTCTGCGCGACATCTCCACGGCTCATTGCACCCTTGGCCTGCGCCATGCGATCCAGACCGCCTTCCATCAGCATCTGAATCAAGCGATGGGGGCTGGCTTCGGAGATTTGGGCGTGGGAATTGACCTTCTGATACTGACGAAGGGCGCGCATCGGGTTCATGTTTCTACCTCATTACAGGTGACAGGCAAAATGACTGGGACATGCTTTATATGTCGACGCAGGGGCGAAAAACTTTAGCCACCCGAGCGCCTCACATCAGTCTTTTTTAGGGTTATTCAACGAGTTGAGCGTGGTCATGATGCTGGAGCTGCTGGCGTTCATCTTCGCGATCAAGGTGTCCATCGCCGTGTATTTGGCGCTGAGGGTGTCTTTCAGGGCGTCCATGCGCCGATCCAGGTCTGCCTGTTGCGTCGTCAGGTTCGTCAGTTTGGTGTTCAAGTCAGTGGCGCGGGACGCCAGCAGCCCAGAACTTCCGACATAGCTTTCGGTGGCCTTGGTCATTCGTGCCACCAGGCCTGTGTCGCCGGTGAACACCTTGGCAATCTCGGTGGGGCCATTGGCGGTCTCTACCGCCGCCTTCCACTTGGTGTCATCCAGCGTCAGCAGCCCGGTTTTCTGGTCAGTACTGATGCCCATCTGCGACAGGTTGCCGACACTCGACGAGCCGGTGTTCTGCAGCAACTCGTTGCGGATACCGTTGACCAGCTGACGCATCGACGCATCGCCCGTCAGCGCGCCCGAGGTGGTGGTCGACGCATCGCCGGTGGCCGTGACTTTGGTCTGGGTGTTGATACTGGTCAACAGCGCGTTGTACGCCGTGACGAACGACTGAACCGAGGTTTTCAGGGTGGTGGTGTTGGACGCCACGGTAATGGTGGATGCCTTGGTGTCAATCAACTCCAGGCTCACGCCGCTGATGGCCGCCGTCACTTTATTGCTCTTCGACTCCATGGCAATGCCATCAATCGTGTATTCGGCGTTCACCGGCGGCTTGCCGGCGTCATAACCGATCGCCAGTTCCGAATCGCCACTGATGGTAATGTCGGTGCCTTTGCCTGTGGTCTGCGAGCTGATCACCAGCCGCGAGCCATTGGCGTCGCTCAGGACGTTGGCGCTGATACCCTTGGATTGCAGCTGCGTGTTGATTGCGTCGCGGGTCTGCTGCATGGTCGCCCCCGCCGGGATCGTGACATCGTAATTGTCACCGGACTGCGAGAGGGTCAGGGTTGCAGCCGCTTCGCTGGTGTTCACAACCGCCGAAGGGCCACCCGCGAACATCTTGCTGGTGATTTTCGACGCAGTCGCCAACTGAGTGACGTCCAGCGCATAGGTGCCGCTGGACGCTTTGTCATCGATGGTGACTTTGGAAATTTTTTCGTCAGACGACGATGCGGCCAGGCCATTGAAGCTGGACGCGTTATTGAGCTTGGCAATTGCTGTACGGTAGGCCTCAAGCGCAACCTTGACCGTACCCACCGCCGACAACTGAGTCGTGGTGACGGTTTGCTGCTTGGTAATCTGGCTTTGCTTGGGCGCTTTTTCCGCATCAACCAGGGCTTTTACAATGCCGACCGTGTCGAAACCCGAGCCGACCCCCGTAATGGTTGAACTTGCCATCTGTATTCTCCTTATCCGGTGGCTGGCGCTTTATTGGCGAAGCGTGCCGAAGCCACAGAGTGCTTCACATTTCATGCCACCTTCAAACGCCAAAACCTGAAAAAACAAAAGGGCACGTAAACGCGCCCTTCTGTTTTCAACCAAGCGCTGAAATTACTGAAGCAGTTTCATCACAGCGGATGGCAGCTGGTTAGCCTGTGACAGGATCGCAGTGGACGCCTGCTGCAGGGTTTGTTGCTTGGTCAGCTCAGCAGCTTCGGAAGCGAAGTCAGTGTCCTGAACCCGACCCAGTGCCGCGGTGGAGTTCTCGGAAATGCTCTGCAGGTTGGCCACGGTGCTGGTGAAACGGTTTTGAACAGCACCCAGAGCCGAACGCTGGGTGTCGATCTGCGAGATCGCATCAGCCAGCGCCTGGACAGTACGCTGCGAATCTTCTGCACTCAGAATGCTCAGGTCGGAAACGGTGGTTTCCATTTTTACCGCTTTTGTGGTCCCAACCCCATCACCCGTATCAACAGCGGCAGCAGTAGTCAGACCCAATGCGGCCAGACCAGTCCCGGCACTGCCATTGGCAATAGTGATGTTGCCGGTTGAGAACAGATTCAAACTTCCGTCATCTTTAAGGCTGGCGGTTACCCCAGTGCTGGCGCTGTTGATCGACGAAACCACATCGGCCATTGTCGAACCGGCATTAAACTTGACCTCAGTACCGTTGAGGTTGATTGAGGTTGCATCCTCCAGCTTGGACGCCGTAGTCCCTGCCGACAGCCCCAACTTGGCCAGCGCTCCAGCACCCTCAGCCGTTGTGCTGTTTTCCAGTTTGACAGCTTTACCATCAGCAGACGTCAACACTAGACGGTCACCAGACACCGAAGCGGTCACGCCAGTCCCGGGTACAATCGCTGGGGCCGTACCGGTGTCAGCAGTCAGGGCGTTGATTGCCGTCATGACTTTAGTCAAATCATCATCAGCAGCCGCTATATTCACAGTGACGCCGTTAATTTTGATCTCCGCGTCTGTCCCCAGATCAGTGGTCGCCTTGCCCGTTACCGTCGCCGACAACGTTGTCTTTTCCCCCGACACCTTCGCCTCGCTGAAAGAGCCTTTCAAACCGGTAGCGCTGATGTCGTTCATGCCGAACGAGATGGTCTGGTTGGCGTCGGAACCGATCTGGAAGGATTGGTTCTGGAACGAGCCGTCCAGCAGGTTACGACCACCGAAAGTGGTGGTTTGGGCGATACGGGTCAGTTCACCGGTTTTCGCCGTGAATTCTTGTTGCAGGGACGCACGGTCTTCAGCGCTTTTATCACCGTTCGCGGACTGCAGGGCCAGTTCACGCAAACGTTGCAGAATGTTGGTCGACTCTTGCATCGCGCCTTCGGCGGTCTGGGCAATCGAGGTGCCGTTGTTGGCGTTGGCGATGGCCACTGTCATGCCTTTAACCTGAGAGGTCAGACGGTTGGCGATTTGCATGCCCGCGGCATCGTCTTTGGCGCTGTTGATTTTCAGGCCGGAAGACAGACGGGTCATCGAGGTGCTCAGAGCATCGCCGGCTTTGTTCAGGTTCTTCTGAACGGTCTGGGACGTGACGTTAGTGTTTACTGATAAAGCCATGACGAAATCCTCATTGGATGAATACTGCGGCTTCCGGCCCTGGCAACCGCCGGGTGTGGCCTAGAGAACCTTCGTAATAGTTATCGTCGTGAATGCAGGTTGCTTGAGGGATTTTTTGATTTTTTTTACTGGCGGCGTGCCATCCCTTTTATTTCAGGGGGTTAGCGACACCTGAAGCGACAAAAATCCCCGTAGGAGCGAGCTTGCTCGCGATGGAATCACCGCGCTACGTCAGGCATACCGCGTCGACCGGATCGCGAGCACGCTCGGCGCCTGCAAAGAACAGAGGGGATAAACGCAAAACGCCCATGGCTTTTAAGGCCACGGGCGTTGGGTGTTTCGACGTAAAGCTTAAGGGCGATAGATAATCGCCGAGCCCCACGACAGACCTACGCCGAAGCCGCTGAGGGCTACGCGCGTCCAGGTGGCGTCCATCACGTGCTTTTCCAGCAGCAGCGGAATGCTCGAAGACACGGTGTTACCGGTCTCGACCATGTCCTTGATGAACTTCTCCGGCTCGCCTTCAAAGCGACGGGCCACGGCATCGACAATCGCTGCACTGCCCTGATGGATGCAGAAAGCATCGATGTCGGCAGACGTCAGGTCGGACTCTTGCAGCAGCTCATTCAAGTGCGCCGGCACTTTGAGCAGCGCGAAGTTGAACACCTGACGGCCGTTCATGAAGAACACGCCATCGCTGACTTTCAAGTGCGGAGCACCCGAACCGTCTGTGCCGAACTTGGCCTTGCCCAACTGCCAAGGCGCATCTTCGCCCATCCAGGTGGCGGTGGCGGCATCACCAAAGAGCATGGTGGTGTTGCGGTCTTCGGGATCGACGATTTTCGAATACGGGTCAGCGGTCACCAGCAGGCCGTTTTTCAGACCGGCCGCTTCCATGAAGCCCTTCATCGCGTAGATGCCGTAGACATAACCCGAGCACCCCAGGGAAATATCGAACGCAGCGACGTGGGTCGGCAGGCCGAGCTTGTCCTGAACGATGGCGGCCGTGTGCGGCAGGCCTTCGGCGTCGCCGTTTTGCGTCACAACGATCAGCGCATCGATGGATTCGCGATTGAGCTGCGGATTGTTGGCGAACAGGGCGTTAACCGCTTCGACACACAGGTCCGAGGTTTCCTGGTCAGCATCTTTACGCGGCAGGAATGCCGAGCCAATCTTGCCCAGAATGAATTCTTCGTCCTTGGAGAACTTCGCGCCTTGCGCGTAGTTGTCTACACCGCTTGCTGGCACGTAACTGGCGATGCTTTTAATGCCAATCATTGTGGCTTCCCAATACTGAATAGCTGGAGATCACCCGCTCTCACAATCGAGGGGCGTTGACAATAAAAGGGCTTCGTCGCGCAAAAATGCGGCGAAGTGGGCACCCGAATAGACACAAAACAGCCTGAAAAAGGCCCGGCGCCCGCCCATAGGTTTCACACGATACAGTGAAGATGCGCGTTATGACTCGCAAGTCACTCAATTTTGTGCGCTTTTATACAAAAGATTTCAAGGATTACCGCGGATAAACACTGTCGAAACGCTGCTGCCCGCCAAGCCTCGCAGCCTTCGTGCCTCGGCAGCGGCTACAGGATCACCCCAACCTGTAGCCGCTGCCGCAAGCTGCGAAAAGGCGCGAAGGGGCTTCAAGATTTCAGGATCACCCGAGCCCCGTAGCAGCGGTCGAGCGAAGCGAGGCCGCAGGGATAGGTCCGCCGGGCTTTACGACGGCTACGCCGCCGGACGCGGCCTCGTTCTACTCGTCCGCTGCTACAGGATCACCCAACCTGTAGCCGCTGCCGCAAGCTGCGAAAAGGCGCGAAGGGGCATCAGGATTTCAGGATCACCCGAGCTCCGTAGCAGCGGTCGAGCGAAGCGAGGCCGCGTCCGGTCTTCCGGTCTTGCCCTTGATCCACCCGCCCCCCTTTCGGGAGGCCGCACGCTAGGATAGGTCCGCCAGGCTTTACGACGGCTGCGCCGCCGGACGCGGTCTCGTTCTACTCGTCCGCTGCTACAGATTACGCGCTGGATCATCTCTGTAGCCGCTGGCGAGAGTGCCGGCCAGGCCTGCGCAGTTACAACTGGTTGAACAGGCTCAACTGGGAGATTTTCACGAAGGCCAGCTGCGAGGCTTCGAGCATGGCTTTCTGGAAAGCCAGATCAATGGATGCGCCGGCCAGGTCGGTATTGCCAATGGCTGCTGTGGTGGAGTTATTGGCCAGGCCCATGCTGATGTTTTCTTCGTTCTGAATGTCCACCGCGCTTAAGCGCGCACCGATCGACCCCCGCGCGCTGTCGACGCCTGCGCTGGCGTTTTTCAGGTTGCCGATCGCCGAGTTGATCGCATCCCTTTGGGCTTGCCGGGCCTGCGGGTCCTTGTCGGTGGGAACGTCCAGCGCCTGACGCAACTGGCTCAAGGTATCCAGCGCATTCTGGCTCTGGTGATTGTTGCGGTTGACCACGAACTGGTCGCCCGCTGCCCGCGCCCCGGAGAAGCTGAACGTAACGCCCATGGCGCTGAGCGAGTCACCGTTCATGCTGCCAGCGGCAATCGACTTGCTGCTGGCCGTCAGTGGCTGGGCGTAGATCTCGTACTCGGTCTCGCTGGTGAACTTGATCACCGCGCCGTTGCTCGGAAAGCTGTCGCGGTACGCATCGGCAGCGCCCGCGTCCACCTTGTCAATCGTGGTCCCGGTAATCTGCGCAGTCGAGTCGTTGCTCGGGGTCCGCGAAGCACTGAACGAATCAGGCCTGGCCTCAAGGCTGAACACGCGCCCGGCCACTGCCGCATCCCGCTCCGCCGCCGGCACATCCTTGAGATCAAGGTTTATGTCGAACGAGACCCCGTTCAGACTGATGCTCTGACCGCCTGCTTTATCCGGATCCAGCACGCCATTGCCCGGCACCTGCGAGGTCACATCCTTGCCCGTGGCATCGGTCAACGTGTATTGGGTGCTACTGGTGAATTCAAGTGTGTAAGGCTGGCCTTGGGCAAAGCTCTGGTTGAACACCGGGCTTGAGGTAATCAGGCCCGCCGACACCGAGACCTTGCCATCGTTGACCGATGGCGGCTGCAGTGTGGCCTGGGTGCGCCCGGTATTGACCGAGCCTTCCATGATGCTTTTGGCCGTGTCGGTGCCGGCCATGGACAAGGTGTCCGAAATCTTGAGGTTGAGCTGGGTATCATCGCCCTGATAGCTGTAAGTGCCATCGTTGTTGCGGGTATAGGGCGGGGTGTCGGTTTTGGAACCGGAGAACATGTAGTTGCCCGCGGCGTCCTTGCTGTTGAGCAGGCCGAATACCTGGTCTTCGATACTGCCCAGCTCGTTGGCGATCGCGCCGCGGTCGGCGTCGCTGATCGTGCCCCCGGCCCGCAGCGCCAGCTCACTGGCCTTTTGCAGCGCAATGTTGATGCTGTCGAGTACGATTTCCTGGCTGCCCAGCGACGACTTGATGCTGTTCATGTTGGCCGTGTACTGGCCCAGCATGTCTTTTTGCTGCTGCAATTGCAGCAAGCGGGCCGCGCCGACCGGATCATCTGCCGCGGTCTGGATCCGCACGCCGGAGTCGATCTGTTGCTGGGTCTTGATCACCGACGAGAAATTGTTCTGGTAAGTGGCGCTGGTCGACTCAAAAAACTGGGACGTGGAAATGCGCATCGTCGAGGGCTCCCTTAAAGGCTGTTGATCAGCGTGCTGAAGGTTTCTTGCGCCGCTTTGATAATTTGCGACGATGCCGTGTAGTACTGCTGGAACTTGACCAGGTTGGATGCCTCTTCGTCCAGGTTGACCTGGGATACCGAGCCGCGCACTTCCTTGGCGTACGCCAGTGCCGCGCTGTTGGCCGTGCCGTCGACCACCGCCTGACTGGCCTTGCCACCGACTTTGGAGACCAGTTGACTGTACGAGGCGGCCAGGCTGGAGCCGCCTCCCCCGTCACTCACACCAACAGTTTTCTTCGTTTGCAGCTCCAGCAATTGGTTGGCATTGCTGTTGTCCGCCTTGCCGTCCTTGTTGAACTTGATGTCGAAACTATCGCCTTTGGCGGGCGAACCGCTGATCGTGGCCCCGAAAGCGACATCCGTGGTGGTGCCGTCCGCGTTAGTGACGGGCACCTTGACCTTGATTTCGTTGTCCTGGCCCGGCACATAGGTGCCGCTGCTGATGTTTTCGCCTTTTTCGTTCAGCACCCGGTAGCCATGGGTGCCATCTGCGTTAGCGCCATCAAAGACCACACGCACCGGCATCGCGGCCTCGACCTGCGCCTGGCCCAGATTGCTGCCACTGTAAATATCCAGTGCCGATGACAGATTCAGGCCGCTGATGGCGCCGGTGCCGGTGTTGGAGCCGCCTTTACCTGCCACCAGTGGTCCAGCAAATGCCAGCTTGTTGGCATCGGTCATCTGCACGCCGATAGTGCTCGCGCCATTGCGGGTGGGGCTGACCTTGAAGGTATCGCCCGATGTAACCGGGCCACCCTTGAGGTCGAGGCTGAACCCGTCGATGACGGCGGCCGGTTTGCGGGTGAGATCGAATGGACCCAGCGTGGTGCCATCAGAGCGCTTGACCGTGTAGTCCTTGTCGCTGCTGAACGTCACCTGATAATCATAAGTCGTGAGTTTGCCGCTGTCGGTAATGCTCACGTTCAGGTTGCCCGAGCCCTTGCTGTTGCTCGTGGCTGCCAAACTGCGCTGGCTGATGGCCTGTTCGCTGTTGATGCTGTTAAACAGCGACGAACCGAACTCGCCATTGGCGTCCAGGCCCTGGCCCAACTGCTGGTTGATCGCATCAGCGACCACAATCGCAGTGCGCCCCAGATCGTTCATCGCCGGTGCCAGCACCTCATCGCGGTAACGCAACAGGCCGCCAATCTTGCCGCCACTGATTACCGAGGTCACGTCCATGCTGGACTGCGCGTAGTTGACCTGAATGCTGTATTGGCTTTTGTCGACCTTGCCCGGCACCGCCGACAGCGTGCTGGCGGTGCCGCCCAGCACCAGCGACTGGCCGGTGCCCAGCGAAATATCGAATACGTTGTCATGTTCCTGGACGGTCACCCCCACCAGCTCATTGAGCGTGCGTACCGCTTCGTTGCGCGCATCCAGCAAGTTGTTCGGTGTATTGCCGGCGGTGGTCGCCTGGGCAATCTGCTGGTTCAGCGAGGCGATGGTGGCCGTGTGCTGATTAACCATCGAGGTCAGGGTGTCCAGCTGGCTGTTGATGCCTTCGTTTTGCTGGTTGAGCTGGGTCGAGATCGAGTTGAAGCGGTTGCTCAGGGTTTGCGCATGGGTGAGCAGCAACTGGCGGGCCGATATGTCACCGGGCGCCCCGGCAGCGGTTTGCAATGACGCGAAGAAGCTGCCGAGCGCGGCCGAGACACCGGTGCTTTTATCCGACAGCAACTTGTCGATGGAGCCAATCTGGTCGAGATAGGCCTGGGCGTCACCATTGAGCGAAGTGGTGGTTTGCAACTGGGCGTCGAGGTAAGCGTTATAGACCCGGCGCACGTCAGCCAGCGTGGTGCCGGTGCCAATGAACACGCCGCTCACTTGTTGCGAGGCGGCACTGCCCTGCACGATTTGCTGACGTGAATAGCCCGAGGTATTGGCGTTGGCGATGTTATTGCCGACAGTCGCCAATGCGCCTTGACTGGCGTTCAGCCCCGACATCCCGATATTGATCAAACTCGCCATGGTTCAAACCTTATAAATTCGTGAGAGAACCCGTCGAGGCGTAGCTCTGGTAGGTCTTCATTTGCTTGGCAATCTGCGAAATCTTGCTGGCGTATTCAGGGTCGGTAGCATATCCGGCCTTCTGCAATTCGCGTATGAACTGCTCCGGTTTATCGGCCGAATTCAACACTTCTTTATAACGATTGTTGCTCTGCAACAGCGTGACCAGATCATGGAAGCTGTCTTGGTAGGAATCGTAGGAACGGAAGTTCGCCGTCTCCTTGACCATCTGCCCGCCCTTGAACTCACTGGTGATGGCCCGCGCCTGCGCGCCCTGCCAACTGCCGGTAGCCTTGATGCCAAACAGGTTGTGACTGCTGCTGCCATCTTGTTGGCGCATGACTGACTTGCCCCAGCCGGTTTCCAGTGCCGCCTGGGCCACCAGGTACAGCGGGTCGACGCCAATGCGGGCGGCGGCCTGTTGCGCCATCGGCAGCATGCTGGCGACAAATGTATCCGGTGAGTTGAAGGCTTGCCTGGCCGGAGCCAAGGGCGGCTGCGCCACGGCGCGGCCATACACCTGCATCCGCCCTGAAGCGCCGGCTGCGCTGAGCATCGGCTGGCCGCCGCCCTTGAGCACCGCTTCCATCCCGGGCGAAGTACGGCCCGGCACAGCGCCGGCATTGAGGGTGGCGATCGCCGGGTCGGCCGACGGCACGATCCCGGCCAGCAACCGGTCGGTCAGCTTGTTGGGCAACGCCAGACGCCGCTGGTTGAGCAGTGCCCGGTCATTGGCATGCCCCCCCTCGCCCGCTCCCGGCGCGACCGCGACCCGGGAGGCCCACAACGGTCGCTGACCATTGGAGCGCACAAACGGGCTGTCGCTCGGGCTGACGACAGGTGCCGCTGTCGCGGGTTGCGTGACCAGCCCGGTGCTGGCCACGGCGTCTTGCGGGGCTGTCGGTTTGTGCTTGGCCATCTGGCGCATCAGTACATCCGCCAGGCCTATGCCGCCGCCCTGACGGGACAAGGTCACCGACAGCTGCTGATCGTACATTTCCTGATACTGCTTGGCAGCCGGCGTGTTGAGCGGGTTGTCCTTGCCCAGCACTTCGTTCGCCGAGCGCATGGACTTGAGCATTTCGTTCAGGAACAGCGACTCGAACTCCTGCGCCACCTTGCGCATGTTGCCGTCGCTTTCGCGATCACCGACCTTCAGATTGTTCAGCCGGTTCAGGTCGCTGAACGCACCCGAATCGCTGCCGCTGACCACACCGCTCTTACGCATATCCATGATGCCGGCCTCAGATCACGATCAGGTCGGCTTGCAAGGCGCCGGCCTGTTTGAGCGCTTCCAGAATCGCCATCAGATCCCCCGGCGCCGCGCCAACCTGATTCACCGCACGGACGATTTCGTCGAGAGTGGTGCCCGGGCCGAACTTGAACATGGGCTTGGCTTCCTGCTGGGCATTGACCCGCGAACGCGGAACCACAGCGGTCTCGCCGTTGGACAGCGGGCCCGGCTGACTGACAATCGGGTCTTCGGTGATGGTCACGGTCAGGCTGCCGTGGGTCACGGCCGCCGGAGAAACCTTGACGTTTTGCCCGATCACGATAGTGCCGGTGCGCGAATTGATAATGACCTTGGCCACCGCCTGCCCGGGATCGACTTCCAGGTTTTCCAGGATCGACAGGTAATCGACGCGCTGGCTTGGGTCCAACGGCGCCGTGACCCGGACCGAGCCGCCATCAATGGCCTGGGCCACGCCTGGGCCGAGCAAATCGTTGATCTTGTCCACCACCCGCTTGGCGGTGGTGAAGTCCGAACGGTTGAGGTTCAGGGTCAGGCTGTTGCCCTGGTTGAAACCACTGGGTACCGCGCGCTCAACCGAAGCACCGCCCGGAATCCGCCCGGCCGACGGTACGTTGACCGTAATTTTCGAGCCGTCCCGACCTTCGGCGTCAAAACCGCCCACCACCAGGTTGCCCTGGGCAATGGCATAGACGTTGCCATCAATGCCTTTGAGCGGTGTCAGCAACAGGGTGCCGCCGCGCAGGCTTTTGGAGTTGCCGATGGAGGACACGGTGATATCGACCACCTGACCCGGCTTGGCAAAGGCCGGTAAGTCGGCACTGATCGAAACCGCGGCGACGTTCTTCAATTGCACATTGCCCGAGCCCGGCGGCACCTTGATCCCGAACTGCGACAGCATGTTATTGAATGTCTGCAAGGTGAACGGGGTTTGCGTGGTCTGGTCGCCCGTGCCGTTAAGCCCGACCACCAAGCCATAACCAATCAATTGGTTGGAGCGGACGCCCGAAATGCTGGCGATGTCTTTCAACCGCTCGGCGTGGGCGCCCAGGGTGGTCGACAGCAGCACTACGGCTGCCAGCAGATGCTTGAGGTTGAACATGGCGGCCATCACCTAGAAAGGAAAGAGGGGGCTGAGGAAGAACCGGTCAAACCAGCCCGGCTGACTCGCATCGGCAAACGAACCGGTGCCCGAATAGGTGATTCGCGCATCGGCCACGCGGGTCGAAGACACGGTGTTGTCGGTGCTGATGTCATCGGCGCGGACCAACCCGGCAATACGCACCAGCTCATCACCGGTGTTGAGGGTCATCCACTTCTCGCCACGCACCGCGATGATTCCGTTGGGCAACACATCGGCCACCGTCACGGTGATCGAACCCGTAAGGCTGTTGCCCTGCCCGGCCTTGCTGTCGCCCTTGCTGGCCCGGCTGCCGCTGTAACCGGCATTCAGGCTCAAATCACCGCCGCCCAGCGGGTTATTGGTGCTCAGGCCGGCACCGAACAGCGACGTCAAACCAAGGCTGGTGTTGCTGTTTTTACCGATCTGCGAGTTGGCGTTTTTACTCGCCTGGGTCTTCTCGTTCAGGGTAATGGTGATGATGTCGCCAATGCGAAAGGCCTTGCGGTCGCTGTACAGGTTCTGCTCAAAGCCGGCCTGGTAAATCGAACCGTTATTGGCCGCAGCCGGCAGCGGCGTGCGCGGCAGAACCGGGGCGTAATACGGATCGTTCGGGCGTGGCGGCGGGCTGACACAGCCCGCCAGGAACGTAATACCGCCCAGTGCCAGAACAGAAAACAAGCGCTTCATGACCTCTCCCGCCATTGCCGGCGCCCTGCGGGCCGCCGTATTTACGTGATTACAGATTTTGCGTAACGAACGACAACATTTGGTCCGCGGTGGAGATCACTTTGGAGTTCATCTCGTAGGCACGTTGGGTGGTGATCATGTTGACCATCTCCTCCACGGTGCTGACGTTCGACGTCTCCAGCATGCTTTGCATGGTCAGGCCGAAACCGTTCAAGCCGGGCGTACCGATTTGCGGTGCGCCGCTGGACGCGGTTTCGAGGAACAGGTTGCCGCCCTGGGACTGCAAGCCGGCCGGGTTGATGAAGTCAGCCGTCTGCAGGTTGCCGATGACTTGCGCCGCCGGGTTGCCGGCAATGGTGACCGACACCGTGCCGTCCTGGCCGACGGTGAAGGTCTGGGCATCGGCCGGTACCACGATCGCCGGTTCCAGGGCAAAGCCGCTGGCGGTGACGATCTGACCGTTGGAGTCGAGGTGAAAGGTGCCGTCGCGGCTGTAGGCCGTGGTCCCGTCAGGCTGCATGATCTGGAAGAAGCCACGGCCATTGATCGCCAGGTCCAGCGGCTGCTCGGTGGTTTGCAGGCTGCCGGCGGCAAAGTTCTTTTGCGTGCCGACGATCCGCACCCCGGTCCCTACTTGCAGACCCGACGGCAGTTCACTGTCCTGGGTCGACTGGGCGCCAGGCTGACGCTTGATCTGGTACAGCAAGTCCTGGAATTCAGCGCGATCGCGCTTGAAGCCGGTGGTCGAGACGTTGGCCAGGTTGTTGGAAATAGTGGTCAGGTTGGTGTCTTGTGCAGCCAAGCCCGTTTTTGCAACCCACAGTGCCGGAAGCATGGTGTTCTCCTCGCGCGCCGGTTTTTCGGCGCTGCGTTCAAGTCATTAGCTGATGGACAGGACCCGAGTCATGGCCTGGTCGTCTTCTTTGGCGGTGTTCATCATTTTGATGTGCAGCTCGAACTGCTTGGCCAGCGCCAGCACCGAGGTCATCTCATCGACGGCATTGACGTTGCTCGCCTCCAGGAACCCCGAGACCACGCGCACATTGGCATCGGCCTGGGCCGGCTGACCGTCATTGGTGTGGATCAAGCCGTCCAGCCCCTTGCTCATGGCCCGCAGGTCAGGCTGAACTAGCTTGATGCGATCCACTTCGGCCATGACCTGTGGACCTTCGCCCATGGCGCGGATGCTCACGGTGCCGTCCTCGCCAATTTCGATTTTTTGCTCGGGCGGCACGGCAATCGGCCCGCCATTGCCCATGACCGGCATCCCGTTGCCCGTACGCAGCATGCCCAGGGCATCCACATTCAGGCTGGCGGTGCGCACATAGGCTTCGCTGCCATCGGGGGCCTGCACGGCAATCCAGCCATTACCACCCACGGCCACATCCAGCTCGCGGCCGGTTTCAATCATGGCGCCGGGGGTGAAATCCGTCGCTGGGCGTTCGGACAGGGCAAAGGCACGCGCCGGGAAGCTGTCGCCAAACACCGGCATCGAACGCGCCTGCTCCAGGTCACGCTGAAAACCATTGGTCGAGATGTTCGCCAGATTGTTGGCATGCGCCTTCTGCGCCAGCGCGTTCTGGCTGGCGCCCGTCATTGCCACATAAAGGTACTTGTCCACAGTCTTTCCTCTGTCTGACGGACGCTTGCCGCCCACCCGTGCATAGCAGAGCTTCAAGCAATTAACGCACCAACTATTTTTTGACGGTCGAAAAGGCTGTACTGGCGGGGGTTTAGAGGGGAAATGCCCGGAGGTCGAGAACAGATGTAAGCGGTTTAAACGGCGCGGTTATGCCGGTTGCGGCAAGCAATCACCTTCCAGCAGGAAAGTGATTGCATCGCGAGCACGCGGGTTCCTGTACAGAGGATGCCTCAGGACTCTTTACCCGGCTTGATGATGTCGTACTCGCGCAGTTTGTTGGCGATGGTGGTGTGGGAAACCCCAAGCCGCTTGCCCAGCAGACGGCTGCTCGGGTGCTCGGAATACAAGCGCTCCAGCACTGCCTTCTCGAAACGCCCGACAATCTGATCGAGGCCGCCGTCCAGGGAAAACTCGCCCACCGGTTGCCGTACGCCGTAATCCGGCAGGCGAATATGTTCGGCCTTGACAACCCCGCCGTCACACAACGAAACCGCCTGGAACAACACGTTCTCCAACTGACGCACGTTACCCGGCCAATGGTAGTGGCTCAGGCGGTCCATTGCTGCCGGGGCCAGGCGGGGCAGCGGGCAGCCGATTTGCCGACTGGCCTGATCCAGAAAGTGCTCGACCAGCGGCTCAAGGCCATCCAGGCAATCGCGCAGCGGCGGGATATGCAGCGACAATACGTTGAGTCGATGGTAAAGGTCCTGGCGAAACTCGCCGCGGGCACACAATTCGGACAAGTCGACCTGAGTGGCGCACATCACCCGGACATCGAGGTACACCTCTTCATCGCTGCCGACGCGCCGGAAGCAGCCATCCTGCAGAAAACGCAGCAACTTGACCTGCAAGCGCGGGCTCATTTCACCGACGCCATCGAGAAACAACGTGCCGCCTGCCGTCAGCTCCAGCAGGCCCAGCTTGCCTTCGGCCCGCGCCCCTTCAAAAGCCCCCGGCCCATAACCGAAGAGTTCGGTTTCAGCCATCGACTCGGGCAAGCCAGCGCAGTTAAGTGCCATCAACGGCGACTGTCCGCGCGGGCTGGCCAAATGGCAGGCCCGGGCCAGCAGTTCCTTGCCGGTGCCGGTTTCACCTTCTATCAGTAACGGCGCGTCCAGCGGTGCCATACGCCGGGCCTCACGCACCACGCCAGCCATGACTTTAGAGCTTTGGAAAATGCTGTCGAAGCCCCGCAGCTCTTGTTTGCGCACGTTGTAGATTTGCTCACCGACGCGGTCGGCGCGGTGCAGCGTCAATACGGCGCCTGCCATCGCCTCGCTTTCGTCGTGCTCGAGCTGCAAGGGCGCAATGTCAGCCAGGTACACATGACCTTTGACCTTGACCCGCAAGCCATTGATCCGGGATTTATTGGCCCGGACCAGCTCCGGCAAGTCGAAATCCTCGGCATAGCGCGACAGGGCAATGCCCGGCACTTCATCCACCCGCACCCCGAGCAACTGCGCTGCCGCACGGTTGGCCGCAACAATGCAGCCACCCATATCGATGGACAACACCGGAAACTCTAACGCCCCGAGCAAGGCATTGAGCTCCATGTGCCTGCGCTCGCTCGGCATCAAGCCGACGCGCTTGACCCCGAATACACCCGCAATGGTTTCAAACTTCGGGCGCAGGGCCTGAAACTGCAGGTTGATCAAGTTCGGGCAGTACAAATAAATCGCATTGCCCTGATCCCCGCCCACCTCACCCCGCTTCACGTTGATCCCGTAGGCAACCAACAGATTAAGAATGTCGCGGAGAATACCAATCCGGTTTTGGCAGTGGACTTTTATACGCATGAAGAAAACTCGGGGATAAGTGCAAGGCATAACCTGCAGGCATGGACGCGCTCACAACGCCATCACGGGGCAATGACTGACGAACCGCGTGGCGGGAATCGCGAACAAGCGCGTGCCTGCAGCGCTCTTTTTTGTTGATGGGTACATTTCATCGTCACGTTTTTGTGACAGTTGCACTGTCACGAACAACACGAATGACAGCTCAACCCACACATCGTAACGAAATATTTACGGATATCACGCATCATCCCAGCATTACGGGATTAAGGCTAGCTGCATACGCTCATCACTTGGGGTATCACTAAGGCATCGCCACACCGCCCAATAATAAAAACGATTTCCTTGCGGAGAGCACCATGAAGCAAACGAAATACGTCGCCCGCGAGCCGGATGCCACTGGCTTTATCGACTACACACCTGCCGAACACGCGGTGTGGAATACGCTGATCACCCGCCAGCTGAAGCTGCTCGACGGTCGTGCCTGTCCGGAATATATGGAAGGCATCGAAAAACTGGGCCTGCCCCACGATCGCATCCCGCAGCTGGACGAAATCAACCAGGTACTGGCTGCCACCACCGGCTGGCAAGTCGCCCGCGTACCGGCCCTGATCCCGTTCCAGACTTTTTTTGAATTGCTGGCCAATAAGCAATTCCCGGTAGCGACCTTTATTCGCACTCCGGAAGAGCTGGACTACCTGCAAGAACCCGATATTTTCCACGAGATTTTCGGCCATTGCCCGCTGCTGACCAACCCGTGGTTTGCCGAGTTCACCCACACCTACGGCAAGCTGGGCCTGCAGGCGAGCAAAGAACAGCGCGTGTACCTCGCCCGCCTGTACTGGATGACCATCGAGTTCGGCCTGGTCGACACTCCGCAGGGCAAGCGCATTTATGGCGGCGGAATTCTTTCTTCGCCTAAAGAAACGGTTTACAGCCTGTCCTCAGAACCTGAACATCAGGTTTTCGATCCGCTGGAAGCCATGCGCACCCCGTATCGCATCGATATTTTGCAACCGCTGTATTTTGTCCTCCCGGACTTGAAGCGGCTGTTCGACCTGGCCCATGAAGACATTATGGGCATGGTCGAGAAAGGCATGACGATGGGCCTGCACGCGCCAAAATTTGCCCCGAAACCCAAAGCTGCGTAACCCGTTTTTTTGAACACTACTTTTTAAACAAGAAGAAAAACCGATCTCAGGAGCCCCCGATGAACGCACTGAACCAAGCCCACTGCGAAGCCTGCCGCGCCGATGCTCCCCAGGTCAGCGACGAAGAACTGCCGATCCTGATCAAACAGATCCCGGACTGGAACATTGAAGTTCGCGACGGCGTCATGCAGCTGGAAAAGGTCTTTCTGTTCAAGAATTTCAAATTTGCCCTGGCGTTTACCAATGCCGTGGGTGAAATCGCTGAAGCTGAAGGCCATCACCCTGGCCTGCTGACTGAGTGGGGCAAAGTCACCGTGACCTGGTGGAGCCACTCGATCAAGGGCCTGCACCGCAACGACTTCATCATGGCTGCACGCACTGACGAAGTGGCCAAAACTGCCGAAGGTCGCAAGTAATGCACTTTGCCGATATTGGTCGGGTACCGGGCGACCCGATTCTCGGTTTGATGGACGCCTATCAACAGGACACTAACCCGGACAAGTTCGACCTGGGCGTGGGCGTCTATAAAGACGCCAATGGCCTGACGCCGATCCTGCAGTCGGTCAAACAGGCCGAGCAGCGCCTGGTGGACCAGCAACAGACCAAAACCTATATCGGCGGGCATGGCGACAGCCGCTTTGGGCAATTGATCAGCGAGCTGGTACTGGGCGCTGACTCCCCTTTGCTCGGCGCCCGACGTGCGGGAGCCACCCAGACCCCGGGCGGCACGGGTGCGCTGCGCCTGAGCGCGGATTTCATTGCGCAGTGCCTGCCGGGACGCGGCATCTGGCTGAGCGACCCGACCTGGCCGATCCACGAAACCATCTTTGCCGCGGCCGGCCTGAAAATCAGCCACTACCCGTATGTGGGCAGCGACAATCGACTCAATGTAGCGGCGATGCTGGCCACCCTGGAGCAAGCGCCCAAAGGTGACGTGGTACTGCTGCATGCCTGCTGCCACAACCCGACCGGGTTCGATCTGTCCAAGTCCGACTGGTTGCAGGTGCTCGACGTGGTGCGCCGCCGCGAGCTGCTGCCGCTGATCGACTTCGCGTACCAGGGCTTCGGCGACGGCCTGCAAGCTGACGCCTGGTCTACTCGCCTGTTCGCCAGCGAACTGCCGGAAGTGCTGATCACCAGCTCCTGCTCAAAGAACTTCGGCCTGTATCGCGAACGTGTCGGGGCATTGCTGGTGTGCGCCCAGGATGCCGAGAAACTGACGGATATCCGCAGCCAGCTGGCCTATCTGGCCCGCAATCTGTGGTCCAACCCGCCAGACCATGGCGCCGCTGTCGTGGCGACCATCCTCGGTGACGAGCAACTGAAAACCCTGTGGGCCGAAGAAGTCGAAGCCATGCGCAGCCGCATTGCGCAACTGCGCGGCGGCCTGGTTGAAGCCCTGACGCCGTTCGGCCTGGCCGAGCACTTTGCCCATATCAATGAGCAACGCGGGATGTTTTCTTACACGGGACTGACAGCCGACCAGGTCAAACAGTTGCGGGAAAAACACAGCGTGTACATGGTCGGTTCCGGCCGTGCCAACATCGCCGGTGTGGACGGCACCCGCCTGAACCTGCTGGCCAAGGCCATTGCTCAGGTCTGCGAGCGCTAACGCTGGCCCAAACGTGTAACCGCTGTTGTGGGCTGTGATCATCCACAGGGCCGCTCTTCTCCAGGAGGGCGGCGCCTGAGGCCCTTGTCACCGCCGGCGGCAGCGGCTATGCCACGAATTTGCGGCGCGTCCTTCCGGGACAACAGCAAAATGAAAAGTTCGACATAAACCCCGCCAGACGCAAAAAAAAGACAATTTGTCACACTCCCTCCTGTATCCTGCACAAGCTTTTTAAAAGCGCGGATGTACCCAGCGATTTAAAAACACGTTTTGCGAGGAGCGCGACGATGCACGAAATCCCAAACCTCCCCTTCCCAAGCCTGCAAGAAACACAGCAGCCAATCCCACAACACACCAGCGCTGAAAAACCCGCACTGGATGAGGCTCAAGAAAGCCTCAAGGCCAACAGCGAAGACTGACGGTCTGATCATCAGGCGGTGCGAAAAGCACTGGTTTTTCATACCGCCTGACACAACCGCTTCACCCCTACCCCGGATTCCAGCGTGACTGACACCTTCAGCGAAACCCAAGCCAGCGTACTGATCGGCACCGCCGAAAAAATGATCGAGCTGTGGCAGCGCCTTAGCCCCGAGAAGCAAGCCACTTTGCTCAAGCGCTTTGGCACCCAAGAGAACGCCCTCGCCGCCCTGATCGCAACCCGGCTGGTGACACCGCTGTAACAGGCTCCAGCCCGGAGCCGCGTCAACACTGCGAAAACCCTCGCAGCTCTTTCAACAGCGGGCTCCTACGCCGCCCATCGCCGCCCTGTGCAGCGACTACACTTACGGCGCCTTTTCAAATCCCCGCAGGACCTTTACTCCATGTCTGAAACACAACGTCCTCTGGCAGTTACCCTGCAAGTGGTCTCCATCGTCCTGTTCACCTTTATCGGTTATCTCAATATCGGCATCCCGCTGGCCGTCTTGCCCGGCTACGTCCATAACCAGCTGGGTTATGGCACCGTAATCGCCGGGCTGGTGATCAGCTTGCAATACCTGGCCACGCTGCTGAGCCGACCCTACGCCAGCCGCATTATCGATAACCTGGGCAGCAAGCGTGCCGTGATGTACGGCCTGGCAGGCTGCGGCCTGAGCGGCGTGTTCATGCTGGCGTCCAGCTGGCTGTCGGCGGCACCGGCCTTGAGCCTGGCCAGCCTGCTGATCGGCCGCCTGGTGCTGGGCAGCGCAGAAAGCCTGGTCGGCTCGGGCGCCATCGGTTGGGGGATCGGCCGCGTTGGCTCGCAGAACACCGCCAAGGTGATTTCCTGGAACGGCATTGCCAGCTACGGCGCCATTGCCATCGGCGCCCCGCTGGGGGTCATGATGGTCAACCAATGGGGCATCTGGAGCATGGGCGCCAGCATCATCGCCCTCGGCATCGTGGGCCTGCTGCTGGCATGGCCAAAACGCGCCGCACCCATCGTCAGCGGTGTGCGCCTGCCGTTTCTGCATGTCCTGGGACGCGTTCTGCCCCACGGTACCGGGCTGGCGCTGGGCTCCATCGGCTTTGGCACCATCGCGACGTTCATCACCCTGTACTACGCGACGAATCACTGGGAAAACGCCGTGTTGTGCCTGAGCCTGTTTGGCGCCAGCTTCATCGGTGCGCGCCTGTTGTTCGGCAACCTGATCAACCGTATCGGCGGATTCAAAGTAGCCATTGTCTGCCTCAGCGTCGAAACCCTGGGTTTGCTGTTGCTGTGGCTGGCACCGAACCCTGAACTGGCCCTGGCGGGTGCTGCCTTGAGCGGTTTCGGCTTCTCGCTGGTGTTTCCGGCCTTGGGCGTCGAAGCGGTCAACCTGGTCCCGGCGTCCAGCCGGGGCGCCGCCGTGGGCGCTTACTCGCTGTTTATCGACCTGTCACTGGGCATTACCGGCCCACTGGTAGGCGCCGTGGCCGCAGGCTTTGGCTTTGCCTCGATCTTTTTGTTCGCCGCACTGGCAGCGTTTAGCGGGCTATTGCTGAGCGTTTATCTGTATCGGCAGGCCAGGGCGGCGCGAGCCCCTTAAAAGTCCACCTTGCCCCGCCCGGCCTTGATGTTGCCGCGTTTGGTCTTGGATTCGAGACGACGCTTTTTTGAGCCCAGGGTGGGTTTGGTCGGTCGACGTTTTTTCTCGACCTTGGTCGCGCTCAGAATCAACTCGACCAGCCGCTCCAGCGCATCCGCGCGATTCTGTTCCTGGGTACGGTATTGCTGGGCCTTGATGATCAGCACGCCGTCGCTGGTGATCCGGCTGTCGCGCAACGCCAGCAGACGTTCCTTGTAAAACGGCGGCAGCGAAGAATTGGGGATGTCAAAGCGCAAGTGCATTGCACTTGAGACTTTATTGACGTTCTGCCCGCCCGCGCCCTGGGCACGAATTGCCGTCAGTTCGATCTCGGCATCGGGGATATGAACGTTGTTGGAAATGACCAGCATAAAAAGGGTCCGTCTTCAGGGCCTGCAGAATACCTCAGACGCCCCTCTCCCGGTCTTTCACAAGCAACAAACCCGGCACAAAGGCCGGGTTTGTTGTTGAACAGCTCAGCTTATTTGGCAGCTGAACCGTAAGACGCCGCTGCCGAAGCCTGCAGTGCGCGCTTGTTCTTGAGCAGGTAGCAGCCCCACATAAAGACGACCCACACCGGAATCGCATACACCGACACGCGGATGCCCGGAATCATCAACATGATGACCAGGATGAACGCCACGAATGCCAGGCAAACGTAGTTGCCGTAGGGATACCACAGCGCCTTGAACAGCGGAACCTGAGCGGTCTTGTTCATGTGCTGGCGGAACTTGAGGTGCGAGAAGCTGATCATCGCCCAGTTGATCACCAGGGTGGCTACCACCAGCGACATCAGCAATTCCAGCGCATCGTGCGGCATCAGGTAGTTGAGCAACACCGCAATCACGGTGACCGCCGCCGACGCCAGGATCGAGTTGACCGGTACACCGCGCTTGTCGATTTTGGCCAGCGCCTTGGGCGCATCGCCCTGCTGCGCCATGCCCAACAGCATGCGGCTGTTGCAGTAGGTGCCGCTGTTGTACACCGACAACGCTGCCGTCAGAACCACAAAGTTGAGGATGTGCGCAGCGGTATTGCTGCCCAGCATCGAGAACACTTGCACGAACGGGCTGCTGCTGTAGCTGTCGCCACCGGCATTCAGGGTTTCCAGCAACGAGTCCCACGGGGTCAGCGACAGCAGAACCACCAGTGCACCGATGTAGAAAATCAGGATGCGGTAGATCACCTGGTTGATCGCCTTGGGGATCACGGTGCGCGGCTTGTCGGCTTCAGCTGCGGTGAAACCGAGCATTTCCAGACCACCGAAGGAGAACATGATAAAGGCCATGGCCATGATCAGGCCGGTCGTCCCGTTCGGGAAGAAGCCACCGTGTTCCCACAGGTTGCTGACCGAAGCCTGAGGACCGCCGCTGCCGCTGACCAGCAAATAGCTGCCCAGGGCAATCATGCCGACGATCGCCACCACCTTGATGATTGCGAACCAGAACTCGGCTTCACCAAACACTTTGACGTTGGTCAGGTTGATCAGGTTGATCAGAATGAAGAAGGCGGCTGCCGAGGCCCAGGTCGGGATCTCCGGCCACCAGTAGTGCACGTATTTGCCGACCGCAGTCAGCTCTGACATGCCAACCAGGATGTACAGCACCCAACAGTTCCAGCCCGACATAAACCCGGCAAAACCGCCCCAGTATTTATGCGCAAAGTGGCTGAAAGAGCCGGCTACGGGTTCTTCGACGATCATTTCGCCGAGCTGGCGCATGATCATAAAGGCAATAAAGCCGCAAATCGCATAGCCCAGGATCATCGACGGGCCGGCAGACTTCAGTACCCCGGCCGAGCCGAGGAACAGGCCAGTACCAATCGCCCCACCAAGGGCAATCAGCTGGATATGACGATTTTTCAGGCCGCGTTTAAGCTCGCCCGAATGCGAGGTTTGTCCACTCATTGAAAGGGTCCCACACAAGGTTTGATGTCATTCAGTGCGTTGTCGCTTCAGCACCAGGCAGTGATCGAAGGTTCTACAACACAAATCAAACCCCAGCGCAGGCGCCAGGAATCCAAGGTTGTTTCACGAGTCATGCGTCACCTGTTTGTTTTTATCTGTGACGGAATCGAACCCGCAACGCTTGTGGCATTGCGGAGTTAACAAGGCGGGTTGGCCTCGATGTTTTGGCTCATCGGCACATCGCCGACAAGACACAAAATGCGCGGGTACGCAATTGAGTCACAGTTAAAACGCGGCGCATTGTACACCCGCACGTAGGCAAGATCCCATCACACCGCTGCCGGCAACACTAAACAAGCCGGTTTATGGGCGAAAACGCTGCAAAAAGGGCTTTTCATGGAAACTTTATCTTACAGAAGCAGCAAATTGAGTATTTAACACCGTCAAATCACCTATTCCGTATCGTTTGCCTGACACAACGTAAAGAAAAATTTCCACTTTATTCATCCGCCCTTGCACCTGTATCTGCCGAGCGTGCTCGCGATTCGGACGACGAAGCCTGCCTGACACTGCATCGATGCCATCGCGAGCACGCTCGCGCCTGCAGGCAAGCATTTGACGGGCATAAAAAAACGCCAGCCCCGAGGGGCTGGCGTTTTTTGTACTGCGCGAACCGTTACTGCGGCTTGCGGCGACCGAAGCCTGGACGCTGGCCGGAACCGGCCGGTGCGCCACGGCGCTTGCCGGACGGAGCATCGTCAACCAGCTTTGGACCGGTACGGCTTGGCTTGGTCGGACGCTTGTTGACCTCGCTCGGACGCTCAGCCACTGGCGCACCGCGGCCTGCCGGCACACGATCGGTACGACCCGACGGCTTGCGGGCCGGACGTGGCGCTTCATCACGGACCGGACGCGACGGGCGCTCGCCTTCGATGTGCGGCTGACGCGCCGGACGTGGTGCCAACGGAGCACCTTCAGCCGGGCGCAAAGTACGTGCAACGCGGTCAGCACGGGCCACAGGACGCGACGACTTGCGCTGCAAACGCTCAAGCTTGTCTTTGCTCTTGGCGTTCAGTACCGGCATGGCCACAGGCGTCAGACCGACTTCAGCACTGAGGATATCCACCTCGTACTGGCTCATTTCGCGCCAGCGACCCATCGGCAGGTCGGAGTTGAGGAATACCGGACCAAAACGCACGCGCTTCAGGCGGCTGACCACCAGACCCTGGGATTCCCACAGGCGACGTACTTCACGGTTACGGCCTTCCATCACCACGCAGTGATACCAGTGGTTGAAACCTTCACCACCCGGAGCCTGCTTGATGTCGGTGAAACGCGCCGGGCCGTCTTCCAGCACAACGCCGGCCTTGAGGCGCTCGATCATGTCGTCATCCACTTCACCACGTACACGTACCGCGTATTCACGGTCCATTTCGTAGGAAGGGTGCATCAAGCGGTTCGCCAGCTCACCATCAGTGGTGAACATCAGCAAGCCGGTGGTATTGATGTCGAGACGACCGATGTTGATCCAGCGGCCTTCTTTTGGACGCGGCAACTTGTCGAATACGGTCGGACGGCCTTCCGGGTCGTCACGGGTGCAGATTTCGCCATCGGGCTTGTTGTACATGATCACGCGGCGTACCGATTCGGCAGCCTCTTCACGCTTGATCACCTTGCCATCGATGGAAATGGCGTCATGCAGGTCTACGCGCAGACCCAGGGTTGCATCCTTGCCATTGACCTTGATCCGGCCCTGGCTGATCCAACTCTCTACGTCGCGACGCGAACCCACGCCAATACGGGCGAGAACTTTTTGCAGTTTTTCGCCTGCTGGGCCAATTTCCTGGCTGTCTTTAGGGTCTAGATCACTCATCTGGGCACCTCCCGGTGTGTCGATTCAGGCAAGCGCCTGAGGTGTTAAAAAGGGTCCTGGGGCTCGAACGAGCGCCGAAGGGCCGCGAATCATACGCTGATGTTGACCATTACGCACCAAAGCCTGGACACAAAGTGGCAAATGCACCTGCTTTTCCGCCAACCGGTGGTGATCGCCAATCTGCATCCTCGCCCCGCTCTAACATCCTGTAGCCGCTGCCGCAGGCTGCGACGGGTTGCGCAGCGACCCCGCTCTGGAAGGTCCTTCGGACCTTATCGCAGCCTGCGGCAGCGGCTACAAAGCCCGCGGGGAACACCGCGTCGGGTCAATCCTCGCGTTCGCGACGTTCCTGCTCGATGGCGTCGGCCAGGGCCTGGGCTTCCAGCTCTTCGTCGCTCAGCGCCGCGCGCTGCTCAAGTGCCGCCACGACAGCCCGCAATCGTTCACGGGCCAAGGCCGCGGCATCTGGCCTGGGTTCCGGCACAGGGGTCGGCTCTGGCTCTGGCTCCGGCTCTGATTCAGATTCTGGCTCTGATTCCGGTTCTGGTTCTGGTTCCGCTGGCTCCGGCTCTGCGCTGGGTGCGCCGTCGCGCAACAGGTCATCGAAATCCGTTTTAAGTCCGTCTTCCATGGTGTCGAGTTCCACCAGCAAGGTGCGGAAGCTGGTTTCATCCCTGGGTTCTTCCGGTTCTGCACTTTCATCGGCCAGGGCCTGAAGGTGTGCGGGCACCGGCGCATCGTCGAAGTCGAGGATCGGATCGGGTTCCAGCTCGCGCAATTCGGCCAGCGGCGGCAAATCGTCGAGGTTTTTCAGGTTGAAGTGATCAAGAAAGCCTTTGGTCGTCGCAAACATCGCGGGCTTGCCCGGTACGTCGCGATAGCCCACCACGCGAATCCACTCACGCTCCAGCAAGGTTTTGACGATATGGCTGTTGACGGCCACACCGCGCACGTCCTCGATTTCACCACGGGTAATCGGTTGACGATAGGCAATCAACGCCATGGTTTCCAGCATGGCCCGCGAATAACGCTGAGGACGCTCTTCCCATAACCGGCCGACCCACGGCGAAAACTTCTCGCGTATCTGCAGGCGATAGCCCGACGCGACTTCCTTGAGCTCAAACGCCCGCCCCTCACAGGACTTGCGCAGCAGCTCAAGGGCTTTTTTGAACACCGCCGGCTCGGGACGCTCGTTCTCTTCAAACAACTCATACAGCCGCTCAAGGCCTTGCGGCTTTCCCGAGGCCAGCAAAAAGGCCTCAAGCAAGGGGGCCAGCTCGCGGGGTTCAGTCAAATTCATGGTTTCAGCTCTTTATTCGGCTCTCGCCCGTACGTGGATGGCCGCGTAGGGTTCATTCTGGACCAGCTCAACCAGCGACTCTTTGACCAGTTCAAGCACAGCCATGAACGTCACGACCACGCCAAGCCGGCCTTCCTCTGCGGTGAACAACTCGACAAACGGCACAAAACCGCCGCCTTTGAGCCGTTCCAGCACTTCGCTCATGCGCTCGCGGGTCGACAGGGCTTCGCGACTGACCTGGTGATTCTCAAACATGTCGCTGCGACGCAACACTTCAGCCATCGACATCAGCAGCTCCTCGAGCGCGACATCCGGCACCAGCTTGCGTGCACGGGCTTCAGGGGCGTCGAGCTTGGGCACCACCACATCGCGCCCTACCCGGCTCAGGCCATCAAGGCCTTCGGCAGCCGCCTTGAATCGCTCGTACTGCTGCAAACGACGGATCAGTTCGGCCCGGGGGTCGCCCTCGTCCTCTTCGATTTCAGCCGAGCGCGGCAACAACATGCGCGACTTGATCTCGGCCAGCATGGCCGCCATTACCAGGTACTCCGCGGCCAATTCCAGGCGCACGGTTTTCATCAGCTCGACATAGCCCATGTACTGGCGGGTGATTTCCGCCACCGGGATGTCGAGAATATCGATGTTCTGCTTGCGGATCAGGTACAGCAACAAGTCGAGCGGGCCTTCGAAGGCATCGAGAAACACCTCCAGTGCATCCGGCGGGATATACAGGTCTTGCGGC
This sequence comes from Pseudomonas sp. D1HM, assembly GCF_019266105.1. Lineage (NCBI taxonomy): Bacteria > Pseudomonadati > Pseudomonadota > Gammaproteobacteria > Pseudomonadales > Pseudomonadaceae > Pseudomonas > Pseudomonas sp. D1HM. The sequence goes on along the minus strand of NZ_LRMN01000020.1, from coordinate 82,364 downwards.
ATCTCGATGACGGCCTGGCCGTACACCATGGCAAACGACAACTCTTGCTGTGCACCGGCCTGAGCGTCAACGGCTTCTGCGGTTTCTACGCCGGACATCAGGCCTCGACCATAAAGGGCTGAGGATCGCCACAACCGACACGCACCACTTCCGGATCACCATCAATCAGGCTGATCACGGTGGATGCCTTGTGCCCGCCAAAGCCGCCGTCAATGATCAGGTCGACATGTTTTTCGAGGGCGTCGCGGATCTCGTACGGATCTTCCATCGGCTCGGTTTCACCCGGCAGGATCAGGGTCACGCTCATCAGCGGCTCATTCAGTTCAGCCAGCAACGCCAGGGCAATCGGGTGGCTCGGCACCCGCATGCCGATGGTGCGACGCTTGGGGTGCAGCAACAGTCTTGGCACTTCACGGGTGGCATTGAGGATAAAGGTGTACGGCCCCGGCGTATGGGCCTTGAGCAGGCGGAACGTACCGGTATCGACCTTGGCAAACAGCCCCAGCTGCGACAGATCACAGCACATCAGGGTGAAATTGTGTTTGTCGTCCAGGTTTCGCAGGCGCTTGATCCGTTCAATCGCGCTTTTGTCGCCCATCTGGCAACCCACAGCGTAGGACGAGTCGGTGGGATAAATCACCACCCCACCTTTCTTGATAATGTCGACGGCCTGTTTAATCAGACGCGCTTGTGGGTTTTCCGGATGAATCTGGAAAAATTGACTCACAGTGTTTACCTGTTCAGACGGTGGCAGTGGGCTGGTCATATTTGAATCGACACCACAGTGGCGGCAGATCTTCCGGGATGGCGCGGTATTCGCCGATCTCGGACCAACCTCCCGGGCCATGAAAGTCACTGCCGGCACTGACCAGCAGACCGAACTCACGCGCCAGGATCGCCAGGCTGCCGACTTGCTCAGCCGGCTGATACCCGTTGACCACTTCAATCGCGTGACCCCCTGCTTGAATATAGTCGCCAATCAGACGTCGGCGCTTGCTGCGGGTGAAATCGTAGTGGGAAGGATGCGCAAGGCTGACCCAGGCCCCCGCCGCACGCAGGGTGGCAACGGTCTCTTCCAGGGTCGGCCAATGCTGCTTGACGTCGCCCAGCTTGCCGGCGCCCAGCCATTTGCGAAACGCTTCGGCGCGGTCCTTGACGTATCCGGCCTCGACCAGAAAGTCGGCAAAGTGCGGACGCGCCGGGGCATTGCCACTGTCCCCCAGGGCCTGCTGAATGGCCCGGGCGCCTTCAAGGGCACCCGGCATGCCCTTGAGCGCCAGCTTGCGGCTGATCTCTTCGGCCCGCAGCCAGCGCCCGTCATGCAGCCTGGCAATGGCCTCGAGCAATGCCGGGGCCTTGACATCAAAACCGTAGCCGAGCACATGAATCGTTGCCCCGCCCCAGGTGCAAGACAGTTCAATGCCGTTGACCAACTGCATGTTCAACGCCTGCGCCGCCGCACGGGCTTCATCCAGACCTTCAAGTGTGTCGTGATCGGTCAGGGCCAGGACTCGCACACCTTTCTCGAACGCACGGGCGACCAGTACCGCAGGCGCCAGGGCGCCATCAGAAGCTGTGCTATGGCAATGCAAGTCAATTTCCACGGGAATTTAATAACCTCTAGCTGACACTTTCGCTGTCATTGATGTTTGTTATTATGCCGCCACATCCTGCTTCTGGCTGCCACTGTGAAACAATTCATCGACTTCATCCCGCTGTTACTGTTTTTCATCGTCTACAAAATCGAACCACGCATCGTCGAAATCGCCGGGCACAGCCTGTCGGTCGGGGGTATCTACAGTGCTACGGCGATGCTGATCGTCAGCTCGCTGGTGGTTTACGGCTTCCTGTTTTTCAAGCAACGCAAACTCGAAAAAAGCCAATGGCTGACCCTGATTGCCTGCCTGGTCTTCGGCAGCCTGACCCTCGCCTTCCACAGCGAAACCTTCCTCAAGTGGAAAGCCCCGGTGGTGAACTGGCTGTTTGCTCTGGCGTTTGCCGGTAGCCACTTCATTGGCGACAAGCTGCTGATCAAACGCATCATGGGCCATGCACTGACCCTTCCCGATGCCGTATGGACACGCCTGAACCTGGCCTGGATCGCCTTCTTCATTTTCTGCGGCGCAGCCAACCTGTTCGTTGCGTTTACCTATCAAAGCATCTGGGTCGACTTTAAAGTCTTCGGCAGCCTGGGCATGACCGTCCTGTTCCTGGTCGCCCAAGGCATTTACCTGTCGCGCCATCTGCATGACGCAGACCCATCCACCCCAAAGACCAAGGATTGACATGCTCTACGCAATCATTGCCACAGACGTTGCCAACTCGCTCGACGCTCGCCTGGCCGCCCGCCCGGCGCACCTTGAGCGCTTGAACCTGCTGAAAGAGCAAGGCCGCCTGGTCCTGGCCGGCCCGCATCCGGCCATCGAGAGCAACGACCCGGGCCCGGCCGGTTTCACCGGCAGCCTGGTGGTCGCCGAGTTTGATTCCCTGAGCGCCGCACAGGCCTGGGCTGACGCCGACCCGTATGTCGGTGCCGGTGTTTACGCCAACGTGGTCGTCAAGCCGTTCAAGAAAGTCCTGCCGTAACCCCAACGGCGCAGGGTCTTCGGCCCTGCTCTGCGGTATCTTTGACAGTCGCCGGCGTCGACACGCCGGCACTGGCTGAATCGAGTGAGTCATGAGCGACCTGTTACTGATAGATGATGACCAGGAGCTGTGTGAGCTCCTGGGTAGCTGGCTGAGCCAGGAAGGCTTCCAGGTTCGCGCCTGTCATGACGGTTCAAGCGCCCGCAAGGCGTTGGCCGACACCAGTCCCGACGCGGTGGTACTGGACGTCATGCTGCCTGACGGCAGCGGGCTCGAACTGCTCAAGCAACTGCGCAACGATCACCCTGATTTACCGGTACTGATGCTGTCTGCCCGCGGCGAACCGCTTGACCGTATCCTGGGGCTCGAACTGGGCGCCGATGATTATCTGGCCAAGCCCTGCGACCCGCGCGAGTTGACGGCCCGCTTGCGGGCGGTATTGCGCCGCAGTCATCCACCAGCAGTCTCCAGCCAGATGGAACTCGGCGATCTGTGCTTCAGTCCGGTGCGCGGTGTTGTCACGATCGACCAGCACGACATTGTCCTGACCGTTTCTGAAAGCCGCCTGCTGGAAGCGCTGCTGCGCCAGCCCGGCGAACCGCTGGACAAACAGGAACTGGCGCAAATTGCCCTGGGCCGCAAGCTGACCCTGTACGACCGCAGCCTCGACATGCACGTCAGCAACCTGCGTAAAAAAATCGGTCCACACCCTGACGGTCGCCCACGGATCGTGGCACTGCGCAGCCGGGGTTATTTCTACAGCGCCTGAGCTGTTTGTGTGGCCACTGCGGCGGGTACGTGGCGCCCCTGAAAAACTGAAGGGCCTTCGAGCTTTATCGCAGCCTTCGTCAGCGGCCACAGGATTTTCCAGCGAAACCTTCTTTACCCAAGCTTTACGCTTGGCTGACAGCGATTGACCTTGATCTCCCTAAACTGGGCGCATCCGGATTTACCGGAACCGTAATCAGGAGACACACCATGCGTAAGACTCTAATTGCTTTGATGTTTGCTGCAGCTTTGCCAACCGTCGCAATGGCCATGCCTGGTGGTGACGGCCCACGTCACGGCGGCGGGCACCACGGTCGCGGCGATGCCTCTTACAGCCAGCTGGACCTGAGCCGCGAACAGCGCCAGCAGATCGGCAAGCTGATGGGTGAGCAAATGCAAGAGCGCAAACAGCTGGTCAACAAGTACCTGGAAAAACTGCCCGCCGCCGATCAAAAAGCGTTGAAAGACGAGATCAAGGCCAAGCATGACAAAACCCAGAGCGATATCCGGGCACTGCTCAAGCCTGAACAGCAAAAAAGCTTCGACGAAATGCAAAAAAAACGCGCAGAACGTCAGGCTGAAATGAAACAGTTCAAAGAGTGGAAAGCCCAGCAAGCGACAAAAGCGCAGTAACACGCGCACTGACCAGGCCCAGCGGCTCACCCGCCGGGCTTTGGTCGTTTTAATCCATGACCTGTGAGGATGAATCGTGCGATCACTGTTTTGGCGCATTTTGGCCAGCTTCTGGCTGGCAATTGCCCTGGTCGCAGGGTTATCGATTCTGCTTGGGCATATGCTCAATCAGGACACCTGGATCCTAAGCCGTCATCCCGGCATCGCCAATCTGGCAGAGGAATGGACCCAACGTTACGAAGCTCAAGGCGCTGATGCAGCGCAAGATTTCCTTCAGCAACGCAAACGCCGCTATCACATTGACGTTCAGGTCCTGAATGAAAGTGGCGACCCGGTGGTACGCGGCACCTTCCCGCGCCGGGCAGCCGCCTGGGAGGCCCGCCAGCACCCGGGCGAGCACCCTTTGCCGTGGCGCCGCCTGACCGTCGAGTACACCAGCCCGAAAACCGCCGAAACCTACCTGCTGATCTACCGCATCCCCAACCCCGAGCTGGACGCCTGGCACCGCCAGAGCCTGATCTGGCCCTTGAGTGCGCTGGGGATTGCTCTGGTGGTGCTGACGCTCTTCAGCTTGCTGGTCACGCTGTCGATCACTCGCCCGCTGAGTCGCCTGCGGGTGGCCGTGCACGATCTGGGGCAAACCACCTATCAACAAAACAGCCTCGCCCAATTGGCGTCGCGACGTGACGAGTTTGGCGTGCTGGCCACCGACTTCAACCGCATGGGCGCACGTCTGCAAAGCCTGATCGGCAGTCAGCGCCAATTGCTGCGCGATGTCTCCCACGAATTGCGCTCACCGTTGGCCCGACTGCGCATCGCATTGGCGCTGGCCGAACGTGCCGGGCCGGATGAGCGGGAAAAACTCTGGCCACGCCTGACCCGCGAATGTGATCGGCTGGAATCGTTGATCAGCGAGATTCTGGCCCTGGCCCGCGTCGATGCCGACCTGGCCAGCGCCGAGCCTATCGAGCTCAATGCCCTGCTCGCATCCGTGCAAAAAGATGCCTCGCTGGCAGCCCCCGAGCAAACCGTTCAGCTCAATGCCCTGCCGGAGTTGCGCCTGACGGGTTGGCCAACCATGATCGAGCGCGCAGTCGACAACCTGTTGCGTAATGCACAACGCTTTAATCCGCCGGGAGAACGGATTGAACTGAGCGCGGTGCGCGAGGGAGAGCATATCGCCATCAGCGTGCGCGATCACGGGCCCGGTGTGGCCGAGGAATATCTGGCGCAATTGGGCGAGCCGTTCTTCCGCGCTCCCGGCCAGACCGCTGCCGGACATGGCCTGGGGTTGGCCATTGCACGCCGCGCGGCTGAACGCCATGGCGGACGGTTAATTCTGGATAACCATCCAGAGGGCGGGTTTATCGCCACACTGGAATTGCCGCTAGCGCCAAACGGCAATCTTTAAAAGTGTGCAAAGTCTGCAGGAGCGAGCGAGCTCGCCCCCTGCAGAGGGCCGGATCTACATCGACCACACCTGCACAAACTCAGCGGTGTCGACTTTAGACGGGGTGCGCAGTTCGTTCTGCGGGGTACCCAGGTACAGGAACGCCACCACTTCTTCGCCGTCTGCCAACCCCAGACCTTTGGCCACATGCGCAGCATATGACAGCTCGCCCGTGCGCCATACCGCGCCGATGCCCTGTGCAAAAGCCGCCAGCTCAATGGCATGGGCCGCACAGCCGGCAGTAATCAATTGTTCAGACTTGGGCACTTTGACGTGATCCTGCAAGCGAGCGATCACGACCACCACCAGCGGTGCACGCAACGGCATGGCGCGGGCCTTGTCCAGGGCTGCCTGAGTCACCTCACCGCCCTGCTCCTGCACCGCCTCGGCAAGTATTTCGCCCAGTTGCTGGCGCGCCTCGCCTTCCACCGTCAAAAATCGGTAAGGACGCAGCTGACCGTGGTCCGGCGCACGCAATGCGGCCGCAAACAGTACTTCACGCTGCTCAGCCGTTGGCGCCGGATCCAGCAGTCGCGGGGCAGAAACACGGTTGAGCAAAACGTCGAGAGCCTCCATTGGCCACCTCCTGAAGAAAATGTGCGGCTATTCTAACGGTATCTCCTCGAAGGCAGGCGGTTTACATACCTCGCCCCACAGGTAGAATGGCGCCCCTCTTCCAAGCCCGAGCTGACTTCATGGCGTTGCCGACTTTACGCATCATCGGTTTCATTATCGGCATCTTCCTGATTACGCTGGCAATCAGCATGGCCGTGCCCATGTTGACGCTGGTGATTTATAACCACACGGGCGACCTGCCGTCCTTCTTGTGGGCGAGCCTGATCACTTTTCTTGCCGGTCTGGCGCTGGTGCTCCCCGGCCGCCCCGAGCAAGTCCACCTGCGCCCCCGCGACATGTACCTGTTGACCGTCTCAAGCTGGGTGGTGGTGTGTATCTTCGCCGCGCTGCCGTTTCTGCTGACGCAACACATCAGTTACACCGACTCGTTCTTCGAGAGCATGTCCGGGATTACCGCCACCGGTTCTACAGTGCTGAGCGGCCTGGACAACATGTCACCGGGGATTCTGATGTGGCGCTCCATGCTGCACTGGCTGGGCGGCATCGGCTTTATCGGGATGGCGGTGGCCATTCTGCCCTTGCTGCGAATCGGTGGCATGCGCCTGTTCCAGACCGAATCGTCTGACCGGTCCGAAAAAGTCATGCCGCGCTCGCATATGGTGGCACGCCTGATCGTGGCCACGTATGTCGGCATCACCATCATCGGCAGTCTGGCGTTCTGGTGGGCCGGCATGAGCGTGTTCGACGCGATCAACCACGCCATGTCCGCCATTTCCACCGGCGGCTTTTCGACGTCCGACCAGTCGCTGGCCAAGTGGTCGCAACCGGCCGTGCATTGGGTCGCCATCGCGGTCATGATCATGGGCAGCCTGCCGTTTACCCTGTATGTCGCGACCCTGCGCGGCCACCGCAAGGCGCTGATCAAGGATCAGCAAGTGCAGGGCTTGCTCGGGCTGCTGCTGGTGACCTGGCTGGTGCTCAGCACCTGGTATTGGTGGACGACCAACATGCCGTGGTGGGATGCCTTCCGTCACGTGGCGCTGAACGTCACCTCGGTGGTCACCACCACAGGCTTCGCCCTGGGCGACTACAGCCTGTGGGGCAACTTCTCGCTCATGCTGTTTTTCTATCTCGGTTTTATCGGTGGCTGCTCGGGTTCGACCGCTGGCGGGATCAAGATTTTCCGCTTCCAGGTTGCCTATATCCTGCTCAAGGCCAACCTTAACCAGTTGATCCACCCCCGTGCAGTCATCAAGCAAATGTACAACGGGCACCGCCTCGATGAAGAGATTGTCCGTTCGATCCTGACTTTTTCGTTTTTCTTCGCAATTACTATTTGCGTGATTGCCCTGGCCTTGTCGCTGCTGGGTCTGGACTGGATGACCGCACTGACCGGTGCGGCCAGTACGGTGTCCGGTGTCGGTCCCGGGCTTGGGGAAGTCATCGGCCCGTCCGGCAATTTCTCGAGCTTGCCCGACGCCGCCAAGTGGATCCTGTCGCTGGGCATGCTGCTCGGTCGCCTGGAGATCATTACTGTATTTGTACTGTGTATTCCGGCGTTCTGGCGACATTAAAAAACCGCTGCCGCAGGCGGGTGGCGTAGCCGCTCCGGCGGTTAAAGCAAAGGCCTGCGGCCCTTATTGCAGCCTTCGGCAGCGGCTACCGTTTTCGACTCGTCAACCAGAGATCAGCATGGGTTCAATCCTGTCACTGCGTCATTATCGCCAAGAGGTGATCGCTCATAGCCATGGGCATGCGCAGGTAGTGATCAGCTTGTCCGGCAAGCTCGATTTCGAGGTGGAGGGTCGTGCCAGCCTGCTGCGCCAACAACAGCTGATGGTGATCCCAGCAGGGGCCCACCATACCTGTGACAGCCTGCAGGGCAGCCATTGCCTGGTGCTCGATGTACCTGGCGACAACTGGCTCGGCCAATCACTGGGTGCCCATGCCGAGGCCAGCCGTCGACTGCTCGACTCCCCCGGACATCTACCACTCGCCCCCCACCAGCATCAACTGGTCAACTGGCTGTCCACCAGCCCCGTCACGGACCCGCTGATCTCACGACAAGGCGCAATTCTGTTGCTGGCCAGCCTGAGCAGCCAGACAAGCGAACCTGTTCGCGCCAAAGGCCTGCCTCTCGCCGCGCTGGACGCCTATATCGATCAAAACGCTGCCTACCCGCTTCAGGTCGCTGACCTGGCTCGCCTGTGCGGCTTGTCCTGCGCCCGCTTGCACCGTCGCTTTCTCAGTGAGTGCGGACAAACGCCGATGGACTATCTGCGCCAGCGCCGTTTACGCAGCGCCTTGACCCTGCTGCGCCAAAGCACCCTGGCCGTAGGCGAGATTGCCAGTCGCACCGGTTATGCTTCGCAAAGCGCTTTCGCAGCCGCCATGCTGCGCGAGTTCGGCGCCTCCCCCAGCACCCTGCGCCGAGAGTCTGGCGACAATTGACGCCAGTCTTGCGACAGACATCCGACCCGACCACGCTTTAGACTGCATCCCTTGCCTGCCTCCACTTAAGGATTGCAATGACTCCGCGTACCGCTCTGGGTGCCCTGCATATCGGCGCCCTGCTGTTCGGCCTGACCGGCGTGCTCGGCAAACTGGCCGCTGCTTCAGCGTCAATCATCGTCTTCGGCCGGGCTGCATTTGCAGTGCTGGCCCTTGCGGGGTTTGTCGCTCTGGCCAAGCGCCCGGACGCTTACCGACTGTCTCTGCGCGACGCCCGTAACCTGCTGCTCAGCGGATTGCTGCTGGCCGCGCACTGGGTCAGTTTTTTTATCTCGGTCAAAGTCGCCGGCGTGGCCATTGCGACCCTGGGGTTTGCCAGCTTCCCGGCCTTTACGGTGATCCTCGAAGGCCTGCTGTTTCGCGAACGTATCCGGCTCAACGAAATCATGCTGGTGACGCTGGTCAGCGTCGGTCTGATCCTGGTGACCCCGGCCTTTGATCTGGCCAGCCAGGCCACGGAAGGCTTGCTGTGGGCGATTGCCTCCGGCCTGACATTCTCGCTGCTATCGCTGAATAACCGTGCCAACTCGGGTCGAGTGCCAGCCGTGCAGGCCGCCCTGTGGCAAAACGCGGTGGTCGCGCTGTGCCTGCTGCCCTTTGCAGCGCCAGGGCTGGGTGCGGTTCGAGCGCTCGACTGGCTGTGGATCGGCCTGCTCGGCGTCCTGTGCACCGGGGTCGCTCACAGCCTGTTCGTCGCCAGCCTTGCCGTGATCAAGGCTCGCACCGCGGCAGTGGTCTTCGCCCTGGAGCCGGTGTATGGCATCACCCTGGCCTGGGTGTTGTTCCACGAAACACCGACCTTGCGCATGCTGCTGGGCGGCGCGCTGATCATCCTCGCGATCGTGGTGTCGAGCCGCATGGCCGGCGCACCGGCTGCGGGCAAATCGTCAATCGACGCGGCTCACTGAACCCGGTCGTTGTGCCCCAGGTCCCGCTGCGGGTCGATGTGATCACGCACCCGCTGCTTCAGCACCTTGGCTTCCGGAAAGCCGCCATCGGCCTTGCGCTCCCAAATCTGTTCGCCCTCACAGGTAATGCGGAACACCCCCCCGGTGCCCGGTTCCAGTACCACCCGCCCCAGATCGTCGGCAAACGTACTGAGCAGCTCCTGGGCCAACCAGGCGGCACGTAACAGCCACTGACACTGGGTGCAGTAGGTGATGACAATTTCGGGCTTGCTGACTGACATGATTTCAAAGGCTCTTGAAGAGAAAGGCGCCGCTATAATAGCCGCCTTTCTTGCTTGCCCAGAGATTCATGATGCGTCGCCTCCTGAGTTGCCTGCTGTTGTGTTTATGCCCGCTGATGGTGCTTGCCGCCGAAACCGCAGCGCCAAAGATTGGCCTGGTGCTCTCCGGCGGCGCCGCCCGCGGCCTGGCTCACGTCGGTGTACTCAAGGCGCTCGAAGAGCAAGGCATCCATATTGATGCCATCGCTGGCACCAGCATGGGGGCCGTGATCGGCGGCCTGTACGCTTCCGGCTACAAGATCGACGAGCTGGAGAAGCTGGCGCTGGGCATTGACTGGCAGCAAGCGTTGTCCGATAACCCGGCCCGCGAAGACATCCCGTTCCGGCGCAAACAGGATGACCGCGATTTTCTGGTCAAGCAAAAGCTCAGCTTCCGCGACGACGGCAGCCTCGGTCTGCCGCTGGGTGTCATTCAAGGACAAAACCTGTCGCTGTTACTCGAAAGCCTGCTGGCCCACAGCAGCGATATCCGGGACTTTGACAAGCTGCCCATTCCGTTCCGGGCCGTGGCCACCGACATTGTGAACGGCGAAAAAGTGGTGTTCCGAAAAGGCCATCTGCCTCAGGTCATTCGCGCCAGCATGTCTATCCCTGCGGTGTTCGCACCTGTCGAAATCAATGGGCAGTTGCTGGTAGACGGCGGCATGGTCGATAACATCCCGGTGGACGTGGCGCGCGAAATGGGGGTGGACCGCGTCATCGTGGTGGACATCGGTACACCGCTGCGGGGCCGTAAAGAACTGAGTACCGTGTTCGACATTCTCAACCAGTCCATCACCCTGATGACCCGCAGCAACTCTGAAGTACAACTGGCGTCGCTGCGCCCGGACGACATTCTGATTCAACCCGCGCTCACCAGTTTTGGCGCCACTGATTTCGGGCGCTCGCAAGACATCATCACCGCCGGCTACCGCGCAACGCAGATTCTCGAACCTCGCCTGGCCGTCCTGCGCCATAACGATGACAGTGATGTGCAACTCAATACCGCGCGCTCATCCGATGAGCGCAAGCCGGTCATTACCGCGATCCGGATTGAAAACGACTCAAAAATCGGCGACTCGGTGATTCGCTATTACATTCGCCAACCCGTCGGCGAGCCGCTGGATCTGGCCCGCCTGCAACGGGACATGGGAACGCTGTACGGCCTGGATTATTTTGAGCAGGTGCAATACCGCGTGGTGCACAAAGGCAAGGAGCGCACGCTGGTGATCAGCGCCCGGGGCAAGCGCAGCGGTACCGATTACCTGCGACTGGGGCTGAACCTGTCTGACGATATGCGTGGCGACAGCGCGTTCAACCTGGGCGCCAGCTACCGGGTCAATGGCATCAATACCCTGGGGGCCGAATGGCTGACACGGGTGCAGATTGGCGATCAGCAAGAACTTTACAGTGAGTTCTACCAACCCCTGGATGCCGGCTCGCGCTACTTTGTCGCGCCGTACATCAACGCTCAGTCGCAGAACGTCGAGTCCATTCTCGACAACGACCCCATTGCCGAGTACCGACTGGAACGTTATGGATTCGGTTTGAATTTTGGACGGCAAATCGGCAACAGCGGCGAGATCCGTCTGGGTATTGGCGAAGCATGGGGCAAGGCCGATGTACGAATCGGTGAACGTGACTTGCCGGGCATCAGTTTCAACGAGGGTTTCTACGACCTGAAATACTCGTTCGACTCGCTGGATAACGTGTACTTCCCGCATACCGGCGAAGACATCAGCCTGAGCGTACGCCAGTACGAACCGGGCCTGGGCTCGGATGAACGCTATCTCCAGTGGGAGTTCAACCTGGATAAAGCCATGAGTTCAGGACCCAACACCTGGATTCTCGGTGGGCGTTATGGCCGCACGCACAACGAAGCCGAAGTCGTGACTTCAAGCTTTTTGCTCGGTGGTGCCCGGCAGCTGTCAGGCTTCAGACAAGATGCGATTTCCGGACAAAACATCAGCCTGATGCGCGCCGTTTACTACCGGCGCCTGACGCCTCGTTCGTATTTGCCACTTGATTTCCCGTTGTACGCCGGGATGTCGCTGGAGCGCGGGCGCGCCTGGAACAACGACAATGAGTTCGACAGCGGCTATATCAATGCCGCAAGCATTTTCATCGGATTCGACACACCGCTGGGCCCGCTCAACTTCAGCTATGGCTTCAACGATGACGATCAGAAGGCGGTGTACTTGAACCTGGGGCAGACGTTCTGAGGGCTGCCCTCATCAAGATGAAGGGGCAGCGCCTGTACGGGTCGTGGTTCAGCTTTTTTCGAGGTTAGCCAGGATCCGGCTGTGAACACGCATGCAAATGCGCTGTTCTTCTTCATCCACACCGACAAACAGCTCTTGGCGCAGCGCACTGGCAATGGCTTCAATCTGTTCGATCAACGGGCGTGCGGAATCACTCAGGACAATTTTTTTGGCGCGGCGGTCTTCCAGCACGGCATGACGCTTGACCAGCCCCTGGGCCTCAAGGCTGTCAAGCAAACGAGCGAGCGTCGGCCCTTCAACGCCAACGCTTTGCGCCAGTTCACGCTGGGTCGGCACGCCTTCAAAACGGGCCAGGTGCAATAGCACCAACCAGCGCGCTTGCGACAAACCGAGACCTGCGAGACGACGATCCAGTTCGGCACGCCAGCCACGCGACATTTGGGCTAGCTGCATACCAAAACGGTGTTGATCGGATAACGACATAAAAAACTCAATGATTAGACTGAAATAGAGTGAAGCTAATTGTTAGCCAGCTAAGCATGGAGCCTCCGTCTAGGCAAGGCCTGCACGTCAATCAATCGTCACCTTTCGCGACTCGCAGTTACATTTCGAACTCGGATTGCAGCGCTGCACGCACGCAATAGAGCACGCCTTCCGGGACGCGCCCCTTGAACTGCTCTGCAATGCTGGCCACGCTCGGCAACTCGCCTTCGCCGTCCAGAAAGGCGTCCTGGACTTCTTCCATCAACTCTTCAGGCAAGTCCAGCGCCTGTTCCAGTGACAGCTCCTGACGGCCGATGGCCTCTGCCAGCATTGTGTAAACATTCTTCTCAGAGCACTGCAATTGCCCGGAGATCTGCAGCGGCGTCATCCCGGCACGGGCCAGGCTGATGAGCTCATGGCGAATGTCCGCAACCACTTTCGGTGTTTCGGCCTGCCCGCCCAGCACCTCGAGGAACGCCTCGCCGTAGCGTTCCAGTTTGCGCGCACCAATGCCGCTGACCGTGGCCATTTCAGACAATGAGGTGGGCTGGCTACGCAGCATTTCGAGCAAGGTCGAGTCGGGGAAAATGACGTAAGGCGGTACACCGTGCTCTTCGGCCAGCTTGCGCCGCAACGCGCGCAGGGCCTCCCATTGTTCGCGCTCTTCACCACGTACCAGTTGACTGGCCGGGCTGGCAGAACTGCTTTTGACCGACGTTTGCGGCTTGAGCTCACGACGCAGTTCGAGTGTGACCTCACCCCGCAGCAATGGCCGGCAGCTGTCACTCAAGCGCAGTCCGCCGTAGCCTTCGATATCAATGTCGGCCAGGCCACGGGCCACCAACTGGCGGAACAGCGTGCGCCATTCGCCCTCAGCGCGAGCCTTGCCGACACCGAACACTGACAAGTGCTGATGCCCGAAGCTGCGGACTTTTTCGTTCTCACGTCCCAGCAGTACGTCGATCAGATGCCCGGTGCCATAACGCTGGCCCGTGCGGTAAATGGCCGAAAGGGCCTGGCGCGCAGGCTCGGTGGCATCCCAGGTCTGCACACCGTCCACACAATTGTCGCAATGCCCGCATGGCTGCGGCATGTCTTCGTCGAAATAGGCCAGCAATGTCTGGCGACGGCAGCGGGTTTCTTCACACAACGACAGCATGGCGTCGAGCTTGTGGTGCTCAAGGCGCTTGTGCCGCTCATCTCCCTCGGAGTTTTGCAGCATTTGCTTGAGCATCACCACGTCTTGCAGCCCATAGGCCATCCACGCGTCTGCGGGCAAACCGTCACGACCCGCACGACCGGTTTCCTGGTAATAGGCCTCAAGGGACTTGGGCAAATCCAGGTGCGCCACAAAGCGCACGTTGGATTTGTCGATGCCCATGCCGAAGGCAATGGTCGCCACCATGATCAGCCCTTCCTCGTTGAGAAAGCGCTTCTGGTTGGCGGCCCGGGTCTCGCTGGGCAGGCCGGCGTGATACGGCAAGGCCGGGAAGCCCTGGGCACACAGAAACTGCGCCACTTCGTCGACTTTTTTGCGCGACAGGCAATAGACGATGCCCGCGTCACTGCGCCGCTCGGAAAGAAACGCCAGCAACTGCTTGCGCGGCTGCTCTTTCGGCACGATGCGGTAAAAAATGTTGGGGCGGTCAAAGCTCGACAGGAAGCGCTCGGCATTTTGCAGATGCAGGCGCGTGACGATCTCTTCGCGGGTGCGCTTGTCGGCCGTGGCGGTCAGGGCAATGCGCGGCACATTCGGGAACACCTCGGCCAGTTGGCCCAGTTGCAGGTATTCAGGCCGGAAGTCATGGCCCCACTGGGATACGCAGTGCGCTTCGTCGATTGCAAACAGGGCAATATCAAGGCTCTGCAAAAACGCCATCATTCGCGGCTGGACCAGACGCTCGGGGGCCAGATAGAGCATCTTGACTTCGCCCCGCTTGATCCGGTTCGCCAGATCGCGCTGCTGCTCGGCCGTCAGGGTCGAATTCAAGGCCGCCGCTGCCACCCCGAGCTCTTCCAGGGTTGCGACCTGATCGTCCATCAAGGCAATCAGCGGCGACACCACCACCGCCAGGCCCTCACGCAGCAACGCCGGCACCTGGAAGCACAGGGATTTGCCGCCGCCGGTGGGCATCAGCACCAAAGCGTCTCCGCCACTGGCCACGCGCTCAATAATGTCACCCTGGCGGCCACGGAAACTGTCGTAGCCGAAGATGTCTTTGAGTACGCGTTGAGCCTGTTCGAGCATAAAAACTCCAGAAATCGCCGAAACACCCCTGCGCGGGCGTGATCCGGCGTGGCCACAGGCCCGTCTGAAGGCATGGGCGCAGAGCGCGGGATCCGCCGCATTGGCTGCAGGGCATCACAAAACGCGGCAGTATACCCGAGCACTCTCCTGCACAGGGCGCTGTAATTGCCCTGCCGATCACCGGGAAGTAACAGCAAATGTGCCCTGCGACTGGCTTGGGCGCTCAAGAAAGCCTAGAATTCGCTATCGTTTATTTACTAGGTAGCACATTAATGTCCTTCGCTGAGCAACTAACCCGCCTGCAAGCCTTCCTCGACGCCGACGAGCTGCATGACGAGGCGCTGGACTACGTGGCCACCCACGGCTACCTGACCGCACTGTCCATCTGCGCCGAAGTCGTACCTGAGCGTGAGTGGATCGATGCGATCTTCTCCGAAGCACCGCACTACAAGGACGACGCCCAGCGCGCCGAAATCGAAGGCACCCTGATCCAGCTCAAGGCCCACATCGCACGCCAACTGGCGTCCGACGAAGAGTTCGAGCTGCCATGCGACCTGGACCTGGGCGACGAGCCGGATGATTCCGACTTGCGCGGCTGGTGTGTCGGTTTCATGGAAGGCGTATTCATGCGCGAAGCGGCCTGGTTCGAAACCGCCGAAGAAGAAGTCAGCGAAATGCTGTTGCCGATCATGGTCGGTTCGGGCCTGTTCGATGACCAGCCTGAGTTCTCCGACATCGCCCAGGACGCCAACCTGATGGACGACATGATCGTTCAGATCCCGGAAGCGCTGACCGCCCTGTACCTGCTGTGCAATGCACCTGACGAAAAACCGGCGATCCTCAAGCCACGTCACCACTGATTTTCAGTGACCCGACCCTCACCCGGCAACCGTTCGCGGTTGCTGCGCTACGCGCTGTTTGCCATTGGCTGGCTGAGCGTAGTGCTGGGGGTTATCGGGATCTTCCTGCCGGTACTGCCCACTACCCCCTTTCTATTATTGGCGGCCGCGTGCTTCGCCCGCAGTTCTCCGCGCTTTTATCAATGGCTGGTCGAGCACCCGCGGCTCGGGCCCTGGATCCGTGATTACCTTGATGGCAACGGCATCCCGCTCAAGGGCAAGGTCTACGCCATTGGCCTGATGTGGTTGAGCATTGGACTGTCCTGCTACCTGGTGCCTTTACTCTGGGCTCGGGGCTTTATGCTGACCAGCGCTGTCCTGGTCACCCTCTACATCCTCCGGCAAAAAACCCTCGAAAAGCCCTGACCGGCGAATCACGCGCCTTGTGTAGCCGCTGCCGCAGGTTGCGATAAGGGCCGAAGAACCTTCAACACGCACCTGTCGCAGCCTCCGAGAGCGGCTGCAGGGGATCAAGCAAAGCTATGGGTTGCCATGATTACGCTGATAAGTTTCGGCACCCATGGCTTCGATCTGCCCTTCGATCAAGGCTTCGAACGGGCGTAGCAGCGCGGCGAATGAGTTCGGTGCTTCGAGGATTTCAAGCGCTTGCGTAATGGCTTCCAGGGTCGACAAGGCGCCCGGCCCCGGCGCCTTGCGCAATCGGTAACGCGAGACAGCGCCTTCGGGCAATGTGACCCGCGGCAACTGCGCCAGCAACGGATTGATGTGCAACAGCTTGCGTGCCTTGCGCCATGTACCGTCCGGCACCACCAGCAGCAGCGGCAGATCTGGCCCGGTCTCGGTCACGGTCTCGATCAGTTGTGCGCCCTCTCCCGGAAACAATAACCGCGCCCGGTACCCCGGCGGGTTGAGCAACGTGGCCAGATCCTCAAATACCTCACCCACCCGCAGCTCGGCATTGCTCAGCCCCAAGGCTGCCAAACGCGCCGTGTTCAATGCGTGGCCGACTTCACTCGGATGCTGCAACAGCAATACCCGGGTGCGGCTGGCCAGACACGGGATCAACTCGCACAAACAGTGGGTATGTGGACGCATGCAGCGCGGACACTGAATTCTGGACATGGAATGAAAACGCTCGTTCAAGGTTTATTAAGCTGCGCTTTGAGCAGGTCGCGGAAGGTCTGAATCAACGGCTCGCGACTGCGCCCCCGGCGCACGATCATCGAAAACGGCGCCTGATAGCCGAAGGTTGCAGGCAGCAGCACACGCAAATCGCCCTTCTCCACCCAGGGCTCGGCATAGTGTTCGGGCAAATAGCCAATGTAAGCGCCGGAGAGCACCAGAATCAGCTGGGCCTCCATGCTATCGACCGTCGCCGCGCTGTGCTTGAAGCCATGCCGGGCCAATTCGGCCTGGCTCCAGTAGCCACGCCCGACCATGCGCTGTTGTGTAATCAATGGCTCGGGGATGCGCCGTTCACTGAACAACGGATGGCGGTTGCTGCAATACAACCAGTGCTGTTCGCGGTACAGCGGCTGATAGACAAGGCCGCTCATGCGCGAGGAAAAAGCGCCAATGGCCAGATCCAGGCGGTTGTCTTGCACCCCCAGCTGCAACTCATAAGGGCTCATGACCGACAAATGCAGGTGCACGGCCGGATGCTCCTGACTGTACCCACCAATGGCTTCGGCAAAGGGCAACGCCTTGTCACTCACGGTCGAGTCGATCACGCCCAGATTCAAGGTACCGCGCAGTTCGCCCTTGAGCGCTGCCGCGTACTGCTCGAAGCCCTCCAGTTCGCCCAGCAGCCGCAGGGTTTCCTGATGGAACAGCTCGCCTTTGCTGGTCAGGCTGAACCCGCCTCGCCCGCGATGACACAACACCAGCCCCAGATTGGCTTCGAGCTGACTCATGTAGGTGCTGATCGCCGACGTCGAGAGGTTGAGTGCCTGCTGCGCATTGGCAAAACCCTGATGCCTGACCACGCTGGCGAAAATGCGCAATAGTTTGAGATCGGGTAAAGCACTGGCCATAGAGAGCTCACTGATCCTGTCGGCGCCAGCAAGTATGCGCCCGCAGGGTATTGGCATGAATTCGATAACCGGAGTCTAACGTCTGCCACCGCATTAGTTTAGAAAAACCTGAACTAAGTATTTGCCCACAGGGATTCTTCCCGCCTTACGCCTTTCGCAGAATCGGTCGCCATAACCACAACAAACGACGAGGCTATCCCGTGGAAAAAATCCTTCACCAACCACTGGGCGGCAATGAAATGCCGCGCTTCGCCGGCATCGCCACCATGATGCGGCTCCCTCACTTGCAATCGGCCAAAGGCCTGGACGCTGCGTTTATCGGCGTGCCACTGGATATCGGCACCTCACTGCGGCCCGGGACCCGTTTTGGCCCCCGGGAAATCCGCGCCGAGTCGGTCATGATTCGCCCTTACAACATGGCAACCGGCGCCGCACCGTTCGACTCCCTGTCGGTGGCGGACATCGGCGATGTGGCAATCAACACCTTCAATCTGCTGGATGCGGTCCGCATCATCGAAGAGTCGTACCACGAAATTCTTGAGCATGATGTGATCCCCCTGACCCTGGGCGGCGACCACACCATCACCCTGCCGATCCTGCGAGCGATCCACAAGAAACACGGCAAGGTTGGCCTGGTGCATATCGATGCCCACGCAGATGTGAACGACCACATGTTTGGCGAGAAAATCGCCCACGGCACCACCTTCCGCCGCGCCGTGGAAGAGGGCCTGCTGGATTGTGACCGCGTGGTGCAAATCGGCCTGCGGGCCCAGGGTTATACCGCTGAAGATTTCAACTGGTGCCGCAAACAGGGTTTTCGCGTGGTCCAGGCCGAAGAGTGCTGGCATAAATCCCTGGCACCGCTCATGGCCGAAGTGCGCGAAAAAGTCGGTAATGGCCCGGTGTATCTGAGCTTCGATATCGACGGCATTGACCCGGCCTGGGCACCCGGCACCGGAACCCCGGAAATCGGCGGCCTGACCACGATTCAGGCGATGGAAATCATCCGCGGTTGTCAGGGCCTCGACCTGGTCGGGTGCGATCTGGTAGAAGTCTCGCCGCCGTTCGACACCACCGGCAACACCTCATTACTGGGCGCCAATCTGCTCTACGAAATGCTCTGCGTGCTGCCCGGCGTCGTGCATCGATAAGGACGTTCCATCGGTGCTATCAAGTCCTGGACTTGAAAGCACCGCGCCACACCCGCGTGACTAGCAGCATTCATAAAAACAAAAAATCGGAGACTCGCCATCATGGCTTTAGATCTACTGGTCGTCCTTATTTACGCCGCGGCAATGCTAGTGCTCGGTTACTACGGCATGCGCAAGGCAAAAACCCACGAAGACTATCTGGTTGCCGGGCGCAACCTGGGGCCCACGCTCTACATGGGCACCATGGCCGCCACCGTACTCGGCGGCGCATCGACGGTCGGCACCGTGCGCCTGGGGTATGTACACGGTATTTCGGGCTTCTGGCTGTGTGCGGCGCTGGGCTGCGGGATCATCGCGCTCAACCTGTTCCTGGCCAAGCCGTTGCTCAAACTGAAAATCTTCACTGTCACCCAGGTCCTGGAGAAGCGTTACAACCCCATGGCGCGTCAGGCCAGCGCCGTCATCATGCTGGCCTATGCGCTGATGATTGGCGTGACCTCGATCCTGGCCATCGGCACGGTGCTGGAGGTGCTGTTCGATCTGCCTTTCTGGATCTCGGTGGTGCTCGGCGGCGGTGTAGTGGTGGTGTATTCGACCATCGGCGGCATGTGGTCACTGACCTTGACCGACATTGTCCAATTCGTGATCAAGACCGTGGGCCTGATGTTTGTCCTGCTACCGATCTGCCTGTATCGCGTCGGTGGCTGGGACGAACTGGTGAGCAAGTTGCCCGCGTCCAGCTTCAACTTCACCCAGATCGGCTGGGACACGATCATCACCTACTTCCTGATTTACTTCTTCGGCATCCTGATCGGCCAGGATATCTGGCAGCGAGTGTTTACCGCCAAGACCGCCAGGGTCGCCAAGTACGCCGGCACATTCGCCGGGTTCTATTGCATCCTCTACGGCCTGACCTGTGCATTGATCGGCATGGCGGCGCATGTGCTGCTGCCTGACCTGGACAACGTCAACAACGCCTTCGCCGCCATCGTCAAAGCATCGCTGCCTGACGGTATTCGCGGACTGGTGATCGCGGCTGCCCTGGCCGCCATGATGTCGACCGCCAGCGCCGGCTTGCTGGCCGCGTCCACGGTACTGACTGAAGACCTGCTGCCAAAGCTGCGCGGTGGCAAACAGTCGAGTCTCAAGGTTAACCGGCTGTTTACTCTGCTGACGGGGCTTGTGGTGCTGGCAATCGCCCTGGTGGTCAATGATGTGATCAGCGCCCTCACCCTGGCCTATAACCTGCTGGTCGGCGGCATGCTGGTGCCATTGATCGGGGCCATTTACTGGAAACGCGCCACCACCGCAGGCGCCATTACCAGCATGAGCCTGGGGTTTATCACTGCACTGGTCTTTATGTTCAAGGATGGGCTGGACGCCAATACGCCGATTTACTACAGCCTGGCGGTGGCGTTGATCAGTTTTGTCGTGGTCAGCCTGATGGATCGGCGCCCTGCCCCGGCGGTCAGCATCGCCTGATCAATACGTGAGGAATGTTTGTTTCAGCGGGTACGACGTCGGAGGTCGTACCCGTTTTTTTACACACCAACCTCCCTTCGGACAAAGGATCAAAAGAAGGCGTAGCGACCTGTGTGCAGCGCTATCCCCCGCCTTACCGGCGACGTTGCGGACGACGACGCGGATCCTCGACAGGAATCGGCACAGGTTGCAGTGGCGGCTCGATCAAGCCAAGCGCAACGCCAACGTCATGGAGCCAGGTTTGCAGTTTGTCTTTCATATTTCCCCCTTGGGGTAACACCGGCGACGGGAATTCTGTGGTCGCTTCGTACAGATAATAGCCCTAACTCCTACGCAATGCTTGCCTGCCGTCAACCAACTTTAGGCTAACGTCTTACAAATCAGACTCAGGCCAATGCGTGAAGTTGCGTGCCCGGGCCGCTGTTTTGCAGCGGCTGCGCCTGCTGTAGCTCGATCCAGGCATTCAGGTTGGCGTCCATCATGCCTTTTCGCCACATCAGCCATGTCGTGGCTTGTGAAAAAGGTTGTTGCAAAGCATGTACGCCGACATTTTCACGCCCCGGCAAACTGGACAGGCCGCCCCGGCACCAAACGCCTGTGGTTGATGGGTGGATTGTGGATACAGGTACTCGGCAACCGGCGTTGATTGCCGACGCCGGGGGACTGCTGCTTGCCGCAGGACTGGTCTTGCAGCCGGTCAGCTCCCCAGCAGCGCACGCACCTTACGACGCAACCACGGCTCGGCGCTGACAAACGTTATGCCGAATAACACCAGCACGGCGCCCACCACAAAGTTGAGGCTCAAGGGCTCATTGAGCAACAGCACACCGAACGTCACACCGAACAGCGGGGTCATGAACGAAAATACCGCCAGGTTGGAGGCCAGGTAACGCTTGAGCAGCCAGAACCACACCAGATAACTGAAAAACGACACCACCAGCCCTTGAAACAGCACGCTGGCCACGGCGACTGGCGTCAGGCTGACATGGCTGATCTGCCCACTGACAGCGGCGATCAACAACAGCCCGACAAAACCGACCATCAACTGGTAGAACAAGGTCAGCGTGACAGGGGCTTCAGACAGCCGAGAAGCTCGTACCACCACGGTGGTCGCACCCCAGGCCATGCCGGCCAGGATCCCGCAGGCATCGCCCAGCAACATGGTGCGGTCCATCCCGGAAAATGAAACACCCCCGGCAAAGGCGAAGGCGATGCCTGCGAAAGCGAGAAAAATCCCCAGCCACTGCAATGGCCGCAAACGTTCGCTGGGCAGAAACCAGTGAACCCCGAGGGCGGTAAAGATGGGGGCGGTATAGAGAAAAACCGACATATGGGCGGCGCTGGTCATTTGCAGACCTTCGGC
The DNA here is from genome assembly GCF_019266105.1 of Pseudomonas sp. D1HM. Lineage (NCBI taxonomy): Bacteria > Pseudomonadati > Pseudomonadota > Gammaproteobacteria > Pseudomonadales > Pseudomonadaceae > Pseudomonas > Pseudomonas sp. D1HM. The sequence goes on along the minus strand of NZ_LRMN01000020.1, from coordinate 60,770 downwards.
GATGAAGAAAAACTCCAGGCCGAACAGGCTGCCTGCCAGCAAGCCGGCCCGCCAGGTGCACGGAACCTGGCTCCATCCGCCTTTCCAGCAGATCAACAACCCCACCAGCAACGCTGCAATCGCGGAACGGGAGGCGGCCTGCATGACGGGCGCGATGTCCACGGCCGCCGCTTTGATGACGACTTGCTGCACGCCCCAGATCAGGCACAGACCCAGCATCACTTGCAGTGCGAAAGCATCCGTTGCTCGCCGCGAAACAGTCATAGCTACACCTGGAAGAAGGTCAAGGGACGCACAATATTCAGCGTGTCATTAAGAAAGAATCAGGCCGCCAGCTTGTGTGACGTCCAGTAACCCGACAATGCCGCCAGGCAGGTCAACAGACCGCCCCAGGCCATGTCCATCAAGGCCAGCTGGGCCGACCAGCCTTGCAGGGTGGCCCAGTTGGTCATGTCGTAGGTGCCATACGCCACCAACCCGAAAAACGCACCGCTCAATGCTGCCCGGCGCGCACTGCTGCGGGCCAGAGCCGGCAGTACCACAAAAAACACCACGCCCAGCACGTACACCAGGTAGAACGCGATGGCCGGGCCCCACTTGGGTTGCTCAAGCATCAGCGGACCCAGTAACTCTTTATAGGTAGAGTCCATGAGCACGCCCAGCCACAGGCCGTCGAGCACCAGAAAAGCCAGCAATGCACCGGTATATGCCCACGCAACTTTTCTCATGCCAACAGCCCTCGGTCTACAGGATCAGATCAATTCGATACGGTCCGGATGAATCGTAATCTTGCCTTCCTTGTACAGCGCACCGATAGCCTTTTTAAAATTGCCCTTGCTCACACCGAACAGGCTGCTGATGGCTTCGGGGGCACTTTTGTCGCTGACTGCCAGCACACCGTCATTGTCGCGCAACTTGGCGAGGATCTTCGAGTTCAGGCTGCTGGCGGCTTCCTGGCCGACCGGCTGCAGGCTCAGGCTGATTTTGCCGTCTGCGCGAATCTCTTTGATGAAGCCTTTCTCTTGCTTGCCCGCGCGCATGAACTTGAACACTTCGTTCTTGTGGATCAAGCCCCAGTGCTTGTTGTTGATCACGGCTTTAAAGCCCATGTCCGTGGCTTCGGCCACCAACAGGTCAACTTCCTGGCCCACTTGATAGGTCGGCGGGGTCTTGTCCAGATAACGGTCCAGTCGCGCTGTCGCTGTAATTCGACGAGTGTGCTTGTCGAGGTAGACATGCACCACGACGTATTCGCCAGCGGTCATCTGGCGTTTTTCTTCGGAATACGGCAGCAGCAAGTCTTTCGGCAATCCCCAATCCAGGAAGACACCGATGCTATTAACTTCAACCACTTTGAGACTGGCAAACTCACCGACCTGAACTTTTGGTTTTTCAGTGGTGGCAATTAATTTGTCATCACTGTCCAAATAAACAAATACGTTCAGCCAGTCTTCATCTTCACTGGGAATATCTTTGGGAATATAACGATTGGGCAGAAGGATTTCGCCGTCTGCCCCGCCATCCAGATACAAACCGAAGTTCGTGTGTTTCACCACTTGCAAACTGTTGTAGCGACCGATTAAAGCCATGTTCAATACCCTCATTACGTGGGCGGCATTCTACCCGAGTTTAGGGGGGCGAATTGAGGTGCCGCCGCCTGCCAATCAAAAAATCTGTGAAAGGCCTGATTTCTCAGGATTTTCTGGCCGCTTGCAGCACCATTCGTCAGCCTTGCGCACACCGTAAGTCAGCTTGGCGACCTCCCTGGCGGATTAAAACATCCCCACCGTTGTTAATTAAAACAGCGAGTTAGAGAACGTTTTGATGAACGATCATGTTCATGATCAGGCCGCGAGGTTTATTTTAAGAAGATATTTAACAAGCCATTGTCAAGTATTTCTGGTATTATCGCTGGCCAAGTTATTTTCTACAGGTCAATAGCCGTCATGCGCGTTAAAGCATCTGCCAGCAAAGCAAAGCCAGCTCCCGCTGTTGAAACCAGCGATTCAATCAATGCGCAAATTGCCGCATTCTTGAAGTCCGGCGGTGAGATCCAGCAAATTGACAAAGGTGTCAGCGGCCAGACATTCGGCCCGTCCAAGCAAATCACGCTGGGCAAAAAGTAACACCCCTCGCATCACTGTGTCCTCATGCGCTTTGCCTTCCAAAGCGCTAGGACTAACGATTTATCCCCCTCGCACTAATCCGGTACTCGATAAATCGACGAACGGCACTCATCCGTCCCTATTCATCCGTATGCTCTAAAGCCTCTGGATCAAGCCTCTTGGCCCATACAAGGAGGGAATACATGCCCACGCGGGTGTTACTGCTGACCATCGGCATGCTGGCCAGCTCGCTGGTCAATGCCCAGGTGTTTTCCCGTGAACTGGGAGATTTCGACCTTAAACTGGCCACCCAGCCAAGCCGCAGCATGGCGCAGGGCCTGGTCAAACCCACCAGCCCCGGCTCAAGTTTCCATGGCGGCCTCGACCTCAGCCACGACAGCGGCTGGTATGTCGGTCAATGGGCACCGACCATGGGTATCAAGCCGGGCAGCAACCTCGAGGTGGACTCCTACCTGGGTTACAAGCACCCTTTCGACGAAAGCCTGAGCTATGAACTGGGGATGATCCATTACAGCTACCCCAAACTGAGCCCGCTCGACAGCCAGCAATTTTATGCCGGTCTCACGTTGCTGGGCACACGCTTTGGCGCAGCCTTCAGTAATGACCCGGGCCGCCGTGACAGCACGCTGTTTGCCGACCTCGGCCTCAATCAGCCCTTTGGCATCGGGATGAGCATGAAGTACACCGCCCACCAATTGGACTCGCCTGTGTCCATTGTCGAGGGTGGCAGCGTACATGCCTTCAATGACTGGTCGGTTAAATTGTCGCGCCCCTGGAGGGGGATCGACCTGAACCTGATCTACAGCGACTCCAGCCTCAGCGGCAATGACTGCTCGGCCTATTCAGGGCAAAACTCGCAGTGCGATGGTTTGCTGACTTTTAAAGCCGAGCGCACGTTTTACTGAGTCGAAAGCCCGTCGCTGAGGCCCGCCCCGCGACTGGATTCAGGCAATTTGAGCCTTCGCGGCCAGCGTATCGAAGATCACAGGGTCCAGCGCATCCGATTGCTGGTTGAGCACCTGCAACGGGTGGTCATTGCCCGGAATGCTGCTGTCGATCAGGCTCAACAGGCTGGCCCCGCGCGCGGTCAGGACAAAGTTCTCGCCGTTGCCGCCCTCTTCCTCAGGCCGGCTTTCAATAAAACCGTTCTTGAACAGTAGCGCTTCATAATCAGCCGCCAGCTTTTTCAGTTCATCCAGATTACCAATCGGTTGGCCGGCGGCGGCCTGGGCTGCCGCGTGCTCTTCAGCATAAGCCCGCGGCGCAAACGCAACGCCGTCGTTATTCTGGACTTCATGGAGTAGCCGTTCGATCAGTGCCCAGTTGTAAGTGCTCATCAGCGTCACGCTCCGTACTGTGTGATGAAAAAAGCCTTCATCAGTAGTGACCGGCAGACCGCCAGGACGTTCAGCCGGTGTTTGCAGCCTGCGACGGGATCAGCAGCCGTGAACGGGCCACAAAAAACCCGGCCTGGGCCGGGTTTTGGTGAATCACATGCGCGCTTTATTCGGCGGCAGGTGCTTCTGGCTTGCGACGCTTGAGCGGAGCCATGCCGTCTTTGCTGACCAACGACAACGCGTCGGTTTTCGGACGGTTGGCGATTTTACGCTTGGTCGGAGCCTTGGCGCCGGACTTCTTCTTGTCGCCTTTGGCGTCGGTCTTTTTCTTTTTCACGCCAACGGCCTTGCCTGAAGCCTTGACTTTCTTCGGCCCGGTGTAGGTGCCTTTGACTTCCTTGATGGTGCGACGTTCGAAGCTTTGCTTCAGGTAGCGCTCAACGCTGGACATCAGGTTCCAGTCACCGTGACAGATCAGCGAGATCGCCAGGCCATCGTTGCCTGCGCGACCGGTACGACCAATACGGTGTACGTATTCGTCGCCGCTGCGTGGCATGTCAAAGTTGATCACCATGTCCAGGCCATCAACGTCCAGACCACGGGCCGCCACATCGGTGGCCACCAGGATCTTGACCCCGCCCTGCTTCAGGCGGTCGATTGCCAGCTTGCGATCCTTCTGGTCCTTCTCACCGTGCAGGACAAACGCCTTGTACTCCTGAGCCACCAGACGACCGTAGATACGGTCAGCCATGGCCCGGGTGTTGGTGAAGATGATTGCTTTTTGATAAGTCTCGTTGGCCAGCAGCCAGTTCACGATTTGTTCTTTGTGCTGGTTGTGATCGGCAGTGATCACTTGCTGGCGAGTCGTGGCGTTCAGCTGGCTGACCTGGTTGAGCTGCAAGTGCTCGGGATCGGTCAGGACCTTGCCGATCATCTCGCGCAGCCCGGAGCCTCCGGTGGTGGCCGAGAACAGCATGGTTTGCTGACGGTTCGGGCACTCATCGACCAGGCGCTGGACGTCTTCCGAGAAGCCCATGTCGAGCATGCGGTCGGCTTCGTCGAGCACCAGCACTTCAACTTCTTTCAAGTCCAGGTTGCCGGCGTTCAGTTGCTCCAGCAAACGACCGGGCGTGCCGATCAGAATGTCCGGCACCTTGCGCAACATGGCGGCCTGGACCTTGAAGTCTTCACCACCGGTGATCAGGCCGGACTTGATGAACGTAAACTGCGAAAAACGCTCGACTTCTTTCAGCGTCTGCTGTGCCAGCTCGCGGGTCGGCAACAGGATCAACGCTTTGATGCTGACGCGGATTTTGGCCGGACCGATCAGGCGATTGAGAATCGGCAGGACGAAAGCGGCGGTTTTGCCACTCCCGGTTTGAGCTGTCACCCGCAGGTCACGCCCTTCGAGCGCGAGCGGAATGGCCGCTGCTTGCACAGGCGTTGGCTCGACAAATTTAAGCTCGGCCACGGCTTTAAGCAGGCGTTCGTGCAGGGCGAATTGGGAAAACACGGGTGCTACCTCGAAGAAATGCAAAAAATCAGCGGCATAGAGTAACGGTTTCGAGCGCCCAGGCCGAGTTTCTTTGTACAAACGGCACGAAACAAATGCTTTTTTAAGGTCTTTAGTCCTGTCTAAGCCCCAAAAGCGCACTTAAATGCTCTAATTCCGGGGTCATTTCTCTTTGGGGTAACGTTTTAGCTTATGGACACTCAACAACTCTGGGCCCGTTTCCAGGCCCTTTGGGCCAACCTGGATCAACATCCCTGGGTATCGGCGTTTCTCGGCCTGATTGTGCTGGTGAGTATCGCTCTGATTGCCGGTTACATCGCACGCATCATTATCCTGCGCGTGAGCAAGATCCTCGGCCGGCAACCGGCCTTGCATTGGGTCAATAACTTACGCGAACACAAGGTGTTCCACCGTCTGGCACAATTGACGCCGTCCCTGATGGTGCAATTCGGACGCAACCTGGTACCGGACCTGAGCGACAACGGCCGCCATTTCCTCGGTAACCTGGCACTGGCCGTCACCATCTTTGTCCTGACCCGCGTAACCAGCGCGCTGCTGGATGCCTTGCTCGATATTTATTCGCGCACCAATTACGCCAAGACCCGCCCGATCAAGGGCTACATCCAGCTGAGCCAGATGCTGCTGTATGTGTTTTCGGCCATCATCATTGTCGCCACCCTGATCGATCGTTCACCGATGCTGCTTCTCTCGGGGCTGGGCGCGATGTCTGCGGTCATCTTGCTGGTCTACAAAGACACCCTGCTGTCGTTCGTGGCCAGCGTGCAGTTGACCAGCAATGACTTGCTGCGCGTCGGCGACTGGATCGAAATGCCTCAGGTGGGTGCCGATGGCGATGTAATCGACATCACATTGCATACGGTCAAAGTGCAGAACTTTGACAAGACCATCGTCTCGATTCCGACCTGGCGCCTGATGTCCGAGTCGTTCAAAAACTGGCGCGGCATGCAGCAATCGGGGGGACGCCGGATCAAGCGCAGCCTGTTCATCGATGCCAATGACGTCAGTTTCCTGACCGATGAACAGGAACAGCGTCTGGAGCAAGTGCGCTTGCTGAGCGATTACCTGGCGCGCAAAAAAGCTGAACTCAAAAGCTGGAATGAAGCTCAGGGTAACGTCGCTGCCCTGTCAGCCAATCGGCGGCGCATGACCAACATCGGGACCTTCCGTGCCTATGCGCTGGCCTACCTGAAAAGCCATGCCGAGATTCAGCCGAACATGACCTGTATGGTGCGCCAGCTACAAACCACGGCCCAAGGCGTGCCGCTGGAGGTGTACTGCTTTACCCGCACCACGGTGTGGGGCGAATACGAACAGATCCAGGGCGATATTTTTGACTATTTGCTGGCCGTGATGCCCGAGTTCGGGCTGAGCGTTTATCAACAGCCAAGCGGGAACGACCTGCGAAACGGCCTGTTGAACAAGATCAAGGCACCGCTGGTGGTGTCGGCCGAAGCTGCAGAAGCCGAGGCCTGATCCGCAAACTGCTCAGGCCCTTGCACCCGTTCGTGGTGGCAAGGGCCTGAGCTTCACCAGGGTTAACCGTGCTGAAACTGCGGGTCGCCTGTCAGCTTGAACAGCAGGTCCACGCCCTCGGACCAGGCACCGTAACCACTCTGGTCATTGATATGACCGGCCTTGTGCAACCACACCAGCTCGCTGCCCCATGCCTCGCTGAAAGCGCTGGCCCGCGTCACGGAGACATAGGGGTCATCCGTGCTGGCGACGGTGATCGCATTAAAAGGCAACGGGTTCATGAGCATCGGGGTGAAGCCCGTGGTTCCTTGCGGGTAGCTGTCGGCCTCTGTATCGCTGGGGGCGACCAGCAATGCGCCACGCACCCTCTGCGCCGCTTCGGGATGCTGCTGCGCCCACTGTGCAATCAGACTGCACGCCAGACTGTGCCCCACCAGGACAACCGGACGCTGGCTGGCCATCACCTTGTCGTGTAGCCGCAGTACCCAGTCCGCGCAGGTCGGCGTCTGCCAGTCATTCTGCTCGACTCGATGCAGCCCGCTGAAACGCTGTTCCCACTGTGTTTGCCAATGCTGGGGCCCGGAATCGAAGAGGCCTGGCAATATCAACACCCTGACGGTCATCCCTGTTCTCCCTTGAGGCGGTGGATAGGTCGTTGAGACGTTAGCTCGCCCCAGCCCTCAGGTCTAGTCAAGTGAGGCTTGCGCCGACCAGTATCATCAGAGTCCTCGCCTTCACCCCCCTGGTTATTCCCCCTGCGCCTAAAGCCCGTTTTTTCAGCACTTATCGCAATAACCCGCCCTTGCGGTCGAGGCGACTGATCCACACGGCGACCAGAATCACCAGCCCGCCCAAAAACAGGCGTCCCAAAGGCTCGTGCTGATTCCAGATCAGCAAGTTGAGCAATAACCCCACCGGGACATGCAAGTTGTTCATCACCGCCAGGGTACCGCCGCTGACCAGACAGGCACCCTTGTTCCACCAGTACATCCCCAGCGCGGTAGAGACCAGCCCCAGAAACACCAGCACAGCCCATTGCACCGGCGCGTCAGGCAAGAAGTGCGCCTTGCCGAACAACAGGAATGCTGGCAAGACCACCGCCAGCGCACCGAGGTAAAAGTAACCAAAGCGTCGATAATGCGGCAGATCACTTGGGTAGCGGGCCACCAGATGCTTGTACATGACCTGCCCTGCGGCATAGGTGAAGTTGGCCAGTTGCAGCAGCAGAAACCCTTTGAAGAAGTCCGGGCTGATGCTGTCGAAACGGATGACGGCCGCACCCATGACCGCCACCAGGGCCGCCACCAGCGCCCAGGGATTGAAGCGCCGGTTCAGCGCATCTTCGATCAAGGTCACGTGCAGCGGCGTCAGGATGGTAAACAGCAATACCTCGGGCACTGTAAGTACGCGAAAGCTCAAGTACAGGCACACGTAGGTGATCCCGAACTGCAAGGCGCCAATCACCAGCAGGCCGCGCATGAATCCAGGCTCGACCTGACGCCAGCGTGTCAGCGGGATAAACACCAGCCCCGCCAGTACCACGCGCACCAGCACCGCAAAGTAGCTGTCTACGTGCCCCGCCAGATACTCACCAATCAGGCTGAAGGAAAACGCCTGAATCAAAGTGACAAATAATAGATAACCCATGAATCTCTCGCCCAGAAGTCGACACGGCTCACGGAAGAAACCACCCATGAGCCTGTAAGAATGTGCGCGACCTTAGCGGTTTTTCAATGAGCCACGCCATCCCCCCGTGAATCCCGGGCAAAAAAAACCCGATCCGGCGCAATGGCTGATCGGGTACGAGCACTCAAGAAAGTGCAAAGGGAGGTTCGATGCGCGAACCGCATGCTTGAAGGAGCAATGAAACGATTAAACCTGCTGCTGATTATCTGTCGATTAACAGACTATGCGACTTCAGATAACTGGGCCTTGGCATGGTTCAAACCTTTTTCCTGGAAGTCACCGCCCAGATTCATGCCTTCGGCATGGATAAAGGTCACGTCGTGAATCCCGATGAATGCCATGACCTGACGCAGGTACGGTTCCTGGTGATCCGCAGCGCTGCCCGCATAGATTCCGCCACGGGCAGTCAGCACGTAGGCTTTCTTGCCGGCCAGCAACCCTTGAGGGCCGGTCTCGGTGTATTTGAACGTGACGCCGGCACGCAGCACATGATCAAGCCAGGCTTTGAGGGTGCTGGGGATAGCAAAGTTGTACATCGGTGCAGCCATGACCAGGACATCGGCGGCCAGCAGCTCATCGGTCAGTTCATTGGAGCGCTGCAGCGAAGACTGTTCGGCTGCGCTGCGCTGCGCCTCGGGCTTCATCCAGCCGCCCAGGAGGTTAGCGTCGAGATGCGGAACCGGATTTACCGCCAGGTCGCGAACAGTGATCAGGTCAGCGGGATGCACTTCACGCCACTGGCGGATGAACTGCTCGGTCAACTGCCGGGAAAATGAATCCTGCTGACGGGCACTGCTTTCAATGATCAGAACATTAGACATGGTGTGTAGGCTCCATCTATAGATGCTGTAAGGCGATGGAGAAAAGGTTATAGGGCATTGCTTCGATGAAAAAGCGTAATTATCTGCTGTAACCTATCTATAAACCTGTTTATTTATCCTGCCAAGGATGCGAGCATTCGTCCATGCCGCACCCTCAACACATTTGCGGGAAGCCGGTGTAACCCGCCAATCCACCGGCTATCCCCCCTCCAGAGGAATTCATCGTGAAAGCGCCCCGCGTGACCCTTGATCAATGGCGCACCTTGCAGGCTGTGGTCGACCATGGAGGCTTTGCCCAGGCCGCCGAAGTGCTGCATCGCTCGCAATCGTCTGTCAGCTACACCGTTGCCCGCATGCAAGACCAGCTCGGTGTGCCGTTGCTGCGTATCGACGGGCGCAAGGCCGTACTCACCGAAGCCGGCGGCGTATTGCTGCGCCGTTCCAGGCAGTTGGTAAAGCAAGCCAGCCAGCTGGAAGACCTCGCGCATCACATGGAACAAGGCTGGGAAGCCGAAGTCCGGCTGGTGGTCGATGCGGCGTATCCCAATGCCCGACTGGTACGCGCCCTGACCGCGTTCATGCCGCAAAGCCGCGGTTGCCGTGTACGTCTGCGCGAAGAAGTGCTGTCCGGTGTAGAAGAAGTCTTGCTTGAAGGGATCGCTGACCTGGCCATCAGCAGCTTCAATATTCCCGGCTATCTGGGCACCGAACTGAGTGATGTGGAGTTTGTCGCTGTTGCTCATCCCGATCATGCGCTGCACCGCCTGCAGCGCGAATTGCACTTCCAGGATCTCGAAAGCCAGCTGCAAGTGGTGATCCGCGACTCCGGTCGGCAACAACCCCGCGACATGGGCTGGCTGGGCGCCGAACAACGCTGGACTGTCGGCAGCCTGGCCACTGCGGCCGCTTTTGTCGGCAGCGGGCTCGGCTTTGCCTGGTTGCCACGGCACATGATCGAACGGGAGCTCAAGGAAGGTGTACTCAAACTGCTGCCAATGAATCAGGGCGGCAGCCGCCACCCGTTGTTCTACTTGTACTCCAACAAGGACAAGCCTCTGGGCCCGGCCACGCAAATCCTGGTCGAACTTTTGCGCACCTTCGACACAGCACCGCTCGATGCGCCTTTTGCAGCCCCGTTGCAAGCGTGAACAGCGGTGGGCAGGAACCCGATTGAAGAATATCCTGTCCAACACCCGCCGCCCGTGAACACTAGCGCTTGCGCAGGTGACCCGGGCATTGCCTCAATACAGTTTTGACCACTGTCTGTGTGACATTGAACCGTCACCCACTTTTTCAGGACCTCTGAACCATGCTCAAAAAAATTGCCCTCGCCGCTGGCGCCCTGTTCTTTGCAGCCAACGTGCTGGCTGCAACACCTGCCAGCACTCAAGCTCCACGTGTTGAACTGGACACCAGCTTCGGCAAAATTGAAATCGAACTGGATCCGGTGAAAGCGCCCGTCAGCAGCAAAAACTTCCTGGAATACGTCGACAGCGGCTTCTACAAGAACACCATTTTTCACCGTGTGATCCCGGGGTTCATGGTCCAGGGTGGCGGTTTCACCGCGCAAATGGTGCAAAAACCTACCCGCGATCCGATCAAAAACGAAGCCAGCAACGGTTTGCATAACGTACGAGGCACCTTGTCGATGGCCCGTACATCGAACCCGAACTCGGCCACCAGCCAGTTCTTTATCAACGTGGCCGACAATGCCTTCCTCGATCCGGGCCGCGATGCCGGCTATGCCGTATTCGCCAAAGTGGTGAATGGCATGGACGTGGTCGACCAGATCGTCAATTCGCAGACCACCACCAAACAAGGCATGCAAAACGTGCCTATCGACCCGGTTCTCATCAAGTCGGCCAAGCGCCTGAACTGATGGACTGAGTCGCGCAGGGAGCGTTGACCGGCCCAGGCCGGTCACATCACTAAAGGAGAGCCCGCACCGCGGGCGTCAGTGCCCATGCTTTATCGTCGCTTTGAAAACCTGATCGATATTTTCCGCGAAGCCCCAGGTGCTGCCCCGCCCAACTCCGTTTGGGCGTTTTATCTGTATTACCTGCGCCAGGTCTGGCCCCTGTTTGCCGCCCTGCTGGTCATCGGGCTGATCGCCGCCCTGATCGAGGTGGCACTGTTCAGTTACCTGAGCACGCTGATCAACTTGACCCAAAACACCCCCGCCAGCGACTTTTTCAAGGTCCACAGCAACGAGCTGATCTGGATGGCCGTGGTGGCGCTGGTGCTGCGCCCGGTGTTCTTTGGCCTGCATGACTTGCTGGTGCACCAGACCCTGACGCCGGGCATGACCAGCATGATTCGCTGGCAGAACCACCGCTATGTGCTTCAGCAAAGCCTGAACTTCTTTCAAAACGACTTCGCCGGGCGAATCGCCCAGCGCATCATGCAAACCGGCAACTCGTTGCGTGACTCGGCGGTACAGGCCGTCGATGCCCTGTGGCACGTGATGATCTACGCCATCAGTTCACTGGTGCTGTTTGCCGAGGCCGACTGGCGCCTGATGATTCCGCTGCTGGCCTGGATCCTGGCCTACATCGGCGCACTGTATTACTTCGTCCCCCGGGTCAAGGAACGCTCGGTGGTCTCTTCCGACGCTCGCTCCAAGCTCATGGGCCGCATCGTCGACGGTTACACCAACATCACCACGCTCAAGCTGTTTGCCCACACTCAGTTCGAGCAGCAGTACGCCCGCGAAGCCATCATCGAGCAAACCGAAAAAACCCGACTCGCAGGACGCGTGGTCACCAGCATGGACGTCACCATCACGCTGATGAACGGCCTGCTGATCGTCGGTACCACCGGCCTCGCGCTTTGGCTGTGGAGCCAATCGCTGATCAGCGTCGGCGCCATTGCCCTGGCCACAGGCCTGGTGATTCGCATCGTCAACATGTCGGGCTGGATCATGTGGGTGGTCAACGGTATTTTCGAAAACATCGGCATGGTGCAAGACGGGCTGCAGACCATCGCCCAGCCCGTCGCCGTGACTGACCGCGAACAGGCTCCGCGCCTGACCGTCAAGCATGGCGGAGTGCGCTTCGAGCACGTCACGTTCCACTATGGCAAACGCAGCGGGATCATCAGCGACCTCAACCTGGTGATCCGGCCTGGTGAAAAAATCGGCCTGATCGGCCCTTCCGGCGCGGGCAAGTCGACGCTGGTCAACTTGCTGTTACGCCTGTACGACCTGCAAGGCGGGCGCATCCTGATCGATGATCAGGACATTGCCGAGGTGACCCAGGAGAGCCTGCGCGAGCAAATCGGCATGATTACCCAGGACACCTCGCTGCTGCACCGCTCGATCCGCGACAACTTGCTGTATGGCAAACCGGACGCGACCGATGATGAACTGTGGGAAGCCGTGCGCAAGGCACGGGCCGACGAGTTTATCCCGCACCTGTCCGATGCCCAGGGCAGAACCGGTTTTGACGCCCATGTGGGCGAACGCGGGGTCAAGCTGTCGGGCGGACAACGCCAGCGCATCGCCATCGCCCGGGTCCTGCTCAAGAATGCGCCCATCCTGATCATGGACGAAGCCACCTCGGCCCTGGATTCGGAAGTCGAAGCGGCAATTCAGGAAAGCCTCGAAACCCTCATGCAAAACAAGACGGTGATTGCCATCGCCCACCGGCTTTCAACCATCGCGCGCATGGATCGCCTGGTGGTCCTGGAAAAAGGCCATATCGCCGAAACCGGCACCCATGCCGAACTGCTCGCCCATGGCGGACTGTATGCGCGCCTGTGGCAACATCAAACGGGTGGATTTGTCGGCATCGACTAACTCAAAAAAATAGAGACCGTTCTTCATACTGAAAAAATGCGCCAGGGCCCGTGACTAAAGGGCTCTGGCGTTTTCATGGCACTGGCAAAAGCACCGGCGGCTGCTGTAATTAACGACAGGATCCAGGAGGGTCCTGCCGTCAATTGCAGGATGCACCGCAGCTTCCTTTGCTTGATAGAGCATCTATCAGGGGCCGTCCCATGACTTTAGTAAAACGTTCGATGACTGAGTTGTTAGGCACTTTCTGGTTGGTACTTGGCGGTTGCGGCAGCGCGGTACTGGCTGCAGCCTTTCCTGATGTCGGTATCGGCTTGCTCGGCGTGGCACTGGCGTTTGGTCTTACCGTGCTAACCATGGCATTCGCCATCGGCCATATTTCCGGCTGTCACCTCAACCCCGCCGTGTCATTCGGGTTATGGGTCGGCGGACGCTTTCCGGCCAGGGAGCTGCCCGCGTACATCATTGCCCAGGTCGCGGGTGGCGTGATTGCCGCTGCGTTGCTGTATTTCATCGCCAGCGGCAAGCCCGGGTTTGAACTGGCCAGCGGACTGGCAGCCAACGGCTATGGCGAACATTCGCCCGGCGGTTACTCGATGATATCGGGGCTGGTGTGCGAAATCGTGATGACTGCAATGTTCATCCTGATCATCATGGGCGCCACCGACAAACGTGCTCCGGCGGGAATGGCGCCGATTGCCATTGGCCTGGGACTGACGCTGATCCACCTGATATCGATCCCGGTCACCAATACCTCGGTCAACCCGGCCCGCAGTACCGGCCCCGCCGTGATCATGGGCGGCTGGGCACTTCAGCAGTTGTGGTTATTCTGGCTGGCGCCGCTGGTGGGCGCAGCGCTGGGCGGGTTGACGTATCGCTGGCTGGGTAAAGAAGACCACTGACACACAATCTGGCAAGGGTCAGGCCTGCCGGTAAGGCAGCGCCGCCCTCGCCTCGTCGGCGTACGCCAGCACTCCAACGCGCTCACGCTGCAGGAAATCACTCACCGCGGCTTTCAAGCCCGCATGACGCAGGTAATGCCATGAACGGGTGATCACCGGCTCAAAACCGCGAATCAATTTGTGCTCACCCTGAGCCCCCGCATCAAAACGCTGCAACCCGTGAGCGATGGCGTAATCCATGCCCTGATAGAAACAGGTCTCGAAGTGCAAGCGGTCAAACTCGGCCAGACACCCCCAATAACGTCCATACAGGCTGTCACCCCCGACCAGGCTGAAAGCCATTGCCACCGGGCGTGTCCCCTGCCTGGCCAGAACCACGCGAATCGCTTCGGGCATGCGCTCAGCCAGCAAACTGAAAAACGCACGGGTCAGGTACGGGGTTTGCCGGCGCACGGCATAGGTGTTGGCATAACAGGCATAGACAAAATCCCATTGCGCCTCAGTGACCTCCCGGCCTTCGAGCCACTCAAACTCAAAGCCCTGCGCCGCCACTTGTTCACGCTCTTTACGCATTTGCTTGCGCTTGCGTGAACTCAACGCATCGAGAAAGTCCTGAAAGTCCCGGTATTCACGGTTTTGCCAATGAAACTGACACCCCAACCGCTGCAACCAGCCGGGCTGTTGCGCCAGCGCACTGTCCGCCAGCGCATCGGTGAAGTTGATGTGCGCACTGGACAGCCCCTCGATCTCCAGATAGCCGGGCAAGGCCGCCAGCAGTTCAAGACCGTCTTCGGCACGGGCGGCCAATAAGCGCGGACCGCTGACCGGGCTGAACGGCACGGCCATCAACAGTTTGGGGTAGTACTCAATACCCGCCCGCTCACAGGCTTGCGCCCATTCGTGATCGAACACGTATTCGCCGTAAGAATGCCATTTTCGATACCCGGGCAAAGCCGCCTGCAATTGCCCGTCCTGATAGTGCAACAAGTGCTCAGGCTGCCAACCGGAATGCGGCCCCAGGCTGGCGCTGTCTTCCAGCGCGGTGAGGAACGCATGCCGCAAAAAAGGCTGGGCCACGGGCACCAGTGCATCCCATTCCTGGGCAGAGATGGCGGACAGGCTGTCCAGACGGTGTAGCGGCATTGAATGTCCCCGGATACGCGGCGTAGAGCGTCGATGGTAGCACCAAGTGGCCTGGCAGCCCTTAGCCGTTGGCGATACCTCCCTCACCGCCTTGTCGGCGTGTCGCTGCCCCCCTTCCCCGCAGTGAATCGGTCAACTGTCACAGACTTGATATCACTTCGCCATTTTTCTGTCATATCCAGCCGCGATACTGGCGCCGCTTCTTAGAACACAGGGTTATGAGTGGCCTGTCTGCCAACACGCTGTAGGCACACTCGGACCGTTTCAATTTTGAGCCTGAATGGGCCGTTTTTTTTGGGGTGGTCAACGCCATCCCATCACTGGGAGATTCATATGCGTCTTGTTTCTACACGGGTTGCGGCGGGACTGTGTGGCGGCCTTGTTCTGGCCATGAGTGTTCCAGCCAGCGCAGCAGTCGATGCCAAACTGCTAGAAATGCTCAAAGCCAACGGTTCCATTTCTCCAGCGCAATATTCCGAGCTGCAAACCGAGCTCGCCAGCGAGAAACAAGCCCAGCAAGAAGCCGTTGCCAATCAGGTTAAAAAGTCTGACCTGACCGCCTTCGAGCAAAAAGTGGCGTGGGCGTCCAAGACCCAGGTCAAAGGTGACGTGCGTGTGCGTTACGAAGATGTGAACGGGGATGGCGCCGCCAGCGACCAGGACCGGGCACGTGTCCGCGCCCGTGTCGGGTTCTACAGTGAAATCAACCCGCAGGTCGATGCCGGTGTGCGTATTGCTACCGGTAGCAGCGACGACCGCCGCTCGACCAACCAGAGCCTGGACAACTACTTCAACAAAAAATCGCTGTGGCTCGACCAGGCGTATCTGGATTGGCACCCTACCAATATCAAAAACCTGCATTTGATCGCCGGTAAAATGAACCAGCCCTGGGTCAACGAAGGCGACATCATCTGGGATAGCGACATCAACCCAGAAGGCCTGGCTGCCACCTACAAGTTGCCGGTGGGCAGCGGCGACACCGAACTGTTCGGTAGCGCCGGCTACTACATCCTCAAGGACAACGTCGATGGCGAAGGCATGGAGTTCAAGCACGACCTGAACATGTATGCAGGTCAACTGGGCGCGCGCTTCGCTCCCTTTGACGGCACGAAAGTCACCTTGGGCGGCAGTATCTATAGCTTCGACGGTGATGACAGCCCGGCAGCCCGCGCTGCGCTGGCCGTCAACGGCAACACCAGCACCCAGTTCCGTCTGTATGAAGGCTTTGGTCAGGTCGACCTGAGCAACCTGCCGGTGCCGGTGTCAGCCTATGGCCAGTATGTGGTCAACGACCGTGCCGCCACCGATGGCGACACGGCCTGGTTGCTGGGCGTGAAGACCAAGCTGGGCAAGTTCGGCCTGGACTACAACTATCGTGACGTTCAACGCGATGCCGTCATTGGCGCGTTCACCGACTCGGACTTCGCCAACGGCTATACCGGCTCCCGTGGCCACAAGTTCAAAGTGGGTTACGAAATCGACAAGAACTTCTCGGTCGGCGCCGCGTACCTGATGGCCAAATCGGATACCGCAGCAAAAGACCGTACCGATGCGGACATCAATACGCTGCAGGTGGATCTCGAAGCCAAGTTCTAAGGCTTTATCGCTACAGGAAAAACCCCGCAAGGCGCTGGCTCCATCCAGCGCCTTGCGTTTTTTTGCGCGTTAAAAAACGCGAGCCGCACTCAACGCTTGCGCAAAATCACACTGCCGATCGAGTAACCGGCGCCAAACGAACTGAGTACCGCCAGCGCACCGCTCGCCAGATCATCCTGGTAGGTGTGGAATGCGATCACGGAGCCTGCCGAACTGGTGTTGGCGTAGGTATCCAGAATCACCGGGGCCTCTTCGATCGATGCCTCACGCCCCAGCAGGCGCTTGACGATCAAATGGTTCATGCTCAGGTTGGCCTGGTGCAGCCAGAAACGCTTCACATCCGCGACGTCGATGCGGTTTTCCTGCAAATGCTCGGCAACCAGCTCGGCGACCATCGGGCATACATCGCGGAACACCTTGCGGCCTTCCTGCACGAACAGCTTGTCCGGGCTCTCGGCCGCTTCATCAGAGGCACGGTTGAGAAAGCCGAAGTTGTTACGAATGTTGTTCGAGAAAGTGGTCAGCAGTTTGGTGCTGACGATATCGAACTGGTGCTCGGAGGTTGCCAGATCAGCGCGCTCGACGATCACCGCGGTGGCCGCATCGCCAAAAATGAAATGGCTGTCACGGTCACGGAAATTCAAATGTCCGGTGCACACTTCAGGGCTGATCAGCAGTACGGCGCGGGCCTGACCCAACTGCACGCTGTTGCTGGCGGTCTGAATACCAAAGGTCGCCGAAGAGCAGGCCACGTTCATGTCAAAGCCAAAGCCCTGGATGCCCAATGCCTGTTGCACTTCAATGGCAACCGCCGGATACGGCCGTTGCAGGTTGGAACACGCCACAATCACGCCGTCGATGTCGGCAGCCGTCTTGCCCGCTCGCTCGAGTGCCTGCTTCGCGGCGCCCACTGCCATTTCGCACAGCACCGACATTTCATCATTTGAACGCTGGGGCAGACGCGGGCGCATGCGCTGCGGATCAAGGATGCCTTCCTTGTCCATGACAAAACGGCTTTTGATGCCCGATGCTTTTTCAATGAACGCAGCGCTGGACTCGGCCAGAGGCTGGAGGTCACCCGCCTCGATCGCTGCCGCGTTGTCCGCATTGAACTGTTGCACATAGGCATTGAAAGACTGCACCAGCTCTTCATTGGAAATGCTGTTGGCCGGGGTGTACAGGCCGGTGCCGCTGATGACGACGTTATGCACGGTCGTTCCTCTATATCTGTTCAGGCAGAAAATATTGGCACAAACGTGCCACATCATAAAAAGGCCGTTCCCCGATCAAAGGATGAAAAGCCTTGAGTCATCTTGCTATCAAGTAGTTATAGCCGCGAAGTTTGCCATAAATGGCAAGTTTTAGCGTTATCTGCACATGTGCGGCCACGATGCAGTCCTTGTAGCCGCTCCGAATGTGGCTAGGCGTCTACCTGACTCCACTGCTTGCTTAAACGCTTGTCCGAAATCGGAACCTTGGTGCCCAATTGCTGACCGAACAACGACACCCTGTATTCCTCGAGCCACCAGCGATAGAGCTCCAGTTGCGGATCCCGCTTGCCTTCTTGGGCATGCTTGGTGGCCCGCGCCTGGTATTGGGCCCACAGGTTGCTCAGTTCGCCGCTCCAGACCCGATCCTTTTGAACCTGCCCTGGCAGTTTTTCCAGGCGCATCTCAATCGCCTTGAGATAACGCGGTAACTCCTTGAGCCAGACCGCCGGGGTTTCCCGTACAAAACCGGGATAAACCAGATGGCTCAGCTGTTGCTTGATGTCGTTCAGCGCCACGGCCTGAGCCAGGTCAATCTTGCCCTTGAAGCGCTTTTGCAGACCGTGCCACAACTTGAGGATATCCAGGGTCAACCTGGCCAGTTTTTCGGCGTGTTCAGTCCAGGCGCCCCGTTTGCGCTCGGCCAGCGAAGCCAGGCCGGCACCATCACGCGGCAACACCGCTTCGCCCTCAAGAATGCAGCTGTCGAGGCTGGCCAGCAGGATGTCTTCGACCAGACTTTCTACCCGGCCCAGCTCGCGATACAGCAACCCCAGCTCGGTCATGCCCGGCAATTTACCGCGCAGGAATTTCGCCGGCTCGGCCAATTGCTGCATCAATAACCGCTGCAAGGCACGTCGATGCTGGTATTCCGCTTCGGCCGGGGTCGAGAAGCGCCCTTCCTTGACCGTATTGCCCTCTTCCACCAGCGCCGGGTAGACCGTCATCGACAACCCGGCAATCTTCTGCTGGGTTTTCTCGGCCACCGGAGCAAACACCTTGGCTTCGACCGGCTGCTGGTTTTTGGCGGTTTGCGGCACCGCCAGTGCGGCCTGACTGGCTTGGGCAAAGCGCGCGGTCAATTCGGCCAGATCGCGCCCTTCGCCGAGGAACTTGCCGTCGGCGTCGACAATCTCCAGGTTCATTTTCAGGTGGTTTTCCACCTGCTGCGCCGCTTCTGCCCAGGCCTCGTCACTGACTCGCGCACCGGTCATGCGCAGCAACTCACGGCCCAATGCCTGGGGCAAGGAGCCTTCGGCAAATTCCAGGCGCTGCAAGGCGGCTTTGACGAAGTCCGGCACCGGCACGAAATTTTTGCGCAAGGCTTTGGGCAAGCTGCGTACCAGAGCGATGCATTTGGCTTCAATCATGCCTGGCACCAGCCACTCCAGGCGTTCCGGAGGCAACACCGAAAGCAAAGGTGCTGGCACCTTGACCGTCACCCCGTCACGGGGGTGATTGGGTTCAAAGTGATAGCTCAGCTCCAGGGTCAGATCACCCAGGTGCAGAGTGTCCGGGTAATGCCGGGCGGTGATTTCGGTGGCCTCGCGGGCCAGCACGTCCTCTTCGCGCATGATCAACAGCTGCGGGTCTTTCTGGCTGTTAACCCGGTACCAGCTGTCGAAGGTGGCGGTCTGATGAATCTCTGCCGGCAGACGAGCGTCATAGAACGCATAGAGGGTTTCTTCGTCGGCCAGGATGTCGCGGCGGCGGGCCTTGGCCTCCAGCTCGTCGAGCTGTTCCAGCAACTGCGCATTGGCCGTCAGGCATTTGGCCCGCGACTGAATCTCGCCGCGCACCAGCCCTTCGCGGATAAACAGCTCGCGGGACAGCACCGGATCAATCGGCCCGTAATGCACTGCGCGCCGACCCACCACGATCAGCCCGAACAGGGTGATTTGCTCATAAGCCACCACTTGTCCGCGCTTCTTCTCCCAATGCGGTTCGAAGTGGTTCTTTTTGATCAGGTGCCCGGCCAGCGGCTCGATCCAGTCCGGCTCGATCTTGGCTACCATCCGAGCATACAGCTTGGTGGTTTCGACCAGCTCGGCGGTCATCAGCCATTGCGGACGCTTTTTGCCCAGACCTGATGAGGGGTGAATCCAGAACCGGCGCTGGCGGGCGCCCAGGTAATCGCCGTCTTCGGTCTTCTGCCCGATCTGACTGAGCAAGCCTGACAACACGGCCTTGTGCAGCTTGGGGTAATCGGCCGGTTCTTTATTGACCGTCAACTGAAGGTCGCGGCAGATCAGGCTCAATTGCCGGTGAGAGTCGCGCCATTCACGCAACCGCAGGTAATTGAGGAAGTTCTTGCGGCACCAGTTACGCAGCGGACTGGCCGTCAGCGCCTGGCGCTGTTCTTCAAAGCCGCGCCAGACATTGATCAACCCGGCGAAATCCGAGTCTACGTCTTTCCATTGTGCGTGGGCCTGATCGGCCGCTTGCTGACGCTCGGGCGGACGTTCCCGCGGATCTTGCACCGACATCGCACTGGCGACGATCAACACTTCCTGCAAACTGCCGAGTTTGGCGGCTTCCAGCAACATGCGCCCCATCCGCGGATCAACCGGCAAGCGGGCCAATTGGCGGCCCAGCGGTGTCAGCTGATTCTCGCGGTTTACCGCCGACAGCTCTTGCAGCAGATTAAAGCCGTCAGTGATGGCCTTGCCATCCGGCGGCTCGATAAACGGGAAGGCTGTAATCTCGCCCAGGCGCAGGTGCAGCATTTGCAGGATCACTGCCGCCAGGTTGGTGCGCAGGATCTCCGGGTCGGTAAATTCCGGACGCCCGTTGAAATCTTCTTCGGCGTACAAACGCACGCAAATACCCGGCTCAACCCGGCCGCAGCGACCTTTACGCTGATTGGCACTAGCCTGGGAAATCGCCTCGATCGGCAAACGCTGAACCTTGGCCCGGTAGCTGTAACGACTGATCCGCGCCGTACCGCTGTCGATCACATAGCGAATGCCCGGCACGGTCAGCGAGGTTTCCGCCACGTTGGTCGCCAGTACCACGCGTCGCCCCGGGTGCGACTGAAAGATGCGCTGCTGTTCGGCAGGCGACAGTCGCGCATACAAAGGCAGGATTTCGGTGTGCTTGAGCTGCGCCTTGCGCAACAGGTCGGCGGCATCGCGAATTTCACGCTCGCCGGGCAAAAACACCAGCACATCCCCCGGGCTCTTGCGCTCGCTACGCTCAAAGGCAGCGATCTCATCGAGGGTGGCGATGATCGCCTGATCGACGCTCAAGTCCTCTTCGACGCTGTTGCCCTCTTCGTCCTGCTCGGAGGTCAGCGGTCGATACCAGGTTTCGACCGGGAAGGTACGGCCCGAGACTTCGACAATCGGCGCATCATTGAAGTGTTTGGAAAAACGCTCCAGATCGATGGTGGCCGAGGTGATGATGACCTTCAGGTCCGGGCGCCGCGGCAGCAGGATTTTCAGGTAGCCCAGCAAAAAGTCGATGTTCAGGCTTCGTTCGTGGGCTTCGTCGACGATGATTGTGTCGTAACGCTCCAGATAGCGGTCGTGCTGGGTTTCAGCCAGCAAGATGCCATCGGTCATCAGCTTGATCAGGGTATTGGAATCGCTTTGATCCTCGAACCGCACCTGATACCCGACCAGCGCGCCCAGGGGCGTGGCCAGTTCTTCGGCCACGCGGCTGGCAACACTGCGGGCGGCGATTCGCCGGGGTTGGGTGTGGCCAATCAGGCCATGCTGCCCACGACCGATTTCAAGACAGATTTTCGGCAACTGGGTGGTTTTGCCCGAGCCGGTCTCACCGGCCAGAATCAGCACCTGATGCTTGAGCAAAGCGGCCTTGATTTCATCGCGTTTGGCGGCAATCGGCAGGTTTTCGTCATAACGAATCAACGGCACGCTGGCCGCCCGCGCCGTGACCTGCGCGCACGAAGCCTGCACCCGTTCGGCCCATGCGGCCAACTTGGCGTCGTCAGGCTTTTTGCGCAGCTCATGCAATTGCCGCCGCAACTTGTGGCGGTCGGCAATCATGGCTTGATCAAGGTTTTTCAACAGTTGGTCGATAGCAGGCGATTCGTCAGTCATCAGGTGCGCAAAAGTCTTCAAAAATGCAGGGGGCGGATTGTCGCAGATTTAAGCGCTTATGCACGAATCTGTAGGAACAGGCAGCACCTATCCCTTGCGCCGATACGGAAATACGTCAATCACCTTGCCTGCGGTAATTGCCGCCTGCAGGCCTTTCCAGTAACCGGCATCGTAGATCTCGCCGTGCAGTTCGCTGAACAGGCGACGCTGACCGGCGTCGGCGAACAGGAACTGCGGGAACTCTTCAGGAAACACGTCCAGCGGCCCGATGGAATACCAGGGTTCACTGGCCATTTCATCTTCAGGAGTTCGAGGCTGCGGAATGTACCGAAAGTTAGCTTCGGTCAAGTAACAGATTTCGTCGTAGTCATAGAACACCACGCGGCCGTGGCGGGTGACGCCGAAGTTTTTCAGCAGCATGTCGCCGGGGAAAATATTGGCCGCCGCCAATTGCTTGATCGCCAGCCCATAGTCGTCCAGCACTTCGCGGGTCTGCGCGTCGCTGGCACTCTCCAGGTACAGATTGAGCGGGGTCATGCGCCGCTCGGTCCAGCAATGGCGGATCAGCAGCGTGTCGCCCTCGACGACCACCGTTGAAGGGGCCACCTCGAGCAATTCGGCCAGGCAATCAGGGGCGAACTTGCTCAGCGGGAAGCGGAAATCTGCGAATTCCTGGGTGTCGGCCATGCGCCCTACCCGATCGACATGCTTCACCAGCCGGTACTTTTCAATCACCGTGGCACGGCTGATGTTTTTCGACGGCGAGAAACGGTCCTTGATCAGTTTGAATACCGTGTTGAAGCCCGGCAACGTGAACACGGTCATGACCATGCCGCGAACCCCTGGCGCCATGATGAAACGGTCGTCAGTGGTGGCCAGGTGGTTGATCAGGGCACGGTAAAATTCGGACTTGCCGTGTTTGTAAAAACCGATCGAGGTATAGAGCTCGGCGATGTGCTTGCCGGGCAAGATACGCTGGAGAAACCCGACAAACTCCGCAGGCACAGGTACATCCACCATGAAGTACGAGCGGGTGAACGAGAAAATGATCGACACTTCAGCTTCGTCGGTGATTACCGCGTCGGCCTGAATTCCCCCGCCTTCACGGTGCACAAACGCGATGACCAGCGGCCACTGCTCATCCTGGTTGTAGAGCCGCCCGACGAGGTAGGCGCCCTTGTTTCGATAGAGCGCAGAAGAGAACAACTCAAGGTTCAAGCCCGGGTCTTTGCAGACCCAGTCCGGCAAACTGTCCCGCAACTGCCCTTCAAGTCGACGCAAATCCCCCGGTAAATCGGCGTAGGGTTCACTGAACCCGTAATCGGCGCAAATCTGCGCCAGGGTGCGACTCAACTGACCGGCCGGACGATAAGTGCGGGTCTGCGCCGCACGGGCCTGACGCTGCAGCGGGCGGGTGGTGTGGATAAACATGCAGCGGTCGCTGATCAGGTCATGGCTGAACAGGCTGCAAAAGATCGAGTTGTACCAGGTCTCGGCCAGCTCATCGTCAAAGCGCAGGTCAATCAGACTGATGTAGGCACGCTTGACCTGCGGCCAATGCACCGCATTCAACAAGCCCTTTTCGGCGAATGTCGCCTGCAAACGCTGGTTGAGCTGATTGACTTTCAGCTCATACAGGTTGATCCGTGCCGCCGACGCGGTCTGCGCTTCTTGCCATAATGCGCCTTCAAAACGGGCCCGGGCGCCATCGGTGATATGTCGAAACGGCTCACGGTAATCATCGAAGCCTTCGAGGATCATGTGTGCAATCGCTGCTGCCGGCCAGGACTGGGGCATTGTGAGACCTCCACACGACGGTAGAAGAGCCGTGGATCGACTGAGCTTAGTGGCCCGGTGTCAAACCACGCAACCATTGCCATGTGCGCAACATCCCCTACACTGCCCGGCTCAAGCTCCCGCTTAAACCAGCAAGGAAACTACGTGAAACTCGTCGATATCATGCGCATGCTGTCACTGGCAGGCATTTGGGGTGCCAGCTTTCTGTTCATGCGGATTATCGCTCCGGTTCTTGGGTCAATTCCTACTGCCTTTTTTCGCGTCTCCATCGCCGCCACCGGCCTGGTGGTGATCCTCGCGCTGATGCGCGTGCGCTGGAACTTCGGTGGCAAATTCAAAGTCGTGTTGATCCTCGGCGTCATCAACTCCGGAATACCCGCCACGTTGTATTCCGTGGCCGCACTGGTGCTGCCGGCCGGCTACTCAGCGATTTTCAACGCAACGACCCCGTTGATGGGGGTATTGATCGGCGGGCTGTTTTTCAGCGAAAAACTCACCCTGACCAAAATGAGCGGTGTATTTCTGGGGCTGCTCGGGGTGGGGATCCTGACCCGCGCCGGCCCTGTGGCATTCGACATCGACCTGCTGATGGGGGCTCTCGCTTGCCTGCTGGCCACCACCTGCTATGGCTTTGCCGGCTTTCTGGCTCGCCGCTGGCTGGATCAGCAAGGTGGTCTTGATCCGAGACTCTCGGCACTGGGCAGCATGCTGGGCGCCACCTTGTTTCTATTACCGTTGTTCGGGCTGAGCCTGATCAATCAACCACCTGCCAGTTGGGGCGGTGCGAGCGTCTGGCTGTCGTTACTGGGCCTGGGGCTCGTCTGCACGGCATTCGCCTACATTCTGTACTTCCGTTTACTGACCAGCATCGGCCCGGTCAAATCCATGACCGTGACCTTTATGATCCCGCCTTTCGGCGTGCTCTGGGGCGCTCTGTTTCTGGATGAACCGCTGTCGATGGCGCATGTCTATGGCGGGCTGCTGATTGCCGTGGCGTTGTGGCTGGTGTTAAAACCGGCAACGCCGGACAAGCAGATTGCATGATGCCGGGGGGTGCAGCGCACCCCATCGCAGCCTTCGGCAGCGGCTACAGAACCCCCAAAATCCGTAGCAGCAGTCGAGCGGAGCGAGGCCGCGTCCGGGGGGTTGCCTACCCGGCTTCACGACGGCTACGCCGCCGGGGCGTGCGGCCTATACCGTTTTGCGGAACACGAACATCAATCCAACGATGATCATGGCCATGCCCAGCACACTCAACGCTGCCAGCTTATTGCCAAAGATCAGGTAATCCATGATCGCAGTCACGGCAGGCACCAGGTAAAACAGGCTGGTGACATTCACCAGATTGCCTTTGGCGATCATCCGGTACAGCAATAAGGTCGCCAGCACCGACACCACCAGCCCCATCCATAACACCGGTACGACAAAGCCGACGCTGTGCTCGAAATGAAACGGCTGGAACGGCACAAACACACCGCACGCCAACAAACCGGCCAGATATTGCAAAGGCAAGGTGCCCAACGGGTTCTCAGTGATGCGCTTCTGCATCAAGGTGCCCAGCGTCATGCTGGCCAGCGCCAGCACCGCAAAGAGCATTCCGAGCCACGACAGGCCCGCCAGTCCGATCCCCTGATACACCACCAGAATCAACCCGGTCAGCCCCAGCACCAGCCCCAGGGAGCGACTCCATGAATGGCGGCGCTCCATGATCACCGCCGTCAAAATCGGCTGCACCCCCATCACGGTCGCCATCACTCCCGGCGTGACCTTGAGGTCCAGGGCCAGTATGTAAAAAATCTGATAGGCGCCGAGCAGCACCACCCCGGTTAACAGCGCATATCCCAGGGTGTGGAGGCTGCGAGGCCGTTTGAATTTCATCAAGGGGGTTAACAGCAGCAGTGCCAACAGGGCAATGGCAAAGCGGATCAGCAGAAAGGCAAAGGGCGAAGCATGAGCCAGCCCCCATTTGGAAAAAATGGCGCCACTGCTCCACAGCAGTACAAACAGGCTCGTGGAAGCTGCCGCCAATGCGGACTCTTTAGAAATGGAAAACATGGACAACACCTGTCATCAGACAAAAAGCCAACTCAGCCGGGGCTGAAGTTCAGTATTTTTCAGACGGGTACGGGCAGCTGAATGATCAGCTCAGCCCGTAACAACACCCGGTGGCGATACGACGACGTACACCACGGTGCTGCTGACAGGAGGGGGATAATGACTGATCTGCACAGGCTGCTGGATCCCGCACGGCACAACGCCAGCAGAGACTGCTGATTTGACGGTACCGTGGATAAGGGAAAGTGGCATGCGCTGATCTTTCTTGAAGATAAGGACGTGAGCACCAGGCTCATTGAGCGCCAACTATAAACAGCGCTCAATACAAATTGCAACAACTTAACCGAACAACCAGCGCCACAGCAGCACCAGTACGATCACCGCCAGCACCGGGCGCGCCACACGATACAGTTTGGGGTGACGCCGCTTCCATTGCTTGACCACACCACTGAAGCGGTCGCTGAAGGTTTTGCTCCAGGCATACGCCTTGTTGATCCCGCCGACGCGCTCGTCATCGAGGTTTTGCGGAGCCGTCGCCTTGCCCAGTTGAGCACTGACCCAGCGATTGATGCGGGTCATCAGGCGACTGGTCAGAGGACGTTCCACATCGCAGAACAGAATGACGCGGGTGATGTCGGTTTCGTTCTTGACCCAGTGCACGTAGGTCTCATCGAACATGACGTCCTGACCGTCGCGCCAGGCATATTCCTCGCCATCGACGAAGATACGACAGGCATCGGAGTTCGGGGTCGACAAGCCCAGGTGGTAACGCAGGGAACCGGCAAAGGGATCGCGGTGCGGATTGAGGTGGCTGCCCCCTGGCAACAGGGCGAACATTGCACCCTTGACATTAGGGATGCTGTTGACCAATTCAACGGTTTTTGGGCACAGCAACTCAGCCGAAGGCAGGGCCTTGTCGTACCACTTGAGGTAAAAGCGCTTCCAGCCCTTCTTGAAAAAAGAACCGAAACCGGCGTCATTATTCTTTTCAGCGGCGCGAATATAGCCTTCATCGAACAGGTGCATGGCCTCTTCGCGGATCACCTGCCAGTTGTCCTTGAGGACATCCAGTTCAGGGAATTTGCTGCGATCCAGATACGGTTTGGACGGTACACCCGAAAACAGATACATCAAGGCATTGTAGGGCGCGAAGAATGCGGAGTGGTTGACGAACTGGCGCAATACCGGCAGCCGTGCCTTGCCGCGCAAATGCACGTAAAGGATGCTGCCGACAAACAGCAGTATCAGCCCTGCCTTGATGGCGAAGGATAAGGTCATGCAACAACTCCTTGAAAATAGGCCTCTTGCCGCGTGCCGGTGCTGTACCAATAGCCCGACATGGCAGCCGGCCATGATAAACACTACCGGCCCGGGACAAAACCCGCCGGATCCAACATTCATTGTTAAGCATTACGTAACAACGAAAATTAGCATGCGTAAACCTGAAGCCGCTTGATGCACATCACGTAACCGCCCGCAGCAGTCGTCGAGTGGAGCAAAGTCGCTCTTTGCTCCACCTGCCAACGGCTACGGGATCTACACGGCGATTACTGCTGCAGCTCCTGCTCACTGAACATGTCGCTGAACAGCATGCTCGACAGGTAACGTTCGCCCGAGTCCGGGAGAATCACGACAATGGTCTTGCCTTGCATTTCCGGTGTTTCGGCCATGCGTACCGCAACGGCCATGGCCGCACCACACGAGATCCCGCACAGGATGCCTTCTTCCTGCATCAGTCGCAGGGCCATGGCCTTGGACTCTTCGTCGCTGACCAGCTCGACTTTATCGACCATCGACAGATCAAGGTTTTTCGGCACAAATCCGGCGCCGATGCCCTGGATCTTGTGCGGTGCGGGCTTGATTTCCTGACCCGCGAGAGCCTGGGTAATCACCGGCGAGCCTTCAGGTTCTACTGCCACCGACAGAATCGGCTTGCCCTGGGTCTGTTTGATATAACGCGAAATACCGGTAATCGTACCGCCGGTGCCAACGCCCGAAACCAGGACATCGATGCCGCCATCGGTATCGTTCCAGATTTCCGGGCCGGTGGTTTTTTCGTGAATCGCCGGGTTGGCCGGGTTTTCGAATTGCTGCGGCATAAAGTACTGCGCAGGATCGCTGGCCTGGATTTCAGTCGCCTTGTCGATGGCGCCTTTCATGCCTTTGGCCGGCTCGGTCAACACCAGCTCGGCCCCCAGCGCCTTGAGCACTTTGCGGCGCTCGATACTCATGGACGACGGCATGGTCAGCATCAGCTTGTATCCACGCGCTGCGGCAACAAAAGCCAGACCGATACCGGTGTTGCCCGAAGTCGGCTCGATAATGGTCATGCCCGGCTTGAGTACCCCGCGGCTTTCGGCGTCCCAGATCATGTTGGCGCCAATCCGGCATTTCACCGAATACCCGGGGTTACGCCCTTCGATCTTGGCCAGAATAGTCACACCACGGGGTGCGATACGGTTGATCTGTACCAGGGGCGTGTTACCGATGGAGTGCGCGTTGTCTGAAAAAATGCGGCTCATGGCGGGGGTCCTTAATGCACCGTTTAGGAAGGCTTCAAGGGTAGGCCTCGTGCTCACATGCGTCCAGTCATGCTGTGACGCGCCATTCAGAGACTGAATACCGCGTCTGCGTTCACGCCAGACAGGCAGCACGTTATAGTCGGACATACGTTTAAACATTTCCCGCCCTGCCCTGCAGGTCGGGGTCATGGCTTGAGGAATTGCAGATGAAGTTTGAAGGCACCCGCGCCTACGTGGCCACCGATGACCTGAAGCTGGCGGTCAACGCAGCCATTACCCTGGAACGTCCGCTGCTGGTCAAGGGCGAACCCGGTACCGGCAAGACCATGCTGGCCGAGCAACTGGCCGAGTCCTTTGGTTGCAAACTGATTACCTGGCACATCAAGTCCACCACCAAGGCCCATCAAGGCTTGTACGAATACGATGCGGTCAGCCGTCTGCGCGACTCGCAGCTGGGCGTCGATAAAGTCCACGATGTGCGCAACTACCTGAAGAAAGGCAAGCTGTGGGAAGCCTTCGAAGCCGAAGAGCGGGTGATCCTGCTGATCGATGAAATCGACAAGGCCGACATCGAGTTCCCGAATGACCTGCTGCAAGAACTCGACAAGATGGAGTTCTACGTTTACGAAATCGACGAAACGATCAAGGCCAAGGTTCGCCCGATCATCATCATCACCTCTAACAACGAAAAAGAGCTGCCCGACGCGTTCCTGCGCCGTTGCTTCTTCCATTACATCAGCTTCCCGGACCGCACCACGCTGCAAAAAATTGTCGACGTGCACTTCCCGAACATTAAACAAACGCTGGTCAGCGAAGCGCTGGACGTGTTTTTCGATGTGCGCAAAGTGCCCGGCCTGAAGAAAAAACCTTCCACCTCCGAACTGGTCGACTGGTTGAAGCTGCTGATGGCCGACAACATTGGCGAAGCCGTATTGCGCGAGCGTGATCCGACCAAGGCCATTCCACCCTTGGCAGGTGCCCTGGTGAAAAACGAACAGGACGTACAGTTGCTGGAGCGCCTGGCGTTCATGAGCCGCCGCGGCAATCGCTGATTTTTCCAGAAGGCGATAAGCATGTTGCTGAATCTGTTCAATGAAATGCGTGCAGCCAAGGTGCCGGTCTCGGTACGCGAGTTACTGGACCTGATCAACGCCCTGAAACACCGCGTGACGTTTGCCGACATGGACGAGTTTTATTACCTGGCGCGTACGATCCTGGTGAAAGACGAACGCCATTTCGACAAATTCGACCGGGCCTTCGGTGCGTACTTCAATGGCCTGCAAAACCTGAATGAACACCTTGAGGCCTTGATCCCGGAGGACTGGCTGCGCAAGGAATTCGAACGCTCGCTGAGCGACGAGGACCGGGCCCAGCTTCAGTCTCTGGGTGGGCTGGACAAACTGATCGAGGCGTTCAAACAACGCCTTGAAGAGCAAAAGGAACGCCACGCCGGCGGCAACAAGTGGATCGGCACCGGCGGCACCAGCCCGTTCGGTTCAGGCGGCTATCACCCCGAAGGCATTCGCGTGGGCGATGCCGGTGCGCGTCAGGGCAAGGCTGCGAAGGTCTGGGAGCAGCGCGAATACAAGAATCTCGACGACCAGGTCGAATTGGGCACGCGCAACATCAAGGTGGCACTGCGGCGCCTGCGCAAATTTGCGCGCCAGGGCGCGGCAGAAGAACTGGACATCGATGGCACCATCGACCACACCGCCCGCGATGCAGGCCTGTTGAATATTCAGATGCGGCCTGAACGGCGCAACACCATCAAACTGTTGTTGCTGTTCGACATCGGCGGTTCGATGGATGCCCATATCAAGATTTGCGAAGAGTTGTTTTCAGCCTGCAGAACCGAGTTCAAGCACCTGGAGTATTACTACTTCCACAACTTCGTTTATGAGTCGGTGTGGAAGAACAACCAGCGCCGCCAGGTTGAACGCATCGCCACCCAGGACCTGCTGCACAAGTACGGGGCCGATTACAAAGTGATTTTCATCGGTGACGCGTCAATGGGGCCGTATGAGATCACCCACGCCGGGGGCAGTGTCGAGCACTGGAACGAAGAGCCCGGGTATAAGTGGATGCAGCGCTTTATGGAGAAGTACAAAAAACTTGTCTGGATTAATCCCTACCCCAAAGACACCTGGCATTACACCGCTTCAACCGGCATCGTCCGCGATTTGATCGAGGATCGCATGTACCCGTTGACGCTTGAAGGGCTGGAAGAAGCGATGCGTTATTTGGCCAAGTAGCATCTGTTACAACGGTAGCTGCAGGCGTCGAGTTTGCTCGCGACTGGATCGCTGCGGTTTTTCAGATAAACCGCATTGACTGGATCGCAGGCAAGCTCCCGACGACAGAGGTTCTAGCTAAAGCGTTGCATGTAACTGACGTGCTGGCATTGCGCCGCTTCCTGGGTGGTCGGCCGCAGGTGTACGCCCTCCCCCGGCAAACATTGCGCCAGACGCGCCAGCGCCAATGGGGTCAAGGCCCCAAGACGCGGATAGCCACCAATGGTCTGGCGGTCATTGAGCAACACGATCGGCTGGCCATCCGGGGGGACCTGAATGGCGCCCAGCGGAATGCCTTCGGAAATCATCGGTGCGCCCTGATACACCAGCGCTGGCCCCAACAAGCGAATCCCCATGCGATCGGCGCGGCTGTCGACGGTCCATGGCTGGTTGAACGCATCAAACGTGCTTTGCCCACTGAAGGCTCCGATTTGTGCCCCCAATACTACGTCCAGGCCGGGTTTTGACGTGAAATGCGGGATAGCGTCCCGTGCCAGTTCACGCAGCGGCCGGGAAACAGCGGCAAACCTCAACTCATCCCCGGCAACCAGCGCACGGCCAAAACCGTCCGGGCCGCCCAGCTGTTCACGAACCACCGTGGCACAACTGCCCAATACCTGAGGGGCGATAAAGCCAGCAGGCGCGGCCAAATAGGCCCGAGCACCGAGCAATGGCTGAGTGAATGCCAGCGTCTGACCTTTTTTCAGGTCAAAACTGCGCCAGGGCTTGAGTGCCTGGCCATCGACAGTGGCGGCCAGATCAGCCCCGGCCAGGGCCAGGCTGCAATCGGCCTGCGCCACCAGGGTCAAGCCACCCAAGGTGATTTCGATAACCGCCGCGTCTGGCGAATTACCCAACAGCCAGTTAGCCCAGGCCATTGAGAGCCAGTCCGCGGCCCCGCCCTGGGTGACGCCCAGGTGCCGGACGCCGAAACGGCCAGCATCTTGCAGCACACACATCGGGTTGCTGGCCTGAATCAATAAACCGCTCATGCCAGCGCCTCCTGAGGTGTGTCGTCACCGCCCAGATTAATGAATTCAGCGTGACTGACGGGGGCGAATTGAACGCTATCGCCGGGTTGCATCAGGCTGTAACCCTCGCGTTCGCGGTCAAACAGCGCACTCGGGGTACGCCCGATGAGGTTCCAGCCACCTGGCGATTGCGCCGGATAGGCCGCGGTCTGGCGCTCGGCAATCCCGACGCTTCCCGCGGCAACCCGTTTGCGCGGTGTCGCGAGACGCGGTGCAGCCAGGGCCTCTTCCACCAGCCCCATGAACGCAAACCCCGGGGCAAAGCCCAGCGCAAATACTTGATAGTGATGCTCGCTGTGACGGCGAATAACCTCACTCACCGACCAGCCGGTACGCTCGGCCAACAAGGTGAGCTCCGGGCCAACGCTCACGTCGTACCACACCGGCAGCACATGGCATTGGCCACGGTTTTGCGTGTCGGGCTGAAGATCGGTCAGTGCCTGGGCGATCAATTCACGGGCCTGGCCCGGGCTCAGCGCCAGCCCGTCGTAATGCACCATCAGGGTGGTGTAGGACGGCACCAGATCAATCAGATGACCGGCAAATCCGGCACGCAGGCGTTGGCTCGCGGCGAGCATCCACGGCATGTTGGTTTCAGCAATTTCATCGAACAGACGCAGCATCAGGCAGTCGATGGCCACCACTTCGATCCGCGGCTTCATGACGGCATCTGCTGATTCAAGGCCTCGCGGATGCGCTGCACCGCCGCCACCGAACTCGCGTTGTCGCCATGCACACACAGGGTATTGGCCTGCAAGACCAAGGCGCTACCGTCGCTGGCAACCAGCTGTTTACCGGCAGCAATGGTCAGCGCCTGCTGCACGATGACATCGGCTTCATGATGCACGGCGCCCGGCAACTGACGTGCAACCAAGCGCCCGGCGTTATCGTAGGCACGATCGGCAAATGCCTCGAACCACAACGTGAGCCCGAACTCATCGCCTATGGCCTGGGCTGCACTGTTGTCGCGGGTGGCCATCAGCATTAGCGGCAAGCTGACATCGTAGGCCGCGACGGCCTGGATCACCGCCCGCAACTGCGCGGGGTTGGCCATCATGTCGTTGTACATCGCGCCATGGGGTTTGACATAACTGACACGCGTGCCCTGAGCCCGGCAAATACCCTCAAGGGCGCCGATCTGATAGTGCAACAGGTCTTGCAGCTCCTGGGGCGAGTAGGCCATCGAGCGGCGGCCAAAGCCGGCCAGGTCCTGATACGCAGGGTGCGCACCGATCCGCACGTTGTGCGTCATCGCCAGCTTCACGGTGTTGCGCATGATGCTCGGGTCGCCTGCGTGAAAGCCGCAGGCAATGTTGGCGCAATCGATAAACGGCATCACTTCGGCATCCAGGCCCATGGTCCAGCTGCCGAAACTCTCACCTATGTCGCAATTCAATAACAGGCGGCTCACGATGATGCTCCTGTGGTGTTTTCTTATAGTTTAGAGAGCCGGCATTTTTCGACAGGCGCACACCGTTCGTCCAACTAATAAAAGCCGGACGCAGAGATAAGAAAAAGTTGATTGCTTAACAAGACCGCGCTGGAAACATGAGCCCCGAGGGGGGCTTAGTAGTTGCGCTCGCGGCGGGCAATGCGTTCACGCTGGCGCTTGCCCCCCAGTACGACCCAGTCGATCACGCGCAGGAGCCCTTCAATCACGAAGGAAAACAACAGGGCCCCGGCCAGGGCCCACCCCATCGCTGCGGGCGACAACAGCACCTGATAGGTGTAGGCCTTCAGGGTTTCCTGGCGCATGGCCGGGTCAGCGGCGAAAGCCACCTGCAAGGCGCGCATGTACCACGGCCCCTGCATGGCCTGGAACTGCTCGTCGAGCAGACGCTGACGGCCAAGCAACGTGCTCAGGCTAGTGGCATCGCTGCGAAACACCGGGTCATCACTGCCCTGATAATGCGCCACCAGGGCTTGCAGATCGCCCTTGAAAAACTGGTTGGCAGTGTTCTGGAAACCCGCCAGTGCAGTTTGCGCTTCGATCAGATGAGCTTCGACACGATTGGCGTAGTCATTGATAAACCCCGGCACTTGCACACCGATCAACAGGCCTGAGGTGAACAACACCAAACGCAGGTAGCTCAAGAACATACACGCCCATCCTTATTTGGTTGTGCCCTGGCTGACGCATTCGCCGCGCCGCCACAGGCTCCATTGACCCGGCTCATAGCGCGTCCAGGTTTCATTTTCAGTCAGCGGCTCAGTGGCGATGACCGTGACCACATCATTGGGCGTGGTTTCGGCCTGAAAGTCGACGATCACATCGACGTCTTTCAAGCGAGCCGGACCAAACGGCGCACGACGGGTAATGTGCGCCAACTTGGTCGAGCAATAGCAAAAGAGCCAGTCGCCATCACTGAGCAAGCAGTTAAACACGCCTTTGCTGCGGAACTCGGCGCAGGCCGCCACCAGCACCGGCAGGATACGTTCGACTTCAACCGGCTCGGGGAAGGCTTCGCGCACACGGTTGAGCACATCACAAAATGCGGCTTCGCTGTCGGTATCGCCAATCGGGCGGTAAAACCGGGTGCTCGGCGACAGGTCGGCCAACTGGCCATTGTGCGCGAAACACCAATTGCGGCCCCACAGTTCACGCACGAAGGGATGAGTGTTGGACAGGCACACCTTGCCCACGTTGGCCTGACGGATATGACCAATCACCACTTCGCTTTTGATCGGGTAACGCTGCACCAGCAGGGCGACTTCAGAGTCGCAGCTGGCAGCCGGGTCCTGGAACAGACGCAGGCCACGGCCTTCATAAAAGGCAATACCCCAGCCATCGCGGTGCGGACCGGTACGTCCGCCACGCTGCATCAGCCCGGTGAAACTAAAGACAATATCGGTCGGGACATTGGCGCTCATGCCCAATAATTCACACACGCTCGCACTCTCGCATTCAGGCTGACGAAAAAAATTACAACCGTGGTTCAACCCGTGAAGGTGCTGTTGCACTCCGCGCAGCAGAACGACCGAAGCGCTCATTGCCGGCAGAGCCAAATGGCTGATCGTCTTCAGGGTCGCTGTCGCGCGCCTGTTCTGACGCGGCGGCACTGGCCTTGCGGGTTCGCTCGATTGACCAGCGGATCAGTGCAAAGACCGCGTACAGGCAGAAGGCAAGAATGGCATACATCAATAGCTCCGAGACGGCACGCCAGACGTTGTTGCCTACCTTGAACGCCAGGTCAAGCGCAGTAATGGCAATGGCCGGGGCGAATTTTTCCTTCACCGGATCAATGATGGTCGGGCTGAACAGCAACACCGCCATCAATATGCGCAGCGGTTCACGCAACCAACGCCACATAAATCGGGTCAGGCGGCACCATACGAGCAGGCAGCCCAAAGCGGCAAAGGCATATAGGCCCCAGGCGATCAGATAGTCGTTCTCGGTCATGGTATCCATGGTCGGCAGGCAATGAGACGCTATGATAACGGCTTTTCGGCAGTGCGGCTGCACCACCGTCCGCGCCATTTCCTTTCATGCGAGTTTCAGAGACCTCTTAATGACCGAATCAGCCTACGCAAACAGCGCACCTATCGCACATAAGGTCGAGGGTTCCGACCCCTATTCGTGGTTACAGAATCGCGACAGCAAAGAGGTTTTGGACTACCTGAAAGCTGAAAACAGCTACCAGGAAGCGCAACTGGCCGATCAGGCAGCATTGCGCGAAGCGCTGTTTCAAGAAATCAAAGGCCGCATTCGCGAAACCGATTTGTCTCTGCCCTCTCCCTGGGGACCGTACCTGTATTACACGCGCACCCATGCCGGGGACGAATACGCCCGTCACTATCGCTGCCCGCGCCCGGCGGATGACAGCCAGCAGGTCGATGAAAGTGCAGAACACCTGCTGCTGGACCCGAACGCGCTGGCCGATGGCGGGTTTATTTCACTCGGGGCTTTCAGCATCAGCCCTGACCATCAGCGCCTGGCCTACAGCCTGGACACCAGCGGCGAAGAAACCTACCGCCTGTTCGTCAAAGAATTGAACAGCGACGCGATCATCGAGCTGCCTTATGAAAATTGCGACGGCAGCATGACCTGGGCCAATGACAGCCAGACGCTGTTCTTCGCTGAGCTCGACGATACCCATCGCCCGCACAAACTGTTGCGTCATACCCTGGGCGAGACAGAGGCTCATGAAGTTTTTCATGAACCCGACGGACGATTTTTCCTGCATTGCTATCGCTCAAGCTCCGAGCGCCAGCTGATTCTGTTGCTCAACAGCAAAACCACCAGTGAAAGCTGGGTACTGGATGCCGAGCAGCCGCAACAGCCGTTCAACTGCCTGGCGCCACGGATTGAAGGCCACGATTACAGCGTCGACCACGGCTTGTACGAGGGGCAATGGGCCTGGTTTATCCGCACCAATCAGGACGGCATCAACTTTGCCCTGTATTACGCCTTGGGCGAGGTGCCGGCACGCAGCGACTGGCAACGTCTGATCGCCCATCGCGACAACGTGATGCTCGAAGGGTTGAGCCTGAACGCGAATGCCTTGAGCCTGAGCCTGCGTGAAGGCGGCCTGCCGATCATCGAAATCCGTCCCGATGGGTTGCCGCCGTATCAGGTTCAACTGCCCGACGCGGCCTATAGCCTCTATGTGCAAGACAGTCTGGAATTTGACAGCAAGTACATTCGCCTGCGCTATGAGGCTCTGAATCGTCCGGCGCAGATCCGCCAATTGACGCTGACCTCCGGCGAGCAATCTGTACTCAAGGAAACCCCGGTGCTGGGGCCATTCGATGCTAACGATTACGTCAGCCAGCGCCTGTGGGCCACGGCCCCCGATGGCACCCAAGTGCCGATCAGCCTGGTGGTCAAGCGCGATGCCCTGGGCAAAGCCACCCCGCTCTACTTGTACGGTTACGGTGCCTACGGCGAAAGTCTTGACCCGTGGTTCTCCCATGCCCGCCTCAGCCTGCTGGAACGCGGCGTCGCGTTTGCCATTGCCCATGTGCGGGGCGGTGGCGAATTGGGCGAGGCTTGGTACCGCGCTGGCAAGCAGGAGCACAAGCACAACACCTTCAGCGACTTTATCGCCTGTGCCGAGCACCTGATCGAACAAGGCCTGACCCGTCCCGAGCAACTGGTGATCAGTGGCGGTAGCGCGGGTGGCCTGCTGATTGGCGCGGTGCTCAATCAACGTCCGGAGCTGTTCAAGGCCGCGATTGCCGAAGTGCCGTTTGTCGATGTGCTGAACACCATGCTCGACCCGGATCTACCGCTGACCGTGACCGAATATGACGAATGGGGCAACCCGCAAGAGCCTGAGGTTTATGCGCGGATCAAGGCCTATGCGCCTTATGAAAACGTCACTGCCCAGACGTACCCGGCGCTGCTGGTCATTGCCGGATACAACGACAGCCGTGTGCAGTATTGGGAAGCGGCCAAATGGGTGGCCAAGCTGCGGGCAACCAAAAATGACGATCATCTGTTGTTGCTCAAGACCGAACTGGATGCCGGGCATGGCGGCATGAGCGGGCGCTATCAGGGGTTGCGCGACGTGGCGCTGGAATATGCATTTGTGTTCAAGGTGCTGGGAATCTGATCTGAATGAACTGCAGGCGCCGGGTTTGCTCGCGCGGCAAAACAAGCCTGGTGCCTGCGGCGTGGGTCAGTCTTTGGGTTCAAGCCCGGGCAGCGGCTGGTCTTTGGGCGGCTGCGGCAAGTTGATTGGCGGCAGCGGAATCAGGCTGCCATTGCCCGCGGCCGGTCGGGGCACAATGCGCGGCGTGATTTGCGGATACGGGGTTGGCGTGGCGGTGCCCGGCGAACCCGGCGCGGGCGTTACGGGCGCCGTCGGCACCGGGGCCAGTTCCGCCGCCCGGGCTGCAGTTATCAGGAGCGCACCCCACACAATGACCGTTAGAATAGTGCGTTTCATCTATCACTCCGTTGCCAGACCGGCTTGTCTGCCCTCAGGCTACTCGTAACCTGCGGTTTTTGCCCCTTTCTATGAGATATCCATGAAACGTTTTGTTTTGCTCGACACCACTCCAATCCCCGAAAACGGC
This sequence comes from Pseudomonas sp. D1HM, assembly GCF_019266105.1. NCBI lineage: Bacteria > Pseudomonadati > Pseudomonadota > Gammaproteobacteria > Pseudomonadales > Pseudomonadaceae > Pseudomonas > Pseudomonas sp. D1HM. The sequence continues at coordinate 23,310 of NZ_LRMN01000020.1, read as the reverse complement.
GGTGCCTTGTGCCTGTTTGAGTATGGCGAAGACTTCGTGATCAAGATTCAGGGCGGCGACGGCGGCCAGTTAATGAATACCCGCATGCATGGTTCGGAAGATGCATTGGCCGAAATCCCCTGCCGAAAAGTCGCCGGGCGTCCGCAGTCACGGGTCCTGATAGGCGGTCTGGGCATGGGGTTCACCCTGGCTTCTGCGCTCAAACACCTGGGTAAAACCGCCGAAGTGGTGGTCGCCGAGCTGGTTCCCGGGGTTGTGGAATGGAACCGGGGCCCGCTGGGCGAGAAATCCGGCAACCCGCTGCAAGATCCACGCACCGTCATCCGCATGGAAGACGTCGCCAAGGTGCTGCAGGCCGAACCCAACGGCTTTGACGCCATCATGCTCGACGTCGATAACGGCCCAGAGGGGCTGACGCAAAAAGCCAATAGCTGGCTTTACTCGGCTGGAGGCTTGAGTGCCTGCGCCAAGGCCCTGCGTCCCAAAGGCGTGCTGGCCGTATGGTCGGCAAGTGCCGACAAGCAGTTTTCGGACAAGCTGCGCAAGGCCGGTTTCAAGGCCGAAGAAGTGCAGGTATTCGCCCACGGCAATAAGGGCACGCGGCATACGATCTGGATTGCCGAAAAAATCAAAGGCTGATCAACAGCTAAACTTCACGACATAACCGTCATTTGTCTTAGAAAGGTGAACCCATGAGTTCAGCGAACCCACCCTCCCACACTGCCAAGCTGGACCGTATCCTGGCCGATGCCCAGCGTGACCGTGAAATGGGCTACCGCGACAAAGCCCTGAAAATGTACCCCCACGTGTGCGGCCGCTGTGCCCGTGAGTTTGCCGGCAAACGCCTGAGTGAACTGACGGTTCACCACCGCGACCACAATCACGACAACAACCCGCAAGACGGTTCCAACTGGGAACTGTTGTGCCTGTACTGCCACGACAACGAACACTCGCGCTATACCGACCAACAGTACTTTTCGGACAGCTCCACCAGCAGCCCGAAAGTTGCCAAGGCCACCCACAACCCGTTTGCCGCGCTGGCCGGGCTGATGAAAAAAGACGATTAACCGTTGTCTTTGACCGCTGGCGCCCGTCTTGCGTCAGCGGCCACAAATTTCGCCCCGTCCTTAAAAACCTTGCCAATGCCGGTATACTCGCGTCTTTTTTCTGAAAGGCTCGGGCACGTGGCAAACAAACGGTACAGCTGCATTGGTTTGTATAACCCCAAATCACCGGAAAACGTCGGCTCGGTGATGCGTGCGGCTGGTTGCTACAGCGTGGCGTCAGTGTTCTATACCGGAAAACGCTATGAGCGCGCCCGCGACTTCGTCACCGACACCAAGAAAGTCCATCAGGACATTCCCCTCATCGGCATCGACGACTTGAAAAAAATCATCCCGCTGGGCTGTATTCCGGTCGCCGTGGAGATGGTCGAAGGTGCACGCTCCTTACCTGAGTACACCCACCCTGACCGGGCGATCTATATCTTTGGCCCGGAAGACGGCTCATTGGGCAAAGATGTGCTGGAGTGGTGCGAAGACGTGATTTACATCCCCACCACGGGCTGCATGAACCTCGCCGCCACGGTCAACGTCGTGCTTTACGACCGCCTGGCCAAAGGCAATAACACGCGGTCCGGTCCCAAGTTCTGAGCCGTCCGTCATTCGATGGAACGATACGCCCCCGCCGACAGTCAGCTCTGTATCGACGATCCCATTGGAGACTGAGCATGAGCGGAATACATCCTGTTGAGCGCATTGAGTCCACGGTTGAAAGCCGGCCCTGTCAAAACGTGCAAGGCTGGGAGCGTGCCGGCTCCCTGGCGGGTGGCGTGGTGATGCTGGGCAAAGGGATTCGTCGTGGCGGATTTATCGGCTTGATCCAGATTGGCATTGGCGCCATTGCGCTCAAGCGCGGAATCACGGGGTACAGCTCAACCAAGCGCATGCTTGAACAAAGCCGCCAGCAATTGCACAGCCTGCGCACGGACATTGAACGTGCAGGTGATCAATTGCTGAAACTCAAGGAAGTGAGCGAAGCGCAGGCCACGCAGAAAGCGAAGTAAGCCCGCCCGGGAACAAAGGCCAGCTGGCGCGCGACTCCCCGCGGCGCCAGCCCGCTCGTAACTGCATGGCTATCGAGCTTCAGGCCTTGTTCTTGTTCTGCTGGCTGGCGCTCCAGTCCACCAGCAGGCTGTACGCAATGGCAAGCAAGGTGGGGCCAATAAACAGGCCGATAAAACCAAAGGCGATCAAACCGCCAAATACCCCGAGCAGAACGATCACCAACGGCAGGTTGCCACCACGGCTGATCAGGTAAGGCTTGAGCACGTTATCGACACCACTGATGATCAGCGTGCCCCAGATACCCAGGAAGACCGCCATCCCGTAATCACCTTTCCAGGCCAGCCAGGCAGTCGCCGGGATCCAGATCAGGGGTGGCCCCATCGGGATCAGGCTGAGCAGGAACGTCGCAAGTCCCAGCACCAGCGCCCCGGGAACGCCCGCGATCAAAAAGCCGATCAATGCCAACAACGCCTGCGCGGCTGCGGTGCCAATCACGCCGTTGACCACCCGCTGCACGGTGCCCGCCACCAGCTCCTTGTAATAATCGGCGCGATCACCAATCAGTCGTTCCAGCAGGCCATGCACGAAATTCGCCAGCCGTGGACCGTCCCGGTAGAAAAAGAACACAAAGACGATACTCAACGTTAACTCAAGAATACCGCCACCGATCTGCGCACTCCGCGCCAGTAGCCAGTTGCCCACCTGCCCCAGGTAAGGTTTGACCGCCAGAATCAGGGCAGCCCCTTGCTCATCGATGGAGTCCCAGATACTGATCAGGCGTTCGCCGATAAGCGGAATGCTGCCGAGCCAGGTCGGGGCCTCGGGCAAGCCTTCGAGCTGCACATCCTTGACGAAAGTCGTTGCGTCGCGCACATGGTCCGCCAGGTTGAATCCCAGCCAGACCAGCGGCCCGGCTACCAGCAGCATCCAGCCTAGCGTCAGAATGCCAGCAGCGAGCGATTCACGTCCGTTCAGCCAGCGCGTCAGCAACCGCATCAAGGGCCAACTGGCAAACGCCAGCACGGCCCCCCAGAACAGTGCCGACCAAAAGGGCGCCATCACCCATAGACTGGCACCGAACAACACCAGCAGCAGAATCTGCACCAGCAGGCGATCGTTATTGAGCATATGTGTTCCGCAGAGAGTTCTAAAAAGAGACAACGGCTACGCTGAGTGTAGCCGTCGTAGACAAACGTTTAACGCAGCAGCTCGATATGCAGACCCGGGGCTTCGCTGTTGCCCAGTTCTATCCGGGCGGCACGAACTCCCTTCTTGACCAGCGCATCGCGCCAGGCCGCTGCCTGAGGGCCCGTCAGGCTGACCCTGGAGGTGGTATCGAGGTTCAATGCCCGTGAAATCAGCGTGAGCCACTGTTCATCAGGCTCGCCGGTGAAGTTCGGAAAATCCAGCTCGCCCGTGCTTTTGAGCTGACGTTGCAGCGTGGCAGACGTGGGCAACAGCACACCCAGGTCGGTAGTCGACTCCAGCTGCTCGACATACAGGTAGTCTTTGCGGGCTCCGCGATTGATGCTGTACAACGCAATGAGCTGGTTCTGCGCGGGGGCGGCCCGGCGCAACAACACATAGGACTGTCGATCGTCGGCGCCTACCAGCCTGGAATTGCCGAACACTTCATTGGCCCACAGGCTGCTTTCGCCGCAGTCTCGTGCCCGGCACCAGAACAGCAGTTCAGCGCCTTTGGCTTGCAAGGCCTCGCGAGCAGCCGTTAACGCATCATTGGCCGTGTGCTCAGGCGGCAACTCGTAGATGATGGCCGTCGTCTGACCACGGCCATTGACCTGCCCTTCGAAACGAAGACGACCACTGATCTTGCGGATCGAGCCCAACGGGTAGATGCGTTCAACGTCGGGTCGTACGGTGTAATCCACAATGCGTGCATCTGCCAGCCGTGGCACGTCTTGCAAATCATGACTGCCGGGTACGTCGGCAGCCCACACCAGCGGGCTCAAGCAGCTCAGGCCCAGCACACGGATAAAACCATTGACTGTTTTCATCGGCGTGCATCACCCGGGGGCGATATGTGTTGCAGCGTCCTCACGAAAAAGACCGGGTGGCCGTTCGGGGTCGCAGCGGTGTAGAGATCTGTCATGGTTGTCTCCCATTTCAACCCGCCAAGCCTCGGCAGTTGGCCGCTGCAAGTCAAGGAACAGCGAAGAAGCGATTGAAACAGTCTGCAACAAGGATTGCCCCCGCTTCGTCATTGATGTGCAAATGATGGCCGCCGGGTAACCGTTCCAGGTTGAAGGGTAGTCGATCCAGCAAGTCTGAATGACTGGCTAACATGCCCTGCTCGGCCACCACGAGCGTCGTCGGGCAACACACCCGGCGAACGAAAGACATGGCCTGCTCGTCACTCAGGCGCAAAGGAGACGGCAAGGTCAGACGACTGTCACTGCGCCAGCTATACCCCCCGGGTACCGGCATCAAGCCGCGCTGAGCCAGAAACTCTGCAGCCTCCCGACTGACCGCCACCATGCCTTTCATCCGCGCCTCAATGGCCCTGTCGAGAGTGGGATGCACCGACTTGCGCTTATGCTGCAGATCGAGTTGCGCTTGCAACGCCTGCCCCATGCGCTCGGCCGCATCGGCTTCAGCCCCCGTGCGCAGCACAATCCCGTCAATCAGCGCCAGACGGGTAACACGCTCTGGAAACGACCCGGCAATCACCACCGAAACAATGGCCCCCAGGGAGTGCCCCAGCAGCGCAAATTGCGTCCAGCCCAATTGTTCAGCTACGCAGAGCACATCGAAAGCGTAATCCGCCAACGAATACCCTGCCCCTTGAGGTCGGTGATCAGAATGGCCATGCCCGGCAAAATCCAGGGCCACGATACGCAAGCCTGAAAGCCGGGGTGCCAGCCGGGCGAAGCTGTTGGCGTTGTCCAGCCAGCCATGCAGGGCAATGACCGGTATGCCGTCTTCAGGGCCAAAAATATGCGCTGCGAGCTCGATATGCGGCAGGCTCAGACGAATTTCTTCAACCACAGGGCTCATGCAAAGTGCTCTTCAGGGGCCAGGATGGCGAAGCTCCCAGCGGGTAAATATTTGTTTGAGCAGGCTCGCGGTCTCCTGCGGCTGCTCCAGCGGAAACATGTGCCCGCCAGGTACGCTCAGCGACTCGCCGTTAGGCATGCGCGAAACGGCCCGGGCATGATGGCGCATCACCACACGGCTGTCGCGCCCGCGCACAATGGCCAGCGGCACTTGCAACGGGAAGACGCGCCCGGGACTGATATGGGGGACACTGCGGTAGATGTCGATTTCGGTGGCTGGATCGAAGCTCAATCGCAAGCGATCATCAAACGGCTGTAGACCGTGCTCCAGATAAGCCTCCAGGCACTCCGGGTCAAAGCTGCGGAACAACGATTTACCGTTGAAATAGGTACGGGCTGCTTCCCGGTCGGCAAATTCTTCGCGCCGGCCCAGTGTCCGGCCAGCCGGGGTCAGGCGATCGATAAAACCAAAGCGCTTGGCCGCACGGATGACCCACTGATCGGTGCGGGTCAGAACCGGCGAGTCGAGCATCACCACCCCCTTGTAGAGGTGCGGACAACGAGTCGCTGCGTACAGGTGCAATATCCCGCCCAGGGAATGGCCGACACCCCATACAGGAGCCGGCTGCTGTTGCAGGTGAAAAATCAGCTCATCAACCAGATTGCGCCAGTTGTTGTCCACCGGGAAACGCGGATCGTGCCCGTGTTGCGACAGGTGCGCCACACTGAAGTCCGGTGCCAGGGCATTGAACAATTTGCCATAGGTGGCCGAAGGGAAGCCGTTGGCATGGGCGAAGAAGATCTGCCGAGACATACAAGGCGTCCAGAGATAGGGAATACGCCTTATTGTCTGTAGGAAAATACTTAACATCAATGACCGTATACGCCAGGACAGACGCCACTACGGCCATTAGACATCCTTTACTCAGCGCGCAGGCGGTGTTTCACCCAGTGGCACCACGGCCATGGTCAAACGGGAGATGCAGTTGAGTTTGCCTTCAGCGTCCGTCAAACGGATATCCCAGACATGGGTCGTACGACCGATATGAACTGGACGTGCGACTGCGCTTACCCGTCCGCTGCGAACACCGCGCAAGTGGTTGGCGTTGACCTCAAGCCCCACGCAGTAGAATTTATGTTGATCGATGCACAGGTAGCTGGCCATCGAGCCCAGAGTTTCGGCCAGCACCACAGAGGCCCCGCCATGCAACAGCCCGAAGGGTTGATGAGTGCGATGATCGACCACCATGCTTGCCGTGATGGACTGCTCATCAAAAGCATCGAAGGTGATGTCGAGCACGTCACAGATGGTGTTGGGGCGTAGCGCATTCAGTTGCGCCAGGTCTGGCGGAGTACTCCACAAGCTCATGGGTCATTCCTTGGTCAGTGAGTGTTGGGGCCGAAATGCCTTAGGACTTTTCGCACACATTAACCCCAACTATCTTTCACTCACCCCCATGCGCGCAACCGTTGCGACTACGCGCCCCCCGATGCTTGCGGCAATCAGGAGTGCCGTACGCTGAGCAATGTCATGCTGCCAGCGAGCGGCCATTCACCTTCGAGCTCCGCCAGGCTTGCGGTCTGCATGGGCTGTGGCTGACGCAAATGGCCATGCTGCAACAGGCTGATCAAATCACCGACAAAGGGCTGATGACTCACCAACAGCACATTGCCATGGTCAGGCAGCTGGCTCAGAGCGTACTTCGGTTCGCTCTCAGGCGTTAGCCACGGTGCGCTGATGAACGGGCCTGTAAAGCCCAGGGCGTCACGCACCAACGCCGCCGTTTGCCGGGCCCGGATGTAAGGGCTGACCTGGATCCTGTCGAGCGGCTGGCCAATCAGATGAGCAGCGCTTTGCAGCACTTGCTCACGCCCATGAGCTGTCAGCTCACGCTCGGCATCACGTCTGGCATGGGGCTCAGCTTCACCGTGCCGCAGAATCCAGACCTTCACGGTTTGCTCTCGGTGCCGTTGTCCGGTGCCTCATAAGGCGCTTCACCTTCGGGTGCACGCGGCGCTGGCCAATCGGCAAACGGCCAGGGCTTTTGCTCGGTGTGAAAACTGCCGAAACGGCCAATCTGCGCGAGATACAGGCTAAGGCTGTCGCCGAAGTTCATCAGCCCCCGGTTCGGGGCGCCATACACCAGGCGATAAATCAGTTGCACCAGCACCAGGCCGCCAAGCACCAATTGCGCGACTTGCCAGACTAAAAGGAAGACCAGCATCCACAGCACGCGCAAAACCAGAGACTCATAGCGGGAGGCTTGTTTAGGGTCGTTCATGTGCCGCTCCTGTCGTGCTCAGTTAAAACCACTGGTGGAGATAAAATCGACATCGGTCTTGGGCTCGGCGCGCATCAACAGCTCGATGACCTGATTCAGCGTGCGCCCCTCGAACAGGATGGCGTGCAGGCCAGCGACCAACGGCATGTAAACATTCAGTTCCTGCGCCTTGGTCTTGAGCACTTTGAGGGTGTTCACCCCTTCAGCCACTTCGCCCAGACGGTTGACCGCTTCTTCGAGGCTCAATCCCTGCCCCAGGGCATAACCGACCTGATAGTTTCGGCTTTTAGCCGACGAGCAGGTCACAATCAAGTCACCAACACCGGCCAGGCCAAGAAAAGTCATTGGGTTGGCACCCTGACTGACGGCAAAGCGGGTCATTTCTGCCAAGGCACGGGTAATCAGCATGCTCTTGGTGTTTTCGCCCATGCCCAGCGCCACGGCCATGCCGGCGATGATCGCGTAAACGTTTTTCAACGCCCCGCCCAGCTCCACGCCGAACCGGTCGGCACTGGCATACACCCGGAACGTGCGGCCGTGCAGAGCAGCCTGAACCTCAGTGCACAAAGCTTCGTCAGCACTGGCCACTACCGTGGCGGTCAGCGCATGCTCGGCGACTTCGCGGGCCAGGTTGGGCCCGGACAACACGCCAATGCGCGCTTGCGGGGCTATTTCTTCGAGGATTTCGCTCATCAGCTTGAAACTGTGCGCCTCGATCCCCTTGGTCAGGCTGACCAGCATTTTTCCGCTCAAGCGCTCGGCATGCACCGCCAGCACATTGCGCAATGCGCTGGATGGCAATGCCACAAAGCACAGTTCGCAAGTGTCGAGGGTCGCTTGCAAGTCAGTGACCGGCTCGACGCCCGGGTGAATCTTGATGCCTTTAAGGTAACGAGGGTTCTCTCGATTGAGGCGAATCGCCTCGGCTTGCTCAGGATCGCGCATCCACTGATGCACACGATGACCGTTCTCTGCCAGCAAGTTGGCCACGGCGGTGCCGAAACTCCCGCCTCCCAAGACCGCAATAGCGCGCTGTTCCGTCATATGAAAACCCGTTTTCCATCTAGCTGTGGCAATCCCCGCATTATACGGAGCACATCCCTCGCGACTACCCCCAAGGCAAATGCTTGTGTGATTGAGTTCCCGGAAATATAGACAGGCCCGACTGGAAAAGCAGAGCGGCTCGGTTAACATGCCGCCTCGCTATTCATACTTTCTTTAGGGGCAGCTCTGCTGCAGGCAAGAATGACCGCTCTCAGTCGCTGGGATATCCATACCCGGACACAGATGATGAGTCTGGGCCCGGCCTTGTTATTGACCTTGTTGTTAATCAGCTTTTTTACCTTCGTGCGGATCCAGGACTTGCGTCAGGAGCTGAACCGCACAGGCCAGCTGATTGCCAGCCAACTGGCACCGGCCACGGAATACGGGGTGATATCCGGCAATACCCACGTACTGGAAACCTTGATCAAAGCCTCGCTGAACACGCCCCACGTTCAGTTCGTGCAGGTTCAGGGACGGACTGACAACGTACTGGCACACGCGGAACAACCGGCGTCAGACTCTGATCCACACTCACAGATCGACGTGTTCCAGGCGCCGGTCCGACTGCAGACAAGTCCGCCCGACCCTGTCTTCCTGTCCAGCAACGACCCTGTAGCGGCGCCGAGAGAGGACTATCTGGGCCGGGTCCTGGTGGGCATGTCCAATGAGTCATTCAATGAGCGCCAGCACGAGATCCTGCTGAAAGCCGTGATCCTCGCGCTGTTTGCACTGGGTTTCACTTTCCTGCTGGCCAAACGCCTGGCGGCCAACCTGTCCAGGCCCATCAGCGACATGAGCAATGCTGTCAAAGCCATCCAGCAAGGCGACTACAAAACCCCGCTGCCCGTGGTTGACGATGGCGAGCTGGGCAGCCTGGCACAGCATATCAACAACCTGGCCGAAGCCCTGGAACAAGCCAGTCGCGAACAGAAGACCACCATTGCGCAGTTGATCCAGACCCGCGAAGAGGCCGAGCAGGCCAACCGTGCCAAAACCGATTTTCTGGCGATGATGAGTCACGAATTGCGTACACCGATGAATGGCGTATCGGGGATGCTGCAGCTTCTGGAAACCACCGAAATGACCGAGGAGCAGGTTGAATATGCCGCCCTCGCCTCCGAGTCCACGGAGCATCTGCTCAAGGTCATCAACGATATTCTCGACTTCTCGCGAATTGAGCGCTCGACGCTGGAACTCGAGCACATTCCTTTCAATCTCGCCGACCTGATCAACACCAGCGCCCAAGCCTTCCAGCACAGCGCCGGGCAACGTGGCCTGCAGTTACAACTGAGCATTCCCGACGACCTGCCGGGCTTGCATGTGCTGGGCGATCCCACCCGGATCCGGCAAATCCTGGTAAACCTGATTGGCAACGCCCTGAAATTTACCGAACACGGACGGGTACTCATCGAACCCCGCAGTCAACCGCTGGATCACGAACTGATCTGGTTTACCTGCACCGTGAGCGACAGCGGTATCGGAATCAGCACCGACAAACTGGAATCGATGTTCAATGCCTTCCAGCAAGCAGACAGTTCGATTTCGCGGCGTTATGGCGGTACGGGCCTGGGCCTGCCAATCGCCCGCACCCTGGCCGAACGCATGGGCGGCACGCTACATGCCAAGAGCGAGGAGGCTCGGGGCTCGGTGTTTACGCTGGAGATTCCTCTGGCACTGCACCACCCCGTTGCGCCCGGCAGCAGACCGGCCCCGGAGGCCGAGCCGGTGCTCCCTGCCGGGCGCCGGGTGTTGCTGGTCGAAGACAACAAGGTCAATCAATCCGTCATTGCCGCGATGCTGAGCAGCCTGGGCTATGAGGTGAGTGTCGTCAGTGACGGTGCGCAAGCGATCCATCGAGCCAACACCGAATGCTTTGCGGCGATCCTGATGGACTGCCGCCTACCGATCATCGACGGCTATGAAGCGACCCGGCAAATCCGCCAACTGACGGGCGGCACTGCGCTGCCGATCATTGCCTTGACTGCCAACGCGTTGCAGGGTGACCGGGAGACCTGTTTGCTGGCCGGAATGAACGATTACCTTGCAAAGCCCTTCAAACGGGCTGATCTGGAACAAATTCTGCTGCATTGGGTCCAGTAACTTATGGCGAATGAACCACCTGCGACTGGCGTTAATGGCAAAAGTGCGGCAGTCTTAGGCACCCGAATGGGTCGATTAACCGGCCCGGTTTAAATTTTCAGTGCACAAGTGTACATTCCTGTCCTTAGCGCTGTGACTTTCACTACAACGCAATAGTCTATGTGTAGGCTGGCGAACTGAAACTCGATGTTTCAGTTGGTCGGGAAGATTTGCCCCACCCTGCCGCATGGGATTATTGAGGAGCTCGCATGACCAAACAAAACGCCTTTACTCGGGAAGATTTGCTGCGCTGTAGCCGCGGCGAGCTGTTCGGCCCAGGTAACGCGCAACTGCCCGCCCCTAACATGCTGATGGTGGATCGCATCACCCATATCAGCGAAGAGGGTGGCAAGTACGGCAAAGGTGAATTGGTCGCCGAGCTGGATATCAATCCAGACCTGTGGTTCTTCGCCTGTCACTTCGAAGGTGATCCGGTGATGCCGGGCTGCCTGGGCCTCGATGCCATGTGGCAGCTGGTTGGCTTTTTCCTGGGCTGGCAAGGTTTGCCAGGCCGTGGCCGGGCCCTGGGCTCGGGCGAGGTGAAATTCTTCGGCCAGGTCTTGCCGACCGCCAAGAAGATCACTTACAACATTCATATCAAGCGTGTTCTGCGCGGCAAGTTGAACCTGGCCATTGCCGATGGTTCCGTCAGCGTTGACGGCCGCGAAATCTACACCGCCGAAGGCCTTCGGGTCGGCGTTTTTACATCCACTGAAAACTTCTAAGGGTTATCCGCATGCGCCGCGTCGTTATCACTGGTCTGGGCATCGTTTCGTGCCTGGGCAATGACAAAGAGACCGTCTCCGCTAACCTGCGTGCAAGTCGCCCTGGCATCCGATTCAACCCGGAATATGCCGAAATGGGTCTGCGTAGCCAGGTTTCCGGCTCCATTGACCTGCCTCTCGAAGAGCTGATTGATCGCAAGATCTATCGCTTCGTCGGCCACGCAGCGGCTTACGCCTATCTGGCCATGAAAGACGCCATCACTGACTCGGGCCTGAGCGAGGAGCAAGTCTCCAACCCGCGTACCGGTCTGATCGCCGGCTCTGGCGGCGCGTCGACCTTGAACCAGATGGAAGCGCTGGACATCCTGCGTGAAAAAGGCGTGAAACGTGTTGGCCCGTACCGCGTAACGCGGACCATGAGCAGCACTGTTTCGGCTTGCCTGGCCACTCCGTTCAAAATCAAGGGCCTGAACTACTCCATCGCTTCTGCCTGCGCGACCAGTGCTCACTGCATCGGTACTGCCATGGAGCAGATCCAGATGGGCAAGCAGGACATCGTGTTTGCTGGTGGTGGCGAAGAAGAGCATTGGAGCCAGTCGTTCCTGTTCGACGCCATGGGCGCGCTGTCCAGCCAGTACAACGATACCCCTGAAAAAGCCTCCCGTGCCTATGACGCCAAGCGTGACGGTTTCGTCATCGCCGGTGGCGGCGGTATGGTTGTGGTTGAAGAGCTGGAACATGCTCTGGCCCGTGGCGCAAAAATCTATGCCGAAATCGTTGGCTACGGCGCAACGTCCGACGGCTACGACATGGTTGCGCCAAGCGGTGAAGGTGCAATTCGCTGCATGCAAATGGCGATGTCCACCGTTGATGCTCCGATTGACTACCTGAACACCCACGGCACCTCGACGCCGGTCGGCGACATTGCCGAGATGAAAGGCGTGCGTGAAGTGTTCGGCGAAAACGCACCGGCAATCAGCTCCACCAAGAGCCTGTCGGGTCACTCCCTGGGCGCCGCCGGCGTTCACGAAGCGATCTACTGCATGCTGATGATGGAAGGCAACTTCATGGCCGGCTCGGCCAACATTGAAGAGCTGGACCCAGCGGTCGCAGACATGCCGATCCTGACCAAAACCCGCGAAAATGCCACCATCAACACCGTGATGAGCAACAGCTTCGGCTTCGGTGGCACCAATGCCACTCTGGTTCTGAAGCGCTGGGAAGGCAAGTAAGCCCTCAGCTCGCGACATAAAAATGCCCCGACCGGTTCGGGGCATTTTTTTGCCTGGCCTAAAGCGGCCGGCTTTTTTTCGGCAACACTGACAAGAAATTATCCTTGGCGACCTTGTGCGCCACTGCCTCGGGCAACGCATCGAGAAACGGGTCAAAGCTGCGTAATTCCTCACCCAATTTATCGAAGCGCCCCACTACATCCGAGCCCAGCATAAACCGCTCCGGAAACCGCTCAACCAACGCCACCCATTCAGGTCTTGCCTTGCCTTGCTCATCCAGCAAATACGGCGTGAGCATGCTCCAGGACAGGTCTATGTAGAGATTGGGGTAAGCGGCCAGTAACCGGGCAAGCGTTGGCAACAGAAAGGGCATTTCTTCCTGATGCCGATGAATCTCGGCACTTGTACCCGCATGCGCCCAGATGAAACGGGTGCCGGGATGCTTGCTCAAGGGTTCTTCGAGTTCTGCCAGATACAGCGGGTTCTTCTCGCGCTTGGACGTGATGTTGGAGTGCAGCAAAACGGGCAAGTCATGTTCAGCGGCCAACGTGTACACCTTCATCATGGCCTCGTTGTTGGCGCGCGGCGTATCGCCGGAGATCAGCGCCGTCAGGTCATCGTGACGGGTGAACACTTCGCCAATGCCTTGCCATAACCCCGGGTCGAGATCGAGCATGCGCTGAATGTGCGCCGCTGCATTCTTGTCATTGGGGTTAAATCCCGACAGGAACGGGTGAAAGTGCGCTCGCTGCTTCGGGCTCAGCTTATTGATTGCCGCAGCCACCCACACATCGGTCGCGCTGTACCAATACGCATCGGCATCATCGCCAGCGTAGTAACGCGGGCGCTTGGGCTCGTCTTCATGCCATTTTTTGGCCACGGGTATCCCCGAGATCATCACGTGCTCAATGTGATGGCTGGCCATTGCCTCAAGCAACGCATCCATGCCTGCCGTTTCCTGGAAGAAGTCTACGTAATGCAGGTGGGCATCGCTGTAGGTGTAGTCACGAGCCTGAGCCCAGGTGCTGGCCATCAGCACCGCCATCGCAAGCCCCGTATATTTAAATAACTGCATGATTCCCCCTCCGTTGACTGCGATAGACACGACTGGCACCACAAGGGTTCAGGTACTCGATCAAATGGAACGCATGGTGCGCGGTATGCTCTATAAAGATCAGGTCCCTTAATCACTGCCAAGTTGAGGTTTGCCATGACTGTTACCGTAAATACCTTGTCGCACGATAACTTTCGTCACAGTGTCATGATCGATGATCACGAAGTGTTTACCGACCTTCCCGCCTCCATGGGCGGCGAAAGCTCTGCGCCCTCTCCGCACGACTACTTCGATGCCGCGCTGGGTGCCTGCAAGGCCTTGACCCTCAAGCTGTACGCGCAGAAGAAGGACATTCCGCTCACCGGGGTGACGGTTGAGGTTAAACACGATGCCAGTGCAGAGCAGCAAGGCAAGTACGCCCTGCACGTCAAACTGACGCTCAAAGGGGTATTGACGGATGCACAGCGCGATGAGCTGCACCGTGTGGCTGACAAGTGCCCCGTGCATAAATTGATGACAACCGCTGATGTCACCATCGAAACCCACCTGTCTGAAGGTGCTTTCAGCCAGTAGGCAATTGAGCCCGCTGCCAGTACGGGAGCGTTGGGTTATGCTCAACGCTCCTTCGTTCCAGGAACAGCGTCATGCCATCTCTCACCATCATTCGTCCTCGTGCCGAAGAGGTTGAAGGCCAACCCATCTTGCGCCCTCTGCCTTCAGCCAAATGCCGCAGTGTCGGACCTTTCGTATTTTTCGACCACATGCTGCGCACCCATTACCCGGCTGGCCACGGCATGAATATCCGGCAGCATCCGCATATTGGCCTGTCGACCCTGACTTACTTGTTTGAAGGCCAGCTCCAGCATAAAGACAGCCTGGGCTCTGACCAGCAGGTGGGCCCGGGTGAAGTCAGCTGGATGACCGCCGGCGCGGCCATTGCCCACATTGAGCGCACACCCGCTGCATTGCTGGCGCAAGGCTCAACATTGAGCGGGCTGCAAGTGTGGCTGGCCTCCCCCAAAGAACACGAGCAAGGGGCTGGTCATTACAGCCACCATGACGCTGGCAGCTTGCCGTTCAGCGATAACCTGGGCGTCAGGATTCGTCTGATTGCAGGCACGGGTTTTTGCATGACCTCCCCCGTACCGGTGCTGTCACCTACGCTGTACGCGCAAGTGCACATGCAAACAGCCACGACCCTGCTCATCCCTGCAGAACACCCCGAACGCGCGCTGTATGTCCTGGAAGGTGAAGCATTGCTCGATGGCCAGGCGCTTGAGCCACACTGCCTGGTCGTGTTGCCTGAGGGTGAAGACGTGACGCTATGTGCAGAAAGCGACTGCCATGCGGTCATCATCGGTGGATCGCCGCTGGAGGGGCCGCGAAGAATGAACTGGAACTTCGTTGCCAGCGACCCAGCGCTCATCGAGCAAGCGAGAACCCGCTGGGCTGCGGGGGATTGGCCGACCGTACCCGGTGAAACCGGACGTATCGAGTTGCCTTGAAGGCCGAGTCCGAGCCACTTAGCCATTGCCGCCAGGTCCTTCCGGCGGCTTGCTGGATATGACGTCTTACAGGGTCATCGCTGCTACCCAGCCAAAGGCCAGTAGTGGCAGGTTGTAATGCAAGAACGTGGGGACCACGGTGTCCCATATGTGGTGATGCTGACCGTCGATATTCAGGCCAGAGGTCGGCCCCAGGGTTGAGTCCGAGGCCGGAGAGCCCGCATCACCCAAGGCACCCGCCGTACCGACAATGCACACGATGGCCATCGGGCTGAAACCCAGCTGCACACACAGCGGCACGAATATCGCCGCCAGAATCGGTACCGTCGAGAAAGACGAACCGATCCCCATGGTCACCAGCAGGCCGACCAGCAGCATCAGCAACGCGCCCCAACCCTTACTGTGATTGATCCAGCCTGCAGACGCCTCAACCAGCGATTTAACTTCGCCGGTGGCTTTCATGACTTCGGCAAAACCTGAGGCGGCGATCATGATGAATCCGATCATGGCCATCATCTTCATGCCTTCCGTGAACAGGTCGTCCGTCTCACGCCAGCGGACAATGCCCGACACCGAAAAAATCAGAAAGCCCGCCAGTGCACCGATGATCATGGAGCCCAGCCATAGCTGAATGATAAACGCGGCGGCAATGGCTCCCCCGGCTACCAACAGGGTCAACGGGTTATAACTGACGGCAACTTGCTCAACCTGTTCAATCCTGGCCAGGTCATATTCGCGCTTTTTGCGGTAACTGATAAAAACCGCCACCAACAAGCCCACCAGCATCCCCAGCGCGGGAATCGCCATTGCGTGAGTGACATTGACCTGACTGACGTCGACCCCGCCCTTGCCGACATTGGCCAGCAGGATCTGGTTCAGGAAGATGTTGCCGAAGCCCACGGGCAAGAAGATATAAGGCGTGATCAAGCCAAATGTCATGACACAAGCAATCAGCCGGCGGTCAATCTTCAGCTTGGTCAGCACATACAACAGGGGCGGAACCAACAGGGGAATAAAAGCGATATGGATGGGCAGAATGTTTTGCGAAGAAATCGCCACCACCAGCAATAGACCGATCAGAAGCCACTTTATGCGGCTACCACCGCCCAGCTGCTGCCTGTTGACCATTGTCAGGGCCTTGTCGGCCAATGCGTGGGCCAGACCGGACTTGGCAATCGCAACGGCAAAGGCACCCAACATTGCGTAAGACAACGCAACCGTTGCGCCTCCACCCAGCCCACTGTTAAAGGCATTGAGCGTGGCTTCGATGCCCAACCCGCCCACGAGACCGCCGACGACAGCCCCGACAATCAGAGCGATGACCACATGCACACGGGACAGGCTGAGCACCAGCATGATGCCGACCGCGGCAATTACTGCATTTATCATTACAACCTCATAGCGATAGCGCGCACCACGATAAAACACCGTAAAGCGGAAAATTCCGGACGCAGACTGTTGTTCACGCTGCCGGTTCTGGAAGGTGGGACATATTTGAGGGCGCACACTTTGCAACAGCACCGCGACCTTGTCAAAGCACGCTCAACAAGCCTCCCCTCAGCCTCGCCAGCCGATTTCGGGCTTGATCCCCGAAGCGCTGATCCCCTGCCGCGCGCGAGGTTGTCAATACTGATAATTCAGCCCTGCGCGTAAAGAAACGTCCCGAGCGGCCGCTAACAAGCAAAGCCTCTTTTTAGGATGTCGTCATGTCGCTCAGACAACTTTCCATCCAATGGAAAATCACCCTGCTTGCCGGACTTTGCCTGTTGGGTATTGTGACGTTGCTGGTCGGGCTTTCGCTTTACCGCATGAATCACACCGCCGAGCTGGTGAAGGCGTCCAGTGCGCACATGCTCAATGAAGCCGCGCAAGCGCGTATTGAAGCTCAGGGTGAAGCGCAGGCATTGTCGATCAGCCGCCAGTTCATGGACGCCTACCAGTACGGCAACGGCTTTGCCCGACAAGTCCTGTTTCTGCGTGAGCAATCTGAAAAACGCTTTCTGGATGCATTCGACCTTCGCGAAGACCTGACCCGTCAGGTGAAAGCGGCCTTGCAGGCCAATCCGGATTTGCTCGGCCTGTCTCTGGTATTTGAAGCCAACGCCCTGGATGGAAAAGATCAACTGTTCGACCACCAGCCCGAGCTGGGCAGCAATGACAAAGGGCGCTTTGCCCTTTATTGGTCGCAACCGACACCCGGCACACTGACCTCGATGGCCCTGCCGGAAACGGACATGTCCGATACCCGTACCGGCCCCAGCGGCCAGGCCAATAACACGTGGTTTACCTGCCCTCGCACAACACTCAAGCCGTGCATCATCGAGCCCTACATGTACGCGATCGACGGGCAGAACGTCTTGCTGACCAGCATCGTTTTCCCGCTGCTGATCAACGGCAAGCTCGTCGCTTCGCTCTCGGTTGATATCAACCTGAACAGCTTGCAAGCCATGAGCCTGAAAGCCAGCCAGAAGCTTTACGACGGGCAAACCAGCGTGAGCATCGTCAGTTCGGCCGGCGTACTGGCCGGTTTCAGCGATGATTCAAACAAGCTGGGTCAACGCTTCGATCAGGTAGACCCTGCCAATGGTCCATCGCTGATGCAAATGATGACCGGCGGCGGTCCGACACAAAGCATTCGCGATCATTCAAGGCTGAAAGTGCTGACACCGTTTCTCCCGATCCCTGGCAGCCAACCCTGGGGCGTTTTGCTCGATGTGCCGGAGAAGGTGCTGGTCGGCCCTGCAGAGGCTCTGCAAGCAGAGCTGAACGAGCGCAACAGCGCAGGTGCCCTGACGGAGCTGGGCCTGGGTGTTCTGGCTGCGATCATAGGTCTGCTGCTGGTATGGTTGATGGCCCGCAGCGTCACGCGGCCAATCCTCAACGTGGCCAACATGCTCGAAGACATTGCCAGTGGTGAGGGCGATCTGACTCGGCGCCTGACCTACGATAAAAAAGACGAACTGGGGCAATTGGCTGGCTGGTTCAACCGGTTTCTCGACAAACTGCAGCCGGTCATCGCCGAGGTCAAGCGTTCGGTACAGGATGCGCGTAACACAGCGGATCAATCGGCGGCCATTGCCGCTCAAACCAGTGCAGGCATGGAGCAGCAATACCGCCAGGTCGATCAGGCCGCCACGGCATCCCATGAAATGAGCGCAACGGCGCAAGATGTTGCGCGCAGCGCTGCTCAGGCGGCCCAGGCCGCTCGCGATGCCGATCAGGCAACTCGCGAGGGCCTCACCATCATTGATCGCACCACCACCAGCATCGACCTGCTGGCCGCCGATATGAGTGTGGCCATGACACAAGTCGAGGGGCTGGCCGCCAATAGCGAGAAGATTGGCTCGGTCCTTGAGGTCATTCGTGCCATTGCGGAACAGACCAACTTGCTTGCCCTCAATGCCGCGATTGAAGCGGCACGGGCAGGTGAGGCCGGACGCGGTTTCGCCGTAGTGGCCGATGAAGTGCGCAATCTGGCACGCCGGACCCAGGAGTCAGTCGAAGAAACCCGCCAGGTGATTGAGCAATTACAAGCCGGTACCCAAGACGTCGTAAGCTCCATGGACAACAGTCATCGCCAGGCACAAGGCAGTGTCGAGCAAGTGAGCCAGGCGGTGACAGCCTTGCAGCAAATCGGCAGCGCCGTGACCGTGATTACCGACATGAACTTACAGATTGCCAGCGCTGCGGAGGAGCAAAGTGCCGTGGCCGAAGAGATCAACAGTAACGTGAGCACCATCCGCGATGTCACCGAATCATTATCCGGGCAGGCGAATGAGTCAGCACGAGTCAGCCAGTCACTCAACTCGCTGGCGAACCAGCAGCAAAAACTGATGGATCAGTTCCGCGTCTGAGGTATAGATCCGTGAGCGACGACGGCTCAGAGCCGTCGCCGCTTACAAGAGGCGACCCGGAAGCCGGATCACAACCAACAATCCGCCCATCGACCCCGTTTCCAGCTGCATCTCCCCTCCCCATGCATCCACAATATCCCGCACAATTCCCAAACCCAAGCCATGGCCATTGGTTTGCTCGTCCAGACGCGTTCCCCGACTGAACACCTGATCACGCTCAGACTCCGGAATGCCCGGGCCGTCGTCCTGCACTTCAATAACAAACCCCGTTGGCGTTTGCTGAATACTCAGCTCTACTTGGGCGTCTGCCCATTTGCAGGCGTTATCCAGCAGGTTGCCGAGCAGCTCGAGCATGTCTTCCCGATCCCAGGGCATATGCAGGCCCGGCGAAGCATTCAACTTCAGTTCAAGGTGCGTGCCGTGGATCATGCCAAGAGTGGCCAGCAGCCCAGGCAATTCCCTGTCGACATCAAATTGCGCGCCCGGTAACGCATCCCCGGCCAGCCGGGCCCGATTAAGCTCTCGGCTCATGCGTTGCTGTATCTGTTCCAGTTGCTCATGCAGGGTGTGTTGTATTCGGGGGTAAGCGGCAAGCTGCTCATCCTTTGCCAGACTGAACAAAACAGCCAGCGGTGTTTTCAATGCGTGGCCCAGGTTGCCCAGCGCATTGCGCGAGCGCTTCAGGTTGTCTTCAGTGTGTGCCAGCAAATGGTTGATTTGGGTGACCAGAGGTTCAAGTTCAAGCGGCACCTGCGTATCGAGTTGCGAGCGTTGCCCTGACTGCAACTGAACGATTTGCTTGCGCGCTGTTTCCAGTGGCCGCAAAGCCCGGCGAACCGTCAGCCGCTGCAGCAACAAAATGACCATGAGGGCAAACACACCAATGCCTAACCCGATACGCTGAACCTGCTTGAAGCTGTCACGTATCGGCGTGTAGTCCTGCGCAACACTGATGGAAACTGCCTGACCAAAGCGTTGGTAATTGCTGCGCAAAACCAGCAGCATCTGCCCCTCGGGGCCCGGCTGAAGCTCGCTGTCCAGGCCTGGCTGGCTGGAGCTCGGCAACTGCGCATCCCACAACGAACGTGAGCGCCAATGGATATCCCCGAACTCGATGCTGAAATAGTGCCCGGAGAAGGGTCGCTGGTAAGCAGGTGACAATCGCCGCTCATCCAGCTGTAAACCCTGGGGGCCTCGACTCAAGGCTATCAACAGGTTTTCGCTGTCATTTTGCAAGCCGGACTCCAGGTAACGCTGGAGACCACTTTCAAACAACCAGAGACTGACCTGACCGACCACCAGACCCGCAATCAGCAAGACACTGACCAGGCCCAGGCTCAATCGCTGCTGAATGGATTTCACTGGGGGACTGCGCCGAATATATAGCCTTGGCCACGACGGGTCTCAATCACTGCTCGCCCAAGCTTGCGCCGCAGATGATTGACATGAACCTCCAGCACATTGGAGTCACGCTCGGTCTCACCGTCGTAGAGATGTTCAGCCAAGTGGCTTTTTGAGAGTATTTGCTGCGGGTGCAGCATGAAATAGCGCAGCAGACGAAATTCGGCCGCCGTCAGTTGTATCTCGGTGCCCTCATTGATCACGCATTGACGTGCCTCATCCAGATGCAACCCCGCAGACTGCAAGAGTGGCTGGTTCGACTGGCCATGAGAACGGCGCAATAACGCCTGGACGCGCAGCTGTAGTTCCTCTGGATGAAACGGCTTGGTCACATAATCATCCGCTCCAGCCTTAAGCCCTTCAATGCGTTCGGACCAGGAGCTGCGTGCAGTCAAAATCAGTACGGGCGTCGCAAGCCCTTGCGTACGCCATTGCTTGAGGACATCAATTCCGGGAAGCCCCGGCAGGCCCAAATCGAGAATGATCAGGTCATACGGTTCTGTCTGCCCCTGATAAAGGGCATCACGGCCATCAGCCAACCAATCCACTGCATAACCTGCACGAGTCAAACCAGCCATTAACTCGTCAGCCAAAGGTACATGATCCTCTACCAGCAACAAGCGCATTAATCATCCACCTCATCTTTAAGCAACTGACCATTACTCGCGTTCAACTTGACCTCACGCACAATACCGCTGGTGGTTAACAACTCGACTTCGTAGACATAAATATCGTCATCCTCCTCGAGCTCCACCTCCAGCAGCTTTGCGCCTGAGTGACGCTCAAGAACCTTTTGAAGAAGCTGCTCCAACGGCATGATTACACCTTGCACCCGCAAACGCAGCGCTTCGTCCTGGCCTAAATCCCGCGCCTGAGCCAAAGAGCAGAGCGCACAGATCATCAGCACGACAAGCCCGCCAATTCGCACATTCACAGTCATCACTTGCCTCAACGGCCTCCATACGGTTTCATTTTTGCCACATCAAAGGTGTGAACCATAGCGCTATTGGCTTAATTGAAGCTGAAGGCGCCGTAAATAGTGCCCCATTGCACAGTGAACGGGGCCGCTATTCTCGCTCACAGAGCGTTAACTGTTAAACTGCGCGCCTGCATACATCGCCTGGCGATAGCCATTTATTCAAGAGCTATAAAACTGTGGAAATTTTCAAAGAGTTTACCTTCGAATCTGCGCATCGCCTGCCTTACGTTCCGCAAGGGCACAAATGCGGACGCCTGCATGGTCACTCCTTCAAAGTGGCGATCCACTTAAGCGGTGATATTGACCCTGCAACAGGCTGGATCCGGGACTTCTCGGAAATCAAGGCGATCTTCAAGCCGCTTTATGAGCAGCTTGATCACAATTACCTGAATGACATTCCAGGGCTGGAAAACCCAACCAGCGAAGTATTGGCCAAGTGGATTTGGCAACAGCTGAAGCCGTTGCTTCCAGAATTGTCCGCGATACGCATTCACGAAACCTGCACCAGTGGTTGCATCTACTACGGTGATTGATACATCCGCTTAAAAACCCCACCTGCCCGGTTAATGCCCGTCAGTTAAGGACGGTACGATCTGAACCTGTAGGCGCGAGCTTGCTCGCGATGGCTTCCAAAACGCTGTGTTAATCCAGCAGCACACGCGTTCTCATTAGCGACTATCGCGAGCAAGGCTCGCGCCTACAAAGACATTTCCCCTTAACTGACGAGCATTAACCTGCCCGGTGTTTTTTTTGCATTCGAAAAAAGTGCGGGCAGTGCCGTAATTAACAGCAGACCTTGACTGCCCTACGTATCCGTCCGACCAAGTCATCTTCCCAGCCCCGCGAGGCCAGGACATGGTGTGCACTTAAATTTAGGTGGACACCCGTTCTAGCCTTTTAAGCGGGTATTTCATGCAGCCACAACGCCGTTCCTACTCCAAGTCCTTCAAGGCCCAAGTCATTCAAGAGTGTGCCCAGCCCGGTGCTTCTATTGCCAGCATCGCGCTCAGCCATAGCCTCAACGCAAACCTTGTCCATAAATGGATTCGGGTACAAACGCAGAAAAACACGGTGCCACAACCTGCGTTTATTCCGTTACCCATGCAGCTGGCCGGAGTAAATTCGCAAGCTGCATCATCGAATATCTGCGTTGAGATCCAGCACCCGCGTGGCACCGTCAAAGTGAACTGGCCAACTGAAAGTGCTGCTGCGATGATTCGCATCGACTCCATCTGGCTCGCCCACCGAGCCGATGGACATGCGAGCTGGCAGGTGGCAGCCGATCTAGCTACTTACGCGGGGCCTGATGCTCGTGTGTATGCAAATAAACCGGTGAGAAATATGATTAATATTCGTGAAGCTACTAAAGCCGACCTAGATGTTCTACGTGAAATCGGCTGTGAGACCTACCAAGAGCATTTTTCGGACATCTGGTCTCTCTCCGGCATGCAAGACTTTCTTAATCAAGACTTTTCCCCTAACTTGCTCGGCAAATCACTCGAATCCTCCACTTGCCATTTGTGGCTTATAGCTTCAAACGAAAGCGACAGGGTCGTAGGCTTTGCCAAAGTTAACTGGTCAACGCCTGCGCCTTTAACTGGTGAATTGGGTGCGGAGCTTCAAAAAATTTACTTTCTCAAATCCGAAGCAGGACGAGGATATGGGAAACAACTCCTGCACTTCATTTGCAGCCGAGCGAGAGAGCGCGGAGAACGCTTGCTGTGGCTTGACGTACTCAAGACCAACTCAAATGCGCGGCGATTCTATGAGGGTTTCGGTTTCCAAGAAATCGGTGAAATCCCTTTCAAAACTGACTTGGTTGAAATTGGAATGGTAGCAATGGCATGTGAACTTTCCCGATAGGCATATTCGACGACCTTCCTGTCGGTAGGTCGTCATTAACGACAACGCGGAAAAAGCCAGATGACTTTACCGGACACTTACTGCCCTACACCTCAAGCGCTGAGGAAGACTTTTCTCGGCACAAAAACAAACCCCCCTGTCTGCGTGAGCAG
>NZ_LRMN01000019.1:0-125852 GCF_019266105.1 Pseudomonas sp. D1HM | reverse complement strand
CGTAGAATTTTGGAGTCAAGGGTTAATTCCCTTTTAAGTGGCTGGACCAGTTTTCTTCTTATATATACGCGGGACCCTGCGCATCACCGCCGGGATCCGGAACAGCATAAGGCACGCACCTGCAGCTGCGTAGATCGACCACTCTTTGAGGTCAGCTCGAACAATCCAGAGCATATGCAGCAACCCCAGCCCCAAAACCACATACGCCAAGCGATGGAGCTTCTTCCAGCGCGCTCCCAGCCACCGCTGACTGTAGCGATTGGAGGTCAGCGCCAAGACAAACAAACACAAGAAGCCCAAGCTGCCGACAATGATGTAAGGCCGCTTGCGTAATTCCACCCCCAGCTGCGACCAATCGAATCCCAGCACAAATGCCAAGTAGGCACACAGATGCAGCACAACATAAGCAAAACACCACAGCCCTATCTGACGGCGAACGACTATCCAGCCCGGCCAACCCGTCAGCTTTTGCAGCGGCGTCATACAAAGAGTGACCAACAGCAGGATTAGCGTCCCCAGCCCAAGCCGGTCGAGCAAGACCTTCCCCGGATCCGGCCCCAGAGCAAAACTCCAGGCTTCATAAAGCCAAAACAGGGGCCACACGGCAATCGTGACAAAGACACCAATACGCCAGGCAGCAAATCGCATTAATAGTTCTTCCGCAGATCGAGGCCACTATATAAAGAAGCAACCTCGTCCTCGTAACCATTGAACATCCGGGTTTCACGGACATTAGGACTGAACAGGCCGCTAGGCAGGCGTCGCTCACGCGCTTGAGTCCAGCGCGGATGGTCCACCTCAGGATTAACATTGGCGTAAAACCCGTACTCATCAGCGGCAATGCCCTGCCATGTCGTTTTCGGCTGATCCTCGACCAGGCTGATTCGCACAATGGATTTCACACTTTTGAAGCCGTACTTCCACGGAACAACCAGGCGCAAGGGCGCACCATTCTGATTCGGCAACTCGCGCCCATACATCCCCACCGCCAATATTGCCAATGGGTTCATCGCCTCATCGAGCCGCAAACCTTCCACATAAGGCCAGTCAATCAGTGCAAAACCCGAGCGCTGCCCCGGCATCACCTTCGGATCCTGCAATGTTTCAAAACGTATGAATTTGGCCTTGGAGGTAGGTTCTACTTGCTTGAGCAGTGCCGACAAAGGAAACCCTATCCAGGGAATGACCATTGACCAGGCCTCGACGCAGCGCAGACGGTAAATCCGCTCCTCTAACTGGTAAGGCTTCATGAAATCTTCAAGCGCATAACGCCCAGGCTTGCCGACCTCTCCGTCTACCACAATACTCCAGGGCTCCGTCTTCATCCCACCCGCGTTCTGCGCCGGGTCGCCCTTGTCCGTACCAAATTCGTAGAAGTTGTTG
This sequence comes from Pseudomonas sp. D1HM, assembly GCF_019266105.1. NCBI lineage: Bacteria > Pseudomonadati > Pseudomonadota > Gammaproteobacteria > Pseudomonadales > Pseudomonadaceae > Pseudomonas > Pseudomonas sp. D1HM. The sequence goes on along the minus strand of NZ_LRMN01000019.1, from coordinate 124,469 downwards.
TAATGCGTCGCGTCTTTGAAAGGCGTGATGGCCTCGCCTTGCACAGTGACTGCCTGCCATTGGGTCTGCGGGAGTTTCTCTACAAACCACTGCGGCGCCTTGCCCGGTTCAACATCGGCATAGCGGGCGGCTACATCAGCATTTGCCCACGGCGCAAGTACGCCCATAGCCAAGCCACCGAGCGAACTGCCCAGCAGTGCACGGCGAGATAGATAGAAGGATTCAGGCGTGACGTCCGACTCTTTGGAGTCGGACGCTTTGGGCAGCTTGATGAGCATGACAACTCCGCAGCATTGGAGGACTGATGCACCAATAGACTACGGAGTTCGGGAGAAATTACATCAACCTTACGCTTTGTTGCGGCGCAGACGCAGTAAGTACTGGACTGGCCCCGATGCCGCATACACCAGAAATGCCAGCAGCAAAATGCGTGGAGGATCACTGAATACCACTGCAAACACCAAAACTACGGCCAGGATCGCAACAAAAGGAACACGTCCCTTCAAGTCCAGCTCTTTGAAACTGTTGTACTTGATATTACTGACCATCAACATGCCAGCCGCCGCCACCAATAAGGCAACCAGGAAGGACATTTTCGACCCCTGGATCCCGAAATCACTGAATGCCCAGACAATACCAGCCACTACACCCGCAGCAGCCGGGCTGGCCAGACCAATGAAGTAACGCTTGTCTGCAGTTCCGACCTGAGTGTTAAAACGCGCCAGGCGCAAAGCCGCGCCAGCCACATAGATAAAGGCCACCATCCAGCCAACCTTACCCATATCACCCAGCGCCCAGCCAAATGCCAGCAATGCAGGCGCTACGCCAAAGGCCACCATGTCCGACAGGGAGTCATACTCCGCGCCAAAGGCACTTTCGGTGTTCGTCATACGGGCTACACGACCATCAAGGCCATCCAGCACCATCGCAACAAAAATCGCGATGGCCGCAAACGCAAAGTACTTGCTGGCTCCAGCAGCATCACCCGCACTTAGCGCACTCTGGGCGCTCATAGAGTTGATGATGGAATAAAAACCGGCGAACAGGTTCGCGGTGGTGAAAAGGTTCGGCAGCAGATAGATACCACGGTGCCGGACTTTGCGACCTTCGGCGTCATGCCCTTCTTCGACATGCTCATCGATAGGCAGCAGGCTATCGGCGTCAGAGGCCTGTTTTGGCTCTTCGGGACGTTCGCTCATGGACATTACCTTGCAACGATATGGAAAGTTTCGATAGAAGCTTGGGGCCAACCTTCACCCACAAACGATCCTGCTTTATACCAGAAGCGGCCGCTTAAACGAAAAAACGCGGCCAGGGCCGCGTTTTTTCTATTCGCAATGAACTTAGTTCTTTGCTTTGTCGACGATTTTGTTAGCGCCGATCCAAGGCATCATCGAGCGCAGTTGCTCGCCGATGACTTCAATACCGTGAGCGGCGTTGTTACGACGCTTGGCGGTCATCGACGGGTAGCCAGTAGCCCCTTCGCTGATGAACATTTTGGCGTACTCGCCGTCCTGAATGCGCTTCAATGCATTGCGCATGGCCTGACGGGATTCGGCGTTGATCACTTCAGGGCCGGTAACGTATTCACCGTACTCAGCGTTGTTGGAGATCGAATAGTTCATGTTGGCGATACCGCCTTCGTACATGAGGTCAACGATCAACTTCAGCTCGTGCAAGCACTCGAAGTAAGCCATTTCTGGCGCGTAGCCTGCTTCAACCAGTGTTTCAAAACCGGCTTTTACCAGCTCTACAGTACCGCCACACAGAACAGCCTGCTCGCCGAACAGGTCGGTTTCAGTCTCGTCCTTGAACGTGGTTTCGATGATGCCGGTACGACCGCCACCCACGCCGGCTGCGTAAGACAGTGCTACGTTTTTGGCGTTGCCCGACGCATCCTGATAGATAGCGATGAGATCAGGAATACCGCCGCCCTTTACGAACTCGGAACGCACGGTGTGGCCCGGTGCTTTTGGCGCGATCATGATCACGTCGAGGTCAGCACGTGGAACAACCTGGTTGTAGTGGATCGCGAAACCGTGGGAGAACGCCAGGGTGGCGCCCTTCTTGATGTTCGGCTCAACTTCGTTTTTGTACAGTGCCGACTGGAACTCGTCCGGAGTCAGGATCATGACCAGGTCGGCAGCAGCAACAGCGCTGGCAACATCAGTCACTTTCAGGCCATGAGCTTCAGCTTTGGCGACAGTGGCCGAACCTTTACGCAGACCAACAGTAACGTCCACGCCAGAATCTTTAAGGTTGCAGGCTTGTGCGTGGCCCTGGGAGCCGTAACCGATAATGGCTACTTTTTTGCCCTGGATGATCGAAAGGTCGCAGTCTTTGTCGTAATAAACTTTCATGATTTTCCCTTATATCCAGGCCATTCCGGCCATTTACTAATTGTTAGATTTAGATGCTGAGTACTTTGTCGCCACGGGCAATCCCGGTGACGCCACTGCGAACCGTTTCAAGAATCGATGCGGTACCAATCGACTGGATGAAACTGTCGAGCTTGTCACTGGTTCCTGTCAATTGCACGGTGTACACACTGGCGCTGACATCGACGATCTGCCCGCGAAAAATATCCGTGGTGCGTTTGATCTCTGCGCGCTGGGCACCCGTAGCCTTGACCTTGACCAACATCAGTTCGCGCTCAATGTGAGCACTCTCCGACAAGTCGACCAGCTTGACCACTTCAATCAGCTTGTTCAGGTTTTTGGTGATCTGCTCGATGATCTCATCGTGCCCCACCGTGGTCAGCGTCAATCGCGACAAGGTCGGATCTTCCGTTGGCGCAACCGTCAGGCTTTCGATGTTGTAGTTACGTTGCGAAAAAAGACCGACAACGCGAGACAAGGCACCCGGTTCGTTTTCAAGAAGCAAAGAAATAATGTGCCGCATGATTAAGTACGCTCCGTCTTGCTCAGCCACATGTCGCGCATGGAGCCATCTTTGATCTGCATCGGGTAAACGTGCTCACTGGTATCGACCTGAATATCCAGGAAGACCAGGCGATCTTTCATGGCAAAGGCCTCTTCCATCTTGGGCTTCAGGTCTTTCAGATCGGTGATCCGAATGCCTACGTGTCCATAAGCCTCAGCCAGCTTGACGAAGTCAGGCAACGACTCCATGTAGGAGTGCGAGTGACGGCTGCCGTAGTTCATGTCCTGCCACTGGCGAACCATCCCCAGAACACCATTGTTCAGGCTGATGATTTTTACCGGCAGGTCATACTGCAAACACGTCGACAGCTCCTGAATGTTCATCTGAATGCTGCCCTCGCCCGTCACGCAAGCAACGTCAGCGTCAGGGAAGCTCAGTTTTACACCCATCGCAGCCGGGAAACCAAAGCCCATCGTGCCCAGGCCACCCGAGTTGATCCAGCGATTAGGCTTGTTGAAGCGGTAGTACTGAGCCGCAAACATTTGGTGCTGACCCACATCGGACGTTACGAATGCATCGCCCTTGGTCACTTCGCAAAGCATCTCGATCACAGCTTGAGGCTTGATTTTGCTGCCGTCGCCCTTGTCATAAGGGAACAGGCCGCGATCGCCGCGCCACTCATCGATTTGCTTCCACCAGCTGGCAACAGATTCCGCATTCGGAGTCTCGCCAATCTCCTTGAGGATCGCGACCATTTCGGTCATCACGCTCTCTACAGGACCGACAATTGGCACGTCTGCCTTGATGGTCTTGGAGATGGAGGCCGGGTCGATATCAACATGGATGATCTTGGCATTCGGACAGAACTTGGATGGGCCGTTGATTACACGGTCATCGAAACGCGCACCGACTGCCAGAATCACATCAGCGTTATGCATGGCCATGTTGGCGGTGAAGCTGCCGTGCATGCCCAGCATCCCGACAAACTGACGGTCCGTGCCAGGGTATGCACCCAGGCCCATCAACGTATTGGTCACCGGTACATTGAGCATTTTCGCCAGTTCGGTCAGCGGTGCAGAACCGCCGCCCAAAATAACGCCACCGCCTGCGTACAGAACAGGACGCTTGGCTGCCAGAAGCATCTCTGCCGCTTTGCGAATTTGACCAGAGTGGCCACGAACGGCCGGGCTGTAGGAGCGCAGCTTGGCTTTTTTCGGGAAAACGTATTCGAACTTCTCGGCCGGGTTGGTCATATCCTTCGGGATATCAACCACCACCGGGCCCGGACGACCGGATTGCGCGAGGTAGAAGGCCTTTTTCATGACCTCCGGGATTTCCGAAGCATGCTTGATCATAAAGCTGTGCTTAACGATGGGCCGGGAGATACCGATCATGTCGGTTTCCTGGAACGCATCGGTTCCGACCATAGTGCTAGGCACCTGGCCAGAAATGATCACCATCGGAATGGAGTCCATGTAGGCAGTAGCGATACCGGTAATGGCGTTGGTAGCACCCGGCCCGGAAGTGACCAGTACTACACCGGCTTTACCGGTGGCACGGGCATAACCGTCAGCCATATGGGTTGCAGCCTGTTCGTGGCGAACCAGGATGTGGGTAACGTCCGGCTCTTTGAACAGTGCGTCGTAGACATGCAGCAGAGCACCACCCGGGTACCCGTAGATATATTTGACACCTTCGTCACGCAAGAAGCGGACGAGCATCTCACCGCCAGATAAAAGCTCCACGTTGTTCACCTCTAAAACGCCAGAATACCGTCCACAAAAAAGCGAACGGGTCTTAATAGGTTTACTTTTCAGCAGAGCATGAGCGACGGTGGTCGCCGACTACGTCAGCACTGACTGAGCAAGTATTGGGAGCTCCCCAAGTATTGCGGGGTTTTCCCACCCAGCGCGAGGTAACGCGTTGCGGGTGTAACAAGTCGGCGCGGGTATGCGCCTCATGGTCTGCTGAGAGGGTCTGCTTCTGGCAGTCCCTCTACAGCGGACTTTCGATTCTTCTCATTAGGCTCGCCCAAGTCAAGTCATCTGTTCGCTTTATTCAACATAAGCGTATGAGAACTCACAAGAAAACGTGCCATCAGGGTTTTTTTCGAGAAAGAGAATCACTGCCAGCGCAAACTGGCAGTCAATACATCAGGCAGACGTGCTGATCAGAAGGTCAAAATCTTTGAAATGCTTGAGCAAAGGTTTCCAGTTGCCTCGACGCTGCCCGAAGACATGACCGGCCATCTCCGCGATTCCGGAAACACTGGGCAGTGGCTGTCCCTGCTCGATGAGCAGCTTCATCTTTGGCAAGAAGATCCACTGCACCCACTCTTCAAACTCCAGCCTGTCGACACTGAAGGGTTCCGTACTGGCCAAGGCGTCCGCCCCGGGGACTGCATCACTCCACAGACCCTGGATCCGCATCTCGTGCTCTATCAGCAATAAATGATCGGCAATTGCCGGGATACGCGGATCCATTGCCATTACAACCTCACCTTGGCTTTTTGACGAGCGGCAGCCGCACCCGCTGCATCACCTTGTTTTTCACGTGCTTGGGCAATCACTTCCCACAAGCTGGCTTGCAGGTCCGGACGACCGTTGGCAAAGGTCAGGCCACGACGGGCAAACTGCTCCGCCTGAGCGGCATCGCCCTGAGCCATGCGTACCTGCGCCAGACGATAAAGCACCTGGGGTTCACGGGGTGCGACTCGCTGCGCTCGCTCAAGGCTTGACGAAGCGCCGTTCAAGTCGCCACTGGATTGCTGCTGCTGAGCGGTGGTAAGCAAAGCCAGGACCGGCCCGTCCAACTGCTCGTCAGCAGACAGTCCACCGCTGCTCGATGGAATGCCGCTTGGCATGACAGGCGCGGGGGCGCGGTAAGTGCTGCTCGGCGTGTAGCTGCCCGTACTGATTGGCGCAGCCGCCGGACCCGGCGTTATAGGCCCGGGTGTGAAAGGCTCACTGCTGATCGGCGTGGAGACCGCTGCACCGCCCCCCGGAATCATGACCACCACACCCGAGTCTTCTGTAATCGATTGCGTTTGTGCGGCACGCGGCGCGGTGGCTTGTGGGTAATTCCCCGCCGTACGCTGTGCCGATACACGCTCATTGTTCGACACTGGAACACCAGAATCTACCACCGGGATCGACCCTTGAGGCACACTGGCGCAACCATTGAGCAAAGCCAGGGCTGAAACAGCCGGAATCCACCACTTATTCACGTCAAACCCTCTTTGCTTAATTCAACCAGCCCTTGACCCAATCCATCACGGCTTCGCCGGTTGCGGGTGCTTGCGCATCACAATTGGCGCCCGCTGGTGGCTCACTGCCGCGAATATACGGCATCTGAACGGCACCCGGGCAGCTGGCATCAGATCCTTGCCCTGTGTGCGGGTCAATCCAGGCCTGAACAATGTTGTCTGGTTGTGGCATATCCAGCGGCAACGGATCGGCTTTGTTCATAAAGCTGGTCCACACCTGCAAGGCGCCGGTAGCGCCGGTGAAGGGGGTCTTGCCATTGTCATCGCGCCCCAGCCACACCACTGCCAGCAAGTCTTGGCTAAAACCTGCAAACCAACTGTCGCGCGAGTCATTACTGGTACCGGTTTTACCGGCCAATGCGAGATTTCTTGGCAACACGTTATAGACCGAGCGCCCCGTCCCCTCACGCATAACATGCTGCATCGCGTTCTGGATCAGATAGATCGAACCCGGGTCAAAGCGCTGCTGAATCTGGAAAGGATAGCGCTTGAGCGGCTCACCTTCTGCCGTCAGTACGCTGCGAATACCCCGCATCGGGGTATTGAAGCCACCGTTGGCCAAGGTTTGATACATCGTCGCCACTTCGATCGGGCTCAATGCACCCGCCCCCAGCAACATGGACGGGAACGCCGGGAATTCACGCTCAACCCCGAGACGGGCCAACGTTTTAAGCACGTTCGGAACACCCACTTGCTGCCCCAACCTTACGGTTCCGAGGTTGTAGGAGTTCATCATCGACTGATACAGAAAGACCGTACCGTGGGATCGACGATCATAGTTTTGCGGCTTCCAGATCTGGCCATCAGCACCTTTGATCGACAGCGGATCATCTGACAGCCAACTGGTCAGCGTGTATTGGCTTGGTCGCTCAAGTGCCGTCAAATACACCGCCGGCTTGATCAACGAACCAATTGGCCGCACCGCATCCAGTGCACGGTTAAAGCCTGCATACCCTGGCAAACGACTACCGATAAGCGCTTGAACCTCACCGGTTTCAGGGTTGGTCACCACCATCGCTGCTTCAACGGCATCCGAGCCCTTGCGCCCGGCCAGTCGCTTGAAGGTTTCTCCAACGGCCGCTTCAGACTTCATTTGCAGGATAGGATCGAGGCTGGTGAAAATCCGCAACCCTTCCTCGGTCAAGTCTTCGTCACGATAGTCTTCACGCAACTGACGCTTGACCAAATCCAGAAAAACCGGGAACGAACTGTCCGCCAGACTCCCGCGCTTGGTCACGCCCAATGGCATTTTCTTTGCTGCAGCCACTTGCTCGGCCGTTGCCACACCTTGCTGTTCCAGCAAGTCCAGCACCAGGTTCCGGCGCACAAGTGCGCGCTCGGGGTGACGTCGAGGGTTATAAGCGGAAGGACCTTTGACCATCCCGACCAGCAATGCCACCTGATGCAACTTGAGCTCAGACAACGGCTGGCTAAAGAAGAACTGACTGGCGAGGCCGAAGCCGTGGACGGCACGTTGACCGTCCTGGCCAACAAACACTTCATTGAGATAGGCCTCAAGGATTTCACGCTTGTCGTAGTGCAGTTCCAGCAGCAACGCCATCATTGCTTCGGTCAACTTGCGACTCAGGCTGCGCTCGTTGGTCAGGTAGAAGTTTTTGACCAACTGCTGGGTCAGGGTACTGCCCCCCTGACGCATTTGTCCGGAAGAGGTGTTGACCCACATGGCGCGCATGATCGACTTGGGCGAAACGCCAAAGTGATGATAGAAATCGCGGTCTTCCACTGTCACCAGTGTTTCTAGCAAGAATGGCGGCGCCTGATCCAGATTGATCAGGATGCGGTCTTCGAGGTTTTTCGGGTACAAGCCACCAATCAGCAATGGCTCCAGCCGTACGACCGGTAACTTGGAACCATTGGTCGATGTCAGCTCGGCGACATAATCGCCGGAAAAGCGCACGCGCACCGGTTGTGCCTGTTCAGCACCTTCATAAAATTGGAAGCCGCGGGTATTGAGCGCAACGGTATTGCCGTTGACGGATGCCGCGCCCGGGCCACTGACCGCGCTTTCACGACGATATCCCAGGGCATCAAGTTCTGTGAGGAAGTCGCTCTTGCTCAGCTTTTGGCCGACGAACAGCTCAAGCGGCCTGGCATAGACCTTGGCCGGAATGGTCCAGCGCTTGCCGGAGAACTTCTCCTGCACGATGGCATCCAGGTAGACGGCAAAACCTGCCAGCACCACCAGACCGACCAGACTGAGCTTAAGTGCCCAGCCCAGCCAGGGCCGAAAGCCGCCGGAAGGACGTTTGGAACGGGAACGAGGGGATTGAGTACGAGTCATGGCGCAAGATTATACGCACTTTGTTCACGTTCATCATGCGCAGTCCGGCGGTTTGCACTACCGCTGCCAGCCGCCATAATGGCGGCCATGAATTTTCCAGACCTTGAAGGATCAACTGTGAGCCAGAACTTGATTGCCGCCCTGCAAAACCCGGACCTCTACCCTCATGAAGTCGATGGGTTTCAGGTGATAGAGACGCATATCTCCTGGGTCATCCTGACCGGCCCTTACGCTTACAAATTAAAGAAACCGGTCAATTTCGGTTTCCTTGATTTCACCGAGCTCAGTGGTCGCGAGCACTTCTGCAATGAAGAACTGCGTCTTAACCAGCGTCTGACCGAAGGCCTGTATCTCGAAGTATTGCCCATCACCGGCACTGCCGATGCCCCCGTACTGGGTGGCGAAGGTCCGGCCATCGAATACGTGCTGAAAATGCGTCAGTTCCCGCAAAGCCAGTTGCTGAGCACGCTGCAGGCTAATGGCGAATTGAACACAGCCCATATCGATGAAATGGCTCAGCAAATCGCCCGCTTCCATGCCAACGCCCCGCAAGTCCCTCAAGAGCACCACCAGGGAACCCCGGAAGCCGTCATGGAACCGGTACGCCAGAACTTCGAGCAAATTCGTCCTTTCCTTTCGGACAAAGCCGACCTGCTGCAACTCGAAGCGCTGCAAGCCTGGGCAGAGGCGAGCTTTACCCGGCTTAAGCCACTGTTCGAACAGCGCAAGGCTGAAGGCTTTATCCGGGAATGCCACGGGGATATTCACCTGGGCAACGCCACGATCATCGACGGCAAGGTCGTCATTTTCGATTGCATCGAATTCAACGAACCTTTCCGCTTCACCGATGTTTATGCCGACACCGCTTTTCTGGCGATGGACCTTGAAGACCGCGGCCTGAAGTCGCTGGCTCGACGCTTTATCAGCCAGTACCTGGAGCTGACCGGTGATTACCAGGGGCTTGAGTTGCTGAACTTCTATAAAGCCTACCGTGCGCTGGTTCGCGCCAAGGTCAGCCTGTTCAGCATGCCTACCGAGGCCAGCCCCGTTCAGCGCGCGGCAACCCTGCGCCAATACCGCAACTACGCCAATCTGGCAGAGAGCTATAGCACCATTCCTTCACGCTTCCTGAGCATCACCCACGGCGTATCAGCTGTAGGCAAAAGCTCGGTAGCCATGCGACTGGTTGAATCCCTCGGCGCAATTCGCTTGCGCTCGGATGTGGTACGCAAGCAATTGTTTGGTGAGCAGACGGCGGATAACAGCCTGGGGGGCGGCATTTATAATGCTGACGCCAGCGTTGTGACCTACAAAAAACTGCACGAAATGGCAGGCACCGTACTGCGTGCGGGCTTCCCCGTCGTAATTGATGCCACTTACCTCAAGCGCGAACAACGCGATGCTGCAGCCAAAGTGGCCGAGGCCACGGGTGTGCCTTGCCTGATTCTTGATTGCACCGCGCCAGACGCTGTCATCGAAGGCTGGCTGGCTCACCGCCAAGCCATTGGCTCTGATCCATCGGATGCCACCCTCGAAGTCGTCAAGGCTCAGCAGGCCAGTCGTGAAGCCCTGGGGGCCGATGAGGTTTTGCACAGCAAGCGTGTTGAAACGCATAACAGTAAAAGCCTGGACACTCTGATCGCTGATATCCGTCAGCGTTTGCCGGGGTTGTAAGCATAAGCAGGTCGTGGAACCGCCCTGGTTTCACGACCCGCTCCCACCGTACCCGACAAATACGACACATGATCCAGATGCCCCCATCGTTGCCTGCCCAATGTGGCCACTGACCAAAAACGCTCTACCCTCTCGCCTTTAAGCTTTTTCAAGCACGCGCTGACAACCGGCGAACGCTTTTGGTCTACGCTCCTTGTTCCAAAAGCGACTAACGCACTGCGATTTTCCTATCCGGCGCTACACTCGTATTAGACCCGCTTCGTCCAATAAACGCTGAGCTCACGCCGTCGCAAGGAGCGCTGATGAACGATGAACTCCAGCACTTGAAGAATCTGGGAAAGACATCTGCGCAGTGGCTGCATGCGGTAGGCATTCATAGCGCCTCGGATTTGAAACGCCTCGGCGCAGTCGATGCTTACAGAGCCGTCAAGGCCCGTGGTTTCAGAGCTTCTAAAGTGCTGCTTTATGCAATAGAGGGCGCCCTGCTGGATGTTCACTGGAACGATATTCCAGCTGAACGTAAAGAAGCACTGAACCAGCAGGTCAACAACTTATCGACGTCTCTGAAGGGCTGAAACGACTATTTACAATGGATGTGATGAAAGGCAGAAAACAGCTGTTGACTTGGAAATGAGAATTGTTATGATTACGCCATCTGGTCGCGAGACCAGCCGATCTTCTGGAAGGCCCTTGGTTCGGACTCTCAGAAAATCTCCTCATCAGGCTAATCACGGTTATTTGACCCGGCTCTTGCCGGGTCTTTTTTTGCCTGCTCTAAAGTGCCGGGCAGCAGGCATCTGGCGCAATCATTCAGCGCGCAATAATCAGCGGATGGCCCAGCTCCGGATGCGGCTGCACCAATACATCCAGCCCAAACACGGCCTTCAACACACCCGGCTGCAATACTGTTTGCGGACACCCGAGCGCTCGTGGACGCCCCTTTTCGAGCAACAACAGTCGGTCGCAGTACCGCGCAGCCAGGTTCAGGTCATGCAGGATGATCAACACCGCAGCGCCCCGATCCGCAAACGCACGAATGGCCTTTAACGTCGTATGTTGATGCAAAGGGTCAAGCATGGAGGTCGGCTCATCGAGCAGCAGCGTTTGCCCGTCCTGACCCGGCCACAATTGCGCAAGTACCCGAGCCAAATGCACCCTCTGGCGCTCGCCACCGGACAGCGCCAGATAACTGCGCCCCGTCAAATGTTCGACATCGGCCGCTTGCAAGGCTGCGTGAATGATCTCTGCATCACGCACACGGCCGGTCTGATGGGGCAAGCGGCCCATGCCGACCACCTCTTCAACCCGAAAGGCGAAATCCAGGGTCGAGGTTTGTGGAAGAACGGCAAGGCGCTGCGCTCGCTGCACACCCGTCCATTGGCCTAATGCTTGCTCATCCAGCCAGACCTGGCCCTCGCTCGGCGCCAGCTCGCCGCAGAGTGCCGCCAAAAGTGTGCTTTTACCCGCACCATTGGGACCCAGCACACCCAGCACTTCGCCAGGACGAACCTCCAGACTGACCCCCGCCAGCACGACGTTGCGATCGCGGCGAATCTGCAGGTTTTCCGTTCGCAGCATCAGTGTCGGCCTCGCAGCAGAAGATAAAGGAAGAACGGCGCCCCCAGAAAAGCGGTCACGATGCCGATAGGCAGCTCAGCGGGCGCCAGGGCCAACCGCGCGATCAGGTCGGCGAATAACAGCAAGGACGCGCCAGCCAGTACGGAAGCGGGTAGCAGCACCCGATGGTCGGGCCCCGCCAGCAATCGCACCAGATGCGGGACCACCAGACCGATGAAACCGATCATCCCGGCAGCCGCGACTGCGGCCCCCACGCCCAGGGCTGTGCAAAACACCAATTCGCGCTTGAGGCCCTCAACATTGATCCCCAAATGACTGGCTTCCGACTCACCCAGGAGCAGCGCATTGAGTGCATTCGCCCGTCGGGGCAACCACAACGCTACGCCTGCCGTGACAATCAGCAGTGGCCAAAGTCGGGCATAACTGGCGCCATTCAGACTGCCCAGATTCCAGAACGTCAGCGTGCGCAAGGTCGCGTCATCAGCCAGATACGTGAATAACCCCACCGCCGAACCGGCTAATGCCGTCAGCGCAATCCCTGCCAGCAGCATCACGGCAACATGGGTCTGCCCATTACGGCGCCCCAATCGATACACCAGCGCCGTCACACCCAATCCACCCAGAAACGCACATAAGGAGAGCACGTACGGCCCAAGAAAATCTGGCAAGCCGCCCAATGCGGCCCCGCCGACAATCGCGATTGCCGCCCCTAATGCCGCGCCGCTGGACACACCGACCAATCCGGGATCGGCCAGCGGGTTACGGAAAAGCCCCTGCATCGCCACGCCCGACAGTGCCAGAACGCCGCCGACCGCCAACCCCAGCAACGTCCGGGGCAAACGAATCTGCCCCAGAATCAGCTCGGCCTGCTCCAGCCCCTCGCCTTTGACCGGCAGGCCGACCAAGCGTAAGGCAGCCCGCAAGGTGTCAAATAACGGCAGGCTCACCGGCCCCAGCGCCAGCGATAACCAGGTCGCCAACAGGCACAGCGCCGTCAGGCTGATAAATAAGGTACGGGGTTTGACCTTGGTTCTCATTCGCTGACCGGGACCGAAGGGTAAAACTCAGCCGTCAGTCGCTTCCAGCTGGCCGGCAAACGCGGCCCCAGCCCCCCCACCAACAACGTAGGGTCCAGTTCGAATACTCGAGCGTTTTTGGCTGCGCGTGTGGAAGCCAGGATCGGGTTTTCCTTCATCAACGCTTCACGTGCGGCCTCCCCCGTCAGGCTGCGATCCGAAAACACCAGGACCTCAGGATTCAAACCTGCCAGCGCTTCCACCGAAAATGGCTTGTAGCCCGTATGGGTTGCAAGGTTACGGCCACCGGCCTGCGTTAACAGCCAGTCCGCCGCCGTGTCCTTGCCGGCAATCAATGGTTTGCCGCCGGCATGGCCCAACAGCAACAACACTTCAGGCGCCGGGTGCGCGGCTTGTGCTCGCATGACCCGCTGCTGGTGCTGTTCCAGTTGCTGGCGATAATCCTCCAACACCTGCGCGGCTTTATCCTCTTCACCCAACAGACGCCCCAAGTGCGTGAGTGTAGTTTCAAGGCTTGCCACATCAGGATTCGCAGAGAACACCTCAACCGGCACACCCGCGCCGCGAATCTGCGTCAATACGGTGGGTGGCCCCATCTCTTGCGTGCCAATCAGAATGTCCGGTTTCAGGCTCAGAATCCCTTCAGCAGACAGCTGACGCTGATACCCGATGCTGGGCAATGCCTTAAGTGATTCAGGGTGCTGGCTGGTGGTATCGACCCCAACCAATTTAGACTCCGCGCCCAGGACAGTGACCCACTCAGAGAGCGCTCCGCCCGCACTGACCCAACGTTGCGGCAATTCGCCAGCCAGGCCGACATGACTGATCACAAGACCTGCACAGAGCGTTATCAGGCGGGTACTCAGGCGCATACAGGGCGTTCCTTGAAAAGAGGGCTCGGCAGGACAGGTTAAATCCCGCACCATAAAACAACACATCACAGGGCATCCGGCCATTTGATAATTGTTTGCATTTGCACGTCAACCTCTTAACCCGCTCTGAAACAACCGTCTCCCCACATGCGGTCGCTATTTAAGGATTGAAATGAAGTTCCTATGCCCCTCAGAAGCGCTGTCCGAAGGCTGCAGCCGTGGTTTCGAATACGCGGGGCTTCGTGTGTTCGCGGTTCGACGAGAAGGCCGGGTATACGCCTACCAAAACCGCTGCCCCCATCGGGGCGTCCCACTGGAATGGCAACCGGACCAGTTTCTAGACGCCAGCGCCAGCCTCATCCAGTGCGCCACCCACGGCGCGCTGTTTTTGATTGAAACCGGGGAATGTGTTGCCGGACCTTGCGCCGGGCAATCACTGACGGCCCTTGCCTGCCAAGAAGACAGCCAAGGTGTCTGGTTTATGCCTGAAACCTCAGATGATGACCTCTAAACGACGATCGACCACCACTGCATCAGCGTTCAGGCTCACACCATAGGCCAGCACCTGTACCCCGGCAGCCATGGCATCGCGCAAGGCTGCGGCATACCCCGGGTCGATTTCTTCGGCCGGGCGCACGGCGTCGACCTCCGTGAGATTGACGCAATACAACTGCACCGCCCGCACGCCATCCCGAGCCAGGCTCGCCAGCTCCCGCAAATGTTTGGCGCCACGCTGGGTCACGGCATCCGGAAAGGCCGCCACACGCGACCCATCAAACCCCAGGGTGACGCTTTTGACCTCCACGAAAGCAAAACCTTCGGGGTATTCCAGGCGAAAATCAATCCGGCTGTTTTCCTGCCCGTACGCCACTTCTCGCTTGAGGGCGGTAAAGCCGTTCAATTCAGTGATCACCCCGGCCAGCAGGGCTTCCTCGATCAAACGATTGGCGCGCCCGGTGTTCACGCACGCCAATCGACCTTGCGGGGTTTCACTGATCTCCCAGGTGCCGGGCAACTTGCGCTTTGGGTCATTGGAACGACTGAACCAGACTTGCCCGCCCTCGACCATGCAATTGAGCATTGAGCCGGTGTTCGGACAGTGGATTGTCATCAGTTCCCCTGTCACGGTTTCGATGTCGGCCAAAAAACGCTTGTAGCGCTTCAGCAAACGCCCTTCTTCCAGCACAGGCAAAAACTGCATCAGTTGCTCCAGCTCTTGAGCCCGCGGGCGATTCGCTCAACAGCCTCCTGCAACCGTGGCAGACTTTGCGTGTAGGCAAAGCGCACATGGTGCCCGGACTGAAAGCGACCGAAATCCAGGCCCGGGGTAAAGGCGATGTGTTCCGTTTCAAGAAAATGCCGACAAAAATCAAAGGCATCACCGCCAAAAGCACTGATGTCGGCATACAGGTAAAACGCGCCTTCCGGCTCCACCGCAATACCGAAGCCCAGCTCACGCAAGGCGGGTAACAGGAAATCCCGACGGCGCCCAAATTCGGCCCGGCGCTCTTCAAGAATGGCCAGCGTCTGCGGCTCGAAGCAGGCTAACGCGGCGTACTGGGCCATGCTGGGAGCGCTGATATAGAGGTTCTGCGCGAGTTTCTCCAGGTCGGCCACCGCCTCAGGTGGCGCCACCAGCCAACCCAGGCGCCAGCCTGTCATGCCGAAATACTTGGAGAAACTATTGAGCACAAAGGCGCTGTCATCGACTTCCAGCACACTGGCCGCATCGCAGCCGTATGTCAGGCCGTGATAAATCTCGTCCACCACTAAATGCCCGTTGCGCGCCTTGACCGCGGCCGACAGTGCCGCCAACTCGTCGCGGGTCAGAATCGTACCGGTCGGATTAGCCGGAGATGCCACCAACGCCCCAACGCTGTCCTGGTTCCAGTGGCGCTCGACCAGTTCGGCAGTCAGTTGGTAACGCACATCGGGCCCCACGGGCACCAACTGCGCGGCACCTTCAACCAAGCGTAAGAAATGCCTGTTACAAGGGTAGCCCGGATCTGCAAGTAACCAGTGCTTTCCAGGATCGACCAGCAAGCTGCTGGCTAAAAGCAGAGCCCCGGAACCTCCGGGCGTGATCAGAATACGGGAAGGGTCAATGTTCAACCCGTAGCGGTCACGGTAAAAGCCCGAGATCGCCTCGCGCAGTTCAGGCAAGCCGCGAGCCGCGGTATAGCGGGTCTTTCCGGCAGCCAGTGCCGCCTGACCCGCAGCAATGATCGGCTCAGCAGTGGTGAAGTCCGGCTCACCGATTTCCAGGTGAATCACATCATGCCCCGCCGCCTGGAGCTCGTTGGCACGCGCCAGCAACGCCATCACGTGAAACGGTTCGATCGCGCGGCTGCGCGCACTGTATGACTGAGCCATGAGCCTGCCTTCCTGGGTAAGCAAAAGGCCGATTCTACCCAAGCAAGGCCCTAAGGGAGAGCGAATTACTGTCTTAAGCGGCTGCCCAGTAGAACCAAACGGCGCAAGCGCCCGTCATAGCTCGACTAGAATTATTAATCAGCCACTAATCTCAAGGATCACAGGCTCTGCGTACAACCACTGACAGCGAGCTAGACAACCGGGAGTAGCGCGGCCCGATTTGATCTGGTAAGTTCGCCCGCTTGCAGCCGCAGGGCCGGCAGGTGTCGGTGATGTTGCAATCCTGCGCAATGGATTAGAAGAATGAGAGGCGGTCCATTTCATGCCCACACAAGCAAAGCAACAGAATAGTCAACTTAGCGGGTTCGAACCCTACGTTGAAAAGAAAGGCGAAGAGTACATGGGCGAGCCCATGCGCAAGCACTTCACCAAAATTCTGCAAAAGTGGAAACAGGACTTGATGCAGGAAGTCGACCGCACCGTTGATCATATGAAAGACGAAGCGGCAAACTTTCCTGACCCGGCCGACCGCGCCAGCCAGGAAGAAGAATTCAGCCTGGAACTGCGTGCTCGTGATCGCGAGCGCAAGCTGATCAAGAAAATCGACAAGACGCTGCAACTGATCGAAGACGAAGAATACGGCTGGTGCGAATCCTGCGGCGTTGAAATCGGTATCCGTCGACTCGAGGCCCGTCCTACTGCCGACATGTGCGTAGACTGCAAAACCTTGGCTGAAATCAAGGAAAAACAAGTCGGCAAATAATCGCCGGTTTGATCGAATGGGGCGTGCGAACGCCCCATTTTTGTTTCTGAAGTTTGGTCACCCGCTCTGTAGCCGCTGCCGTAGGCAACGCTAAGAACCGAAGGGTCTACAAAGTATCGGGGTTACTGCATCTGCGTAGCGCACCACCCTCATCGCAGCTTGCGGTAGCGGTTACAGGATTTATGTCATGACGGTTTCCTCCAACCCTTCGTACATCGGGCGCTTCGCCCCAACGCCCAGTGGCCACTTGCATTTTGGCTCGTTGGTCGCCGCCCTCGCCTCTTATCTTGATGCCCGTGCAGTGGGCGGCCGCTGGTTGCTGCGCATGGAAGACCTCGATCCGCCGCGGGAAATGCCCGGTGCCCAGGCCGCGATTCTCGAGACCCTTGAGCGCTATGGTTTTGAATGGGATGGCGAGCTGGTTCGCCAGAGCGACCGACACGCTGCTTACGCCGAAGTGCTGGATCGACTGTTCAGCCTGGGGCTGGCTTACGCCTGCACCTGTTCGCGCAAGCAACTGGAGGGATACAACGGCATTTACCCGGGGCTGTGCCGAAACGCGGGCCATTCGATGGACAATGCCGCCATACGCCTGCGCGTTCCCGAATTGACCTATGCCTTCGAAGACCGGGTGCAGGGTGAGTATCGACAGCATCTGGGTCGGGAGGTGGGGGATTTTGTGATTCGCCGCCGCGACGGCCTGTATGCCTATCAATTGGCCGTGGTGCTGGATGATGCCTGGCAGGGAGTGACGGATATCGTGCGCGGGGCCGATTTGCTCGACTCCACTGCGCGTCAGCTCTATCTGCAAGAACTGCTGGGATTGTCGCAGCCCCGTTATCTGCATGTGCCGCTGATCGTGCAACCCGATGGCCACAAGCTCGGAAAATCCTACCGCTCGCCGCCCCTGACACCCGATCAGGCCACACCGTTACTGCTTCGTGCCCTGCGCACATTGGGCCAGGTCACCGATGACTGCCTGAATGATGCCACCCCGCGTGAAGTCCTCGATTGGGCGATCACGCACTGGGACGCTAACCTTATCCCGCGTACGCTGACCCTGGCCGAAGCGCAATTACGCTGACAGCCCTTGCAGGTTGCCAGCCATCCGTTACCATCGCCGCACGTTTTTGGGCATGCGGCCTGTAAAAGTGAGGGCAGGATGTATATCTATCGATTGGTCCTGTTACTGGTTGTCGGGATCTACCTGTTTTCTCCCGCCATCATGGATTGGTGGATCGACGCGACGGGCGCCTGGTACAGGCCCTATCTGCTCTGGCTGATTCTGATCGTTGTGACCTTTATTCTGCAGAGCCAAAAAGATGCCGATGAGCTTTAGCCTGACCCAGATGATCCTCATCAGCGCCGCTTATCTGACGGTGCTGTTTGGCGTAGCCTGGATCAGTGAACGCGGCATGATCCCGCGCGCAATCATTCGTCACCCGCTGACCTACACCTTGTCACTTGGCGTGTACGCCAGCGCCTGGGCGTTTTATGGCACGGTCGGCCTCGCTTACGAGTACGGCTACGGGTTCCTCTCCAGCTACCTCGGCGTTTCCGGGGCCTTTCTGCTGGCCCCGGTGCTGCTGTACCCGATTCTGAAAATCACCCGCACCTATCAACTCTCATCGCTCGCCGACCTGTTCGCCTTTCGTTTTCGCAGCACCTGGGCCGGAGCGCTCACCACGATTTTCATGTTGATTGGCGTGCTGCCGCTGCTAGCCCTGCAAATCCAGGCGGTAGCAGACTCCATCAGCATCCTGACCCGCGAGCCGGTACAGCATCGTGTCGCCCTGAGTTTCTGCGCACTGATCACCCTGTTCACGATTTTCTTCGGCTCGCGGCATATCGCAACCCGTGAAAAACATGAAGGCCTGGTGTTTGCCATTGCCTTTGAGTCAGTGATCAAGTTGATTGCCATTGGCGGCGTCGGCCTTTATGCGCTGTACGGTGTGTTCGATGGCCCGCAGCAACTTGAAGTGTGGCTGCTGCAAAATCAGACCGCCCTCGCCGCCCTGCACACGCCCCTGCAAGAAGGGCCGTGGCGCACGCTGCTGCTGGTGTTTTTTGCCTCCGCCATTGTCATGCCGCACATGTATCACATGACCTTCACCGAGAACCTCAACCCGCGAGCGCTGGTCAGTGCCAGTTGGGGCTTGCCGCTGTTTTTGCTGTTGATGAGCCTGGCCGTACCGCTGATTCTCTGGGCGGGACTCAAACTCGGCGCCACCACCAACCCCGAGTACTTCACCCTCGGTATCGGCATTGCTGCAAACAGCAAATCCCTGGCATTGCTGGCCTATATTGGCGGCCTGTCCGCCTCCAGCGGCCTGATTATCGTCACCACCCTGGCGCTGTCCGGCATGGCCTTGAACCACCTGGTGCTGCCGCTGTACCAACCACCAGCCGAAGGTAATATCTACCGCTGGCTGAAATGGACCCGTCGGGCACTGATCGTGGCCATCATCATGGCCGGCTATGGTTTCTACCTGCTGCTGGGTGCCGAGCAGGACCTGGCCAACCTGGGCATTGTCGCCTTTGTGGCCACGCTGCAGTTCCTGCCGGGCGTACTCTCGGTACTGTACTGGCCAACCGCTAACCGTCGCGGCTTCATCGCCGGGCTATTGGCGGGGATCAGCGTCTGGATGATCAGCATGCTGTTCCCGCTGGTCGGCAACTTCCAGGGGTTCTACATCCCGTGGCTGAACATGATCTACGTGCTGGACGAAACCAGTTGGCACATGGCAGCCATCGCGTCGCTGGCCGCCAACGTCCTGATGTTCACCCTGATTTCGCTGTTCACCAATGCCAGCGCTGAAGAAACCAGCGCCGCAGAAGCGTGTGCCGTCGACAACGTGCGGCGCCCGCAACGTCGTGAACTGCATGCGGCCTCGCCACAAGAATTTGCCACGCAACTGGCCAAGCCGCTGGGGGCCAAGGCTGCGCAAAAGGAAGTCGAGCAAGCCTTGCGCGATCTTTACCTTCCCTTCGATGAACGACGGCCATATGCCTTGCGGCGCCTGCGGGACCGGATTGAAGCCAACCTCTCCGGCTTGATGGGCCCCAGCGTCGCGCAAGACATGGTCGAAACCTTCCTGCCTTACAAATCAGGCGGCGAAAATTACGTCACCGAAGACATTCACTTCATTGAAAGCCGGCTGGAAGACTATCACTCACGCCTCACAGGCCTGGCCGCCGAACTTGATGCATTGCGCCGCTATCACCGCCAAACCTTGCAAGAACTGCCCATGGGCGTGTGTTCGCTGGCCAAGGATCAGGAAATCCTGATGTGGAACAAGGCCATGGAAGAGCTGACCGGCATCCCGGCGCAACGGGTGGTGGGCTCACGACTGAACACTCTGGGCGACCCTTGGCGCCAGCTGCTGCAAGGCTTCATCGACCTGCCCGACGAACACTTGCACAAGCAGCATTTGGCCCTCGATGGCCAGACTCGCTGGCTGAATTTGCACAAGGCGGCCATTGATGAACCCTTGGCCCCAGGTAACAGTGGCCTGGTGTTACTGGTCGAAGACCTGACAGAAACGCAGATGCTCGAAGACAAACTGGTGCACTCCGAGCGCCTGGCCAGTATCGGACGCCTTGCGGCGGGGGTGGCTCATGAAATCGGCAACCCGGTCACCGGCATCGCCTGCCTGGCGCAGAACCTGCGCGAAGAACGGGAAGACGACAGCGAATTGACCGAAATCAGCAGTCAGATTCTTGAGCAGACCAAACGCATCTCTCGCATCGTCCAGTCCTTGATGAGCTTTGCCCATGCCGGCAGTCATCAACACAACGATGAGCCCGTTTGTCTGGCCGAAGTAGCCCAGGATGCCATCGGACTGCTGGCCTTGAACCGGCGCAATTTCGAGGTGCAGTTTTACAACCTCTGCGATCCCGACCACTGGGTCGATGGCGACCCTCAACGTCTGGCCCAAGTGCTGATCAACTTGCTGTCCAACGCCCGTGATGCCTCCCCTGCCGGTTGTGCAGTGAGGGTCAAGAGTGAAATCAGCGAACACACCGTCGACCTGATTGTGGAAGACGAAGGTACAGGTATTCCGAAGAACATCATGGACCGATTGTTCGAACCTTTTTTCACCACCAAGGACCCTGGCGAAGGCACCGGTCTGGGCCTTGCACTGGTCTATTCCATCGTTGAAGAGCATTATGGACAGATCACCATCGACAGCCCGGCTGACATTCAAAGCCAACGCGGAACCCGTATCCGGGTGACATTACCGCGTCATGTCGAAGCGACGTCCGCTGTGAACTGAGACCGTCGAGAGAACCGAATCAATGCCGCATATTTTGATCGTCGAAGATGAAACCATCATCCGCTCCGCATTACGCCGTTTACTGGAGCGTAATCAGTACCAGGTCAGCGAAGCTGGCTCGGTGCAGGAGGCGCAAGAGCGTTTCAGCATTCCCTCGTTCGACTTGATTGTCAGCGACCTGCGCCTGCCTGGCGCCCCGGGCACCGAACTGATAAAGCTGGGTCAAGGCAAGCCGGTGCTGATCATGACCAGCTATGCCAGCCTGCGCTCAGCCGTTGACTCGATGAAAATGGGGGCTGTCGATTACATCGCCAAACCCTTTGATCATGACGAAATGCTGCAGGCCGTTGCCCGCATCCTGCGTGACCGGCAGAACGCCCAAAGTGTTCCCGCCGAGCGCACTGCCAAAACGGCTGCCGCCGATAAACCCGGTGTGGATAACAGCAACGCCGAAATAGGCATCATCGGTTCATGTCCGCCGATGCTCGACATGTACAGCAAAATCCGCAAAGTCGCGCCCACCGACTCCAATGTCCTGATTCAAGGCGAGTCCGGTACCGGCAAGGAGCTGGTCGCCCGCGCACTGCACAACCTGTCGAAGCGCGCCAAAGCGCCGATGATCTCGGTGAACTGTGCTGCGATCCCTGAATCGCTGATCGAATCCGAACTGTTCGGCCACGAAAAAGGGGCGTTTACCGGCGCCAGCGCAGGACGTGCCGGATTGGTCGAAGCGGCCGATGGCGGGACGCTGTTCCTCGATGAAATCGGTGAGTTGCCGCTCGAAGCCCAGGCGCGACTGCTGCGGGTGCTGCAAGAAGGTGAGATTCGCCGCGTGGGCTCCGTGCAATCGCAAAAAGTGGATGTGCGCCTGATCGCAGCAACCCACCGGGATCTCAAAAGCCTGGCCAAGGTCGGTCAGTTCCGCGAAGACTTGTACTACCGCCTGCATGTCATCGCGCTCAAGCTCCCCGCCTTGCGTGAGCGTGGCGCCGACGTCAACGAAATTGCCCATGCGTTCCTCGCTCGTCAAAGTGCCCGCGTAGGCCGCACCGACTTGAAGTTCGCCCCTGATGCCGAGCGTGCCATCAGCCATTACTCATGGCCAGGTAACGTTCGCGAGCTGGAAAACGCTGTAGAGCGTGCCGTAATCCTGTGCGAAAACCCGGAAATCTCGGCCGACCTGCTGGGCATCGATATCGAGCTGAGCGATCTGCAAGATGACGACTTCATCGGTCTGGCTCCCCAGCAAAGCATCGGTAGCGGTAACACCAGCCTGGACCCGAGCGAAGACCTGTCGCTGGAGGACTACTTCCAGCATTTCGTTCTGGAACATCAGGACCACATGACCGAGACCGAGCTGGCCCGTAAACTCGGGGTTAGCCGTAAATGTCTGTGGGAACGCCGCCAGCGCCTGGGTATTCCACGCAGGAAAACCGGCGTCGCCAGCGAGAACTGAGGAGGAGGTAACACTCCCCAACGTGAAAAAACTGTTACCTCCGTCTAAACACGTAACAAAAGCCGGGTCTTACGGTAACGAAGACCCGGCTTTTTTTGGCCCTCAAAAAAGCAAAAACCTAGAAACCCCCTTATTTTGCTGGCCCTCACAAAAGTTGGCACGACCCCTGCTATATGTATCCGTACAAGAACAATAAGAATCACAGCAGCACACAATAAAAATAAGACGTATCGGCTCACGCATAACAAAAACAACACGGCGGAGGCGCAGCTAACTGATTCTTTTGGAGAGGCGTTGATATTGGGGCCAGCCCCACGACTAGGCAGAGAACAACAAAAACTGCACTTAAAGCAGAGCCTGAACTAGTTGGATCACTGATCACATCAACACAGCGACCAAAGCAATCCGTTTGCTCTTATCTCCCGATTGGGAGGGCTACACAGGCAAAACCTCTGTAGCCAGGGCGATTAACAAAAACAAGAAGCCCGCAATCAATAATAAAAATAGAGCACGCAACTACTTCTGGGGGAGCTTCGGCTCCCCTTGTGGTTTCTGCCTTTCAGCAAAATCGTCAACCTGTCTAAACCCTGCCTTTTACCGCTATTTTCACTGTCCGGACGCAGCTTCGGCAGGCTGAACGGCTCAGCTTCCTACACCATCCCCTGACTAAATGCTAGAATCCCCGCCCATCATGCGGTCATTCCTCGTTTTGGCCGAACATTCCTTCAAACAGTGCATCCCATGCTGAAGAAGCTGTTCCAGTCATTCCGTTCCCCCAAGCGTCATACGCAACAACTGCGTAGCACCCCTGAAGTGCTCAACAGCAGCCAACACTCGCTGCAACGTGCCCAGTTCAGCCGGTACGCAGTCAATATCGTCGAGCGCCTGCAGAACGCCGGGTACCAGGCCTATCTGGTCGGTGGTTGCGTACGCGACATGATGCTCAACATCACGCCCAAGGACTTTGACGTCGCCACCAGCGCGACGCCAGAACAAGTGCGTGCCGAGTTCCGCAATGCGCGGATCATCGGTCGGCGCTTCAAGTTGGTACACATCCATTTCGGTCGTGAAATCATTGAGGTTGCGACCTTCCGCGCCAATCACCCGCAAAACGACGAAGAGGAAGACAGCAACCAGTCCTCGCGTAACGAAAGCGGGCGCATTCTGCGCGACAACGTCTATGGCACCCTTGAAGAAGACGCCCAGCGTCGAGACTTCACGATCAATGCCCTGTATTACGATCCGGTCAGCGAGCGCATCCTCGATTACGCCAACGGCGTACACGATATTCGCAATCGCCTGCTGCGCCTGATTGGCGATCCGCAACAGCGCTATCAGGAAGACCCCGTGCGCATGCTGCGGGCTGTGCGCTTTGCCGCCAAGCTCGACTTCGGCATCGAAAAGCACACCGCCGCCCCGATTCGTGAACTGGCGCCGATGTTGCGCGAGATCCCGTCTGCCCGCCTGTTTGAAGAAGTCCTCAAGCTGTTCCTCTCGGGAAGTGCTTCCGACACCTTTGAAATGCTGGTTGATCTCGAGCTGTTTGATCCGTTGTTCCCGGCCAGCGCCGAGGCACTGGAACACAACCCGACGTACACCCATACGTTGATCAGCGAAGCACTGCGCAACACTGATCTGCGGATCAAACAGGGTAAACCGGTCACGCCGGCGTTCCTGTTTGCAGCCTTGCTGTGGCCTGCCCTGCCAGCGCGCGTCCTGCGTCTGCAGGATCGTGGCATGCCGCCAATTCCGGCAATGCAGGAAGCCGCCCACGAACTGATCAGCGAACAGTGCCAGCGGATTGCAATCCCCAAGCGCTTCACCATGCCGATCCGCGAGATCTGGGACATGCAGGAACGTCTACCGCGTCGCAGCGGCAAACGCGCCGATATGCTGCTGGACAACCCGCGTTTCCGTGCAGGCTATGACTTCTTGCTGCTGCGCGAAGCCGCAGGCGAGCAGACCAATGGCCTGGGTGAGTGGTGGACGGATTACCAGGATGCCAACGAAAGTGGCCGCCGCGATATGATCCGCGACCTGAGCAACGCCAAAGATGATGGCGCAGGGCCTGCACCGCGCAAGCGTCGCCGCACCAGCAGCAGTAAACGCAAACGCAGCAGCGCCGCGGACGAGTAAGCGATGGAGCGTATCTACATCGGTATGGGCAGCAATCTGGCTGACCCACACGATCAATTGCGCAGCGCTGTCCAGGCGTTGACGCAATTGCCCGAGTCCCGATTTGTCGGGGTTTCGGCGTTCTATCAAAGTGATTCGCTACTGCCCGGCCAGCCACGCTATACCAATGCCGTGGCGGCCATCGACAGCACACTTGCGCCTCTGGACTTGCTCGATGCCCTGCAAGCCATTGAGCGTGATCAAGGTCGTGAACGGCACGAGCGTTGGGGCCCACGCACACTGGACCTGGACATCCTGCTGTTCGGTGATCGACTGATCGACGAACCACGCCTCAAAGTCCCGCACTACCACATGCATGCCCGCCCCTTCGTGCTTTACCCGCTGGCCGAGCTGGCACCCGCCTCCCTCGAACTCGCGGATGGCCGCAGCCTCGAGCAACTCTTGGCTGAGTGCCCATTTGTCGGGCTGGAACGGGTCAACCCCAGCGCTGAATCGAATCAATAACCGCGGTAACACCTGTGCGGTAACACCCGGAATTGACTTCCAGAGTCCTCGTCACGACTATAGGCATCCCGCTGCCGTTCACTGGACGGCGCAATGTGAAATGCAGGCTTTCCAAGCACCCTCTATAAGGTGTGCCTGTTTATAACGATGAATCACGCGCGTTACTCGCAGTGGTTATCACACTGCCTGACGAGGACCCTTTTCATGCCAGCTATCACCTTGACCTCCCTGCAAAGCCTTAAGCAAAAAGGTGAAAAAATCACCATGCTGACGTGCTATGACGCCACCTTCGCCCACACCTGCAATCAGGCCGGTGTCGAAGTGTTACTGGTCGGCGACTCCCTGGGCATGGTTTTACAAGGACATGACAGCACTTTGCCAGTCACCAACGCCGAGATGGCGTATCACGTGGCATGCGTCAAACGCGGCAACCAGGACGCCATGATCATTGCTGACCTGCCCTTCATGGCGAATGCCACGCTCGAACAAACCCTGAACAACAGCGCTCAACTGATGAAAGCAGGGGCGCACATGGTCAAGGTCGAAGGTGCCGTCTGGCTGGCCGAGTCGATCCGAGTGCTGACCGAGCGCGGCATCCCGGTGTGTGCACACATGGGCCTGACGCCACAGACGGTGAATGTCCTGGGCGGTTACAAAGTCCAGGGGCGCAGCGAGAACCAGGCTCGCCAGATGCGTGCCGATGCCATTGCACTGGAACAGGCGGGCGCGGCGATGCTGCTGCTTGAATGCGTACCGAGCGAATTGGCAAAGGAAATCACCCACGCCGTGAATATCCCGGTCATCGGCATCGGTGCCGGCAGCGATACTGACGGCCAGGTGCTGGTGCTGCATGACATGCTCGGCTTGTCACTCACCGGGCGCATGCCCAAGTTCGTAAAGAACTTCATGGCGGGCCAACCTGACATTCAATCGGCAATCAGCGCGTACGTGACTGAAGTCAAAGCCGTCAGCTTTCCTGGCACTGAACACGGATTCTCTGCATGAACACTGTAAAAACCGTCCGCGAGTTACGCGCCGCTGTCGCCCGGGCGCGCAGCGAAGGCAAGCAGATCGGCCTCGTCCCGACGATGGGCAATCTGCACAGCGGGCATACTGCCCTGGTCACCACGGCAGCTCAGCAAGCCGATTTTGTGGTCGCGAGCATTTTCGTCAATCCGCTGCAGTTTGGCGCCAACGAAGACCTCGATACCTACCCGCGCACGCTCGCGGCCGATCAGGAGAAACTCCTGCAGGCGGGCTGTCATTTGTTGTTCGCACCTTCCGTGGAAGAGATGTACCCCCATGGCATGTCAGGCCTGACGCGAGTCAAGGCCGCTGAACTGAGCAATGAACTGTGCGGCAGCCGCCGCCCCGGGCATTTCGATGGCGTGACCACGGTCGTCAGCAAGCTGTTCAACATGGTTCAGCCCGACCTGGCCATCTTCGGACAAAAGGACTATCAGCAGTTGGCGGTCATTCGCGCCATGGTGCATGACCTGAATATGCCGATCCAGATTATTGGCGAGCCGACAGTACGGGCCGACGATGGGCTGGCCTTGTCTTCACGCAACGGCTATTTAAGCGAAGAGCAACGCGCTGTAGCGCCAGCGCTGTATCGCCACCTCAGCGAAATGGCCCGTGCCGTTGAAGCAGGAGAGCGCGATTACCCCGCGCTGGTGAGCCAGCACGCGGGTGAAATCGAAGCCGCCGGGTTTCGCCCGGATTATCTGGAAGTGCGCCACGCGCGGACATTGCTCCCGGCACACGTCACTGACCGTGATGTGGTCATTCTGGTTGCCGCCTATCTGGGCAGCACGCGTCTCATCGACAATGTGCACCTCAATCTCGACAGCGTGCTCTGATATCAGCGGTTGCCGGGATCATTGATTCACCCGTCTTCCTTCAACGATACTGAAACGCTTCAGCTTGCGTCACACCGCCGTGACAAAAGTCAGTCCGCGTTGTCAGACAAAAGCAAGACAGAAGCAGGCGCGGGGTTTAATGTAATCGCCCTGCTTCTGACTGACGTGCAGAAACAGACTGACCGAATACCCCGATGTCAAATCGGAGGTTTCGATGTTTCCGGTGTCCAAAAGGCAGTTCAAGCAAAAGGATATTCGCAGCGATGGCGTACTACCGCACTCCTCACGACGTTACCGCTCTGCCCGCTTGGCAAGCGTTGAAACTCCACCGCGCCGACATGCAAAACTTCAGCATGCGCGATGCGTTTAACAGCAACCCGAAACGCTTTGAAGAGTTCACTCTGAGCAGCTGCGGGTTGTTTCTGGATTACTCGAAAAACCTGATCACCAACGAAACCCGTGAACTGCTGGTTGACCTGGCGAATGAGGTCGACCTCAAAGGGGCGATCCATTCGCTGTTCTCGGGCGAAATAGTCAACGCCTCTGAAGGCCGCCCGGCCTTGCACACCGCCTTGCGCCGCCCCGTGGCCGACAAACTGTCGGTGAATGGCGTGAACATCATGCCTGAGGTGCATAAAGTCCTGAATCAGATGACCGAACTGGTCGGTCGGATTCACGATGGCCTGTGGCGCGGCTACACCGAAAAACCTATCACTGACATCGTCAACATCGGTATTGGCGGCTCGTTCCTGGGCCCTGAGCTGGTGTCTGAAGCGTTGTTGTCCTACGCGCAAAAAGGTGTTCGCTGCCATTACCTGGCGAACATCGATGGCACTGAGTTCCATGAGCTTTCCCACAAGATTCGTGCCGAAACCACGCTGTTTATCGTTTCGTCCAAATCCTTCAACACCCTTGAAACCCTGAAAAACGCCCAGGCCTCCCGCGCCTGGTACCTGGCACAGGGTGGTTCGGAAGCAGAACTGCATCGCCACTTCATCGCCGTATCGAGCAATAACGCGGCGGCGGTAGCGTTCGGTATTCGTGAAGAAAACATCTTCCCGATGTGGGATTGGGTGGGCGGTCGTTACTCGCTGTGGTCCGCCATTGGCTTGCCGATTGCGCTGGCCATCGGCATGTCCAACTTCAAGGAGCTGCTGTCCGGCGCCTACAGCATGGATCAGCACTTCCAGAACGCCCCCTTCGAACAGAACATGCCGGTCTTGATGGCCGCGCTAGGCGTTTGGTACGGCAACTTCTGGGGCGCGAAGAGCCACGCGATCCTGCCGTATGACCACTACTTGCGCAACATCACCAAGCACCTGCAACAGCTGGACATGGAGTCCAACGGCAAGAGTGTTCGGCAGGACGGCACACCGGTGTCTACCGATACGGGCCCGGTCATCTGGGGCGGTGTAGGCTGTAACGGCCAGCACGCGTATCACCAGTTGCTGCACCAGGGTACGCAAATGATCCCGGCCGACTTTATCGTGCCGATTGTTAGCTTCAACCCGGTGGCCGATCACCATCAGTGGCTGTACGCCAACTGCCTGTCGCAGAGCCAGGCGCTGATGCTGGGTAAAACCCTTGAAGAAGCCGAAACTGAATTGCGCGACAAAGGCATGTCCGAGGCCGAGGTGCAAAAACTCGCACCGCACAAGGTGATTCCGGGCAACCGCCCGAGCAACACTCTGGTGGTCGAGCGCATCAGCCCACGTCGCCTCGGGGCACTGGTTGCACTGTACGAGCACAAGGTCTTCGTACAGAGCGTGATCTGGGGCATCAACGCCTTCGACCAATGGGGTGTCGAGTTGGGCAAAGAGCTCGGCAAGGGTGTCTACAACCGCCTGACCGGTCTCCAGGAAGAGCCTGCCGACGATGCTTCGACCCAAGGCCTGATCAACTACTTCCGCGGCCGTCATCGCGGTTGATTGATAGCCGGCCAGTCGCCTGCGACTGGCCGGCACAACCGAGAGCGCATGGAATTCATCCGCCGCCCCATCGAACGCCAGATCATGAGCCTGAGCGGGCTTTCACTCGGCCAGCTCGATCTCGAAAATCCCAAAGGCGACCCCGGCCTGTTTGGCCCGGAGTCCATCAGTTGGCAGGTACACGGTGATTTCACCAGCATGCTGATTGGCGGCATCAGCGCCTTGATGCTGCAAGCCTTGCACCCTCTGGCTCTGGCCGGGGTGTGGGATCACTCCAACTTTCGCCAGGACATGCTCGGACGGCTACGCCGCACCGGACAGTTCATTTCCGGCACGACCTTTGGCGCCACCCAGGACGCCAACTGGCTGATCGACAAAGTACGCACCATTCACCTGCAAGTAACAGGCTCCGCCCTCGATGGCCGCCCCTATGCTGCCAGCAATCCCGAGCTGCTGACCTGGGTACACGTGGCTGAAGTCAGCAATTTCCTTGCTGCCCACCTGCGTTATCGCAACCCGCACTTGTCCGAGGCTGACCAGGACCGTTACTACGACGAAATAGCCTTGGTGGCGGAACACTTGGGCGCCACCCACGTGCCGCGCACGCGCCAGCAAGTTGCGACTTACCTGAAGGACATTCGCCCGCAATTACAGTGTGACGAGCGCAGCCATGAAGTTATCCGGTTGCTGCTGAACGCCCCCTCCCCCAGCCGGCTCGCCAAACCCTTCCGCGCCCTGATGATGCAAGCCGGAATTGACCTGCTGCCGGATTGGGCCAGTGATCAACTGGGGCTTTCTCAACGCCCGCTGACTCGTCAGCTGATTCGTACCGGCGTTAACAGTACGGCGCCCATCCTGCGCTGGGCTGTACGCAATGGCTCGGTGCAGCGGGCACGGCGGCGGATGGGACGTTTGTAGACGCTGCCAAAGGCTGCGATAAAGCCCGAAGCCCGTAGCGGCTACACGATTTGGCCATTTCTATGCCAACATGCCCGCCAGTTTTCAGGCACTGCATTCCAATAATAAAGGGGACTCCCGTCATGCAAGACGTCGTAATTGTTGCCGCTACCCGCACTGCTGTTGGCAGCTTTCAGGGCTCGCTGGCCCAGGTACCTGCCGTAGAACTTGGCGCGGCGGTCATTCGCCAGTTGCTGGCACAAACCGGTGTGGACGGTGCTCAGATCGACGAAGTGATCATGGGCCAGGTCTTGACCGCCGGTGCCGGCCAGAACCCTGCACGCCAGGCCGCGATCAAAGCAGGGCTGCCCTTCGCCGTACCGGCACTGACCCTGAACAAGGTCTGCGGCTCCGGTTTGAAGGCTTTGCACCTGGCGGCACAGGCCATTCGCTGCGGCGATGCCGAGGTGATCATTGCCGGCGGCCAGGAAAACATGAGCCTTTCCCATTACGTCATGCCTGGCGCACGTACCGGCCTGCGCATGGGTCACAGCCAGATCGTCGACACCATGATCAGCGATGGCCTGTGGGATGCGTTCAACGATTACCACATGGGCATCACTGCCGAAAACCTTGTGGATAAGTACAACATCAGCCGTGAAGATCAGGACGCCTTCGCCGCCCTGTCTCAACAAAAGGCAATCGCGGCCATCTCGGCGGGGCGTTTTGTGGATGAAATCACGCCGATCCTAATTCCCCAGCGCAAGGGCGACCCACTGTCGTTCGCCACCGACGAACAACCTCGTGCAGGCACCACCGCCGAAGCACTGGGCAAATTGAAACCCGCGTTCAAAAAAGACGGTACTGTCACCGCAGGCAACGCCTCCTCACTCAATGACGGTGCGGCAGCGGTCATGCTGATGAGCGCGGCCAAGGCCAAAGCCCTGGGGTTGCCGGTGCTGGCCAGAATCGCCGCTTACGCCAATGCCGGCGTTGACCCGGCCATCATGGGGATCGGGCCGGTGAGTGCCACTCAACGCTGCCTGAGCAAAGCCGGCTGGAACCTTGAGCAACTGGACCTGATCGAAGCCAACGAAGCCTTCGCTGCCCAAGCGCTATCAGTCGGCAAAGAGCTGGCGTGGGATGCCAACAAGGTCAATGTCAACGGCGGGGCCATTGCCATCGGCCACCCGATCGGTGCATCAGGTTGCCGGATCCTCGTCACTCTGCTTCATGAAATGCTCAAACGTGACGCCAAAAAAGGCCTCGCCACCTTGTGCATCGGTGGTGGCCAAGGCGTGGCACTGGCAATCGAACGCGAGTAAAAACCGCAGCCGCTGCCGCTGCCGCAGACTGCAATGGACTGCACCGCCTGCCTGACACTCAGAAGGCCCTGCGGGGCCTTATCGCAGCCTTCGGCAGCGGCTGCAAACCCGCCCCTTCTATTCTGTTAAACTGCCGCGCCTTATCCATCCCCCAAGGCGCACCGCATGTCTTCCTTGAATCAGGCGCTGCGCGCCGCCCTCGATAACCGTCACGACCTGCTGGCCGAACTGCACACTCAGGGCACGGATTGTTATCGCCTGTTTCACGGTAGCCAGGAAGGTGCCGGCGGTCTGACCATTGACCGTTATGGCCCACAGCTACTGGTCCAAAGCTTCCATCAACGGCTTGAACGCGATGATCTCTTGCAACTGCATGAGACGATCAATCGCCATCTGGACCTGGATTTGCTGCTGGTATACAACGACCGCTCCCAAGGCAACTCGCGCATTGATCGGGATGACACCGTGTACCGCGCCGAGGACGCCGCACTGGCCGATATGGTCGGGCATGAATGGGGGCTCAACTACCGCGTACGCGGGCGTCATGCCGGTCAAGACCCCCTGCTGTTTCTTGACCTGCGCAACGCTCGCGGCTGGGTCAAACAACACAGCGCTGGCAAAAGCGTACTCAATCTCTTCGCCTACACCTGTGGCGTCGGCCTGAGTGCTGCTGCGGGCGGCGCGCGTGAAGTCTGCAACCTGGACTTTGCCGAAGGCAACCTGGCGGTAGGCCGCGAAAATGGCCTGCTGAACCCGGAGTTGAAAACGATGAAGTTCGTGCAGTCGGATTACTTTGCGGCTATCCGCCAGTTGGCCGGCCTGCCGATCATTCAACGCCGCCACAAACTGCCGGCCTATCCGCGCCTTGAACCCCGTGAATATGACCTGGTGCTGCTCGACCCGCCGGCATGGGCCAAGAGTGCTTTCGGGACTGTCGACCTACTGCGTGATTACCAAAGCTTGCTCAAGCCGGCGGTACTGGCCACCGCGCCTGATGGCGTGCTGATTTGCTGCAATAATCTGGCAAAAGTCAGCATGGACGACTGGCGCGAACAGGTTCTACGATGTGCCGAGAAGGCTGGACGCCCGGTTCGCGACTGGCAGGTTCTGACACCGGCCAGCGATTTTCCGTCCCTGGACCAGCAACCGCCATTGAAAACACTGATTCTCCAGTTTTAAAAAGCCTGGCAGGATACGAACGACTTCGAGGAAATAAGGCCTTCGTATCGGAACCAGAAACGCGTGCCATACTCAAAGGCACCTCCGACTGCATAAGACGACGCCAGCACATGCTCAAAGGATTGATCCGCGCCCTCGGCGCCGCACTGATTGCTCTCGCACTTTATAGTTTGCTGGGCTTCCTGATCTTGCCCGGAATTGGCTTGAGAATTATCAACCAGCAACTGGCCAACTACGCCACTGTCCCCGCCAAACTCGACAGGCTGGAGCTTAACCCCTTCAGCCTGGAGCTGACCTTGTGGGGCTTGACCGTTGGCGAGCCGGGCAAGGAACAAGTCGGCTTTGAGCGGTTCTACACCAATCTGCAGGTAGACAGCCTGTGGACCAAAGCCTTGCACCTCACCGAGGTGCAACTGGACAAGCCCAAGACAGAATTGCTGTTTGCCAAGGACGGAACACTCAATCTGACCCAGCTGTTCAAACTCCCTGCCAGCGAACCCACACCGAGCGATCCAGACAGCAAACCGTTCCCGGTGCGCATTGATAACATCAAGCTCGCAGACGGCTATCTGCACTTCGTCGACAAGCGTCCCGGCGAGCCCATCGAGTTCCTGTATGACGCAATGAATCTTGAGCTGAAGAACCTCAGCACCTTGCCCGATGACAATGCCGACATGACGCTGGTTGCAGCGGGGCCCGAGGGTGGCCGTATCGACTGGAACGGCACACTGAGCCTGGTACCGATTGCCTCCAAAGGCTCGCTCAAGGTCACCGATGGCAAGATGAAAGTCTGGTGGCCTTATGTCCGTGACGCGCTACCACTGGTCCTTGAAGACGGCGTCCTTAACTTCAGCACCGACTACACATTGAATCTGGCCAAAGAGACCGAAATGGTCCTGAGCAACGCCTCAGCCAGTATTGCCCCTTTCAGGATCAACGCTCCCGACGGTCGCCCCCTGGCACGCCTTGAACGGCTGAATGTCAGCGACACCACCGTTGACCTGGCGAAGCAGAAAGTTGTCGTCGGTAAAATCGACAGCAAAAACCTTGAAACCTGGGCAACCCGTGAAAGCGATGGCCAGCTCGACTGGCAAAAGCTGTTTGCCGGCCAACCGGCCAGGACCGCACCCACCTCCACAGACCCAGTAACCGTCGAAGCACCGAAACCTGAGCCCGTGGCACCAGGCAAACCCTGGCAAGTGCTGCTCAAGGACGTCCAGCTACGCGATTATCGGGTTCACCTCGCGGACAAAGAACCAAAAACGCCTGTGGCGCTGGATATCGGCCCACTGAACCTGGATCTGAAAAACTTCGACAGCCTGAATCAGTCCCCTTTCAGCCTCAAGCTCGACACGGGCATCGGCAAGCAAGGCAAGCTCACTGCCAGCGGTGACGTTAACCTGAGTCCCATTAGCGCCAAGCTGAAGGTCACCACCAAAGACATCGACCTGCGTGTCGCTCAAGCCTACATCGACCCGTTTGTGCGACTCGAACTGCGCAGCGGCATGCTCGGGAGTGATCTGGCCGTCGACCTCACGAACGTCGAGCCTTTAGCCTTTACCGTGGATGGCCAGGTTCAGGTCGATCAGTTGCACACGCTCGACACCCTCAAGAATCGCGACTTCCTCAAGTGGCAACGCCTGGTTCTGGAGAACCTCAAGTACCAACACGGCGACAGCCTGTCGATGAGCCGGGTCAACCTCACCCAGCCTTACGTGCGTTTCATGATCAATGATGATCGCACCACCAACGTGGATGACCTGCTGATCCCGCAACCCGCAAACAGTGGCAGCACCAGTGCTGCCAAGCCGGCTGCCAGTCAGGAAAAACCGCTGGGCATCCATGTCGGCGGGATTGTTATCAACAATGGCTCGGCCAACTTTGCCGACTTCAGCCTGACCCCCAACTTCGCCACGGCCGTCCAGCAGCTCAACGGGCAAATCGGCACCATTGACAGCCGTCAGGCCAAGCCGGCCTCGGTTAATATCGCAGGCAAGGTCGACCGTTATGCTCCCGTCACGATCAAAGGCAGCGTCAATCCGTTCGATCCAATGGCCAGTCTCGATATTGCGACCAGTTTCAAACGTGTCGAGCTGACCACCCTGACACCCTACTCAGGCAAGTTCGCCGGCTACCGTATCCGTAAAGGCCGCCTGAACCTCGACTTGCATTACCTGATCACCAATGGGCAGCTCAAGGCCGAGAACAAAGTAGTGGTCGAGCAATTGCAACTGGGTGAGAAAGTCGACAGCCCGGATGCCGTCAATTTGCCCTTAAAGCTGGCCATCGCCCTGCTCAAGGACTCCGACGGCAAGATATCCATTGAACTGCCGGTCACGGGCGACCTGAACAACCCTCAGTTCAGCGTCATGCCTATCGTCTGGCAAACCCTGCGTAATCTGGTGGTACGGGCGGCTCAGGCACCCTTCAAATTCATTGGCGGGCTGATTAGCGGCGGAGGCGCTGAGGACCTGGGTACGGTGTCATTCACCTCAGGCTCGAGCGAGCTGAGCCCTGATGCCCAAAAGTCGCTCACAACGCTTGCCAGCGCCCTTAAAGAGCGTCCTGCACTGCGTCTGGAGATCGAAGGCACCGCCGCGCAAAAAAGCGACGGGCCACCGATTGCCCAAGAGCGACTTGAACGGGAATACCAATACACCTACTACAAGATTCTTCAGCGTCGCGGCGAGAAAGTTCCCGCACAGGCATCCGAACTCAACGTTCCTGATGATGAGAAAGGCGCCTTGCTTGAAGGCATTTATCGCGCCCGTCTGAAACAGCAACCGCCAGCTGAGTGGGCTGACCTGAGTCGTACCGAGCGGACCAGCAAAATGAGCGACGCCTTGATCACCTTCTGGGGAACAAGCGAAGTCTTGCTGCGTCAGCTGGGACAAGAGCGCGCCAGCAGTATCAAGGACTATCTGGTGGACAAGGGCCAACTGGCTGACGAACGCGTTTACTTCGTCGATGCCACGCTGGGTGAGCCCGAGAGCGACGGTCGAGTAATCTCGCCCCTGCATCTGGACAGCGAATAACGACAACCTGCCTGACGGCAAAATCCCGCCAAAATAGAACAGCCCCCGACGCAAGCGCCGAGGGCTGTAATGGCCATATCCATATGGCCGTCGCATGAACCTATTTGAAAGCCAGCAGATGCTTCACTTGAATCATCTGCTCCTGCTTTCCCCCGGCTCTACGAGAAAGTGTAATTACTCAGACTTCAGGCCATCAGCCGAAACGGCTTGAACACCTTTGATCTTTTTGGTGATGTCGACAGCGAGTTGTTTCTGCGCGTCGGTGATTGCTACGTCTGATGACAGGGAAACTACGCCCTTATTGGTTTCAACCTTGATGTCGCTGCCCGGAATGCCTTTCTCAGTCAGCAGGTCCGACTTGACCTTGGTGGTGATCCAGGTATCAGAAGTAGCTTCCTTGGCTTTCTCTACTTCACCTGCAGCCACAGTCATCGGGGCTTGAGTAGAAGCCTGGGCGGCAAATGCAGCATTGGCCATGGTCAGGGTCAGAGCGGTAGCAGTTGCAGCAGCGATAGCGAACTTCTTCATACGAGTAACTCCTGTCTTCTTTAAAATCTGCGCCGTCTTATGGCAGCAGGGTTACCAGTAATATTGCAGTCTCTGTGCCAACTTCCATCGCCAGACAAAACCCTTATAAATCAACAAGTTAACAATTATATTAATTCGCCAGGTCGTGCAGAATGCATGACATCCGGCAAAAATGCGTGCAACTTGCGGCTTTCAGCTCATGGCCTTTCGCCCAAGGCCGCGATATTCCTGCAGGCATAAAAAAAGGATCCCGAAGGATCCTTTTTTCTACCCGGGCATCGAAGCGATTACGCTTCCGATGCCTTGGCTGCTGCTACGTCCTTGATGGACAGCTTGATACGGCCGCGGTTGTCCACGTCCAGTACCAACACTTCCACTTCCTGACCTTCTTTCAGAATGTCAGTCACTTTCTCTACACGAGCGTCGCTCAGCATGGAGATGTGAACCAGGCCGTCTTTGCCCGGCAGGATGTTTACGAATGCGCCGAAGTCGACGATACGCTCAACCTTGCCCACATAGATCTTGCCGATCTCGGCTTCGGCAGTGATGCCCAGAACGCGCTGACGCGCCGCTTCTGCTGCTTCTTTGGTCTCGCCGAAGATCTTGATCGAACCGTCGTCTTCGATGTCGATCGAAGCCTTGGTTTCTTCACAGATTGCACGAATGGTTGCGCCGCCTTTACCGATAACATCACGGATTTTGTCGGTGTCGATCTTCATCGCGATCATGGTCGGAGCGTTGGCCGACAGTTCGTTACGCGACTGGCCAATGATCTGGTTCATCTGACCCAAGATGTTCAGGCGAGCTTCCAGGGCCTGGCCCAGGGCGATCTCCATGATTTCTTCGGTGATGCCTTTGATCTTGATGTCCATCTGCAGCGCGGTAACACCTTTAGAGGTACCGGCTACTTTGAAGTCCATGTCGCCCAGGTGGTCTTCGTCACCCAGGATGTCGGTCAGGACGGCGAACTTCTCGCCTTCTTTAACCAGACCCATGGCGATACCGGCAACCGGTGCCTTCATCGGAACACCCGCGTCCATCAGTGCCAGGGAAGCACCGCAGACCGAAGCCATGGAGCTGGAACCGTTGGATTCGGTGATTTCCGATACAACACGGATGGTGTACGGGAACACGTCGGCAGCAGGCAGCATGGCCTGAACCGAACGACGCGCCAGACGGCCGTGACCGATTTCACGACGACCGGCACCGCCCATGCGACCACACTCACCTACCGAGAACGGAGGGAAGTTGTAGTGCAGCATGAACGGGTCTTTTTTCTCGCCTTCCAGGGTGTCCAACAGCTGCGCGTCACGGGCAGTACCCAGAGTTGCAACAACCAGTGCCTGGGTTTCGCCACGGGTGAACAAAGCCGAACCGTGGGTCTTTGGCAGAACGCCGACTTCAATGTTCAGGGGACGAACAGTTTTGGTGTCACGACCATCGATACGCGGCTTGCCGTTTACGATGTTTTCGCGAACGGTGCGGTATTCGATTTCGCCGAATGCAGCTTTGACTTCAGAGGAAGTCGGCTGACCTTCTTCGCCCGACAGCTTGGCAACTACCTGGTCTTTCAGCTCGCCCAGACGCGCGTAGCGATCGGCCTTGATGGTGATGGTGTAAGCCTGGGAGATCGCTTCGCCGAACTCGGCACGGATAGCGCCCAGCAGTGCGGTCGCTTCTGGCTGTGGAGCCCAGTCCCACGTTGGTTTTGCAGCTTCGGCAGCCAGCTCTTTGACAGCCTGGATAACAACCTGGAATTCGTCGTGGGCAAACAGTACAGCGCCCAGCATCTGGTCTTCGGTCAGCTCTTTGGCTTCCGATTCAACCATCAATACGGCTTCAGAAGTACCCGCTACAACCATGTCCAGGCTGGAAGCAGCCAGTTGCTCGTAAGTCGGGTTCAGCAGGTAGCCGGTGCTTTCGTGGTAAGCGACACGGGCAGCGCCGATCGGACCATCGAAAGGAATACCGGAGATTGCCAGCGCAGCCGAAGTACCGATCATCGCAGCGACGTCCGGATCGGTTTTCTTGCTGGTGGACAGAACGGTGCAGACAACCTGCACTTCGTTCATGAAGCCTTCCGGGAACAGAGGACGGATCGGACGGTCGATCAGTCGCGAAGTCAGGGTTTCTTTCTCGGAAGGGCGACCTTCACGCTTGAAGAAACCGCCCGGGATTTTGCCCGCGGCGTAGGTTTTTTCCTGGTAGTGAACAGACAGAGGGAAGAAGCCCTTGCCTGGATCGGCTTGCTTGGCACCGACCACAGTCACCAACACGCTGACGTCGTCGTCAACGGTGACCAATACTGCGCCGGAGGCCTGACGGGCGATACGGCCAGTCTCGAGGGTGACGGTCGACTGACCGAACTGGAATTTTTTGATAACCGGGTTCACGGTGTCCTACCTTCTCTTTGTGGCTCTTGGGGAACGGGTTTCTTGCGAAATACGTGTGCACTGTCGGGCATGACCCGACTCAAGATGCTTACGGAAACGGCCTGTACGGCGAGCTTTCGTAAAGGTCCTGCTGGTCCAGATAAAACTTGAGGCTGGAAGCCTGCCGTACGCCTGCGGGAAACCCGCAAGCGCACAACAGCCAACCAGCCTCTAGCAACATCGCTATTAGCGACGCAGACCCAGGCGAGCGATCAGCGTTGCGTAACGGCTGATGTCTTTACCCTTCAGGTAGTCCAGCAGCTTGCGACGCTGGTTTACCATACGGATCAGACCACGACGGGAGTGGTGATCTTTACCGTTAGCCTTGAAGTGACCTTGCAGCGTGTTGATGTTAAAGGTCAGCAGTGCAACCTGCACTTCTGGAGAACCTGTATCACCTGGAGCGCGCTGGTAGTCGGCTACGATTTCTGCTTTATGTTCGATTGTCAGTGCCATGTGGCTTTCCTTTCATTAAGGAGCTGCTTGCGAACAAGACAGATCCAATAGGCCGAGGACAAATCCTCGTATTTAAAAGTGAGATGTGACCGTGCCTAATAACAGCCACCCTCGTTCCAGTACGGAACAGGACAGTTACATCCTGATCCGGCCTGTTCCGGTCATTCTGACCGAATCAGTCGACGCGGCGCGATGCGCCCGTCTTCGCTCACTTCACCGATACCGATAAAGCGACCGTTGTGATCTTGTACCCGCACCATTCCGAACTTCGGAGCATCCGGAGCGCGTACCGGTTGGCCATTCAGCCAGTAGAACGCGCTGTGCTCCGAGAAGTGCAGCAACGGCCAGTCCAGCAAACCGCTGTCCGATGGCATCAGGAAGCGATCAACCGCCTCATTGCCGCCTTCGGCATGTACTGCCTCCAACTCTTCCAGCGTCACCGTTTGGGCCAGGCTGAAAGGTCCGGCATGCGTACGACGCAGCTCTGCAACATATGCACCACACCCCAGCGCCTCACCGATATCTTCCACAAGGGTACGGATATAGGTGCCTTTGGTGCAGTCGACGGCCAAGCGCGCAGTGTCGCCTTCGCTGGCCAGTAATTCGAGGCGGGTAATAGTAACAGAACGTGGTTCACGCTCCACCACTTCGCCTGCACGAGCCAGCTTGTAAAGCGGCTGGCCGTCACGCTTGAGCGCCGAGTACATCGGCGGTATCTGACTGATTTGCCCACGAAACTTGGGTAAAACAGCTTCGATATCGGCGCGACCAACGGTCACTGGGCGCGTCTGCAAAACGTCACCTTCAGCGTCCGCTGTGGTGGTGGTCTTGCCCAATTGCATCAAGGTTTCATAACCCTTGTCGGAATCGAGCAGGTATTGCGAAAACTTGGTGGCCTCACCAAAGCACAATGGCAGTACGCCACTCGCCAATGGATCTAGGCTACCGGTGTGCCCTGCCTTCTCGGCATTGAGCAGCCAGCGGACTTTCTGCAAGGCAGCGTTGGATGTAAATCCAAGAGGCTTGTCGAGCAGGATGATACCGCTGACGTTACGACGGATACGCTTGACCTGAGCCACCGGTTACTCCTTGGTGTCTTCAGGAGCAGTGGCTTCAGGATGCTGATTGTCTTCAGCCACTGCACGCTCGATCAAAGCGGACAGGTGAGCACCACGCACAACACTTTCGTCGTAGTGGAAGTGCAGCTGAGGAACACTGCGCAGTTTCATTTCGCGCGCCAGTTGCATGCGCAGGAAACCTGCAGCCGAATTCAGCACCTTGATGGTCTGAGCGATATCTTCAGCATTATCCTGACCCATCACGGTGATGAAGATCTTCGCATGACCGACGTCACGGCTGACTTCAACGGCTGTAATGGTGACCAGACCCACACGCGGGTCTTTGACTTCACGACGGATCAGCTGGGCCAGCTCGCGCTGCATCTGATCGCCAATACGTTGGGTACGGCTATATTCTTTTGCCATGTCTTGTTACCTGTTACTCACCCATGGGAAACCCATGCGGTCTGAAAGCGGCAAACGCCCGGCCCGACAGAAGCCGGACCGGGCGTTGCGTTTAGAGTCCAGGCCGAGCGTAAAGCATTTGCATGCCGTAGCCCGTCCTCGCTCTTGAGGCTCGCGATTTAGAGGCTGCGAGCAACCTGGACCTTCTCGAACACTTCGATCTTGTCACCGACTTTAACGTCGTTGTAGCTCTTGACGCCGATACCGCATTCCATGCCGGCACGCACTTCGGACATGTCATCTTTGAAGCGACGCAGGGATTCCAGCTCGCCTTCGTAAATAACGATGTCTTCACGCAGTACGCGGATTGGACGGTTACGGTGAACAACACCTTCCAGCACCATGCAACCTGCAACCGCGCCAAACTTGGGCGAACGGAACACGTCGCGGACTTCAGCGATACCCAGGATATTTTCCCGGACGTCACTGCCAAGCATGCCGGTAAGGGCTTTCTTGACGTCTTCGATGATGTCGTAGATGACGTTGTAGTAACGCATGTCCAGGCCTTCTTGCTCGACAATCTTGCGAGCGCCGGCATCGGCACGCACGTTGAAGCCGAACAATACAGCGTTGGAGGCCAGTGCCAGGTTGGCATCGCTCTCGGTGATACCACCGACACCGCCGCCGACTACGCGCACTTGCACTTCGTCGTTACCCAGGCCGCTCAGAGCGCCCTGCAGAGCTTCCAACGAACCACGGACGTCAGATTTGAGGACGATGTTAAGCGTCTTCTTCTCTTCCTGGCCCATGTTCTCGAAGATGTTTTCCAGCTTGCCTGCGTGAGCACGCGCCAGTTTCACTTCGCGGAACTTGCCTTGACGGAACAGGGCAACTTCACGCGCCTTCTTCTCGTCAGTCATCACGCTCATCTCGTCGCCAGCATCTGGCGTACCGTCCAGGCCGAGAATCTCGACCGGGATGGATGGACCGGCTTCCTTGATAGGCTTGCCGTTCTCGTCGAGCATGGCGCGGATACGGCCATAGTTGGAACCGACCAGAACCATGTCGCCCTGGCGAAGAGTACCGTCTTGAACCAGAACCGTTGCAACAGGGCCGCGACCTTTGTCCAGACGGGATTCAACAACTACGCCACGGCCAGGAGCCGATGGAGTGGCCTTGAGTTCCAGGACTTCGGCTTGCAGCAATACGGCTTCGAGCAACTCGTCAACGCCGGTACCCATTTTGGCCGAAACCGAAACGAATGGAGTATCACCACCCCACTCTTCCGATGTCACGCCATGAACGGACAACTCGCTGCGGATGCGATCAAGATCAGCACCTGGCTTGTCGATTTTGTTCACTGCAACAACCAGTGGAACGCCAGCAGCCTTGGCATGCTGAACAGCTTCAACGGTTTGCGGCATTACGCCGTCATCTGCTGCAACAACCAGAATCACGATGTCAGTCGCCTTGGCACCACGTG
The DNA here is from genome assembly GCF_019266105.1 of Pseudomonas sp. D1HM. Lineage (NCBI taxonomy): Bacteria > Pseudomonadati > Pseudomonadota > Gammaproteobacteria > Pseudomonadales > Pseudomonadaceae > Pseudomonas > Pseudomonas sp. D1HM. The sequence continues at coordinate 82,761 of NZ_LRMN01000019.1, read as the reverse complement.
CACGCATTGCGGTAAACGCAGCGTGACCCGGGGTATCGAGGAAAGTGACCATGCCGCGTTCGGTTTCAACGTGGTACGCACCGATGTGCTGAGTAATACCACCGGCTTCGCCAGCAGCTACCTTGGCACGACGGATGTAGTCGAGCAGGGACGTTTTACCGTGGTCAACGTGGCCCATTACGGTCACAACCGGAGCACGGGAGAACGACTCGCCTTCAAACTTCAGGGACTCGGCCAGGGAATCTTCCAGGGCGTTGTCGCTGACCAGAGTCACTTTGTGGCCCAGTTCTTCAGCAACCAGTTGAGCAGTTTCCTGATCAAGTACCTGGTTGATGGTGGCTGGAGTACCCAGCTTGAACATGAACTTGATGACTTCAGCAGCCTTGACCGACATCTGTGCAGCCAAATCGCCAACAGTGATGGTCTCGCCAATCTGTACATCACGAACAACAGGGCCGGTTGGGCTCTGGAAACCGTGAGCGTTACGCTTCTTCAGCTTGCCCTTGCCACGACCGCCGCGACGGAAGCTGTCGCTTTCTTCGTCGGAAGTGCGTGGAGCAACACGTGGAGTCGGTGCTTTTTCTTTAACCGATGCGCGATGCGGTGCGTTCTTGCGATCGCCGTCACCACTGCCGCGACGATTGCTATCGTCAGCACGTGGCTTGTCAGGGCGACGCTGCTCGTCACGCTTGCGTGCATCTGCTGCCGGTGCAGGGGCTGCAGCCGGTGCTGCTTGCACAGGTGCAGGTGCAGCAACGGCTGGCGCTGCGGACGGAGTAGATGCAGGCTGACGGCGCGCTTCTTCTTCGGCGCGACGCTTGGACTCTTCTTCAGCCTTCTGACGTGCGGCATTTTCTACTGCACGGCGTTCATCCATCTCACGCTTGCGCTCGGCTTCGATTTCTTCCGGGCTGCGTTGTACGAAGACTTTCTTCTTGCGTACTTCAACGCTGATGCTTTTGCTGCCAGCTACACGCAGGGTACTGGTGGTTTTACGCTGCAAAGTGATCTTGCGCGGTTCTTCCACTTTAGCCTTGTGGCTGCTTTTCAGGTGAGTCAGCAGAGCTTGCTTCTCACTGTCGGTCACATTCTGCTCGGCGGCGTTGTGCGGCAGACCTGCCTCACGCATCTGCTGCAACAGGCGCTCAACCGGTGTTTTGACCTCATCGGCCAGTTGTTTCACCGTGACTTGCGTCATGCATTTCTCTCCTCAGGCCGCGCCTAATTACTCGAACCAATGGGCTCGGGCGGCCATGATCAACTTGCCGGCACGATCATCGTCAATGCCGTCGATGTCGAGCAGGTCGTCAATAGACTGCTCGGCCAGGTCTTCGCGGGTAATTACGCCGCGCACCGCCAGTTCCATCGCCAAATCCTTGTCCATACCCTCAAGCGAGAGCAGGTCTTCGGCCGGATGGGCGTCTGCCAGCTTTTCCTCAGTAGCGATGGCTTTAGTCAACAAGCGATCCTTGGCCCGAGCGCGAAGCTCGTTGACGGTATCTTCGTCAAAGCCATCGATGTTGAGCATTTCCTCCACCGGTACGTAGGCAATCTCTTCCAGGCTAGTAAAGCCTTCATCTACCAGCACCTGCGCCAGGTCTTCATCAACTTCCAGCTCTTCGATGAAGTTGCGCAGGATGTCGCCGGTTTCTGCTTGCTGCTTAGCCTGGATGTCCGATTCGGTCATCACGTTCAAGGTCCAGCCGGTCAACTGGCTGGCCAAACGTACGTTCTGACCGCCGCGACCAATCGCCTGGGCCAGATTGTCTGCGCCAACGGCGATGTCCATTGCATGGGCATCTTCGTCGACGATAATTGCCGCCACTTCTGCGGGCGACATGGCGTTGATCACAAACTGCGCCGGGTTGTCATCCCAAAGGACGATATCCACTCGCTCACCGCCCAATTCGCCGGACACTGCCTGGACACGCGAACCGCGCATACCGATGCAGGCACCTTGCGGATCGATGCGTTTGTCTTTGGAGCGAACGGCTATTTTAGCGCGAGATCCAGGATCGCGGGAGGCCGCCATCACTTCGATCAGGCCTTCGGAGATTTCTGGAACTTCAATACGGAACAGCTCGATCAACATTTCTGGCGCAGTACGCGACAGAATCAGTTGAGGACCGCGGTTCTCGGTGCGAATTTCTTTCAGCAGTGCGCGAAGGCGTACGCCAACACGGAAAGTTTCACGCGAAATGATGTCTTCACGGGCCAGCAACGCTTCAGCGTTATTACCCAGGTCAACGATCACATTGTCACGGGTCACTTTCTTGACTGTGCCAGAAATGATTTCGCCCAGACGCTCACGATAAGCATCGACTACTTGAGCGCGCTCAGCTTCTCGGACTTTTTGCACAATAACCTGCTTGGCAGTTTGTGCAGCAATCCGACCGAATTCGATAGAATCGATTTTTTCTTCGATAATATCGCCGGCCTTCGCGCCTGGCTGTTTCGCCTGGGCCTGGTCTACCGCCAACTCGATTGCTGGATCATCCAGATCTTCGTCTTCGACCACAGTCCAGCGACGGAAAGTCTCATAGTTACCGGTGTGGCGATTGATTTCCACACGCAGTTCGACTTCGTCTTCAAAACGCTTTTTAGTAGCGGTGGCCAGAGCCAGCTCCAGCGCTTCAAAAATAACGTTTGCCGGTACGCCCTTTTCATTGGACACCGACTCAACAACCAGCAGTACTTCTTTGCTCATCGTACGCCTCGCCTTTCGCAAGCCATTGGATCCGCGGGATCCGCGTCTCAGTCAAAACTGGGAATAATGTTGGCCTTGTCGATCATATCGATCGGCAACAGGAATTCGTGGTCTTCAACCTGCACCACAACATCCTGCTCCTCTACGCCGCGCAGAAGGCCCTGAAAGTTGCGTCGCCCTTCAAAAGGCGAGCGCAGCTTGATCTTCACTTGCTCACCGACAAATTGCGCATACTGTTCAATCGTGAACAGTGGGCGTTCCATGCCAGGAGAAGAAACCTCAAGGGTGTATTCAACAGCGATAGGATCTTCGACATCCAGTACGCCGCTGATTTGGCGGCTGACGATGGCGCAGTCATCCACCAATACGCCGCCTTCCTTGTCGATATACACACGCAACATTGAATGGCGGCCTTGAGCCGAAAATTCAATACCCCAGCATTCATAGCCAAGGGCCACGACCACCGGGGCCAACAAGGCCTGCAACTGTTCTAGCTTGCTCGACACCTGAACCCCCTAGTGCATGTTTGTGCATGCTATGCAGAATGAAAAAATGGGCGAAGCGCCCATCCCTGAAACGCCGTTGAATACCGGCGTTATAAAGTGTCCAGTTAACAAAAAGCCCCTAAGAAGGGGCTCCGCTAAAACTGGTTGCGGGAGCCGGATTTGAACCGACGACCTTCGGGTTATGAGCCCGACGAGCTACCAGACTGCTCCATCCCGCGACAAAGCTGGAGCGGAAGTATACGGTTGATCCTTTTCAGGGTCAATCCAACCTTCCACATACAAGAAAGCCCGCTACTGCGGGCATTCTTGATAATTGGTACCGAGAAGGGGACTCGAACCCCTACACCCTATGGGCACAACCACCTCAAGGTTGCGTGTCTACCAATTCCACCACCTCGGCAATACTACGTTACATCATGAAACCCGTTTTACTTTTGCTCTTGAGCTGGAGGTACGTCAGTCGCAGGAGTTGCCGACTTTTGCTCTTGAAGCACCGGAACATCATCTGAAGCCGGTTGTTGCTTTGGAACTTCCAACACTGCTGGATTTGGCAAACCTACTTGAGTCAGCTGTTCAGCCTTCTCTTTAGCAAAGTAACCTAACCCCAAGCTGGTTATGAAAAAACCTGCGGCAAGTATAGCAGTAAACTTACTAAGAAAGGTAGAGGAACCTTGGCTTCCGAACACAGTATTTGATGCGCCTGCACCAAAAGATGCTCCAGCATCCGCCCCTTTACCCTGTTGCAGCAAAACCAGGGCAATTACACCCAATGCTGTCAGCAGATGAAAAACAGTTACGACGTTATCCAGCATTTTCAGTTTCCTGCGGCACGAATAATCGCACCGAACTCATCTGCATTCAGGGAAGCCCCGCCAATGAGTCCCCCATCGATATCCGGCATGCTGAACAGTTCGACCGCATTGGCCGCCTTCACGCTGCCGCCGTATAGAAGCCGCACACCTTGCGCCACTTCAGAATTCTTTTTCGCCAGCTGTGTGCGAATGGCCGCATGCACATCTTGCGCTTGCTGCGGTGATGCAGTCAGCCCGGTACCAATGGCCCAGACCGGCTCATATGCAATCACTGCATTTGCAAAAGCCTCAATACCGAACTCATCAATGACGACATTCAGCTGACGCTCTACAACCTCAAGCGTTTGCCCTGCTTCACGCTGCTCCAGGGTTTCCCCTATACACAGCACTGGCGTCAAGCCAGAAGCCTGGACAGCTGCAAACTTGCGGTTAAGTGTCTCATCCGACTCACCCAGAATCAGGCGGCGCTCGGAGTGACCTACCAACACAAACTTGCAACCCGCATCCACCAACTGACTCGATGAAATCTCGCCAGTCAGTGCGCCCTGCTTGGACTCGATCGCAGCATTCTGAGCACCGACCGAAATCAGTGCACCTTGCAAGCCATTGATCACACGATCAATAAACAGCTCAGGTGGAAATACTGCGACATCGACATTGCCTGGCAAGGTCAGCGTACGCAGACCGTCGATCAGCTCAACGACGCTGGCGCAGGTACCGTGCATCTTCCAGTTACCAGCTACCATAGTGCGACGCATGCTTTACCTCGTCGGTCAAAGTGGGCGCAGATGTTACCCAACCAAATCCGCGCTTGCAAGCCGAATTCAGGCGCAAACTTCACTTACTAGCTTCGCCAGCTCTTCTGCATAGCCACGAACCATGTTTTCGTCGTCGCCTTCCACCATGACGCGCACCAAAGGTTCGGTACCCGACTTGCGCAACAGTACGCGACCACGGCCCTGCATCGCCTCAGTCACTCGTGCGCACGCCTCTTTGACCACAGGATGCTCAACGGGATTCACCCCGCCTGCAAAGCGAACATTCAACAGGACCTGTGGGCACTTGCCCAATGCCTGACGCGCCTGAGCGAGGCTTTCATCACGACGGCGCAGCGACAGCAGCACTTGCAGTGCAGCGATAATCGCATCGCCGGTCGTGGTGTGCTGGAAGCAGACGATATGCCCGGAGTTCTCACCACCTACCTGCCAGTCGCGCTCTTGCAACTCGGCAATGACATAACGATCGCCAACATTGGCCCGCACAAACGGAATACCAAGGTCGGCCAGCGCCAGCTCAAGTCCGAGATTACTCATCAGCGTACCGACGACACCACCCTGCAACTTGCCACGCTCATGCATATCGCGCGCAATAATGAACAGCAGGTCGTCACCATCAACAATGGCGCCTGTGTGGTCGACCATGAGCACGCGATCGCCATCACCATCGAAAGCGATGCCCAGATCAGCCTGCTCAGCCAGGACAGCAGCCTGCAGTTGACCCATATGGGTCGAGCCGCAATTGTCATTGATGTTCAAGCCATTGGGCTGTGCCGACAACACAGTGACCTGTGCGCCCAACTCTTTGAATACGCTCGGAGCCACCTTGTAGGTAGCACCATGCGCGCAGTCGACAACAATTTTGAGACCGCTGAACTTGGTGCTGCTTGGCACGCTGCTTTTACAGAACTCGATGTAGCGGCCCGAAGCGTCATTGATACGCGACACCTTGCCGAGCTTGTCAGAGTCGACAACCGTCATGGGCGCGTCGAGCAACTCCTCGATCATCAGCTCAACGTCATCGGGCAGCTTGGTACCGTCTCCCGAAAAGAACTTGATACCGTTATCGTCATGGGGATTGTGCGAAGCACTGATTACGATGCCTGCTTCCGCATGAAAGGTGCGCGTGAGGTAGGCAATAGCCGGGGTGGGCATTGGCCCCAGCAACATCACATCTGCGCCTGCCGCCGACAAACCGGCCTCCAGGGCTGACTCAAACATATAACCCGAAATACGGGTGTCCTTGCCTACCAGAATCCGGCAGGCACCCTTGCTGCGAAACGCCATACCCGCTGCCCAACCCAACTTGAGCATAAAGTCAGGGGTAATCGGATAAACGCCGACCCGGCCACGAATACCGTCGGTGCCAAAATATTTCTTTGTCATAAGCGCTCCATCATTCTTACTTAGTCGGCGGACTCTACCGCTGCGATCATCCGTACCACATCAACTGTTTCAGCCACATCATGCACGCGCAGGATTCGCGCGCCTTTGGTCATGGCCAGCGCTGCAAGAGCCAGGCTGCCGAACAGCCGCTCATTCACAGGCCGACCCAAGGTCTGACCGATCATACTTTTACGTGACACTCCCACCAGCAATGGCCGCCCCAATAAAAACAGGGCATCCATGTGCTTGAACAGGCTGAGGTTGTGCTGCAATGTCTTGGCAAAGCCAAATCCAGGGTCAAGCACTATACGCTCTGGGGCAATTCCCGCAGCCACACAGCGAGCCATGTGATCCGCGAGGAACGTCGACACCTCACCCACCAGGTCTTCGTAATGCGGATTGTCCTGCATATCGCCCGGCTCACCGAGCATATGCATCAGGCACACCGGCAAGCCCGTAGCTGCAGCCGCTTGCAAAGCACCTTCACGGCGCAGCGAGCGCACATCATTAATAAGCCCGGCACCCAGGCGCGCAACCTCAGTCATGACGATTGGCGCGGAGGTATCGACCGAAATAATGACATCCAGTTCACGGCTGATGCGCTCAACAACAGGAGCAACCCGATCGAGTTCCTCCTGCGGCGAAACCACGGGAGCCCCCGGACGCGTTGACTCGCCGCCAACATCAACCAGGGTCGCACCGGCCAGAACCATCGACTCGGCATGCCGCAAAGCCGCATCCAGCGGAGCAAAACGTCCGCCATCAGAGAAGGAATCAGGGGTTACATTGAGAATACCCATAACATGCGTATGGGCCAAATCAAGAACCCGGTTGCCGCAAGGCAACCGGGTAGAGGACTGAACAGAGGTCATTTCAAGCCTTAGTGATCAGCAGCAGGGCCGCCGATAGGAGCTTCCGGACGTTCGGGCTTATCCAGCGTTGGCGCTGTCGGTTTACCCGAACCGCCGTCTTCCCAGTCACGAGGCTCGCGAGGTGGACGACCGGACATGATGTCATCGATCTGATCAGCATCAATCGTTTCGTATTTCATCAACGCGTCAGCCATGGCCTCAAGCTTGTCACGGTTGTCGGTCAGGATCTGCTTGGCCGTGCCGTAGCACTGATCAATGATGCTGCGTACTTCAGAGTCGATCAGCTTGGCTGTCTCGCCAGAAACGCTTGCACCCTGACCGCCGCCGCCACGCCCCAGATACGACTCGTCATCTTCGGCATACATAAGCGGGCCAAGCTTCTCGGACAACCCCCACTTGGTGACCATGTTCCGCGCAATTTGACTTGCACGCATGATGTCATTGGACGCGCCAGTGGTAACGCCATCAAAGCCCAGCGTCATCTCTTCGGCAATACGCCCCCCATAAAGCGAACAGATCTGACTGATCAGTGCACGCTTGGACAGACTGTAACGGTCTTCTTCCGGCAGGAACATGGTCACACCCAACGCTCGACCGCGAGGAATGATAGAGACCTTGTACACCGGGTCATGCTCCGGCACCACACGCCCCACAATGGCGTGACCCGCCTCATGGTAAGCCGTGTTGCGCTTCTCTTTATCCGACATGACCATCGATTTGCGCTCGGCGCCCATCATGATCTTGTCTTTGGCCAGCTCGAATTCCTTCATTTCAACAACACGCTTACCGGTGCGCGCGGCGAACAAGGAAGCTTCGTTGACCAGGTTAGCCAGATCCGCACCCGAAAAGCCTGGAGTACCACGAGCAATCACAGCGGGCTGAACGTCGTCACCCATCGGCACTTTGCGCATGTGCACCTTGAGGATCTGCTCGCGACCACGAATGTCCGGCAAGCCAACTACAACCTGACGGTCAAAACGGCCTGGACGCAGCAGCGCCGGGTCGAGTACATCCGGACGGTTGGTGGCAGCAATCACGATGATGCCATCGTTCATTTCAAAGCCGTCCATCTCAACCAGCAACTGGTTGAGCGTTTGCTCACGCTCATCATGACCGCCGCCCATACCGGCACCACGGTGACGACCAACAGCATCGATTTCATCGATGAAGATGATGCAAGGCGCGTGTTTCTTGGCCTGCTCGAACATGTCGCGGACACGGCTCGCACCGACACCCACAAACATTTCAACAAAGTCGGAACCGGAGATCGTGAAGAACGGCACCTTGGCTTCGCCGGCAATCGCCTTGGCGATCAGGGTTTTACCCGTACCTGGAGGGCCTACCATCAGCACACCGCGAGGAATCCGGCCGCCCAGACGCTGGAACTTGCCCGGATCACGCAAAAACTCAACCAGCTCACCTACTTCTTCCTTGGCCTCATCGCACCCGGCCACATCAGCCAGTGTCGTCTTGACCTGATCTTCGGACAACAGACGCGCCTTGCTCTTGCCAAAGCTCATCGGACCGCCTTTACCGCCGGCTCCGCCCTGCATTTGACGCATGAAGAACATGAAGACCGCGATAATCACCAGAATCGGGAAGCTCGCAACCAGCAGTTGAGTCCAGATGCTTTGCTGTTCAGGCAATTTGCCTTCAACGGTCACATGGTTATCAACCAGATCACCGATCAAACCGTTGTCCTGAATGGCCGGACGAATGGTCTTGAAGGTGTCGCCATCGCTGCGTTTGCCGGTAATCACGTAGCCATCCACGGCAACGCGCTCGACCTTGCCATCCTTAACTTGCTGGATGAAGTCGGAATAGTTGAGGGTTTGTGGCTCGTTTGGACTGGAGAAGTTGTTCATCACTGTCACCAGGACAGCGGCGATGATCAACCACAGGATCAGATTCTTTGCCATATCGTTCAATTAGCTACCCTCTGAAGCAAGCCCCGCTACTGAAGCGTGCTTCGCATGATATTCACCGGCATAACTTACTACATTGCCTACAGCTCTTGCAGGCTCCGTCTGTAACCCTTTGTGAAACTTTGACTACACAATATTCGTTATGCCAGATCTGTAAAGCGATACAAAAAAAACTATCGCCCTGGTCAGAGACGCTCATCACTGGCAGAACCTTCGATGCCACGGAAGCCACGCCCCAGCAAATACTGCTCGCGGGACCTGTCTCGCGAAGACAACGGCTTACGCATCTGCACTTTATCGAACAGCTTGCGAATGTCTTTGTGGTACTGATCGAAGCCTTCGCCCTGGAAAACCTTAATCAGAAAATCACCACCTGGACGTAAGACTCGTCCGGCCAGATCCAGTGCCAGTTCGCAGAGAAACATCGCCCGAGGCATGTCTACAGCTGCCAACCCACTCATATTGGGGGCCATATCTGAAATCACAAGGTCTACTTGCGTATTTCCGACGGCTTCAAGGATCTGCGCCAGCACCGCATCCTCGGTAAAGTCACCCTTGATGAAGGTCACATCCGGGATGCTGTCCATATCCAGAATATCGGAAGCGATGAGACGCCCCTGGCCGCCGATCAGACGACTGGTCACCTGTGACCAGCCACCCGGGGCAGCCCCGAGGTCAATAACGGTCATGCCGGGACGAATCAAACGATCCCGCTCTTGAATCTCCAGCAGTTTGTAGCTGGCACGCGAACGATACCCATCTTTTTGCGCCATTTTGACGTATGGGTCGTTGAAATGCTCTTTAAGCCAGTTAAGGCTAGTCTTGGAACGGGCCACGGGCCACCTCAAAAAAATAAACGGGTCGTGATTAACTGGGCGGTCCCGGACTCGCTCGGGTAAACTGGCCGCCGCTTTTTACAAGATCAGACACAGGGGTCAGATTATGCCGCTCACTCAAGAGCAGAAGAAACAGTACAAATCCATTGGCCACCATCTGAAACCAGTATTGACTGTGGCTGATAATGGTTTGACTGAGGGTGTTTTAACCGAACTCGAACGCGCACTGGGCGATCACGAGCTGATTAAAATCAAAGTCAACATCCTGGATCGCGAATCCCGCCTGGAGGCCGTTGCAGAAATGTGCAAGGCCGGCAAAGCGGAATTGGTACAGGTTATCGGTAAAATGGCGCTTCTGTACCGCAAGAACGTCAACGTTAACAAGCAACTGTCGAACATCCATCGTTTCAAGTGATGCCGACAAGGGTCAAGGGCGCGCCTGGCGCGCCCTGACACTCTTGCCCGAGACATGTAGCAAGCAATAACTGCCCGCGCAACGCATCAGGCAGCCAGAGACGCCCAACGCCTGCATCCCGCAACCAACACGTCCATGCGCTGCTTACTGCACGCCTCTCGTACAACAACGATGCCAGCCCTGTTCGAGCCAGCACCTGAAACAATTCTGTGGCCATCATCAGCCAACCCGGGCACTTCCGGGTCAGCCTTGAAGCAGTGTGCCCGCACGAAGCGGGCACCCTGAGTCAGATGTGGCGTACCTCAACGATCTCGTACTCAATGACGCCACCCGGCGTTTTCACCGCAACCACATCACCCTCTTCCTTGGCTATCAAGGCGCGAGCAAGCGGCGAACCTACGGAGATTTTTCCGAGTTTGAAGTCAGCCTCATCTTCTCCCACGATCTGATAGGTCACGCTTTCGTCTGTCTCGACGTTGGCGATCTCAACCGTAGTACCGAAAATCACCTTGCCGGTATGAGGGATAGTCGTCACATCAATGATCACCGCATTCTGCATACGGCCTTCGATGTCACGGATACGCGCCTCAACCATACCTTGCTGCTCCCGGGCAGCATGGTATTCAGCGTTTTCCTTCAGGTCGCCCAGCTCACGTGCAGTGCCGATATCCTGGCTCAGCTTGGGACGGACAACCTTGGTCAGATGTGCGTGTTCTTCTTCCAGGGCCTTCGCGCCCTGGACCGTCATTGGGTATTTGATCATGCCTTCAATCCTGCGTGTAGATCCTGCAAGCGACGTACGGTTTTTTCAGGACCGAATTTAAGCGCTTCGCAGATCGCTTCGCCAGCAGCAATGGTCGTGGTGCAGTAAATCTTGTGCTGCAGGGCGTTGCGGCGAATGGAGTAAGAGTCAGCAATCGACTGACGGCCTTCGGTCGTGTTGATGATCAGGGTGACTTCGTCATTCTTGATCATGTCGACAACGTGAGGGCGACCTTCGGTCACTTTGTTCACACGGCGCACTTTCAGGCCGGCAGCTTCGATGAACTTGGCCGTTCCAGCCGTCGAAACAATTTCAAAGCCCAGGCTGATCAGGTCACGGGCAACACCCGCCACCAGCGGCTTATCATCATCTCGCACACTGATGAACGCGGTACCGCCAGTTGGCAGCACTTCGCTGGCACCCATCTGGGCTTTAGCGAATGCCTCACCGAACGTGTCACCCACGCCCATCACTTCACCGGTGGATTTCATTTCCGGGCCGAGGATCGGGTCAACGCCCGGGAACTTGGCGAACGGGAAAACGGCTTCTTTTACGCTGTAGAAGTTAGGAATGATTTCTTTGGTGAAACCAATTTCCTTCAGCGTTTTACCCGCCATGACGCGCGCAGCGATCATCGCCAGGGAAACGCCGATGCACTTGGATACGAAAGGAACGGTACGCGAGGCACGCGGGTTCACTTCGATCACGTAGATATCTTCGCCTTGCAGGGCCAATTGCACGTTCATCAGGCCTACTACGCCCAACTCCAGTGCCATTTTCTTGACCTGCTCACGCATCTCGTCCTGGATGTGCAGCGGCAACGAGTAAGGAGGCAGCGAGCACGCAGAGTCACCGGAGTGAACACCGGCTTGTTCGATATGCTGCATGATCGCGCCGATCACTACGTCAGTACCGTCGCAGACAGCATCAACGTCCATCTCGATTGCGCAGTTCAGGAAGTGATCCAGCAGCACCGGGCTGTCGTTGGAGACTTTCACTGCGTCACGCAGATAGCGCTTCAGCTCTTCTTCTTCGTAGACGATTTCCATCGCCCGACCGCCCAACACGTAGGAAGGACGAACTACCAGCGGGTAACCGATCTTGCCCGCAGCACGAATGGCTTCGTCTTCGCTGCGCACAGTGGCGTTTGGCGGCTGACGCAGGTTCAAACGCTCAACCATGTGCTGGAAGCGCTCACGGTCTTCTGCACGGTCGATGGCATCCGGGCTGGTACCGATGATCGGTACGCCAGCTTCTTCCAGGGCACGCGCCAGTTTCAGCGGGGTTTGGCCGCCGTACTGGACGATCACGCCTTTTGGCTTCTCGACACGAACGATTTCGAGTACGTCTTCCAGTGTTACGGATTCAAAGTACAAGCGATCCGAGGTGTCGTAGTCGGTGGAAACCGTTTCCGGGTTGCAGTTGACCATGATGGTCTCGTAACCATCGGCACGCAGCGCCAGAGCGGCGTGAACGCAGCAATAGTCGAACTCGATACCTTGGCCGATACGGTTCGGGCCACCGCCCAGGATCATGATCTTGTCACGGTCCGAAGGATTGGCTTCGCACTCTTCCTCATAGGTCGAGTACATGTAAGCAGTGTCAGTGGCAAACTCGGCCGCGCAGGTATCAACGCGCTTGTAGACCGGGAACACTTCAAGCTTGTGACGGTGACGGCGCAGGTTCTTCTCGCTCACACCCAGCAGCACGGCCAGACGCGCATCGGAGAAACCCTTGCGCTTGAGGCGATACATGGCGTCGCGATCGATCGAAGTCAGGGTCTGAGTCTTGATCTTCTCTTCATCCTTGATCAGATCTTCGATCTGTACCAAGAACCATGGATCGATCATGTTCATGCCGAAGATATCTTCAACGGTCATGCCTGCGCGGAACGCGTCAGCCACATACCAGATGCGCTCGGCACCCGGCACGGTCAGCTCGCGCTTGAGCACGGCCATGCTTTCCGGGTTGCTCAGGTCGAGCTTTGGATCAAGACCGCTGACGCCCACTTCGAGACCGCGCAGGGCTTTTTGCAGGGACTCCTGGAAAGTCCGGCCAATGGCCATGACTTCACCCACGGATTTCATCTGCGTGGTCAAGCGCGCATCCGCCTTGGCGAATTTCTCGAAAGCAAAGCGAGGCAGCTTGGTCACAACGTAGTCAATCGACGGCTCGAAGGACGCCGGAGTAGCACCGCCGGTGATTTCGTTTTGCAATTCGTCGAGGGTGTAGCCAATCGCCAGTTTTGCCGCGATACGTGCAATCGGGAAGCCAGTGGCTTTCGAGGCCAGCGCCGAAGAGCGGGAAACGCGCGGGTTCATCTCGATGACGACCATACGGCCAGTATCCGGGCAGATGCCGAACTGAACGTTGGAACCGCCGGTTTCGACGCCAATTTCACGCAGTACCGCCAACGAGGCGTTACGCATGATCTGGTATTCCTTGTCCGTCAGGGTTTGTGCCGGAGCAACGGTGATCGAGTCACCGGTGTGCACACCCATCGGGTCAAAGTTTTCGATCGAGCACACGATGATGCAGTTGTCCTTCTTATCGCGGACAACCTCCATCTCATACTCTTTCCAGCCGATCAGCGATTCGTCGATCAGCAGCTCTTTGGTTGGCGACAGATCCAGACCGCGCGAGCAGATCTCTTCGAACTCTTCGCGGTTGTAAGCAATACCGCCACCCGTGCCGCCCATGGTGAACGACGGACGAATGATGCACGGAAAGCCCAGCTTTTCGAGGACCGCATTGGCCTCTTCCATGCTGTGGGCGATGCCGGAGCGCGGGCAGTCAAGGCCGATGGACTTCATGGCCTTGTCGAAACGCGAACGGTCTTCAGCCTTGTCGATGGTGTCGGCATTGGCGCCGATCATTTCCACACCGAACTTCTCCAGAACGCCTTCGCGCTCCAGGTCCAGGGCACAGTTCAGCGCAGTCTGGCCGCCCATGGTTGGCAACAGCGCGTCCGGACGCTCTTTTTCGATGATCTTGGCAACGGTTTGCCACTTGATCGGCTCGATGTAGGTCGCGTCGGCCATGTCCGGGTCGGTCATGATGGTGGCCGGGTTGGAGTTAACAAGGATGACGCGGTAACCCTCCTCGCGCAGAGCCTTGCAGGCCTGGGCGCCGGAGTAGTCGAATTCGCACGCTTGGCCGATCACAATCGGGCCAGCGCCGAGAATCAGGATGCTTTTAATGTCTGTACGTTTTGGCATGGGTTTGTCACTCAAATCCGCAGGTCAGTCGGCAAGCCGTCGATCAGGTTCCTGAAACCCCGGGGGCCACCGGATTCCGGGGCCACCTCAGGGCTTCGCTACAACAAGGACGTGATCAGCGGCGCTTGGCCATCTCATTGATGAAACGATCGAACAGCGGTGCAACGTCGCTCGGGCCCGGGCTGGCTTCAGGGTGACCCTGGAAGCTGAAAGCACTCTTGTCGGTCAGCTCGATACCTTGCAGGGTACCGTCGAACAACGACTTGTGGATCGCACGCACATTGGCCGGCAAGGTCGTTTCATCAACCGCAAAACCGTGGTTCTGGCTGGTGATCATGACCACACCCGTGTCCAGATCCTGAACCGGGTGGTTGGCACCGTGGTGACCATGCCCCATTTTTACGGTCTTGGCGCCGGAGGCCAGAGCCAGCAGTTGGTGACCCAGGCAGATACCGAACACAGGGATCTCGGTTTTGAGTACTTCCTGAATGGCGGTAATTGCATAGTCACACGGCTCCGGATCGCCAGGACCGTTAGACAGGAACACGCCATCCGGATTGAGTGCCAGCACATCGCTGGCCGGGGTTTGTGCCGGCACAACGGTCACGCGGCAGCCACGCTCAACCAGCATGCGCAGGATGTTCCACTTCACACCGTAGTCGTAAGCAACGACATGGTACGGAAGTTCCGACGCTTCGATCGTCGGATGGCTGTCAGTGGCCAGGTTCCAGACACTGGAGCGCCACTCATAGGCTTTCTCGGTGCTGACCACTTTGGCCAGATCCATGCCTTTCAGGCCCGGGAAGCCGCGCGCTGCCGCGATGGCGGCTTCGTCGGAGATGTTGTCACCGGCCATGATGCAGCCATTCTGCGCACCCTTTTCACGCAGGATGCGGGTCAGGCGGCGCGTATCAATGCCGGCGATCGCGACAACATTGTTGGCTTTCAGGTAATCCGACAGCGACATCGTGTTGCGCCAGTTGCTGGCAACCAGCGGCAGATCACGAATAACCAAACCTGCGGACCAGACACGATCAGACTCGGCATCTTCCGGCGTAGTGCCAGTATTGCCAACATGCGGGTAAGTCAGGGTAACGATTTGCTGAGCATAGGAAGGATCGGTAAGGATTTCCTGGTAGCCGGTCATTGCGGTGTTAAACACCACCTCACCAACGGTCTGACCGTCGGCCCCAATGGCTTCGCCGCGAAAAATGCTGCCATCAGCAAGGGCGAGTATGGCTTGCTTAGTCAAGAAGACCTCCCGTAAATAAAGCCTGAAAGGGCGATCGCAGGTTGTAAAAAAGCGGAGTGACGTATGGACACGTCACCCCGCTTCTTCATCGAATTATCTGCGCGCTTTTAGTGGACACACTAAAGCTGTAGCTTACAGAAAAAGGCTTTTTTGGTCTACCGCTAAAGAGCCTAAAAGGCAGAGGAATGCGACAGAACATCGCTTAGCGGTTAAAAACGGGCTGCCAAGGTAGCAACAGCCCGATTTTACAGAGACAACTCAACGCAGGTCGAGCACATCTTGCATGTCATACAAACCAGGCTCGCGCCCTTCCAGCCAAAGCGCAGCTCGAACGGCACCCTTGGCAAAGGTCATGCGGCTGGATGCTTTGTGAGTGATTTCAAGACGCTCACCCTCTGCGGCAAACAGAACCGTATGATCCCCGACCACATCGCCTCCGCGAACAGTCGCGAAACCGATGGTTTCGCGGTCGCGGGCACCGGTATGGCCTTCCCGACCGTAGACCGCGACCTTTTGCAGGTCACGCCCCAACGCATCGGCAATGACTTCACCCATGCGCAGCGCTGTGCCTGAAGGGGCATCGATCTTGTGTCGGTGGTGAGCCTCGATAATCTCGATGTCCGCATCATCACCCATTACGCGGGCAGCCATGTCGAGCAGCTTCAGCGACAAATTCACCCCAACACTGAAGTTGGCCGCAAACACGATCGCAATGTCCTTGCCCGCCTCGGCCAGCAACTGCTTTTGGGCCGGGCTCAGACCCGTAGTACCAATCACCATCGCCTTGCCCGAGGCGCGACACATTGCCAGGTTTTTCAGCATCACCTCTGGCAACGTGAAGTCGATCAGCACATCGAACTCTTCGACAACCGCCTCGAGGCTGGCAGACAGCGGCACACCTACCCGACCGATTGCAGCCAGCTCGCCGGCATCGGCGCCGATCAGCGAGCTGCCCGGACGAACGATGGCCGCCGTAAGACCGCACAGCGGCGAACGCTGCTGTACCGCATCGACCAACGTCTTGCCCATGCGCCCTGCAGCGCCCATCACAGCTATACGTCGCATGCCCCGCTCCTTACAGATCGCCGAAGAATCGCTTCACGCCTTCAAACCAGCCAGTGGCGTTAGGCGAGTGAGAGCTATCGCCCTCCAGGGTTGAGCGGAACTCTTCCATCAGCTCACGCTGACGGCGGCTCAGCTTCACTGGCGTTTCGACCACGACACGGCACATCAAATCGCCCGCACCACCGCCACGCACCGGCGCAACACCCTTGCCACGCAAACGGAACTGCTTGCCGGTCTGGGTACCTTCCGGCACTTTCAGTTTGACCCGACCATCCAGGGTCGGCACTTCCAGCTCAGCGCCCAGCGAGGCATCAGCAAAGCTGATAGGCACTTCACAGAACAGGTGCTTGCCGTCGCGCTGGAAGATATCGTGCTCACGCACCTCAATCACTACGTACAGGTCACCCGTCGGCCCGCCCTGTACGCCGGCCTCACCCTCACCCGACAGACGAATGCGGTCGCCCGTATCAACGCCTGCCGGCACCTTGACGGAAAGGGTCTTGTATTCTTCTACACGACCGGCGCCATTGCAGCTGTCGCACGGATCGGAAATGACTTTGCCCTGCCCATGGCAACGCGGGCATGCCTGCTGCACAGAGAAGAACCCCTGCTGCATGCGTACCTGACCAATACCGCCACAGGTTGTGCAGGTAACGGGCGAAGAGCCTTTCTTGGCGCCAGAACCGTCGCACGGCTTGCAATTAACCAGCGTCGGAACGCGGATATTGACTGTGGTACCCCGAACAGCCTCTTCCAGACTCAGGTCCAGCGTATAGCGCAAATCGCTACCGCGCTGAGCCCCGCCCCGGGAGCCGCCCCGGCCACCGCCAAAGAAATCGCTGAACACGTCGCCGAAAATATCGGAGAAGTTCTGCCCGCCAAAACCGGCACCGCCGCCACCCATGGAGGGATCAACGCCAGCATGACCATATTGATCGTAGGTCGAGCGCTTGCTGGAGTCCGACAGAACCTCGTAAGCCTCGTTAGCCTCTTTGAACAGCTCTTCCGAAGCCTTGTCATCCGGATTACGGTCCGGGTGATGCTTCATTGCCAGACGACGATACGCTTTCTTTAACTCCACCTCAGTGCAGCTACGTTCGACACCCAATATTTCGTAATAATCGCGCTTTGCCATAATTCTTTGCACTCTCAAGGACGTTCGGCAAAACCCTCCCGAGCCTCACCAAACCCGCCAGCCCCACTACAAACCAGGCCTGACTCACGTCTTTTTCAACGATATTGGTTTCTGTTAAACAGCCAATGCAGTGGCCGACAGGCGCGGCTATCTCAGGCCGGACACAACAAAAGATCCGGGCCAAACCGCAAGCACTCGACCTTGTCGCATGCTGTAAAAATTCCTCTACTCCAGACACGCCAACGCGGGAGCAAGCTCCCGCGCGGCGACATCCTACCAGTCACCGCTCAAACACGGTCAACCGGCCGACAAACAAGCGTCTTACTTGTTGTCTTTTACTTCTTCGAACTCGGCGTCGACTACGTCGTCAGCCTTTTCAGCCGAATCAGCAGGCTTGGCCGCTGCGTCTGCCGGGTTCGCTTGCTCAGCGTACATTTTCTGTGCCACTGGAGCAGACACCTTGGACAGCTCTTCAACCTTGGCTTCGATAGCAGCCTTGTCGTCGCCTTTAACGGCCGCTTCAAGAGCAACCACTGCAGCTTCGATTGCCACTTTCTCGTCTTCGGTCACTTTATCGCCCGCATCGGCGATCATTTTACGCGTCGAGTGAACCAGTGCATCGCCCTGGTTACGCGCAGCTGCCAGCTCTTCGAACTTGCGGTCTTCTTCAGCGTTGACTTCAGCGTCACGAACCATCTGAGCAATTTCTTCCTCGGACAGACCCGAGTTAGCCTTGATCACGATGGACTGAGACTTGCCAGTCGCCTTGTCTTTTGCACTTACGTGCAGGATGCCGTTGGCATCGATATCGAAGGTCACTTCGATCTGAGGCACGCCACGTGGAGCTGGCGGAATGTCAGCCAGATCGAACTTGCCCAGCGATTTGTTCTGAGCAGCCTGCTTACGCTCACCCTGCAGCACGTGAATGGTCACAGCGCCCTGGTTGTCGTCAGCAGTCGAGAACACTTGCGATTTCTTGGTAGGAATCGTGGTGTTTTTCTCGATCAGGGCAGTCATCACGCCGCCCATGGTTTCGATACCCAGAGTCAGCGGGCTCACGTCCAGCAGCAGAACGTCTTTAACATCGCCAGCCAATACCGCGCCCTGGATAGCAGCACCCATTGCCACGGCTTCGTCAGGGTTCACGTCTTTACGTGCTTCCTTGCCGAAGAACTCGGTAACCAGCTTCTGTACCAGCGGCATACGAGTCTGACCACCGACCAGAATCACGTCGTTGATTGCACCTACGTCGATGCCGGCGTCTTTCAGAGCGATACGGCAAGGCTCGATGGTGCGCTGAACCAGATCTTCAACCAGCGATTCCAGCTTGGCGCGGGAAATCTTCACGTTCAAGTGCTTAGGACCCGTGGCATCTGCAGTGATGTACGGCAGGTTCACGTCGGTCGACTGACTCGAAGACAGTTCGATCTTGGCTTTTTCAGCGGCTTCTTTCAGACGCTGCATTGCCAGCGGATCACCTTTCAGGTTCATGCCGCTTTCTTTCTTGAACTCGTCAACCAGGTAGTCGATCAGACGAATGTCAAAGTCTTCACCACCCAGGAACGTGTCGCCGTTGGTCGCCAGCACTTCAAACTGGTGCTCGCCATCCACTTCGGCAATTTCAATGACCGATACGTCGAAAGTACCGCCACCCAAGTCATAAACGATGACAGTGTGGTCGCCTTTCGCTTTGTCCATACCGTAAGCCAGAGCGGCCGCGGTTGGTTCGTTGATGATGCGTTTTACGTCCAGGCCCGCGATGCGGCCGGCGTCTTTGGTCGCCTGGCGCTGGCTGTCGTTGAAGTAGGCCGGAACGGTGATCACAGCCTCAGTCACTGGCTCGCCGAGGTAGTCTTCGGCGGTCTTCTTCATTTTCTTCAGAATTTCAGCCGAGATTTGTGGCGGAGCCATTTTCTGGCCGTTCACTTCAACCCAAGCGTCGCCGTTGTCAGCTTTGGCGATCTTGTAAGGCACCATCTGGATGTCTTTCTGTACAACTTCTTCGTCAAAACGACGACCGATCAGACGCTTCACCGCGTACAGGGTGTTATGCGGATTGGTCACAGCCTGACGCTTGGCCGACTGACCAACCAGAATTTCGCCATCGTTGGCGTACGCGATGATCGACGGCGTAGTGCGCGCGCCTTCTGCGTTTTCGATAACTTTTGCTTTACCGTTTTCAAGAACCGAAACACACGAGTTGGTGGTCCCGAGGTCAATACCGATAATTCTGCCCATGTTAACTCTCCCGAAATTTGGATTTTGTTGCCGCAGCAGTAATGACTAACCTGCGGTAGCACTTAAACGCTTGACTTCTAAATGGGGGCCTTACGGCCGATTTCAAGCCTGCTCGTCAATCGTTGGCGAAACCGGCGCTGGCGCCTTGCTGACTACGACCATAGCCGGGCGCAGCAAGCGACCATTGAGCTGATAACCTTTTTGAAACACCTTGAGCACACTGTTTGGCTCCAGGTCAGCGCTTTCCTGCATTGCCATGGCTTGATGATGCTCGGCATTGAAGGGTTCGCCGTGCGGATCGATAGCTTCCATCTGATAGCGCTTCAGGGTGTCCTGGAACATTTTCAGGGTCAGTTCGATCCCTTCGCGCATAGGACGAATGTTTTCGTCATCCGCATTGGAGAGCTCAAGACCGCGCTCCAGGCTGTCGATGACCGGCAACAGATCGCCTGCAAACTTCTCCAGGGCAAACTTGTGTGCCTTTTCAACATCCTGCTCAGCTCGACGACGGACGTTCTGCAGATCGGCAGCTACGCGAAGAGCCTGATCATTAGCGGCTGCCAGCTGCTCTTCAAGCACCTTCACACGGGCTACCAGATCTTCACCTGCAACGTCGGCGGCCTGATTAGCGTCTTGGTTCTGCGTATCCATAGTCTGTTCGTCTGCCATAGATTTCTCCTTTCAAACTTTGTCCGCGAGCTCGACTCGCGCTTCTGCCAACGTATATGGGGTCGCAATTCCCAGGTTCAAGAGCCAAAAACACGAAGGTGCCAGTTTGCAGCCATCTCTTCCCGGCGCGAAAATCCAGAACGGCTTAAAAAACAGAAAATCGCAAGCAAATAGAACTAAGCCAGCCCATTGTCAGGACGATTAAAAACACTGTATAAATAACCAGACATTACGTTTTGGAGCTGCCCCCATGCTGGTGCACTTGTCCGTACATAACTACGCCATCGTTGAACACCTCGATCTTGAACTCGATCGCGGGATGAGTGTAATCACTGGTGAAACAGGCGCCGGCAAATCGATCATGCTCGATGCATTGGGGCTGACCCTTGGGGACCGGGCCGACAGTGGCGTGGTGCGTCCGGGCGCCGAAAAGGCCGACATTCTCGCCACCTTCGACCTGCATGACATACCTGAAGCCCGCGCCTGGCTGGCTGAGCGCGACCTCGAAAACGACGGCCCGTGCATCCTGCGCCGCGTCATCACCAGCGAAGGCCGGTCCCGTGGCTATATCAACGGTACACCATGCCCCCAGGGCGACCTGAAAGCCCTGGGCGAGCTGCTGATTGATATCCACAGTCAGCATGAACATCAATCCCTGCTCAAGCCCGATACCCACCGCCGCCTGCTGGACGAGTATGCCGGGGCAACGGATCTGGCCCGCCAGGTGCAACTGGCTGCACAACGCTGGCGCCAGACCCGACAGGAACTTGAGCACCTGTCCAACTCGGGTGATGAGCAGCGTGCACGCCATCAATTGCTCAGCTATCAATTTGAAGAGCTTGAAAACCTGGCGCTGGGCGAAAACGAACTGGAAGAGCTCGAGCAGGAACACAAAAACCTGACCAATGCCGAAACCCTGCTGACCATTTGCCGCCAGGTGGTCGAACAATGCAGCGAAAACGATTCCGGCAACGTGCTCAATGCACTCACGGTGAGCCTGAACCGCCTTTCAAGCATCAATAACAACTCCGGCTCCTTGAGCGAAGCCACCGACCTGCTGGCCAGCGCCCAGATCCAGGTCGAAGAGGCCGTGGGTGAACTCAATCGTTTTCTCGACCACTTTGATGCCGATCCCGGACGCCTGCTGTACCTCGAAGAGCGGCTCGATGCCATTTATACCCTGGCGCGCAAACACCGCGTACAACCCACCGACGTCGCCGCCCTGCAACAGAAACTGCTGGAAGAACTCGAAACCCTTAACGCCAATGATGAATCCATCGAGCGTCTGGGTAATGAGCTGGCCAGCTACACCCGCCACTATCAAGAGTGCGCACGCGAGCTCAGCAATCTGCGCACCCATGCCGCCACTCGCCTGGGAAGCGCGGTCGAAGAAGAAATTCAGCGTCTGGGCATGCCGGGAGGACGCTTTGTCATCGAATTGCGCCCCCATAACAGCAGCGATCCGACACCTCACGGCCTGGAACACGTCGAATTGCTGGTGAGTGCCAACCCCGGACAGCCCCTCAAGGCTCTGGCAAAAGTTGCTTCCGGTGGTGAACTGTCACGTATAAGCCTGGCCATTCAGGTCATCACCGCGCAAACCTCGCGCGTGCCTACCCTGGTATTTGACGAAGTGGACGTGGGAATTGGCGGGCCGACCGCCGAGATCGTAGGCCAACTGTTGCGCCGCCTTGGCGAACGGGGTCAGGTGCTGACCGTGACTCACTTGCCGCAGGTAGCTGCGCAATGCCACCAGCACTTGTTTGTCCACAAGGTGCGTGACAGCGACACCACGCGCACAGCCGTGTCCAAGCTGAGCAAAAAAGAACGCGTCGAAGAAGTCGCACGCATGCTCGGCGGCATTGACCTCACCAAAGAGTCGCTGGCTCACGCCAAAAAAATGGTGGTCACTGCCAAGAACGCCGCTTAACGACGAACGGTCAGAAAAAGCCGATATCCAGACGGCACGAAGGCGACTCTTGAGTCGCCTTCGATCGTTTCGCGAACCGAAATTCGCGCGACATGCTTATTTTACTTTCTTGCGCACGTACAACACGAGGTTGTGATCCACCAACTCTACGCCGTGCTTGGCAGCAATGGCGTGCTGCAGTTTTTCGATGTCTTCGTCGAAAAACTCGATCACCTCACCGCTGTCCACGTTGACCATATGGTCGTGGTGTCCACCGTCGGCATCTGCCAATTCGAAGACCGCATGACCGCCATCGAAATTATGACGAATCACCAGCCCGGCTGACTCAAACTGAGTCAGTACACGGTAAACCGTGGCCAGACCGACGTCCTCTCCAGCTTGCATAAGGGCCTTGTAAACATCCTCGGCACTCATGTGACGCTGCTCGGCAGAATCGAGCATCTGTAGAATTTTGACTCGTGGCAGAGTCACCTTAAGACCGGCTTTACGCAGTTCGCTATTTTCAACCATGGTTAGCTTTCTCGCGGAAGCTGCTTCGCAGCTCCTCTTAATACGGGTATGATCGGCGTTTACGTTGTCCCAGCCAAGATAGTGGAAGTCGCCCACCGATGCAAAACACCAAGCTCTTGCTAACCAGTTTCACCTTTGTGGGACTGCTCGCACTCGCCGGTTGTTCATTCCCCGGGGTTTACAAAATCGACATCCAACAGGGCAATGTCGTCACACAGGACATGATAAACCAGTTACGCCCGGGAATGACCCGTCGGCAAGTGCGGTTTATCATGGGCAACGCCCTGTTGACCGACACATTCCACCCAAATCGCTGGGATTATCTGTATAGCCTGCAGCCCGGCGGCGGTGAACGCCAACAAGAGCGCATGAGTGTGTTCTTCAATGAAAGCGACCAGCTCGTCAGCTTGTCAGGTGATTTCAAGCCTGGCGTGAGTCGCGATGAAGCGATTCTTGGTCAGGACGGTGCCACTAACGTGGTCAGCCCTGAAGAAGCGCCGGCCGAGCCGAGCGAGGTTCCAGCCAAGCCTGGTTCTCTGCTGGATCAAATCCAGAAGGATGTCGACGGCGTCGAAGCCGTTCCAGTGCCGACACCCGAGGCTCTGGATACTTCCGAACAATAAGTGTTCGGCACAAAAAAGCCCGGCATGCCGGGCTTTTTGTTGTCTGCCATTCAGTGCTTCAAGCCTGATTCAATCGTTTGGCCTCGGCTGCTTTAGCAGCACGCAAGCGGCGAATCTCTTTGGGGTCAGCCAATAGTGGACGATAAATTTCGATCCGCTCGCCCGATTTAAGCACCCGGGCTTCAGGTTCGGTCACCTGCTTGCCAAAAATCCCCACCGGACAGGTAGCCAGATCAAGCTCGGGGAACTCGTCCCCTATGCCCGACACACGCACTGCCGCCCGCACTGTCGTGCCTTCGGGTACCAGCAGAGCCATCAGCCGCTGACGATCGACCGCCGCATAGACCACTTCAATCTCAATCACCGGCTCAGCCATGTAACTGCTTGGCGCGCTGGCAAAATGCATCCACCAGCGTATTGGCAGCCTGATTGAACAAAGGACCCAGGGTCGCTTTGACGAGCGCGCCCGCGTAATCAAAGGTCATGTCCAAACTGATTTTGCAGGCTTTCTCACCCAGCGGCTTGAACACCCAAAGGCCGTGCAGCTTGGTGAACGGACCTTCTTCAAGGTTCATTTCAATCGACTGCCCGGGCACCAGCGTATTTCGGGTGACGAAGTGCTGGCTCAAGCCTCCCTTGGCCACCCCCAAACTGGCACGCATCAAAACTTCGGTGCTTTCCAGAACCTCGGCAGACGAGCACCACGGCAGAAACTCCGGATAACGCGCAACATCGTTAACCAGGTCATAGAGCGCCTGTGCCGGGTAAGGCAGCAGCGCGGAACGTTGAATATGTGTAGTCATGTCAGCGTTATTTCCACAGCTGGGCGGCAAACACAATCAGGATGCCGAGTGGCGCCACATAGCGCATCAAAAAAAGAGTCAGGGCGAACAAAACCGGGCTGCGCATCGACAACTCGTCGCGTACCGCGCCACGCCCCATGATCCAGCCGGCGAAGACCACAAAGCACAGCCCGCCCAACGGCAACATGATACGCGAGGTTAAGAAATCGACGACACCAAAGAAATCCAGGCCGCTCGCAGTACCCCACTGATACAGATGGAAGCCCGATTCTTCGCTCACAAAAAACTTGGCCTGCTTCCAGATGTTGAACGAGAACACCGTACCCAGCCCGACAAACCAGCAGCTGAAAGCCAGCCAGAAGGTGACCCATAGGCGCCTGACTTTGGTTCGCTCCACCAGATACGCAACCATGGGCTCAAGCAACGAAATGGCCGAGCTCCAGGCCGCCACCGCCACCAGTACAAAGAACACTACGCCCATCAACTGACCAAACGCCACGTTGCCAAAGGCAAACGGCAAGGTCACGAACATCAGGCCCGGCCCCTCGCTCGGGTTGAGCCCTGACGCGAACACAATTGGAAATAATGCCAGCCCGGCGAGCAATGAGACGAAAGTGTCAATCAACGCTACGCCCACCACGGTTCCGGAGATCGACGCATTTTTGGGCATATATGCGCCATAGATCATGATCGAACCTACGCCCACACTCAGCGAAAAGAACGCATGGCCCATCGCCGCCAGCAAACCGTCGAGTACGCGATCCGGGTTGAAGTCGAACATGAAATGTACGCCTTCCATAAAGTGCCCCGTGGTCATGCTGTAACCCAACAGCACCAGCAACAGCACAAACAGAATCGGCATCATGATCCGCAGACTGCGCTCAAGCCCTGCCACGACGCCTTTTGCAATCACGTACGCGGACAGCAACATAAAGGCGGTATGCCAGAACGTCAGGCGCCAGGGGTTGGAAATGACATCGCTGAAGTACGCACCGACCTGGCCGGCTGTCGCACCTTCAAAGTCGCCCTTGCCCATATTGATGATGTAATCCAGCGACCAGCCGCCCACCACGCTGTAAAAAGACAGGATCAGCAATGCCGTAATCATCCCGGCAAATGCGCCCCACGACCAACGCCCCGAGTGCCCCGCTTCAACTGCCAGCACCTTCAAGGCATTGGCCGGACTCAGCCGCGCCCGTCGCCCGATCAGGGTTTCAGCCAGCATGACAGGAACACCGATCAGCGCGATACACGCCAAAAAAACCAACACAAAAGCGCCGCCACCATAGACGCCAACCATGTAAGGGAATTTCCAGATACTGCCCAAACCCACGGCAGATCCGGTCGCAGCGAGAATAAAGACCCAACGGCTTGCCCAACTGCCGTGGACAGAAACCTTGTCTGTCGACATCGTTACTACGCCCAACCGATCAAAAAAGAGCGCGCATTGTCCGGGATTCACCCTATGTCCTCAAGCACGCAGTCCTTAGCACTCAATCACGCAGGATGCCCGTAGCCGACACGCGCGCAACTGCCTATAATGCCGGCCCTATGGCTAAACAGAAGAAACACCCCACAGGGACCATCGCGCAGAACAAAAAAGCGCGACACGATTACTTCATCGAACATCGGTTCGAGGCTGGTCTGGTCCTGGCCGGCTGGGAAGTAAAAAGTCTGCGTGCAGGCAAGGCACAGCTGGTCGACAGCTATGTGCTGCTCAAAGATGGTGAAGCATGGTTGCTCGGCAGCCATATTGCGCCTCTGACGACCGCCAGCACCCACGTTATCGCCGACCCGACGCGCAGCCGCAAACTGCTGCTTAACCAGCGCGAGCTGGAAAAGCTGTTTGCTTCAGTGCAGCAGAAGGGTTACGCCTGCGTTTGCCTCTCCCTTTACTGGAGCAAGCACTTGATCAAGTGCGAAATTGCCCTGGGTAAAGGCAAGAAGGAATACGACAAGCGTCATACCGAGCGCGAGCGCGACTCTGATCGCGAGTTGCAGCGTGCGGTGCGCAACAAAGGCAAGGAAGACTAGTTCTTCTCAGCCTTCTGCAGGGGCGAGCGTGCTCGTTCCTGCAGGCGTACGCCCTCATAACCCGTTGCGTCGCTCGGCCCGCGCCATGCGCTGCACTTCCTGACGCACCTCCTCCAGCACTTCCTGCACATACAGAATATGCCGACTGGAAATCTCCCGGGCATCGTCTGCCCGCCCCTCGATAATCGCCAGATACAGCTCACGGTGCTGACCGATCAACATGTCGCGCGTTTCACTGCGCTGCTGGTACATGCCACCGATGTTGGTCACGACGTTACGCTTCAACAGGTCAAATAACCCACGAATCGTGTGCAGCAACACGGCGTTATGACTTGCCTCGGCAATGGCCAGATGGAAATTTGCATCCGCCTCGCCCTCTTCTGCCCGGCTCACTTCATCGACCCGGGTGTAACAGTCCTGAAGCCGTTCAAAAGCCACCCGCAAGCGATCCCGGTCCATCTCCGTTGCCCGCGATGCCGCGTAAAAGGCGCATGACGCCTCAAGGGTATGGCGAAACTCAAGTAAATCGCGTTGTGCCTCCGGGTTGCTCTCCAGCAATTGCAGCAGCGGGTCACTGAACGTCGAGCCCAGCGATGTGGCGACGTAGTTACCACCGCCCTGGCGGCTGACCAGCAAGCCCTTGGCTGACAATTTTTGAATCGCTTCGCGCAACGATGGCCGCGACACCCCGAATTGCTCAGCCAGCGCACGTTCAGCCGGAAGACGCTCACCCGACTTCAGCGTGCCCTCGAGAATCATGCCCTCAAGCTGCTCGACAATATCGTCAGACAAACGGCGCTGACGAATTTGATCAAACCCCATAACTGCTCTCCATCATCCCGACCACACGCCGGGCCCTCTATTCTCGCCGATTCGCGCCGCCCTCACACCTGTCAGTGACGCTCCCCAAGACCGAATCAGATGCCCGGCAACGAACACTGCGACCAAAGATTTAGGGGCGGCAAATTGACACATACCACATAAGGCTTTTAACCTAGCCAACAGCGCTTGTAAATTGGTAATACCAATTACCCAACATGCTACGCTGCAACGACCAATAACAATTAGGGGCCACCCCATATGCAAACCTGGCAACAGCTCTATAGTCCGCTCGGCAGTCTCGGTCTGTCCGCACTCGCCGCCGTTATCCCGATTGTGTTTTTCTTTATGGCCTTGGCCGTGTTCCGTCTCAAAGGACACGTCGCTGGCAGCATTACGCTTGCCCTGTCGATTCTGGTGGCCATTTTCGCCTTCCAGATGCCTGTCGACATGGCCTTCGCAGCAGCGGGCTATGGATTTGCCTACGGCCTTTGGCCGATTGCATGGATCATCGTTGCCGCGGTGTTCCTCTACAAACTGACCGTCAAGAGCGGCCAGTTCGAAATCATCCGCAGCTCCGTACTGTCGATCACTGACGACCAACGCCTGCAAGTGCTGCTGATCGGCTTCTGCTTCGGCGCGTTCCTTGAAGGCGCTGCCGGTTTCGGTGCACCGGTCGCCATTACCGCTGCCCTGCTGGTAGGCCTGGGTTTCAACCCGCTGTACGCCGCCGGGTTGTGCCTGATTGCCAACACCGCCCCCGTGGCCTTTGGCGCGCTGGGCATTCCGATCATCGTCGCCGGCCAGGTCACGGGGATCGACGCGTTCAAGATCGGCGCCATGGCCGGCCGTCAATTGCCGCTGCTGTCACTGTTCGTACCGTTCTGGCTGGTGTTCATGATGGACGGCCTGCGTGGCGTACGCGAAACCTGGCCAGCCGCCCTGGTGGCGGGCCTGAGTTTCGCCGTGACCCAGTACTTCACCTCGAACTACATTGGCCCGGAGCTGCCGGATATTACTTCGGCCCTTGCCTCCCTGATCAGCCTGACGCTGTTCCTGAAAGTCTGGCAGCCTAAACGCACTGCAGGCGCGCAGATTGCGGGTGTCAGCTCTGACGTAGCCGTTACCGCCAGCGTCGGTGGTTTCGGCAAGCCAAGTAACCTGATGGCTTCGCCTTACTCCTTGCTGCAAATCCTCAAGGCCTGGTCGCCGTTCTTGATCCTGACCGTGCTGGTTACCATCTGGACCCTGAAACCGTTCAAAGCCATGTTCTCGCCGGGCGGTTCGATGTACGGCTGGGTGTTCAACTTTGCGATCCCGCACCTCGATCAACTGGTGGTCAAGGTCGCGCCGATCGTGAATAGCCCGACCGCCATTGCGGCCGTGTTCAAACTTGACCCGATTTCAGCCACGGGCACAGCGATCTTCTTCTCTGCGCTCATCTCGATGCTGGTTCTTAAAATCAACATCAAGACTGGTCTGACCACTTTGAAAGAGACCTTTTTTGAACTGCGCTGGCCGATCCTGTCCATCGGTATGGTGCTGGCCTTTGCCTTCGTAACCAACTACTCGGGCATGTCCTCGACCATGGCGCTGGTTCTGGCAGGCACAGGGGCGGCATTCCCGTTCTTCTCGCCGTTCCTCGGCTGGCTGGGCGTATTCCTGACGGGTTCCGACACCTCGTCCAACGCACTGTTCAGCTCGCTGCAGGCCACCACTGCACACCAGATCGGTGTCAGCGACACCTTGATGGTGGCCGCGAACACCAGCGGCGGCGTGACTGGCAAAATGATTTCCCCGCAGTCCATTGCCGTTGCCTGTGCCGCCACCGGCCTGGTGGGCAAAGAGTCCGACCTGTTCCGCTTTACCCTGAAGCACAGTCTGTTCTTCGCCACGATCGTCGGCCTGATCACCCTGGCTCAGGCGTATTGGTTCACCGGCATGCTGGTGCATTAATAAATAGCGCTATGGTTACAGCACGTTAAGGGCGCCGGACTCAACGTCGGCGCCAGCCATTCAATACCCGGTCTGCCCCTGCGGCGAAAGCGATAAGCCATCGCTGGGGCAGACACATAACCGGGACCACCCGGAGACGCCTGATGAGCGAGCTTTTCTACAACGCCGTGCCTAACGCGACCCGCGTCGCCCCGCCCCTGCCCACACCGCGCCGCTATCCCGAGCAAAAGCCACGCAAGGTCTACCTGTTTGGCACCTGCGTGGTCGACCTGTTCTACCCCGAAGCAGGGATGGATGCGATTCACCTGATCGAGCGCGAAGGTATCGAAGTCGACTACCCGCAAGGTCAAAGCTGCTGCGGCCAACCGGCCTACACGTCGGGTTATACCGATCAGGCACGCGAAGTCGCTCGCTCCCAACTGGCGCTGTTCGCCGAAGATTACCCTGTGGTCGTGCCGTCCGGCTCTTGCGCCGGCATGCTGCGCGAACACTATGAAGACCTGTTCAAAGACGAGCCCGACACACTGAAAAAAGTCCACGCGCTGGCCGAGCGCACCTTTGAACTGACCGAGTTCCTGCTGTTTGTGTGCAAGGTGCAATTCAAGGACAGCGGCGCACCGGTCAAAGTCGCGCTGCACACTTCATGCTCGGCCCGTCGTGAAATGAACACCCACCTGCACGGTCGCGAACTGTTGGCGCAATTGAGCAATGTCGAGCGCATCGACCACAGCCACGAAAGTGAGTGCTGCGGCTTTGGCGGGACATTCAGCGTACGCATGCCGGATATTTCCGGGGCGATGGTCGCTGACAAAACCCGCTCGCTGATTGAAACCGGCGCGCACCAGGTGCTCAGCGCCGACTGCGGCTGCCTGATGAACATCAATGGCTCGCTGGAAAAACAGAAACAAGCCCTGCGCGGCCAGCACCTGGCCAGCTTTCTGTGGAACCGTACCGGAGGTGAGCAATGAGCAGCAGCACACTGATTCCCACCGTTGCCGTGGAAGAAGACTTCCGCGAGCGCGCCCACGAAGCGTTAGGCGACAAACAACTGCGAAACAACTTTCGCAGTGCTATGGATTCGCTGATGACCAAACGCGCCGCGTCCTTCAGTGATGCCCATGAGCGCGAACATCTGCGGGCACTGGGCAACGCAGTGCGGGCCCGAGCCCTGTCCAAGCTGCCCGAACTGCTTGAACGGCTGGAAGCCAACCTGACCCGCAACGGCGTGCAGGTGCACTGGGCTGAAACCGTCGATGAAGCCAACGAGATCGTCATGTCGATTGCCCGCCGGCGTTCAGCCAGGCAAGTCATCAAGGGCAAGTCCATGGTCAGCGAAGAGATGGAGATGAACCACGTGCTCGGCGCCCAGGGCATTGAATGCCTTGAGTCCGACATGGGCGAGTACATCGTTCAACTCGACAACGAAAAGCCGTCCCACATCATCATGCCCGCGATCCACAAAAACGCCGGGCAAGTGGCCGACTTGTTTCACGAAAAGCTCGGCGTGGAATACACCAAGGACGTCGACCAACTGATCCAGATCGGGCGTCGTGTCCTGCGTCAGAAGTTCTTTGAAGCTGACATCGGCGTGTCCGGAGTCAACTTCGCCGTCGCTGAAACCGGCACCCTGCTGCTGGTCGAAAACGAAGGCAATGGTCGCATGTCGACCACCGTGCCCCCGGTCCACATTGCCGTGACCGGCATCGAGAAGGTCGTCGAAAACCTGCGCGATGTGGTACCGCTGGTATCGTTGCTGACCCGTTCGGCCCTTGGCCAACCGATCACCACCTACGTCAATATGATCTCCGGCCCGCGCAAGCCCGGCGAGCTGGATGGCCCGGAAGAAGTGCACCTGGTACTGCTCGACAACGGTCGCAGCCAGGCCTTTGCCGACAGTGAACTGCGCCAGACCCTGAACTGCATTCGCTGCGGTGCCTGCATGAACCATTGCCCGGTTTACACCCGCATCGGCGGCCATGCCTACGGCGAGGTGTACCCCGGTCCGATCGGCGCGATCATCACGCCGCACATGGTGGGCCTGGCGAAAGTTCCGGATCACCCGAGCGCCTCGTCGCTGTGCGGTGCATGTGGCGAAGTGTGCCCGGTAAAAATTCCGATTCCCGCCCTGCTGCGCCGTCTGCGCGAAGAGAACGTCAAGGCGCCGGACAGCTCGCCTCGCATCATGCGTGGCCAAGGCAGCAAGTATTCACGTAAAGAGCGCTTGATCTGGAACATGTGGGCCAGGCTCAACAGCTCACCCACGCTGTACCGCGTCTTTCTCAAGGCCGCCACTCGTCTGCGCGGACTGACCCCGAACAATGTCGGGCCGTGGACGCAAAACCACAGCGCCCCTAAACCCGCAGCCCGTTCGCTACACGATATGGCCCGCGAACACATGGCTAAAAAGTCGGGAGACCAGTGATGAGCGCCAAGCAGAACATCCTCAACAAACTGCGCAACAGCCTGACCGGCACCACACCGGTCCCTGACGATTTCGACGTAGCGCTGGTGACCGAGCCCTGGACTTACACACCGGAGCAGCGCATCCCGCAACTGCGCAAGTTGATGGAAGCCGTGCATACCGAAATTCATCTCAGCACCGAGCAGGGCTGGCCCGCCTTGCTCGCGCAACTGGTGACAGACCGACAGTTGCCAAGCCTGCTGATCGCCCCGACGACCCCTCACGGGCAAAAAGTGACCGCGCACTGGGCACAAAACCCTGCACTGCCTGCACTCAAGGCCTACGACCGACGCGTAGAAGAGTGGAAGGACGAGTTGTTCAACGACACGCCTGCCAGCCTCACGAACACCCTGGGTGCGATTGCTGCCACCGGCAGCCTGATCATGTGGCCGACGCCTGAAGAACCACGGCTGATGAGCCTGGTGCCGCCCGTGCATTTCGCCCTGCTCAAGGCCAGTGAAATCCGCGACAACTTCTATCAAGTACAACGCGAAATGAACTGGGCCGCAGGCATGCCCACCAACGCTTTACTGGTATCCGGCCCGTCGAAAACCGCCGACATCGAGCAAGTGCTGGCCTACGGTGCCCACGGTCCGAAAGACTTGGTGGTGCTGATCCTGGAGGACGCATGAGCCTGCCTGCCGCCTTTATCCGTGATGCTGAACGGCTGATCCCGCAGGACCGGCGTTTTACCGATGCCCTTTCGACGCTGGCATTCGGCACCGACGCGAGTTTTTACCGGCTGATCCCCAAGCTGGTGATCCGCGTCGAGTCCGAAGACGAAGTGGTCGAGCTGTTGCGACTGGCCCGTCGTGACCAGGTGCCGGTGACCTTCCGCGCTGCGGGCACCAGTTTGTCCGGCCAGGCCATCAGCGACTCGGTCCTGATTGTGCTGGGGGATAACTGGAACGCGAAAGAAATCCGCGGCCAGGGTACCCAGATACGCTTGCAGCCCGGCGTTATTGGCGCACAGGCCAATGCCTGGCTGGCCCCGTTCGGGCGCAAGATCGGCCCCGACCCGGCCTCGATCAACGCCTGCAAAATTGGCGGAATCGTCGCCAATAACGCCAGCGGCATGTGCTGTGGCACCGCGCAAAACACCTATCACACCCTGGCAGGCTTGCGTGTGGTGCTGGCCGATGGCACCCGGGTCGACACCGAAGACGCGGCCAACATCGCGGCCTTTCGTCAAAGCCACGGGCCATTGCTCGAACAGCTGGCAACATTGGCCCGCCAAACCCGCGCCAATTCTGAATTAGCCGCAAAAATTCGCCACAAGTACCGTCTGAAAAACACCACAGGCCTGTCACTCAACGCCCTGGTGGATTTCGACGACCCGCTGGATATTCTCAGCCACTTGCTGGTGGGCAGCGAAGGCACACTGGGCTTTATCAGCTCGGTCACTTACGACACGGTCATCGATCACCCGAACAAAGCGTCGGCGCTGATCGTGTTCCCGGACGTGGAAACCTGCTGCACCGCCGTCACCGTGCTCAAAAGCCAGCCGGTGTCCGCCGTTGAACTGCTGGACCGGCGCAGCCTGCGCTCCGTCCAGGACAAACCCGGAATGCCGGCGTTCGTACAGCAACTGTCGGCCAATGCCTGCGCCCTGCTGATCGAATCCCGCGCCGCCTCGCGCACCTTGTTGCACGAGCAACTGGGGCAAATCATGGCTTCGCTCGCGGCCTTCCCGGTCGAGAAACAAGTGGATTTCACCGAAGACCCGGCCGAAAACGCCAAGCTCTGGGCGATCCGCAAAGACACCTTCCCGGCCGTCGGCGCGGTGCGCAAAACCGGGACCACGGTGATCATCGAAGACGTGACCTTCCCGGTTGAACAACTGGCCATCGGCGTCAACCGCCTGATCGCGCTGTTCGACAAACACCACTATGACGAAGCCATCCTGTTCGGCCATGCGCTGGAGGGTAACCTGCACTTTGTCTTCACTCAGGGCTTCAACAACCCTGAAGAAGTGGCGCGCTACGAAGCGTTCATGGACGACGTGGCGCAATTGGTGGCCGTGGAATTCGGCGGTTCACTCAAGGCCGAACACGGCACCGGTCGCAATATGGCGCCGTTTGTCGAGCTGGAATGGGGCAGCGATGCCTACCAGTTGATGTGGCAGCTCAAGCGCTTGCTCGACCCGCAGGGCATTCTCAACCCCGACGCGGTGCTCAGCGAAGACCCGCACATCCACCTCAAGCACCTCAAACCCATGCCCGCCGCCGACGAGATTGTGGATAAGTGCATCGAATGCGGGTTTTGCGAACCGGTGTGCCCTTCCAAAGGCCTGACCCTCAGCCCGCGCCAGCGGATTGTGATCTGGCGCGATATCCAGGCGAAAAAACGTGCAGGCATCGACACCCGTGAGCTGGAAGCAGCCTACGCCTACCAGGGCATCGATACCTGCGCAGCGACCGGGTTATGCGCCCAGCGTTGTCCTGTAGGCATCAACACCGGCGAGCTGGTGAAAAAGCTCCGTGCGCGCAGTGCCGATAACGTGAAAACCGCCGAGTGGCTGGCCAGCCATTTTGCAACCTCGCTGCAAGGGGCCCGCTTCACCCTGCACGTGGCCAATGGCGCGCGCATGCTGCTCGGGGCTCCACGGCTGACGAAACTGTCCGCCGCACTGACCCGCGCCAGTAAAGGCCGGGTACCGCTGTGGACCAACGCCATGCCCCAGCCGGAACGCGCGATTCGCTTCAGCCCGCAAGTGCTGGATGTACGGCCGCGGGTGGTGTACCTGGCGGCCTGCGTGTCGCGGGTCATGGGCCCCGCTGCCGGGGACGGCGAACAAATGTCGCTGCAGGCAAAAACCCGCGGCCTGCTGGAAAAAGCCGGCTATCAGGTGATATTCCCCGACAATCTCGACAACCTCTGCTGTGGTCAGCCTTTTGCGTCCAAAGGCTACACCGAACAAGCCGAGCACAAACGTCAGGAGCTGATTGACGCGCTGCTGCAGGCCAGCCGTGGCGGGCTTGATCCGATCTACTGCGACACCAGCCCGTGCACCTTGCGCCTGGTGCAGGACATCGGCGAAACCCGCCTCGACCTGTATGACCCGGTACGCTTCATCCGCACCCATCTGGTGGACAAACTCAACTTCACGCCACAACAGGCCCCCATTGCCGTTCACGTCACCTGCAGCACCCAGCACCTGGGTGAAAGCCAGGCGCTGATCGACATTGCGCGGCTGTGCAGCCACGACGTCGTAATCCCCGAAGGCATCCATTGCTGTGGCTTTGCCGGCGACAAAGGCTTCACCACGCCGGAGTTGAATGCCCACTCGCTGCGCACCTTGAAAGAGGCCGTGCAACATTGCAGCGAAGGGATTTCCACCAGCCGCACCTGTGAGATCGGTTTGAGCCAGCACGGCGGAATCGATTACCACAGCCTGGTGTACCTCGTAGACCGGGTGACCCACGCCCGTTAAACCGCCGCTGCAACAGCCTTGCCTCGCGATAGCATCACCGCCGCATCCGCGGATAACGTGGTCCCTGCATCGCGAGACAGGCCCACCTCTGCAGAGTGATAGCAAAATAAAAGCAAAGCCCTTGAGCGCAGCTATATTCAATAGGCTTAACGCCCTTGCATTGGGGCATATCACGGCACCTGACGACACAGGGCCTTATCTCTGCACAAGGAGTTTTTCCATGAAGCGTACCGCTCTTGCTGGCTTGTTTATCGCTGCTGCAATGCTGACGTCTCCCGTGTTTGCGAGTGAAAGCCTGTGCGACATCAACCTGCAAAAAATCAAGGACACGGTGGTCAGCACTGAAGTCATGAGCGAAGACTTGAAAAGCGACATCAATGAACTGGTAGCAGAAGCCCAGACCGAAAAAGCCAAAGGCACTGAGGAAGGTGAGAAAAATTGCACCTCACTGACCTCCCAAGCCCTCCAGAAACTCCAGAACAACACCAAAGGCGGTCAGTAAGCCTTTGTTGAGGTTGGCCTTCTGCGTCGGATTGGCGTAGACTCGTCTAGCTTGCTGGTTATACACAGCAAGCATCGGGGCCGTTTAGGATTCGACGCCGGTTGCGAAACTCTAGGTGCATGCCGAGTTGGTAACAGAACTCGTAAATCCACTGTTGCAACTACTTATAGTTGCCAATGACGAAACCTACGAGGGTCAAGCTCTCGCAGCGTAAGCTGCCTTAGCCATCCTCCTGGTACCTTCGGGTCCAGCAATCACTAGGGGATGCCTGTAAACCTGAAGTGATTGTCATATAGAACAGGATCGCCGTGCAGTACGTTGTGGACGAATCGGCTAAAACTTACACAACTCGCCCAAAGCACCCTGCCCTTCGGGTCGCTGAGGGTTAACTTAATAGAAACGGCTAAGCATGTAGTACCGACAGCGGAGTACTGGCGGACGGGGGTTCAAATCCCCCCGGCTCCACCAAATTTACATCTAAAGACGTCCACGGACGTCTTTTTTTGTGCCTGAAATCCAGTGAATACGCGGCTTCCAGCGCTTTTGCGGTCTTTTGAGAGTTTTGGAGTACCAGCCGTTCGGGTATTCCAGGCGGTATTCCAGCTCGCCCGGAGCTAATCTTTGGAATACCGAATCAGTGCTTGAGGACAATCTCATGCCTGCTCAAAACCTCCGCCTCTCCGATCGTCAACTCAAGGGAGTCAAACCCGCGTCCAAGGATTACGTCCTCACGGACGGTGACGGTTCGCAGCTCCGCGTACGCAGCAACGGCTCGTTGCTGTGGAGTTTCAACTACCGCGAACCGATGACCAAGAAGCGCATCAACATCGGCTTGCCATCACCTGCTAGCCCAGAAACGGCCCATTCTGCAAACTAACGAACAGAGGGAAAAAGGCCGCTAGTCGGTGGGCATGGGGGTCGTCGCGGCCTGCTTAGCAACGCTCAAAGTATCTAGCGAATACTGGCAAGCAATGCGGCCTTCAGAGAGCGTGTGAGAAAAAACACAAAAAAGCTGCGCAAGCGGCGAAAACTCTTACAATCTTACGCTAGATTTCCTACACATTTTTTTTGCCCCCTCCCCGATACTCAAGAGATAGCCCCGTGAGTGACTCAGACAGCTCATCCGCGCCACTGGTTGACGTAGTGAAGCTTGCCGCATCCCTTCAGCGTTTCGCAGATGATCGCGACTGGCATCAGTTCCACTCCCCAAAAAATCTCATCTTGGCGCTCACTGGCGAGGTAGGAGAGCTGTGCGAAATTTTCCAATGGATGAGCGATGCCGATTCGCTCTCCGTAGCTAAAGATCCCGAAATCAGCCTAGCCGTAAAAGACGAACTGGCGGACGTACTGATGTACCTGGTTCGCCTGAGCAGCGTGCTCGGCATCGACCTCAACGAGGCGGTGACACGGAAACTCGCCTCGAACGGCCAGAAGTACCCCGTGGATAAAGCCAAAAGCAGCAGCAAAAAGTACGACCGACTCTGAACAACTCGAATCTAAGGACAGCCCGTGATCGTCTACGCTGCGACCAAACAGCAATTTCTTAAAGACAACGATAACGATGACATTGAGGAGGTGATCCTCAGGCATTTCAAGGAAGCCACCGGCAAGACCGTTGGCAGGTCGGAAGTCAGGTCGTGGCAAGGATCTCTAACGTATATGGCCAAGGTCCTTAGGGATGAAGGCCTGCCGAGCGACGCGGGCCTGGCCATTGAGCTGCACATTCCGCAGTCGTCGAAGCGAATCGATTTTCTGCTCACCGGTCGCGACGAAAATCAGGCAAAAAAAGCCGTCTTGATCGAATTGAAACAATGGAGCAAGGCCAGCGCCACTACCAAGGATGCCATCGTCAAAACGGCATTGGGTGGCGGCCTCGTTGAGACCATTCACCCGTCCTATCAAGTATGGTCATACGCCGCTCTGCTGGAGGGCTTCAACGAGGCGGTGTATGACAAAAGCATCGAGATCCGTCCGTGTGCCTACCTTCATAACTACGTCAGCGACGGCATCATCGACTCAGCTCACTACGAGCCCCACATCAGCAAAGCACCACTGTTCCTGAAAGGGCCGAATGAGCTCACCAAACTCAGAAGCTTCCTGAAAAAGCATATTGCTCACGGCGACAACAAAGAGGTTCTCTACGAACTGTCCGATGGGAAAATCCGTCCGTCCAAAGCGCTAGCCGAAGCCCTCGAAGGGCTGATGACAGGCAAGCCAGAGTTCGTATTGATTGACGATCAAAAAGCAATTTTTGAATCAGCGCTTGCGGCAGCAAGCGAAGCCTCGGACCAGGCACCAAAGGTGCTGATCATTGAGGGGGGGCCGGGCACCGGGAAAACTGTTCTGGCTATCAATTTACTGGTGAGGCTCACAGAATTGAGGCTGTTAAGCAAATATGTCTCGAAGAATGCCGCCCCACGCAAGGTCTACGAAAGCAAACTGGTTGGCACCATCAAACGCAGCCATTTCTCGAATTTCTTTTCAGGCTCTGGGGCGTTCATCGACACTGAGCCCAACACATTCGATGCGCTTATCGTGGACGAAGCCCACCGACTGAATGAGAAAAGCGGGCTTTATGGGAACCTTGGCGAAAACCAGATCAAGGAGCTGATTGAATCAGCGAAATGCTCAATTTTCTTCATCGATGAAGATCAGCGTGTGACCCTGAGCGACATAGGCAGCAAGCAGGCAATACGCGCCTTTGCCAAAGCCAAGGGTGCTGTGGTCGAGGAATATGTGCTGTCTTCACAGTTTCGCTGCAGTGGTTCTGACGGTTACATGGCATGGCTGGATGACGTGCTTGGCATTCGCTCGACAGCAAATCCGACGCTCAACACCTCGGAGTACGAGTTCAAGGTATTCGACTCACCTCAGGCGCTGCATGACGCCATTGACGAGAAAAACCATGGAAACAAGGCTCGTGTGGTCGCGGGCTATTGCTGGCCGTGGCTCAGCAAGAAAGACTCCAAGGCCACTGACATCGTTATCGGCAATGACTACGCACGCCAATGGAATCTGGATCAGGATGGCAGCTTGTGGATCATCGCTGAGAATTCCATTGAACAGGTCGGTTGTATCCACACCTGCCAAGGGCTGGAAGTTGATTATATTGGAGTGATCATCGGACCAGATCTAGTCGTGCGTGATGGGCAGGTGGTAACGTCGCCGCATGAGCGAGATAAGAACGATAAATCGATTCGTGGCTGGAAGAAGTTGATGAAGGAGCAACCTGCTCTGGCGCAGCAAGATACAGACCTGATCATCAAAAACACGTATCGAACATTGATGACTCGTGGGATGAAAGGCTGCTACCTATACTGTACTGATCAGGAAACCGCGCAATACTTTGAGAGCCGACTTGCCAGGCACAGTAACGGCTGATGGGCCCGCCAGTAGGATGTCACTATCCAGGGTTCAGCCTCACAAAAAAACGTAGGTTGAACACAGCAGAAAACTAAGGCTCGATTACCCATCGCCCGCGCAACATTCCTTTCAGCTCATCAACGCTCAGAGTCATATGCCGCTTGCGATGGACAACCGCGTGACAGTTCGCGCACAACGTAACGAGGTCAGTCTCAGGATTCACGGATTTCTCACCACCAAAGTCAGAAATCGGCACTATATGGTGAACGTGAATGAACCCCTTCGCGTGCTCGCCATACGCCTGTTCGAAATCAAAGCCACATGCCTTGCAGTCAAGGCCGTGGATAGCAATGGCCTTCACCCTCAGATCTTTCCGGCGCTCGTAGCGGGTTCCAAAGTAACTTAATTTGCTGCCTTCATTGGCCGATTCAAAGGTCAATGGATCGCCTTCGGAATTTGGTGCGACCTGGTCAGCCTGGGAAGACAGGAGCTTCGCATGACTTAGGATTGCATCGTAATCCAGTTGGGAAATGGACCGAACCCCGTCACGCCAATAGTTGTTCACTCGAGTAGCGGGGATCGTCTCTAGGTACACTCCGTTAATTTTCGAGGGGATAGCGTCTTCAAACGGAGTGAAGTTTTCGATCAAAGCAAAAAGGTCACCCTTATCACTCCTCCGGTCTGCGTAGACCTTGCCGATGCGTGCCATACCAAAATAATGCGGATCGGCGCTGAGGCGGACAGAAGCAAAGGTTTTGTCCTTGATGCGTCCTTTGTAATAGATCACTTCGGTTCCTTCAGCAAGCCAGGCTTGGTACCGCTTGGGGAAATGATAGACAGCACCGGTTTCGTCTTGCCATTGCGATGTGTCGTTTTCAACGATGACTGCGGGCATTCCATTTCCTCTAGACTGATGGCAAAAGCCTACCAAAAATGAGGAAGTTTCTTACAAGATATTTAAAGATTTACATCCTTGCTTAACGTCAGCTCCGCTCTGGTGAACTCATACCACCGATCGTGGTGAGTATCGCCCGGTAGAGCGGTATTCCAATTGGTATTCCAGCAACAATTTAAGATTATTATTCTTTATATAAATTAATAAGATGAGAAAGCTTTTCAGCTTCCCCCGGCCCCACCAAATATCTGTCTCAGACAGTCTGCGAAACACCCAAGAAGCCCGCCCCGTGCGGGCTTTCTTGTTTCTGGCTATCCGTTCCTGTCTCCCTCTACACCTTCCCGCCGTGTATCTCCCCTGAACATAACGAGTCGTACCCTGTGTGCTCGCCACTGCCAACCCTGCTCGCACTCGCAATATGCGCCGACAGGCTCAAGTGTGCGGCCGCTACGGCTGAACCAGCTACCGCGCTGGCCTGACGGCACGGCGACCACAGCAGCCTGTGTCTGCCTCAACGCATGGCTGAATGAGCGTGGCGGCGCCGGTAACGGTGAAGGGAGGCGTATCTGAAAGATGTTCTAACGCGGCTGCCGATGCAGCGGGCCAGTGAGATCGGGCAATTGCTACCGCATCAATGGATGCTGACCTGATGGGTTATGAATCGCTCCGAAGCGCAAGCTTAGGAGCGATTCACGATTAAAGCCCTAGCCGGGCAGGCTCAAGTGTAGCAACGGGAAGGGGCGGCCCTCGCCATCCAGCGGGGAACGACCTGTTTGAACAAACCCGTAATGTAAATAGAAGCCTACCGCTTCGCGGTTCTGCTCATTCACGTCAACACTCATCGGATTGCGAGAGCTGCGGGCATGATTCAACAGCGCGCGGCCAATACCTTTCCCTCGCAGGTCTGGCTCGATAAAGAGCATTTCTACGTGGTTTTCATTGAGCCCGATAAAGCCTGTCGGATTGTCCTCGGTATTTACCGCAACCCATAATTCAACAGCGGGTAGGTAGATATCGCGGAGCTGAGGAAGCAATGCCTCAATATCGGATTCTTGCAGGAAGTGATGTGTGGCGCGAACAGAGCGCAGCCAAATGTTGAGCAGTTGCGGGTGGTCGGCATTAGTCGCCTGACGAATGATCATAGAATCATCCTTTACACTGGATATCGGAAATGAGGCGCGCTTGAAGATAGCGACCGTATAAGTGTCGGCAACGTGTATGACCGCTTCGCGAGTTAACGCCTGGGCGGTTCACGGCAGAGGTAGCCGGAAAGGAGGGATGGAGGACGATACTGACAGGTTTTCGCAGGGTCAATAAAAATGACGATCGGGTCGGTAGGGATCTGTTGCGCAACGCTAGAAGCGGGTCATGCCGTCGTCAGGAGCATACGGTGACTGACCATGACGCTTACAGGCACATTCGGCAAAAGTCCTCAGTGCCGAGTAGTTGATCTTGCCAGCGGGAACCACTGCGTATCCCTTCTAACGTTCCTATAGGAAGAATCCAATGACTACAGGTACAAGTGAGCCTGGTTCAAATGCCCCCGTCCCAACAAAAAAAGACGTCACCCGGACGTCTTTTTTTGTACCTCAAACCCAGTAACGATCATAAAGCCAGGCGCAGCAGTTCAACCACCCACCGCGCCAGCCCCATCCCCCCTCATCGAAGCGGAGAATTCACCCAGCGCTCGGCTGCTTCTTGCGCGCCTTTTACCGCTTGTTCATAACTCTCCCAATGATCGCCCTCGACGTAGGCCGGGCGGGCAACGGTGTCTGGCATGGTTAACCTGGCCCCTACAGGGATATCAAGCGGTGGGCTCCAGCTGAATCCGATCATTACGGTGACACCACTTTTCGTCACGTATTTAACGGGATGATTTTTATCAATACGTTCTGACATATGTCGCTCCTCGTTCCGGCGCTGCGTTAAGCGCCGGACGTTGATTGGGTGAATTGCCCCGTCAATGACTGGTCATACCGGCCATGTGCATCAGTCCGCGAATGCCACTGGCCACAATGCCGAGTGTAGCTACGCTGGCAAGCCAGATAGCGATCAGCCAAAACACTCGTTTGTACCAAGGGCCTGTCTGATGTTGAGTCTGTGACACTTCAGAGCGTTCCATGGGCAAACTCCATTGTCAGGGCCGTGGCGGCGGCCAGCATGATCAGTGCCGTGCAAAACAGCAGGCTTAGCTGCGCCACCTGTTTGTAAAACGGCATTGTTTTTTCAACGTTAATGGTAGCCATCACCAATCCTCACTTTGCCGCGGAATACGTAGTAGCTCCAGCAGGTGTACATCAGGATGATCGGCAGGATGAATAAGGTGCCTATCAGGATAAACAACTGGCTGGAAGCGGGTGAGGCGGCTTCCCACAGGCTGATGGACGGCGGGACGATGTTCGGCCAGATGCTGAAGGCCAGGCCGATGTAGCCGAGGAATACCAGCACCAGGGTGAAGACAAAGGGCCAGTGGGAGTGGTGCTGGCGCAAGGTC
The DNA here is from genome assembly GCF_019266105.1 of Pseudomonas sp. D1HM. NCBI lineage: Bacteria > Pseudomonadati > Pseudomonadota > Gammaproteobacteria > Pseudomonadales > Pseudomonadaceae > Pseudomonas > Pseudomonas sp. D1HM. Next base: position 40,363 of record NZ_LRMN01000019.1, on the reverse strand, counting down.
TTCAGTAAGCCGATCAGCGCCAGTACGCCCAGCAGCATCAGGACGCCGAAGACCACGATATGGGCATGGGCGAACCAGCGCAGGGCGATTTCCGGGTGCAGCCAGGGTGTCCAGACACAGAGCACGGCCACCACTGCCATCAGGGCGAACGCCAGGTAATGGGTGAACAGACGCATCCGCGATTCGAGCATGCCTTCGGTCTTGACCAGCAACCAGGTGCTGCCCAGCAATGCATAGGCGACGATCAAGCCCACGCCGCAGAACAACGGGAATGGCGCCAGCCAGTCGAGGGTGCCGCCGGCGAACTGGCGGTCGACCACTGGAATACCCGAGATGTATGTGCCGATCACCACGCCCTGGCTAAACGTTGCCAGGAATGATCCCCCGATAAAGGCCATGTCCCAGATGTGGCGCTTTTGCGGGCTGGCCTTGAACCGGAATTCAAAGGCGACACCGCGAAAGATCAACCCCGCCAGCATGAAAATCAGCGGCAGGTACAACGCCTCCAGAATCACCGAGTAAGCCAGCGGAAAGGCGCCGTACAGCGCCGCACCGCCGAGGATCAGCCAGGTTTCGTTGCCGTCCCAGACCGGTGCGACGGTGTTCATCATCACGTCGCGTTCCTGCTCCTCCGGGATCAGCGGAAACAGGATGCCCAACCCCAGGTCGAAGCCATCCATGATCACGTACATCATCACTCCGAAGGCGATGATCACGCCCCAGATCAATGACAGATCTATACCTTGAATACCCATGCTCATTCCCCTTGATCAGTTGGTGTGGTCGCCGGACGCCAGCGTCTCGGTGACGGCGGACAGGGGACGGCGTGGCGTACGCTCCTGGCCAGGGCCGCCTTGGGGCGGATGGTCGTGATGAGGCTGCGGGCCTTTGCGGACCAGTTTCATCATGTAGCCGATGCCTACGGCAAACACCGAGAAGTAGATCACCACAAACAACGCCAGGGAGATGCTGAGCTGCGCGACGGTGTGATTGGACACCGCATCTGCGGTGCGCATCAGCCCGTAGACCACCCAGGGCTGGCGACCAACCTCGGTGGTGATCCAGCCCGCCAGCATCGCGATCAGGCCGGTAGGGCCCATGAACAACACCAGTCGCAGGAACAGTCGATTGCGATACAACGCGCCATTACGACGCAACGCCAAGCCCAGCAACCCGGTGAGGATCATCAACATGCCCAGCCCGGCCATGATCCGAAAGCTGAAGAAAATGATCGTCGCGTTGGGGCGGTCTTCCTTCGGAAAACTTTTCAGCGCGGGGATCTGCTTATCCAGGCTGTGGGTCAGGATCAGGCTGCCCAGGTACGGGACTTCGATCGCAAAGTGTGTCTTCTCGGCCTCCATGTCCGGGATGCCGAACAGCACCAGCGGCGAGGGTTCGTTACCGACGTTTTCCCAGTGCCCTTCCATCGCGGCAATTTTTGCCGGTTGATGCTCCAGGGTATTGAGGCCATGGGCGTCACCGACCACTGCCTGAATCGGCGCTACGATCAGCGCCATCCACATCGCCATCGACAGCATTTTGCGCACCGCCGGCGTGTCGTTTTTGCGCAGCAGATGCCAGGCCGCAGAGGACCCGACAAAGAACGCCGTGGCGACGAACGCCGCAATGGCCATGTGCGCCAGGCGGAACGGGAACGACGGGTTGAAGACGATGGCCAGCCAGTCCAGCGGCATCACCCGGCCGTCAACGATGGAGAAGCCCTGCGGGGTCTGCATCCAGCTGTTGGAGGCCAGGATCCAGAACGTCGAGATCAACGTGCCGATGGCAACCATCACCGTGGAGAAGAAGTGCAAGCCGCGTCCGACCCGGTTCCAGCCGAACAGCATGACCCCGAGAAAGCCTGCTTCCAGGAAGAAAGCAGTCAGTACTTCATAGGTGAGCAAGGGCCCGGTAATGCTCCCGGCAAAGTCCGAGAAACGGCTCCAGTTGGTGCCGAACTCGTAAGCCATGACCAGGCCCGAGACCACGCCCATGCCGAAGTTGACGGCGAATATTTTCGACCAGAAGTGGTACAGGTCCTTGTAGACCGGGTTGTTGGTTTTCAGCCACATGCCTTCAAGCACGGCCAGGAAACTGGCCAGGCCGATGGTGATGGCCGGGAAGATGATGTGAAACGAGACCGTGAACGCGAATTGAATGCGTGCCAGGTCGAGCGCCTCAATATTTAACATGACGATACCCTCATAGTGACTCGGTGCGCGTGTACACCAAGCCCGGACGCCTTGAGCCTTTTGGCCCGCGACGAACAGATGTCCAGTGATCAGGAAACACCGGGGCGACGCTCAGGCCGCCCCGGTCCGGCTCAAGCGCCGAGGGACTGAATCAGGTTGCTGGCCGGAGCCGGTTCAAGGCGAATAGCGATGAACTTCGACGTCGGTGTGTAGGTACGGTCGCCGTAGCTTTCCAGTGGCACCAGCGGGTTGGTTTCCGGGTAATAGGCAGCGGCCTGGCCCTGTGGAATGTCGTAAGCGATCAAGGTAAAGCCGCTGACCCGACGCTCACGCCCATCGCCCCACAACGACACCATGTCGACCTTTTGCCCTGGCTCGTAGCCCAGCTTGCGAATGTCCTGTTCGTTGACGAACACCACATCGCGCATGCCGTAGACCCCGCGATAACGGTCATCGAGGCCGTACAACGTGGTGTTGTACTGGTCGTGGGAGCGCATGGTCTGCAGGATCAGGTCCGGTTTGACGTCGAGATTGCGCACGCCTTCGCTGACCAGGTGAGCAGGCAGGACACTCGAGACAAACTGGGCTTTACCGCTGGCGGTTTCCCAGATGCGCTGCGCGGCAGCGTTGCCCAAATGAAAGCCGCCCGGGTGCAGCAGTTTGTTGTTGAAGTCCTCGAAGCCCGGAATGGTGTCGGCAATCAAGTCACGGATTCGGCTGTAGTCGGCGACGGTCCACAGCCAGTCAATCGGGTGTTTACCCAGAGTGGCGTTGGCAATCCCGGCAATGATCGCTGGCTCCGAGCGCATCAGCGGCGATTTGGGTTTCAGTTGGCCGTGGGAAATGTGCACCATGCTGAAGGTGTCTTCCACGGTCACACCTTGTGGCCCCTCCTCCTGGATGTCGATATCGGTACGGCCCAGGCACGGCAGGATCAGTGCTTCACGGCCCATCACCAAATGGCTGCGATTGAGCTTGGTGGCGATGTGTACGGTCAGGTCGCACTTGCGCAATGCATCATGGGTGCGCGGGGTGTCTGGCGTGGCTTGGGCGAAGTTGCCGCCAAGGCCGATGAAGACCTTTGAGCGCCCTTCTTCCATGGCGGCAATGGCCATCACGGTATTGTGACCATGATGACGCGGCACCTTGAAGTCAAAGCGTGCTTCCAGCGCATGGATCAACTCCGGCGGCGCCAGTTCGTTGATGCCCATGGTGCGGTCGCCCTGCACGTTACTGTGCCCGCGCACCGGCGACAGCCCTGCCCCGGGCCGCCCGATATTGCCGCGCAACAACTGCACGTTGATGATTTCCTGCACGGTCACCACCGAGTGTGCGTGCTGGGTCACACCCATCGCCCAGCACATGATCACCCGCTTGGCACGGCGGTACATCCGCGCAGCGAGTTCGATGTCCTGAAGACTCAGGCCGGACTGCTCGACGATGTGCTCCCACGACGTGGCATCCACCTCCGCCAGGTAGCTGTCGAGGCCCGCGGTGTGTTCGGCAATGAATGCACGGTCGAATACCGCCTCGCCGTTGTTTTCCAGGGCATCACGCTCCCATTCCAGCAGGAACTTGGCGATGCCGCGAAAAGCCGCCATGTCGCCACCCAGGGCCGGACGAAAGTACGCCGACGAGGTGGGTTCAGATCCGTTGGTGAGCATTTCCAGTGGATGCTGCGGGTGCTGGAAGCGTTCCAGCCCGCGCTCTTTCAGCGGGTTGAAACAAATCACCTGGGCGCCGCGTTTCACCGCCTCGCGCAGCGGCTCAAGCATGCGCGGGTGGTTGGTTCCGGGGTTCTGCCCGATGACGAAAATCGCATCGGACTCTTCCAGGTCATCAAAGGTCACCGTCCCCTTGCCGACGCCGACGCTGTCGCCCATGCCCAGGCCGCTCGCTTCATGGCACATGTTCGAGCAATCGGGAAAGTTGTTGGTGCCGTAGGCACGAACAAACAGCTGATACAGATAGGCCGCTTCGTTACTGGCCCGGCCCGAGGTATAGAACTCGGCCTGATCCGGCGATTCCAGCTCTTTGAGATGCTTGGCGATCAGGGCAAAGGCATCGTCCCAACTGGTTTCGACATAACGATCCAGCGAAGCGTCGTAGCGCATCGGGTGCGTCAGACGCCCCTGGTATTCAAGCCAGTAGTCACTTTGCGCCGCCAGCGACGACACGGTGTACTTATTGAAAAACGCCGGGTTGACCAGGCGCCCGGTGGCTTCCCAGTTGACCGCTTTGGCACCGTTCTCGCAAAACTTGACCAGGCCGCTTTCCTGCGACTCGCCCCATGCACAACCCGGGCAGTCGAAACCGCCATTCTGGTTGGTCTTGAGCATCGCGCGGATGTTCTTGAACGCGTTTTCACTGCCCAGCCAGTTTTTCGTCACCGCAATCAGCGCGCCCCAACCTGCGGCCGCCCCCTTGTACGGTTTATAACGTTCAATTTCGCTCATGGCACTTCCCTAAGACTTCACGCGTAGGCGGCGGCCTAACTTAAAGCCCTTATTGATGGTTGTTTTTCAGGCACCGACAAACGCAAACACATTTAAAACCACTAAACATGATTCGCGCCGCCCCGTTAAAACGGGTTCGTATCGGGTTACGTTTTCAGCCTATTGCGCGCATGAGTACGCTGTCCAATCACAAATAATGACCAACTCATCGAAATGCTCTATCACGAAAAATACTGTTCAAATTCAATGGCATAGGCGCGAAAATTTTAACCGGGCCAACAAAGTAAAACCTCATAGATTTCATCGATCACCCGGTTGTTAATAGTGATTAGACGGCACCTGAAAACAACTCTAGTCTTGACTCAACTACATCCCTTTATATAAATCGCCCCCTCTAAAAACCAGCGCCATGGCCACGATGTTTAGTTGAGCCGGAGGTTGTAATGACCGATCAAATTTTGATGGATAGTTTTTCTCGCCGGGTCGACTACCTCAGACTGTCCGTGACCGACCGCTGCGACTTTCGCTGTGTGTATTGCATGGCAGAAGACATGGAGTTCCTGCCGCGACAGCAGATCCTGACGCTGGAAGAGATTTACCAACTGGCTGAAAGCTTTGTGACGCTGGGCACTCGGAAAATCCGCCTGACTGGTGGTGAGCCGCTGGTTCGTCCTGGCGTGGTTGAGCTGTGCAAGCGCATCGCGCTGCTGCCAGGGCTGCGTGAGTTGTGCATGACCACCAATGGTTCACAGCTGGGCAAGCTGGCCGCACCGTTATTCGATGCCGGGCTCAAGCGCCTGAACATCAGCCTCGACAGCCTTGATCCCGTTCGCTTTCGCGAACTGACGCGCACCGGTGACCTGGCCAAGGTCATCGCCGGTATCGATGCCGCGAATGCCGCGGGTTTCCAGCGCACCAAGCTCAACTGCGTGGTGATGAAAGACCGCAACGATCACGAGATCAACGACCTTGTGGCGTTCGCCATCGACCGGGGACTGGATATTTCCTTCATCGAAGAAATGCCATTGGGTGTCATCAGCGAACACAGTCGCGCCGGAGCGTTCTACTCCAGCGCGCAAGTGCGCGAGCGTATCGCCGAACGCTACACGTTGATCGACTCTGCGGAGTCGACCCAGGGGCCTTCGCGTTACTGGCGCCTGGCCGAGGCGCCGCATATTCGCCTGGGCTTTATCTCCCCCCACAGCCACAACTTCTGCGGCACCTGCAACCGGGTGCGCCTGACCGTTGAAGGCCGGTTGTTACTGTGCCTGGGCAACGAGCATTCAGTCGACCTCAAGGCCGTTCTGCGCCGTTATCCGGGTGATGCGAAACGGCTGGAAAGCGCCATCATCGAGTCGATGAAGCTCAAGCCGTATCGGCACAACTTCGAGCTCAACGATGACGTGCAAGTGGTCCGTTTCATGAACATGACGGGCGGCTGACCGCCCCGGTTTTATCCCTATGCAGAAGGCTGTTTCCCATGATCGTCAGAGCCAAACCCAACCTGATCGGTGTATTGACGTCGCTCAAGGGCTCCGTTGCCCGGCGCATCGCGCTGCGTAGCCTGCTGGTGACACTGCTGGCCTCGGTGATTGTGCTGGTGGAAACCCTTCATCCAGCGTACTTCTCCAAGGTCAACGCCACGCCGTTCACGCTGTTGGGCCTGTCGCTCTCTATCTTCATGAGTTTTCGCAATAACGCGTGCTACGACCGCTGGTACGAAGGTCGCAAAGCGCTGGGGGCGATGGTGATGGATGTGCGGGCGATGATTCGGGAAACCCAGGTCATCAAGGACGCCAGCCAGCGCCGCCATCTCCTTCGCAACCTGTGCGGATTTGCCCATGCGCTGAACGCCAGGCTTCGTCATGAAGACGAGTTAAGCGTGGCCGGGCCCTGGCTGGACAAGCTGCCGTCAGCCAACACCCCGAACATTCCGGAAAGCATTTTAAGCCACGTCACCCAGCAGTGCTCGACGCTCACCGAATCAGGGGAGCTCAATGAATGGCGCTACCAGTTGATGGCCCGCCATTTAAGCAACCTGACCACGACCCAGACGATTTGCGAGCGCATCAAAAGCACCCCGCTGCCCTTCCCCTACACGCTCTTGTTGCACCGCACCAGTTACATGTTCTGCATCCTGCTGCCCTTCGCAATGGCCGAGCCATTGGGCTGGCTGACACCGATTTTCACGGCGATTGTGAGCTACACGTTTTTTGGCCTGGACGCGATTGGCGATGAACTGGAAGACCCGTTCGGCTACGACGAAAACGACCTGCCGACCAATGCCATCGTGCGCACGATCGAACGTGAAGTTCTCCACGCCAATGGCGCGACAGAGCTGCCTCCCGTGCTTCAACCCATCGACTTTGTACTGAACTGATCCGAGGACCTCCATGAACGACCTCCAACACACACTGACGCATCTGGATGCCGCAGGCCGGGCCAACATGGTCGATGTTACGGACAAAGCCGCCACCACCCGTGAGGCACAGGCACAGGCCTGGGTACGCATGCAGCCGTCCACGTTGAAGCTGATTCAGGACAATGGGCACCCCAAGGGCGACGTATTTGCGGTCGCCCGTATCGCCGGGATCATGGCTGCAAAGAAAACCCATGAACTGATCCCGCTCTGCCACCCGCTGATGCTCAGCTCGATCCACCTCGAACTGAGCGTTGTCGAGCCCGACAGCGTGCGGATCGTCAGCACCTGCCGGCTCAACGGCCAGACCGGTGTCGAACTGGAAGCCCTGACCGCCGCGAGCGTGGCCGCCTTGACGATCTACGACATGTGCAAGGCCGTGGATCGGGGGATGGTCATCGACCGGATCCAGGTGCTGAAAAAACAGGGTGGGAAATCGGGGACTTTCGTAGCCGGTGACGCCCAATGATCCTTATCAACTACTTTGCGCGCTACCGGGAACAACTTGGCATCGGTGATGAAAAGCTCGCGCTGGACGGCTCGTTGCGCACCCTGGATGACGTCAGGCAACGGCTGAGGGCCAGAGGCGGGATTTGGCAGCAAGTGCTCGGTGAATCCAGCCTCATGTGCGCGCTGAATCAGGAGTTGTGTACGCCCGATGCTCCGATAGAAGACTTCGACGAGATCGCCTTCTTCCCTCAAGTGACCGGAGGTTGAGCGATGACTGTTCAGGTTCAGACCGAGCTGTTTGATCTGGGTGAGCTGACCCGCAGCCTGCACGCCGAAGACCCGGGCGTCGGCGCCGTCGCCACCTTTGTCGGCTATGTGCGCGATCTCAATCAGGGGGATCAGGTCAGCGAATTGTTCCTTGAACATTACCCGGGAATGACCGAACGCTCACTGCAGCAGATCATCGATCAAGCCCATCAACGCTGGCCGTTGCAACGGGTGACCATCGTCCACCGCGTGGGGGCATTGAAGGTCGGTGAGCCCATCGTGTTTGTCGGCGTTGCCAGCGAACATCGTCAGGAAGCCTTCGATGCCTGCAACTTTGTGATGGACTACCTGAAGACTCGCGCACCGTTCTGGAAGCGTGAACACACGCCGTCCGGAGAGCGCTGGGTAGAGGGAAGAGAAAGTGACCAACTGGCGGTCAACCGCTGGACTGCATGACGCCCCCATCGGCAGGAGCAAGCTGGCTCGTGCCTAGAGGGGCGGTGGCGGGAGTTGAGAGCGGTGCATGCCGCGTCAGAACAAGTCGCAGAAAGGAATGAACCGCGCCGTGTCACCGCGCTGCAGGGTGCAGCCCTCGGGAATTTCAAGCAGCCCGTCCGCCCACGAAGCTCCCAGCAGCACGCCTGAGCTCTGGTTCGGATACAGAATCGCCCGCCCCTCCTCCAGCCTGGCCCGCAGGTATTCGCGACGGCTGCCTGCTTTCGGCCAGTCAAACCCGACGTTAATCGGGAAGCTCAAGGGCGTGACGTCATCGACACCCTGGATGCGCAACAGGTAGGCCCTTGCCAGCAGGCCGAACGTCACCAACGCCGAGGCCGGATTGCCGGGCAAGCCGATGACCGGCACGTTGCCGAAGTAGCCCACGGTCAAAGGCTTTCCCGGTTTGATCGCGAGTTTCCAGAATAACGGCTTGCCGCTATCGCGCAGCACCTGGCCAAGGCAGTCGGCGTCTCCGGCTGACACGCCACCGGTGGTCAGGATCAAGTCGGCGGCATGTTGCAACTGTTCCAGCTTGAGCCGCGTATGCTGCGGCTGGTCGGGAAGAATACCGCCATCGATCACCTCACAACCCAACGCACTCAGCCAATGGCTGAGCAGGATGCGATTGCTGTTGTAGATACAGCCGGGCTTCAGCGGCGTCCCCGGCTCAGTCAGTTCGTCCCCCGTGGACAGCACTGCCACCCGTGGACGCCGTACCACCGATACATGGGTGCAGCCTTGCCCCGCCGCGACGGCCAGTTCGAAAGGCCCGAGTCGCTTGCCGGCAGCGAGCAACACCTGCCCGGCACGGTTTTCCTGGCCTTGCGGGCGGATATTCTGATCCGCGCTCAGGGCCTGCTTGAAGCGCACCCGACCGTCCTCCAGCCGCTCGACGTTCTCCTGCATCTCGACGCAGTTGGCCCCATCGGGTACCGGTGCGCCGGTGAAGATTCGAGCGCAGGTGCCCGGCAACAATGCCTCAGGCGTCTGCCCGGCGAAAATCTGTTGCGATACGGTCAGCGGCTGGCCCTTCCAGTCGTCGACGTTCAAGGCGTACCCGTCCATGGCACTGTTCGGCCACGGCGGCAGATCCAGGGTTGCGATCAAGTCATTGGCCAGCACCCGTTGCCGTGCGTCGCTCAGTGCTACCGACTCACTGTCTTGCAGGCGTTGCGCCTGCGCCATGGTCAACAGTGAAGCGCTGGCCTCCTCCACTGACATCAGCGGTGACGGGCTCATCCCCGAGACTCGCACAAGGCCACCGACTTGAGGTGCGGCACAAAATTGCATGGCCTGTGGCGCGCATCCAACTGCTCGGCGAGGATACCCTCCCACGCCGTGCGGCAAGCGCCCGTCGAGCCCGGCAGGCAGCACACCAGCGTTCCGTTGGCCAGACCGGCCAAGGCACGGCTCTGTACCGTGGAGGTGCCGATATCGAGGATGGATATTGCACGGAACAACTCACCAAAACCGTCGATCTGCTTGTCCAGCAAGCAACTGACCGCTTCAGGCGTACTGTCGCGCCCGGTGAAGCCTGTGCCCCCGGTAATCAGTACCACCTGAATCTGCTCGTCGGCGATCCAGGTCGCCACCTGCGCGCGGATTTTATACAGGTCATCCTTTAGCAAGTTGCGCTCGCTCAAACGATGACCCGCCTCCAGCAGCCGGGTGACCAGCAGTTGCCCGGAGGTATCGTTGGCATATTCACGGGTATCACTGACGGTTAGCACGGCCATATTCAGCGGTACAAACAATGCATCCGACTTCACGCTCATGTCACTCTCCTGCAAGCCATTATTGAAACGATTACCAGAGGCTAAAGCGCCCAAACAACCACTGTCTAATCGTTACGGTTGACCGGATTATCGAGCGCTTCTATCACTGATTTTTCCGGGCGCAATTGGCCGGTGATCGAGTGAGTCGATCATCCCTTCAATAGCCATGATTGGACGAACAGGCGCGAGAGTGAGATCGTCTGCCTCTCTCTATTCACGGTGTTCCCGTCATGCCATCGACCTGCTCTCCTGAAGCTGCATCCAGCCCCTGCTCGGTACTCCTGCTGGCGGGCGGGCGCGGGGCACGTATGGGCGGGCGGGACAAAGGATTGCTGGTGTGGAAGGACAAGCCGCTGATTGCCCATGTACAGGCCATCGTGCGTCCGTTCACCGACGACTTGATCATTTCCTGCAACCGCAATGCAGCGCGTTATCGCGCATATGCCGATCAATTGGTCGAAGATTCACAGAAGGACTTCCCGGGCCCCCTGGCCGGTGTTCTGGCCGGACTTGCCGTTGCGCACCATCCCTGGCTGCTGGTGCTTGCCTGTGATGCTCCGAATATCGATGCCGCACTGATCAAGGCCATGCTCGAGGCGCGACCTGCGAGCGGCGCCACGCTGATGATCCAGCAGGCCGGGCAATGGCAGCCCATGTTCAGCCTGATCCCCACGGCGTTGTTGCCGCAGTTGAAACAGGCCTGGGATGACGGCGAACGCAGCCTGCTGCGCGCGCTGCTCAAGCATGAGCTGCTGGCATTGACCTGTGCTGGCGATGACCTGCGCCTGAGCAATTTCAATACGCCTGAATGGCTGGCCGGGCAATCATTGGCGTGCACCGAAGGCCTCGATGCCGCATTGGTTAAAGGGGCCGGAACAGAATCGCTAAAATAATCCACGGTTTCTGAACACTCGCGTTAATAATTACCTCTCATTAATCCCGCAGCAGGTGCCTTAGTGGATATCAAGCAGCTTAAATTCCTCATCGCGCTGGAGCAGACCCGACACTTCGGCCAAGCGGCTGCGCGCTGCCACATCACCCAGCCGACCTTGTCGATGCGTTTGCGTAATCTGGAGGATGAGCTGGGCCTGGAACTGGTTACCCGGGGCCAGCGCTTCGAAGGGTTCACAGAGGCCGGTGAACGTGTGCTCGCCTGGGCCAGGACCTTGCTCGCCGCCCATGACGGGTTGTTCGCCGAAGCTGCCGCCTGTCGCGGCCAACTGGTCGGTAATTTGCGCCTGGGCCTGGTGCCGCTCAGCGGTTTCAATCCGATCAGCTACATTCAGGGCCTGTCCCATACCTTTCCGGAACTCAAGTTCAGCCTGACGTCCATGAGCTCGGACAAGATCATCGAAGCCTTGGGCACCAACCAGCTTGATCTGGGGGTGTGTTATCTGGACCACGTAAACCCTAATTACCTGGAGTTTTTCGAACTGGGCGAGACCCGTGTCGGCCTGCTGTACGACACGCGGCACTTCCATTTCGAAGGCACTGAAATGAGCTGGGAAGACGCCGCCGAACTGCCTTTGGGCATGATCAGCAATGGCATGCACTATCGCAAATCCATTGACCTGAGCTTCCGCAGTCGCGGTCTCGACCCCCAACCCATCCTCGAAAGCGATTCGACGTACCAGTTGTTCCAGGCGATCCATGAAGGCTTTTGCTGCTCGATCATGCCGCTGGACAGCGGCCTGGAGAGCCCGATCGAGAATCTGGCGTTTATCAATCTGCCGGACGCCAGCGTGCTCGCGCCTCTGGGGATGGTGATGCGCAAAACCGAGCCCCGTTCGGCCATCGCCGAAAAGTGTTTTGCAGAAGCCAAAAAGTTATTCACCCCCCAGAGCATGAGCTAACCGGTGGCCGGTTAGCTCATGAACGCTACCGGTCAGCCAGCGCTTCGAGAAGGTCCGCAGAAGGCACGAAAAACAATCCGCCGGTCACCGCCGTGCTGAAATCCAGCAAGCGGTCATAGTTACCTGCCGGCTTGCCCACGAACATGTTTTCCAGCATCTGTTCAATCGGCTCGGGCGAGCGGGCATAGCCGATAAAGTAGGTGCCAAACTCGCCTGCTCCTGGTCGCCCAAACGGCATGTTGTCGCGCAGGATCTTCACCTCTTCGCCGTCCTTGGTAATAGTGGTCAGGCTGCTGTGCGAACAACTGGGTTTGACCGCTTCACCCAGTTCGATATCGGCCAGTTTGGTACGGCCAATGACCCGCTCCTGGGCTTCAACAGGCAACGCGTTCCACTCGGTCATTTTGTGTAGGTACTTCTGCACCAGCACATAGCTGCCTTGGCTGAATGCGGAGTCTTCATCACCGATGAGGGTGAAATGCTCCAGCTTGCGACCGGCCGGGTTTTCTGTGCCATCGACAAAACCGATGATGCTGCGCATGTCGAAATAGCGGAAACCCTGGACTTCATCGACCACCGTGACAGCGTCGCCCAAGGCGGAAAGCAGCTGTGTTGCCAGTTCAAAGCACAGATCCATCTGATCGGCTCGAATGTGCAGCAGGATATCGCCTGGCGTGGCTACCGCTCGACGTCCATCCACACCAAACTCTCGAAACGGATGCAGCGAAGCCGGGCGTGGTGCGCCAAACAACGTGTCCCAGGCGCTGGAACCAAAGCCGCACACACATGACAGATTACCCGCTGGCACACGCTTGCCAACAGAGCGTGTAAGCGCTGCGATATCGCCACACCAGGCACGAACCGTCTCGACTGCTTCGATGCCCGGGTTGAGCGTTGCCACGATGAAAATCGCGCTACTGGTTACAGGGCTGCAAACGGATTGAGGCTCGAAGGTTTCGTGGGTCATGGATTCACGCTTTGTGATTGATGGCGCCATAGGGTGCCGGGCTGAGCCGTTGAGATTAGCAGAGCGGCCTGAGTCGAAATACGGCATCCGCTAACAAGGGGCTTCACGCCCCTTGTTTGATCATGATCAGCCGCTCAGTTAACTTCCGAGCGCATGACCCTTACGGGGACCGATTTGTATGACGGCGTGCCGCTATCGACGTCGATATAGTCCAGCGGCACCAGTTGGTTAGCCTCCGGGTAATACGCGCCCACCGAACCCGCCGATATCTTGTACTCGATGGCCGTTATTTTCTCGTAGCGCATCTTGCGCCCCTGGGTGACCGTTTCGATATCGACCAAATCCCCGTGAGCCAGCCCCCGTGACTCGAGATCAGCCGGGTTCATGAACAACACGTCTCGCCGACCAAATACACCGCGATACCGATCATCCAGGGCATAGATCGTCGTGTTGTATTGGTCATGACTGCGCAGCGTGATCAGCCGCAAGACGTCCTCACCGTCAACTTCCTTGTCTTCATGCAGACCGGGGAATACAAAGAACTCGGCCTTGCCCGAGGGCGTCATCCAGATACGTTCCGTCGCGGGAAGCGGCATCCGAAAGCCTCCCGGAACCCGGATGCGCTCATTGAACGCCTCGAAGCCCGGGACGGTTTTCTCGATCAGATCGCGGATTTTGTCGTAATCAGCCGCCAGTTCCAGCCAGGGCACTTTGCTGTCAGGCAATGTCGCGTTAGCCATGCCCGCCACGATGGCAGGCTCCGAGCGCAAGAACTCGGAAGCCGGCATCAACTTGCCTGCCGAGGCATGAACCATCGACATCGAATCTTCAACCGTGATCGATTGCCGCATGCCGTTTTGTATATCCAGCTCGGTGCGCCCCAGACAAGGGAACAGGTACGTTTCCTTGCTGACCAGAAGATGGGTGCGATTGAGCTTCGTACCGATATGAACACTCAAATCCAGTTGGTTCATGGCCGGGAAACACTGGGCCGGATCCGGAAGCGCCACGGCGAAGTTGCCGCCGAGACAGAACAGGGCTTTAGAGTCACCGGCGATCATCGCCTGCATTGCCTGTACCGCATCGTGGCCGTGTTCTGCGGGTGGTTTGAAGCCCAATACCGCCTCGATTTTTTCGAGAAAGCTGCTGGAGGGTTTCTCGGTGATGCCGACAGTCCTGTTGCCCTGAACATTGGAGTGCCCGCGCAGCGGACAAATACCCGCGCCCGGCTTGCCAATGTTGCCGCGCAACAGCAGCAGGTCACAGATCAGCCGGACGTTGGCAGTGCCTTCGTTGTGCTGGGTGACACCCATGCCATAGGTCACGATGGTGGCATTGGACTTGGCATAGGCGGCAGCTACTTTCTCCATGTCCGCCTTGAGCAATCCGCTGGCAAATTCGATAGCCGGCCATTCAGTGGCCAGCAAATCCGCTTTGAGTACCTCGAAGCCATTGGTGTGTTGCTCAATGAATTCATAGTCGATGACTTTCCCGACTGATGCTTCCAGCTCCAGCAGTGCTTTCATCACACCTTTAATGGCCGCGGCATCCCCACCTGCCTTGACTTGCAAATAAGTGGAGGCAATACGCGTCGAACCATAGGTTGCCATTTCGATCATGTCTTGCGGGTCGGCAAATCGCTCCAGTGCGCGTTCGCGCAGCGGATTGAATACCATGATTGGCACTTTTCGCCGGGATAGCTCGTGAAGCGTACCCATCATGCGCGGGTGATTGGTGCCCGGGTTATGCCCAATGGAAAGAAGCAGCTCACAGTCATCGAAGTCCTCCAGTGATACGGAGCCTTTACCCATCCCGATGGAGCGAGGAAGACCGACACTCGTCGGCTCGTGGCACATATTTGAACAGTCCGGGAAGTTGTTGGTGCCGTATTCACGGGCAAACAACTGATACAGGTAAGCCGCTTCGTTGGACGCTCTGCCGGACGTGTAAAACTCAACTTGATCAGGTTTCAGCCCGCGGAGGATTTCACCGATTCGCGCAAATGCAGTTTCCCATTCCACCGGCTTATACGTGTCGGTGCCCCGGTCATAAACCAGCGGGTGCGTGAGGCGTCCGAGATCCTCCAGTTCGTAGTCGCTTCGGTGGAGCAAGGTCGACACCGGATGGTTGGCGAAAAACTCAGGCGTTACACGCTTGTTGGTCGCCTCCCACGTCACCGCTTTCGCGCCGTTTTCGCAAAACTGAAACGTTGACTTGTGTTCTTTGTCTGGCCACGCACACCCTGGGCAATCGAATCCGTCCGGCTGGTTGGTTCTCATCAACGTGAGGGGGGCCTTGAGCGTATCCATCTGCTCGCGTACTGCCGTTGCGGTGGCTTTGAGGGCGCC
This sequence comes from Pseudomonas sp. D1HM, assembly GCF_019266105.1. Lineage (NCBI taxonomy): Bacteria > Pseudomonadati > Pseudomonadota > Gammaproteobacteria > Pseudomonadales > Pseudomonadaceae > Pseudomonas > Pseudomonas sp. D1HM. Next base: position 25,138 of record NZ_LRMN01000019.1, on the reverse strand, counting down.
CCACCCTCCTGCCGGGCCGTCGTAGTTACGAACACCGGGAACCTTGCGTTTAATCGCCATGATCGCTCCGTATGCAACTCGCCGCCGATGGCGAGAGTCGTTAGTTGCCTATTAGCTGCCGCTGTAACGCGGCATTACGTAACGCTCTACTCTCTGAGCAAGACAAGTAAGCATCACACCCCTCAGCCAAAAAAAACTGAACCAGAACCTGTTCCAACTGAGAACACGTCTTGTTATTCAATAGGGTAGTTATTTATAACGTCATATCGGAAACTAAAATCTAGGCGGCATATCCCCCCCAGTCAAGACAAGGGGCGGCCCGTACAAAGGGGGCAGACTTCATTGCCCGCCCAACCCTACCCCGTACTTGCCCTGTTCCTGAGGCAGAACACACATAGGCTCAATCGGGCTGAATACCTATCAATAACTTTATTAATATTGAGTGACGGCAGAGATGATATTGAGTCTTGCTACAGCCTTTCCATGGGCCACTCATTTAAGTTGATGACTAAAATCAAAAACTTAAATGAACAACTCAAACTAACCGAACACAAAAAAGACGTCCGGGGACGTCTTTTTTGTACCTGTCATGGGTAACGCGGATGATCAGCGCCTGGATCACACCCGCGATTGTCGACCGAAGAAAGGGTGGCTCGGGTCGTTATAGCCGGGTGTCGTGGAGTGTCCGGTCACGACCAGGTCATTGATGAATGCTTCATCCTGGGCAGTGAATGCATAGTTCAAGGCGGGTACGTAGTCTTCCCATTGCGCCTCGGTACGCGGGCCGGCGATGGCCGAGGTGATCAGCCGGTTGTTGAGTACCCAGGCCAGGGCGAATTGACCGGCGGTGATGCCTCGCTGCTCGGCATGCTCGCGTATGCGCCGCGCCAGGTTGAGGGACTCCGGGCGCCATTCTGTTTCTTGCAATCGCGGGTCATTTCGACCGGCACGGGTGTCCTGGCCCGGTGGCTGGTTCGGGTCGTATTTACCGGTGAGTACACCCCGTGCCAACGGGCTGTAGGAGATGACGCCGATGCCGTAGTGCTCAGCAGCCGGAAGGTGCTCGACTTCGATCTGGCGGTTGGCCAGGTTGTACAGCGGCTGGCTGACGCTGGGGCGCTGGATGCCCAGCAGGTCAGCAGAACGGCTGAACTCGGCGAGCTTCCAGCCGCGATGGTTGGACAGCCCGTAGCCAAGGATCTTGCCGGCTCGAATCAAGTCATCGAGGGCGCGCAGTGTCTCGTCTACCGGCGTGACGTGATCTTCACGGTGCAGGTAGAACAGGTCGATGTAATCCGTGTTCAGACGTTTGAGGCTGGCGTTGACCGACTGAATGACGTTCTGGCGTGAGGCGCCGGTGTTGTTCGGTCCACCGCCACTCGGGTCGGGGTTGCCGAACTTGGTGGCCAGGACCCAGCGCTGGCGACGCTCGGCAATCAGGCGGCCGACCACCTCTTCCGAAGCGCCACCGTTGTAGTTGTTCGCGGTGTCGATAGCGTTGATGCCCTGCTCGAAGGCACTGTCCGTGATGCGCCGGGCGACGTCGTCCGGGGTCTGCCCGCCGAACATCATGGTGCCCAGGGTGATCGGCGAAATCTTCACACCGTTGCGGCCCAGATTGCGGTACGGAATGTCGCTCATGATGACTCCCTGCGTTGCGTCCTGAAATCCAGTGGTGCCAACAGTAGTCAGCAGGATTGGGGCGGTCAACCTTGCGCGGAGCATAACGATAGTGCGGTTTTTTCGCCCGGTTAGTTATTCACTAAAAGAATATAAAAGTCAGAATTAATTATTTATGGATCTAAAAAACCAACGGTAAGCTCAAGACTTTTTCTGATCCCATGAAAAGGAATCATCATGCGCCGTCATCCTCATGGCCCTGAATTTCCACCTGCATTCACCCTTGCCGCAGGTTCGTGCCCATGAACATTCCTACCGGTTTTCTCGACAGCAGCGGCAGCGTCCCTTTCAGCCTGCCCAAACGTGAACAACAGAACGACGACCCGATTGCCGAACGCATCAGTCAGAACCTGCGACGCCTGCGTGACAGACGCCAGCTGTCAGTGGACGCGCTGGCACAGGCCAGTGGTGTCAGACGGGCGCTGATTGCGCAAATAGAGTCGGGCCGCAGCCAGCCTTCGATCAAGGTGCTGTGCAAGGTCGCCAGCGTCCTCAAGGTGTCGATCGCCGAGTTGCTCGTCCCGAGCGAAGGTCATGGCGTGCTCCTGCTGCCTGCGCAACACAGCAAACGTGACTTCAACGCCGCGGGCACCGTTGTCCACCGCGCCTTGCACCCGGAACAAGGCGAGCCGCTGGTTGCGTTTTTCGAACTGCGCCTGAGCCCCCACGCCGAAGCCCATGCCCCGGGTCACGACCCGTGCGTGCAAAAACATTTGGTCGTTGCCCAGGGCAGCCTGGAGCTCAACATCAACGAGGAGCATTTTGTGCTGCAGGTCGGCGATTCAATCCTGTTCCGCGCAGAGCAGCCTCACGCCTACCGCAACCCGCTGGACAGCGAGGCTGTCGCGTACCTGGTGACCAGCCCCGCGCATGAGCGGATGGCGTAGCTCCAGGTACAGCCAATCGGCTCAGGCGGTTTTCAGGGCAAAGCGCGAGGCCGGGCGGCTCAGGCCGTAATGCTCGCGCAATGTGCTGCCCGCGTATTCGGTTCGAAACAGGCCGCGTTGGCGCAGGATTGGCAGCACTTCATCCAGGAACACCTCAAAGCCCTCGGGGAACGCAGGCGGCATTACGTTAAAGCCATCGGCGGCGCCACTGCGGAACCACTGTTCGATCAGGTCGGCGATCTGCACCGGTGTCCCCACAGGCACCCAATGCCCGCGGGCACCGGCAAGACGGTTGATCAACTGGCGCAACGTCGGCTGCTCGCGGTCGACAATGTCGATGATCAACTTGAAGCGGCTGGACTGGCTTTCGGCGCTGTCGAAGTTGATCAGGTGTCGTGGAAAAGGCCCGTCCAGATCATGCCCGGACAGGTCGACACCGAGCATGCGCCGCAGTTGGCCCAGCGAAATGTGAGGCAGCACCAGTTCGTTGAGCTCATCGAACTTGCGCCGGGCTTCGGCTTCGGTGCTGGCGATGTACGGACTAATCCCCGGGAGGATTTTCAGCTGGCGCGGGTCGCGTCCCACCGCTTGCGCCCGGGCGCGAATATCGTTGGCAAACTCGGTCGCGCTTTGCAGGGTCTGGTGCGCGGTAAAAATCGCTTCGGCATGGCGAGAGGCGAAATCACGGCCGTCTTCGGAGGACCCGGCCTGAACCTGCACCGGCCGGCCCTGTGGCGAGCGCGGCGAGTTGAAGGGCCCTTTGACTTTGTAGTGTGTGCCTATGTGGTTGATCGAATGCACCTTGTCACTGTCGGCAAACACCCCGCCCGCCTTGTCCAGCACCAGCGCATCGTCCTCCCAGCTGTCCCACAGGTCTGAGGCCACTTGCACGAACTCTTCGGCCTGGGCGTAGCGGTCATGCGCTGACGGGTGTTCGTCGAGGCCGAAATTGGCCGCTGCGGCCGCCATGGAAGTGGTCACGATATTCCAGCCGGCGCGGCCCTTGCTCAGGTGATCCAGGGCACTGAACGAGCGCGCCAGATTGTAAGGTTCGCTGTAGGTCGTACTGGCCGTGGCGATCAGGCCGATGCGCTGGGTAACTGCCGCAATTGCCGCCAGCCAGGTGATGGGCTCAAAACGGATACGCACGCCTTCACGGCCGCTCTCGGACAATGATGGCGAGTCAGCGAAAAAAATCGCATCGAGCTTTTCACGTTCGGCGCGCAACGCCAGTTGCTGGTAATAGCCAATGTCCATGGAAAATTCCGGCACCGACTGCGGGTGGCGCCAGGCGGCTTCGTGATGGCCATTGGGGTAAATAAAAAGGTTAAGGCTGAGCTGACGTTCGGACATTATTCGTACTCTGATTTTACGGCGCAGGGGTTCAGTGCAACTCGGCAAAGTCACTCAGTACATCGTCGCGCAGGGCGATAAAACGGCTGTCACTGCGGTTGCGCGGGCGTGGCAGATCGATGTCGAGGATCCGCCGGATGCGACCGGGGTTGGGCTGCATGACCACCACGCGATCGCCCAGGAACACCGCTTCATCCACATCGTGGGTGACCAGGATCATGGTGATTTTTTCCTTGGCCCAGATGTTTTGCAGCTCGCCCTGCAGCCGCACACGGGTCAAGGCATCCAGGGCGCCGAGGGGTTCATCGAGCAATAGCACCCGCGGGCGATTGACCAGGCCACGGGCGATGGCCACGCGTTGCGCCATGCCGCCGGAGATTTGATGCGGGTAGGCATCGATAAAGTCTTGCAGGCCGACCAGCTCGATATGTTCGCGCACGGTATCGCGCTTCGCCTTGGGGCTCAGCGGGGCGTTCTTCAGTGCTACCGCAACGTTCTGTTCAACGTTGAGCCAGGGGAACAGCCGGTGGTCCTGGAACACGATGCCGCGCTCCAGGCCAGTGCCTTCGATGGGTTTGCCATCCAGCAGGATGCGTCCGTCGTATTCCTCGTCCAGGCCCAGAATCAGCCGCAGCAACGTGGATTTACCGCAGCCACTGGCGCCGACGATGCTGATGAATTCGCCGGGGGCTATGTTGAGCTGGATATTGTCGAGCACGTGCAAGTGAGTCGAGCTACCCGGGCGGGAAGCAAAGCGCTTGCTGATGTGCTCCAGGGTCAGGCCGTTATTGAGCATGTTGCGATCCTTTTGTAAGTGCCAGTCAACGAGGCGCGATGCCATACAGGCGCTGCATCCGTCGCTCAAATACCCGTGCCAGTGCATTGAGGCTCCAGCCCACCAGGCCGATCACCACCATGCCGAACAACACCAGGTCCATCATGAAATGCTCACTGCCATCAATCAGCGTGTTGCCGATCCCCTCCCCCGATACCAGCAGGTATTCCGCGCCGATGGTCGCCAGCCAGGAGTAGACCAGCGCCAGGTACAGCCCGGTGAAGATCGACGGCAAGGCCGCGGGCAGCATGACCCCGACAATAGTTTGCCAGCGGGTGAAGCGGTACACCCGCGCCACTTCCAGCAGGCTGGGCGGAACATTGCGCAATCCGTCGCAGGTGTTCACCACCACAGGCACCAGCGCCGCCAGCGACAGGAACACCACCTTGGCCACATCCCCGAGGCCAAACCACACCGAAATCAGCGGGATCCAGGCGAACAGCGAAATCTGCTTGAACGTATTGAAGCTCGGCCCGACCAGGCGCTCGAACACCCGCGACAAACCCAACAGGCACCCGAGCCCCAGGCCCAGCGCAGTGCCAATAAAAAAGCCGCTGAGGTTACGCGCCAGGCTTGCGCTGATGGCCCGCCAGAACTTGCCCGATGACAGTTGCTCCCAGGCCGTGGCGGCGACTTTTTCCGGAGAAACCAGCAGGCCCGACTGGCTCCAGCCCTGGTTCGAGGCCAGCCACCACACGGCGATGGCCGCGAGGGGCAAGACCCAACCGCGATAGCGACGGCTTGCGCCACTGACAGCAAACGTTGTGCTCATGACAGTCGCCCCGCAGCAGTCGGACGACCGCGATTCAAGCGCCGCTCCAGGTAATCGAACGAGCGGTCGATCAACAGCCCGATCACACCGACCACCACCACGGCCGCCATCACCAGATCCAGCTGAAACAGTTGCCGACCATAGACAATCAAGTAGCCCAGGCCCTCGCTCGAAGCCACCAGCTCAACCACCACCAGCGACAGCCAGGCTTTGGTAAAGCCCAGGCGCAAGCCGGTGAACAAGGTCGGAACGGCTGACGGCAAGACAATGAAAAGAACGCTTTGCCAGCGGCTGAAACCGTAAGCCCGGCCAGCTTCCAGCAGCCCTTTGGGCGCCTGATGAAATGCCTGCAAGGTGCACAGCGTGATCGGCACCGTAGCCGCCTTGGCAATCAGCACATACTTAAGCGGCTCACCGATACCGAACAGCAGCAGGGCAAACGGTAGCCAGCCCAGTACCGGGATCTGCACCAAGGCGTTGAACGTGGGCAGCAAATAATCTTCGACGGTTTTCGACAGCCCCATCGCCAGCCCCAGCGCCACGCCGACACAAGCGCCCAAGGCGAACCCGACCACCACCCGCAGCAGGCTGGCGGACGCATTCAACCAAAGGTCGCCGGAGGTGATCAGGTCCGACAGGGTCTGGTAAACGTAAGCCGGAGGCGGCAGCACCTGCTCTGACAGCCAGCCGTGTTCAACCCCGATGTACCACAGCCCCAGCAAGAGCAGCGGCAGCAGCCAGGGCAAAGCGTGGTCGCCGAGCGTCGTGGTCCAGGCTGTCGTACGCGTTACTTCGACTGTGCGAACCGGGCGAGTCGGTGCCGGAGGCAAGCGCTTGACGTTGTCTCTGGATAACGCCGGCACCGCGTACGGTTCTGATGTAACAGTCTGTGCCCTGGCCATGTACTTATCCCTCTTGTTGCTACAAAAAACAGTCGCGCCCCAGCTGGATCAGGCCGTTACTTACCGGTTGCAGCGGTGAGCGCATCGCCCGCCGGCTGCTTCCCATCCGGGCCATAGGCCATCCAGTAGCCCTCAAGTCCCTTGGCTTTGAGCGCAGTCTGCAAATAGCCGGGCTCGAACCAGCCATCGATACTGACGGGGCGGCGAATGAGTTTTTCTTTCTTGGCCTGCTCTGCCACCGCTTGATAGCGGCTCTGCAGGAAGTTATCGATCAGAGGCGAAGCCTTGTCCCGCAGACTGACCCCGGCCAGGTCGGCACGCAGAGAGTCCACCGGTTCATTGCTCTTGGCCCACTCAGTGAGTACCGCCTCAAGATGGCTGTCTTCCGACGTCCATTTCGCCGCATCCACCAGCGTGTCGACGACCTTTTGTACGTTGGCCGGGTGTTCTTTTTCATAAGCCCCGCGCACCACCAAGGCTGTCTGGCGGGTGTAGCGCACATCTTGAGTGGGGTTGTCGTAAACGATGTCGATCAGGCCTTTATCCCGCAGCTTGAACAGTTCACGACCGCCGAAGGCGGCATCCACGCCATTGGAAACCAGGGCGGCCTGGGTGCTGCCGGTATCGAGGTTGATCACCTTGATATCGCGTTCGGTCAGGCCGTGTTCCGCCAGCAGGTTGATCGAGACCAAATGGCCGTTGGTGCCACGAAAGACCGCAACTTTTTTGCCTTTCAGGTCATCGATGCTCTTGATCCCGGAGCCCTTGGGCACTGCCAGGTAAAGGTTGGCGCGCACGCCCAATGCCGCCAGCAATTTGGTATCCAGGCCATTGGAGCGCCCGACCACTGCGGGCAAATCGCCCTGGTAAGCGAAATCAAGTTGCTGATTGGACAACGCTTCGTTCACCGCCGGGCCAGCCCCCTTGAAGAAAAACCATTGCACCTCGGTTCCACTCCCGGCGAAGGCTTTTTCCAGGAGCTGCTGGTTACGCACGATGCCCAGCGACGAGCCGCTGAACGTGACCGGATCACCGCCGCCAGCCGTCGCGACACCGATGCGCAAGACATCGGCCTGGGCCAAAGGCGTTGCCAGAACCGCCATCAGCACAGCGGCGATACGGCCTTTGCGAAACAGGGGATTACTTTTGAATGAGGCCATATACACGTCTTCCTGGGTGCAATGAGAGTCGGGCTGTCAGGCCGCGAGGTGTTTTTTGTCAGCTTCGGTTTTCGGCGAGCGGGTGTCCGGGCTCGGCTTGAGCGCCTGGCTCCGGCGACCGTCCACGCCGACAGGCACATCGCCGTCAATGGTGGTGCGGCGCACGATGCGCTGGGCATCGCCGTAATCGTTGATTGCAATGTGCTGAGTGGCGCGGTTGTCCCAGATCACCACGTCACCTTCCTGCCAGCGCCAGCGCACGGTGTTGTCCACATGGGTAATACGGTCGTGGAACAGACGGATCAGTTGTTTTGAGTCGTTGTGGCTGACACCCTGAATTTCTTTGACAAAGTGCCCCAGCAACAAACTTTTTTCGCCCGACTCCGGGTGTACCCGAACTAAAGGATGTTCGGTTTCATACACTTGCGCGGTGAATTGCTCGCGATAACGTTTGAGTCCCGACTCATCGGTATTGCGCGGGGCTGCATAGTCATAAACATTGGTATGCAAAGCGCGCAAACGGTCGGCCAGTTGTTGTAGCGGCTCAGGCAAGTCGGCATACGCCGAGGCCGTATTGGCCCATACGGTATCGCCGCCATAAGGAGGAATGACCACTCCGCGCAAGATGGAAATCTTCGGGTAGTTGGCCACAAAGGTCACATCGGTGTGCCAGGAGTTGGCACGTGTTTCCTTGGCGTCCAGATGCAGGATCGCGGCGCTCTGCTCGGCCGAACGTACCGTCGGATGGGGCACCTGGTCGCCAAAGCGCCGGGAGAACGCTTCATGTTCGGCGTCATCCAGATGCTGATTACGAAAGAACAGAACTTTATGTTTTAACAGCGCCTGGTTAATAAGTTCGAACGTTTCGGCACTGATATCCCCGCCCAGTTTTACGCCTTCAAGTTGTGCACCAATTCGACCCGCCACGGGTTTTACTTGAATAGTCATTGCCCCACTCCTGCTTCACGAGTTGTTGTGGACAGATCATAAAGGCATAAAAGCATGGGCTACCAATCACTATTTAACATAAAGATATATGAGCAGCCTGATAGAACTAAGCTCTGACTTAGCTGAATAAATCGTTATTAATTTTCAGTTGTAAGCTCATAACTTTTAACCCGTGTGAACACGTTCACCGTCGAACGATTCGATTGGCTAACGGGTGGCATGTGCCTTGCACCGTGGCAGTACGTTTTAATCGAAGGTGCAGCCCACATGAACGAACCCTGCGCAGGGCCCCTGGCCTGGGTCAACGGCAGCGATGCCCCGGAAAAATCCGCCATCAATCTCGGTTTTATGGCCCTCAGCGACTGCGCGTCAGTGGTGGTGGCGGCCACTCAAGGGTTCGCCCAGCCCTTCGGCCTGACCCTTAACCTCAAGCGCCAGTCATCCTGGGCCAGCCTGCGGGACAATCTGGTCAGCGGCCAGCTCGATGCCGCCCATAGCCTCTACGGTCTGATCTATGCCGTGCACCTGGGGATTGGCGGTGTGGCCGCCACTGACATGGCGGTGTTGATGGGGCTGAATCAAAACGGCCAAAGCATCAACCTCTCCCACGGTTTGCAAGCCTGCGGCGTGACCTGTCCTGAGGCACTGGAACGGCATGTGCACCAAACTCGCCCAAAACTGACCTTTGCCCAGACATTCCCCACGGGCACCCACGCCATGTGGCTGTATTACTGGCTGGCCAGCCAGGGCATTCATCCGTTGCAAGATGTCGACAGTGTGGTGGTCCCGCCGCAACACATGGTGGCGCACCTGCACGCCGGGCGAATTGACGGTTTCTGCGTCGGCGAACCGTGGGCCGCGAGTGCGGTGAAACACAACCTGGGCTTTACCTTGGCCACGTCCCAGGCGTTGTGGCCAGACCACCCGGAAAAAGTCCTCGGCTGCACCCGCGCCTTCGTAGAGCAATACCCCAATACCGCCCGGGTGCTGGTGATGGCGATTCTGGAGGCCAGCCGCTTCATCGAGCAAAGCCGCGAAAACCGACGCAGCACCGCGCAATTGCTCACGGCTCCCGAGTACCTGAATGCGCCGCTCGATTGCATCGAACCGCGTTTGCTCGGCAATTACACGGACGGCCTGGGTCATCAGTGGCAGGACCCGCATGCCCTGCGCTTTCATGGCGACGGCGCGGTCAATCTGCCGTACGTGTCCGATGGCATGTGGTTCATGACCCAGTTCCGGCGCTGGGGCTTGCTGCGCGAAGACCCGGACTACCTCGGCGTTGCCCGGCAGGTCCAGCAACTGGCGCTCTACCGCGACGCCGCAAGCGCCGTCGGGGTCAACATCGGCACACACGACATGCGCAGCAGCCAGTTGATCGACGGCAAGATCTGGGACGGCACTGACCCGGCCGCTTATGCCCGTAGTTTCGCGTTGCACGCCATGAGCGACAACGTGCCGCTCGTGGCCAGCCACTGACAGGAGCCTGCAAACATGTTGCGTATCCTGCTGATCAACGACACCGCCAGGAAAGTCGGGCGCCTCAAAGCCGCGCTGGTTGAAGCCGGCTTTGAGGTCATCGACGAATCCGGGCTGATCATCGACCTGCCCGCACGCGTCGAAACGGTGCGCCCGGACGTGATCCTGATCGATACCGAGTCACCGGGCCGTGATGTGATGGAGCAAGTGGTGCTGGTGTCACGCGACCAGCCGCGGCCGATCGTCATGTTCACCGACGAACATGATCCCGACGTGATGCGCCAGGCAATCAAGTCCGGGGTCAGCGCCTACATCGTCGAAGGGATTCATGCACAACGCCTGCAGCCGATCCTCGATGTGGCCATGGCGCGCTTTGAAAGCGACCAGGACCTGAGGGCACAACTGCACGCCCGCGACCTGCAACTGGCCGAGCGCAAGCGCATTGAACTGGCCAAAGGCATGTTGATGAAAATGAAGAGCTGTAACGAAGAAGAGGCTTACACCTTGATGCGACGCCAGGCCATGAGCCGCCAGCAAAAGCTGATTCAGGTCGCCGAACAGATCATCGCCATGAGCGAGTTGCTTGGCTGAGGCCGTTACCGCTGACCCGCAGAGCGCGGCGGCGTCCGAGGGCTGCGCAACTTGACTGGCAAGCGCGTCTCTACCGCGTTTCCATGAACCTGGGTTATTCACCTGTTGGCACAGTTCTCGCTAAGTAATCGTCACCGGTAACCAACGGCGGTTGCCCCACCCACGACAAAGACGTCGCCCACCTCATTCGCACCTCGCGGATCAGGCAGCGGCGTTTTTTCGTTTTGGCCCCCTTGCCCGGGGCCGGTGGCGCGGCCGTCACGGCGCTCCATCGCAAGCTCATGACTCCTTCTCGAGATTTTTACAGCTGAGGTGCGCGATGAATTCAAGCTTCTGGAAATCCGGCCATACCCCGACGTTGTTCGCGGCCTTCCTCTATTTCGACCTGAGTTTTATGGTCTGGTATCTACTGGGCCCGCTGGGCGTGCAGATCGCTGCCGATCTGCACCTGACTACTCAGCAACGCGGGCTGGTGGTGGCCACGCCGATTCTGGCCGGGGCCATACTGCGTCTGGTCATGGGCCTGCTGGCTGATCGCCTGTCCCCGAAAACCGCCGGGCTGATCGGCCAGAGCATCGTTATCTGCGCGCTGTTCGTGGCCTGGAAGGTCGGGATTCACACCTACGAACACGCGTTGTTGCTGGGCCTGTTCCTGGGGATGGCCGGTGCGTCGTTTGCAGTGGCGTTGCCGCTGGCCTCGCAATGGTATCCGCCGCAGCATCAAGGCAAAGCGATGGGCATCGCGGGAGCCGGTAACTCCGGCACGGTGTTCGCCGCCCTGCTGGCCCCGGTGCTGGCCGCGATGTATGGCTGGAGCAACGTGTTCGGCTTTGCCCTGATCCCGCTGATTCTGTGCATTGGCGTGTTCGCCTTTCTGGCGAAAAATGCACCCGAGCGGCCCAAAGCCAAATCCATGGCTGATTACTTCAAAGCCCTGGGCGACCGCGACAGTTGGTGGTTCATGTTCTTCTACAGCGTGACCTTCGGTGGCTTTATCGGCCTGGCCAGCGCCCTGCCCGGCTACTTCAACGACCAATACGGCTTGAGCCCGGTGACCGCCGGCTACTACACCGCCGCCTGTGTGTTTGGCGGCAGTCTGATGCGACCTTTGGGCGGAGCACTGGCCGATCGTTTCGGCGGAATCCGGACCTTGCTCGGCATGTACACCGTGGCCACCATCAGCATCGCAGCGGTCGGTTTCAACTTGCCCAGCTCTTACGCAGCACTGGCCCTGTTCGTCTGCACTATGCTCGGTCTGGGCGCAGGCAACGGTGCCGTGTTCCAACTGGTACCGCAGCGCTTTCGACGTGAAATTGGCGTCATGACCGGTTTGATCGGTATGGCCGGCGGTATCGGCGGCTTTGCCCTCGCGGCGGGCATGGGCGCGATCAAACAAAGCACCGGCAGCTATCAGCTGGCCTTGTGGCTGTTTGCCAGCCTCGGCGTCCTGGCGTGGTTTGGCCTGCACGGGGTCAAGCGCCGCTGGAGAACCACCTGGGGTTCGGCCGCCGTGACCGCCGCCCGGGTGTGAGCACGCCATGAGCCTGCAACTGAGCTTTGCCCAGGCCAGCGCCACGGGCCCTCGCGACGAGAATCAGGATGCGTTGCGCGGTGTCACGCCGGTCCCCGCGCTGGCAGCCAGCAAAGGGTATCTGTTCGCTATCGCCGATGGCGTGAGCCAATGCGCCGATGGTGGTCTGGCAGCGCGCTCGACCTTGCAGGCCCTGGCACTGGACTACTACGCCACGCCAGAAACCTGGAGCGTCGCGCAGGCCCTGGAGCGCTTGCTGCTCGCGCAGAATCGCTGGTTACAGGCCAACGGCGGCGGGCAACCGCTGCTGACCACGGTCAGTGCGCTGGTCCTGCGCGGCAGGCGCTTTACCCTTGCCCATGTCGGCGACTGCCGGGTCTATCGCTGGCAGGCCGATGCTTTGCAGCGGGTGAGCGAAGATCACGTCTGGGAACAACCGGGCATGCAGCATGTGCTTAAGCGGGCGCTGGGGCTCGACCAGCATGTGGTGCTGGATTTTCTCGACGGTGAGTTGCGCCAGGGCGAAACCTTTGTGCTGCTCAGCGATGGCGTATGGGCGGTGTTGGGCGATACGGCCATCGCGGCCATTGTGCGCGACCAGCCCGATCTTCAGAGCGCGGCACAGACGCTGGTCACCGCCGCGCACCTGGCCGGGAGCCAGGACAATGCCAGCGCGCTGCTGGTACGGGTCGACACCCTGGGCGAGACCAGCATCGGCGATGCGCTGATCCAGCTGCAGCAATGGCCGCTGCCACCGCCCCTTAAACCGGGGCAGCCCTTCGAAGGCTGGCAGGTTGAACGCCTGCTGGGCCAAAGTCAGCAATCGCTGCTTTATCGGGTACGCGATGGGCAACAACAGCCCTGGCTGCTGAAAACCCTCCCGGCCCATTTGCACGATCATCACCAGGCCGGGCAAGCGTTGCTCTCGGAAGAGTGGTTTCTCAAGCGCATGGCCGGGCGGCATTTTCCGGAGGTGCATGCCGCCAGTCAGCGCCAGCATTTGTACTACGTGATGCGTGAATACAGCGGCGCTACGCTGGAAGACCTGCACACCAAGGGCGGGCCGCTGCCGCTGGTGCAATGGCTGGACCTGGCCGAACGCCTGCTGCGGGCGGTGGGCCTGATGCATCGGCGGCAAATCCTGCACCGCGACATCAAGCCGCAAAACCTGCTGTTGGGTGACGACGGCGAGTTGCGCCTGCTGGATTTTGGCCTCGCCTGGTGCCCGGGGCTGTCTGAAGATCAACCCTCGCTTCTGCCCGGCACCCCCAGTTTTATCGCCCCGGAAGCCTTTCGCGGCGAAAAGCCTACCCCTCAACAAGACGTGTACGCCGTGGGGGTAACCTTGTATTTCCTGCTGACCGGGCATTATCCCTACGGTGAAATCGAAGCCTTCCAGCGTCCCCGCTTTGGCGTGCCGGTCAGCGCCAGCCGCTATCGACCCGACCTGCCGGAGTGGATTGCCCATGGCCTGGAGCGCGGCGTTGCAGCAGACCCGGCCCAGCGCTTTGAAACCGCCGAAGAATGGCTGCTGCAACTGGAACAGGGAGAACGCCAGAGCCTGAACATACGCCCCAGGCCCTTGCTGGAGCGCGAGCCGCTGAAGGTCTGGCGCACGGTGGCGCTGGTTTCGTTGCTGATCAACCTGACGCTGCTGTATTGGCTGCTTCACGCATGAAAAAGCGCTCACTCATCCCTGGCCGCTGCGCCGCCCCAATAACGGGCGCTGCGCGTTTAATCAGTGCACTGCATCTCACCTCAAAAAGTCCCTCCTTCCTGTAAACACGGGCTTCTGCCAACTTGGCACAACCACTGCATTAGCTGATTCATCAATCATAAAACCCGGCCCTCAACGACGAAGGACGGGTTTCCCGAGAGAACGGGACAAGGACAAAGGTGTCCTCGCCAGGTAACTGGCGGGATGCCTTTTTTTGTTTGCGCATATTTGTCGAGCAAGGCCTGAATGCTCTGATGAGGCAGGCCCGAGCCCCGGAGGACCTGATGAAAAAACTAAAACTGGTGATGATCGGTAACGGCATGGCCGGGGTTCGTACCCTGGAAGAATTGCTCAAACTGAGCAACGAGCTGTACGACATCACGGTCTTCGGTGCCGAACCTCACGCCAACTACAACCGCATCCTGCTCTCGCCTGTTCTGGCCGGTGAACACACCTTTGAAGAGATCGTGCTCAACGATCTGGAGTGGTACCGGGGAAACAACATCACGCTGCTGCTCAACCGCAAGGTGGTGCACATCGACCGGGTGAAACGCCGGGTGATTGCCGAGGACGGCACAGAGGCCGAATACGATCGCCTGTTGATTGCCACCGGTTCGACCCCGTTCATGCTGCCGATCCCGGGCAACACGCTGGAGGGCGTGATCGGCTATCGCGACATTGCCGACACCCAGACCATGATCGACATCGCCAGGACCCATCAGCATGCCGTGGTCATCGGTGGCGGGCTGCTCGGTCTGGAAGCCGCCAACGGCCTGATGCTGCGCGGTATGCACGTGACCGTGGTGCACAATGGTGAGTGGCTGCTGGAGCGGCAACTGGACAACACCAGTGGCCAGTTGCTGCAAACTGCACTCGAAGCCCGCGGCTTGCATTTTCGTCTGAGCGAACAAACCCAGGCCCTGCATGACGCCGGCAATGGCCGGGTCGGCTCAGTGCAATTCAAGAACGGCGACATCATCCCCGCGGACCTGGTTGTTATGGCGGCCGGCATCCGCCCCAACACCGAACTGGCGGAACGCTCCGGCCTGCCTTGCAGCCGCGGGATTCTGGTCAACGACACCCTGCAAACCTATGACCCGCGCATCTACGCCATCGGTGAATGCGCCAGCCACCGCGGCATCGCCTACGGCCTGGTTGCCCCGCTGTTCGAGCAAGCCAAAGTCTGCGCCAACCACCTCGCACAACTGGGCTTCGCGCGCTATCAAGGCTCAGTGACCTCGACCAAATTGAAAGTCACCGGGATCGACCTGTTCTCCGCCGGCGACTTTATGGGGGGCGAAGGCACCGAAACCATCACCCTTTCGGACCCGATTGGCGGGATCTACAAAAAGCTGGTGATCAAAGACGACGTTCTGGTCGGCGCCTGCCTGTATGGCGACACGGTCGACGGCGGTTGGTACTTCCGCCAGATCCGTGAGCACCACACCATTGGTGAAATCCGCGATCACCTGATGTTTGGTGAAAACATCATGGATGACGCGGGCCCTCAAGCTCAGAGTGAAGTCGAAGCCATCCCTGTGAACCATCCGGGCCGAGTGCTGCTGGCTCTGCGGGATGCAAGCTGATGAACCGCCAGATCACGGCTTCCACCTGTTGCTATTGCGGGGTCGGCTGCGGCGTGCTGATCGAGCATGACGGCGAGCGCATTCTCGGCGTCAAAGGCGATCCGTCGCATC
The DNA here is from genome assembly GCF_019266105.1 of Pseudomonas sp. D1HM. NCBI lineage: Bacteria > Pseudomonadati > Pseudomonadota > Gammaproteobacteria > Pseudomonadales > Pseudomonadaceae > Pseudomonas > Pseudomonas sp. D1HM. The sequence goes on along the minus strand of NZ_LRMN01000019.1, from coordinate 9,586 downwards.
CGGCCAACTTCGGCAAACTCTGCAGCAAGGGCTCCACGCTGCACCTGACCGGCGACCGGCATGCCCGTGCGCTGTATCCACAACTGCGCCTGAGCAAAAACCTGGCGCGTGGCCGAACAGACTGGGACAGCGCCCTTGATCACGCCGCCAGCGTATTTGCCCGGACCATCGCTGAACACGGGCCCGATAGCGTGGCGTTCTATATTTCCGGGCAATTGCTGACCGAGGACTACTACGCCTTCAACAAGTTGGCCCGGGCCGTGATTGGCACCAATAACATCGACAGCAATTCGCGGCTGTGCATGTCTTCGGCCGTGGTCGGCTATAAGCGCAGCCTGGGGGCCGATGCGCCACCTTGCAGCTATGAGGATCTGGAACTGAGCGATTGCGTGATGATCGTCGGCAGCAACATGGCCTACGCCCACCCCGTTCTGTTTCGTCGACTGGAAGAAGCCAAAGCCCGTCGTCCCCAAATGAAAGTCATCGTGATCGACCCACGCCGTACCGATACCTGCGATTTGGCTGACCTGCACCTGGCGATTCTTCCCGGCACAGATGTGGCCTTGTTTCACGGGATTTTGCACCTGCTGCTAAGGGAAGACTGGATTGACCGGGACTTTATCCAGGCTCACACCCAGGGCTTGCCCGAACTGAAACAACGGGTGCGCGATTACACCCCGTCGAGGGTGTCGCAACTGTGCGGCATCAGCGTCGAGCAATTGCAGCAGTGCGCCGAGTGGATCGGCACCTCGCGCAGTTTTCTCTCGCTGTGGTGCATGGGGTTGAACCAGTCCACCGCCGGCAGTGCGAAAAACAGCGCGCTGATCAATCTGCACTTGGCCACCGGGCAGATCGGCCGTCCAGGCGCCGGACCGTTCTCGCTCACCGGCCAGCCCAACGCCATGGGTGGGCGGGAAACCGGCAGCCTTTCCAATTTGTTGCCCGGGCACCGCGAGGCGGGCAATGCCGAGCATCGGGCAGAGGTCGCGGCCTACTGGGGCGTTGAGCAACTCCCGGACAATACCGGCCTCACCGCCATCGAGCTGTTTGAGCAGATGGCCAGCGGCAAGGTCAAGGCGGTATGGATTGCCTGTACCAATCCGGCGCAATCCTTGCCCGATCAGATCGCCGTGCGCGCTGCGCTGCAGGCCTGCCCGTTCGTGGTGTTGCAAGAGGCCTTTCACACCACCGAAACCGCCGCCTTCGCCGACTTGCTGTTGCCCGCCGCCAGCTGGGGCGAAAAAGACGGCACGGTGACCAATTCAGAGCGGCGTATTTCACACGTCCGCAAGGCCATTGCCGCGCCGGGAGAAGCGCGTTCCGACTGGGCGATCACGGTTGATTTCGCACAACGCCTGGAAAAACATCTGCGCCCAGGCCAGAGCAGCCTGTTTGCGTTTGAAACCGCCGCCCAAGTGTTCGATGAATACAAACACCTGACCCGCGGCCGTGATCTGGACTTGTCCGGCATCAGTCATGCCCTGCTAGATCGCATCGGCCCGCAACAATGGCCCTTCCCGGCCGGTGCCCGCGAAGGCACGGCGCGCCTGTACCTGGACGGCGTATTCCCTACGGCCAGCGGCCGGGCGAACTTTGTTGCCGACCCTTACCGCGCCGCCAAAGAACAACGCGATGCACACTTTCCGCTAACCCTGATCACTGGCCGCCTGCGCGACCAATGGCATGGCATGAGCCGCACCGGCACCGCCGCGCAACTGTTCGGCCATGTCAGCGAAGCCGTGCTGACCTTGCACCCGGATGAACTGCGCCGCCACCGCTTGCGGTCGGGCGACTTGATCCGCCTCAAAAGTCGGCGTGGCGCCATCATCCTTCCAGTCAGCAGCGACGACAGCGTGCGGCCGGGACAGGCATTCTTGCCCATGCACTGGGGCGACCGTTTTCTCAAGGGGGGCGTGAACAGCCTGACCTTGCCGGCCTTCGATCCGCTATCGAAACAACCCGAACTCAAACACAGCGGTGTCTGCCTGGAACCGGTGAATTTGCCCTGGCATTTGTTCGCACTAATCGAAGGCAATGTTCAACAGAACTTCGAGACGTTGCGACATCTGTGTGAAGGTTTTTCTTACGTCAGCCTCAGCCTTACCGGTCGTGAACGGCCCGCGCTGCTGATCCGCGCAGCCCATGCCAGCCCTCCGGATGCGCAACTCTTGCGTGATATTGACCAATGCCTGGGGCTTAGCCACGGGCCGGTGCTGGCCTATGACGATCCACGGCGCTCGATTGGCAAACGGGTGCGTCTCGAAGACGGCCGCATCACTGCGATTCGACTTGCCGGCGAAACCCTGGCCCGGCACTGGCTGCACAACCTGTGGCTGGAAGGACGTGTCGATGAGCAATTGCGCCGCTGGCTACTGGCGCCGCTGAGCGCGCCACCGGGCAACGGCAAGACCCTGACCGGCGGCAACAACATCCTGTGCAACTGCAAGAACGTCAGCCAGGGCGCCGTGTGCGCCGCTATCGGCCAAGGCATGGACTTGCAGGCGTTAAAACACACCTTGGGCTGCGGGACGCAATGCGGCTCCTGCGTTCCGGAAATCAAACGCTTGCTGGCTGCCAAACCGCAGCCGGTCGCCGTCATCGCGTGAGGAAAACACAATGAGTGCAAAAGTCTGGCTGGTGGGCGCAGGCCCTGGTGATCCGGAACTGTTGACCCTCAAGGCTGTGCGGGCCCTGAAGGAAGCGGATGTGGTGATGATTGACGACCTGGTCAATGCCGCCGTGCTGGAGCATTGCCCCGATGCGCGAATCATTCGGGTCGGCAAGCGCGGCGGATGTCGCTCAACGCCCCAGGCATTCATTCATCGCCTGATGCTGCGTTACGCCCGGCATGGCAAATGCGTGGTGCGTCTCAAGGGCGGCGATCCGTGCATTTTCGGCCGTGGCGGTGAAGAGGCGCAGTGGCTGCGCGAGCGCGGTGTTGTCGTAGAGTTGGTGAACGGCATTACCGCCGGGCTGGCAGGCGCGACCCAATGCGATATCCCCCTGACCCTGCGCGGCGTTGCCCGAGGCGTGACACTGGTGACGGCACACACTCAGGATGACAGCCACGTGAACTGGCAAGCGCTGGCACAGAGCGGCACCACGCTGGTGGTGTACATGGGGGTGGCCAAACTGAATGAGATTCGCGAGCAGTTGATGGCAGGCGGTATGCCGAGCGATATGCCGGTTGCCATGATCGAAAATGCCTCACTGCCCCACCAGCGTGAATGCCGCAGCCATCTGGCCGCGATGGACAGCGATGCCGAGGCTTTCCAGCTGAAAAGCCCGGCCATTCTGGTGATCGGCCGCGTGGTGGCCGCTGCGGCTGCGTCTCATGAAAGCCAAGGCCCTTCGGCCCTTGTCGCAGCCTGCGGCAGCGGCTACAGAATCCCCCCAAACCCGTAGCAGCAGTCGAGCGAAGCGAGGCCGCGTCCGGTCTTCCGGTCTCGCCCACCCCTTTCGGCAGGCCGGGTGGAGGTACGAAGGCTGCGGTACTTGACCGGCAACCGCGTATCTACAAGGGTCAGGTGATCGGCGCCGGGTTGAACAGGGTAATGTCGTTGTGCAATTTGTGCTGCTCAGCCCACGTGTGCTTTTTGCCGCTGGCGACGTCCAGGTAGTAGTGGAACAGCTCCCAGCCGAGGTCTTCGATTGAAGCTCGCCCGGTAGCGATTCGTCCGGCATCGATGTCGATCAGGTCCGGCCAGCGCTGGGCCAGCTCGGTGCGGGTCGAAACCTTGACCACCGGGGCCATCGCCAGGCCGTAAGGCGTGCCCCGCCCCGTGGTGAACACGTGCAGGTTCATTCCGGCCGCCAATTGCAACGTGCCGCAAACAAAGTCGCTGGCCGGTGTCGCGCAAAAAATCAGCCCTTTGCGCGTGAAGCGTTCGCCTGGACCCAGTACGCCATTGATCGCGCTGCTGCCGGATTTGACGATCGACCCCAGGGATTTTTCGACAATGTTCGACAGGCCGCCTTTCTTGTTGCCCGGCGTCGTATTGGCGCTGCGGTCCGCTTCGCCCTTGGCCAGGTAACGATCGTACCAGTCCATTTCCCGCACCAGTTCCTTGGCGACTGCCTCGGTTTCGGCCCGGGACGTCAGCAGGTAAATCGCATCGCGCACTTCGGTGACTTCAGAAAACATCACCGTAGCCCCTGCCCGCAACAGCAGGTCCGAGGCATACCCCAGCGCCGGGTTGGCGGTGATCCCGGAAAACGCATCGCTGCCACCGCACTGCATGCCCAGAATCAGTTCCGACGCCGGTACGGTTTCTCGCCGGCGTTGATCGAGCTTCTTTAGACGCACTTCGGCCAGGGCCATGATCTGCTCGATCATCTCGGTGAAGCCCTGGGTGGAATCCTGCAGGCGGTACAACCACGGCTCGCTCAAATCCACTGAGCTGTCGTTCTCGTGCATCACCTGCCCGGCCTGCAATTTCTCACAGCCCAGCCCGATGACCAGGGCTTCCCCTCCCAGGTTCGGGTTACGGGCCAGATTGCGCACCGTGCGAATCGGGATGTAGGCGTCAGTGGCGGTGATCGCCACGCCGCAGCCGTAGCTGTGGGTCAACGCCACCACATCATCGACATGTGGGTAGTGAGGCAGCAGTTCATCCTTGATGCGCTTGACCGCATGGTCCAGCACCCCGGTCACACACTGCACGGTGGTGGTGATACCCAGGATGTTGCGTGTACCGACCGTGCCGTCGGCATTGCGATACCCCTCGAAGGTGTAGCCCTCCAGCGGCTCCGGCGGCGCCGGCACATCGGTGGACAACGGTAGGCTGTCCAGCGGCGGCGCGGTCGGCATGCGCAGTTGGTCTTCGTTGACCCAACTGCCACGCGGGATCGCCTGCAAGGCATAACCGATGGTCTGCCCGTAGCGAATCACCTGGCCGCCCTCGGCAATGTCGACCAGCGTGACTTTATGGCTCTGCGGTACAAAATCCACAGTGACCAGACCGCCTGCCAACTCGGTCCCGGCCGGCACGCCCTGGTCATTGACCACCACCGCAACGTTGTCCAGCGGGTGCAACCGAATCGAGCGCGGCGAATCAGAATGTTCAATCAAAGTCATGGCGCCGCTCCTCAGGTATGGGCAGGTGAAAGTTCGGTAACAGACGGACCGTTGGTGGGCGGCTCTTTGAGCACCACGCGTTTGATCGGGCCGACGATCACCAGATAACTGAACACCGCCACCAGCGCGTTGCATCCCACAAACACCAGCGCCCATTTGAACGATCCGGTGGAGCTGATGATGTAGCCGATGACAATCGGGGTGGTGATCGAAGCGATGTTGCCAAACATGTTGAACAGGCCGCCACTCAGGCCGGCGATTTGTTTCGGCGAGGTGTCAGACACCACCGCCCAGCCCAACGCACCCACACCTTTACCGAAGAATGCCAGGGCCATAAAGCCGACCACCATCCACTCGATGTCCACGTAGTTGCAGGCCACGATACTGCTGGAAACCAATAGGCCGGCGATGATCGGTGCCTTGCGGGCGAAGGTCAGCGAGTGGCCCTTGCGCAACAGATAGTCGGAAATCACACCCCCCAGCACCCCTCCGATAAACCCGCAGATGGCGGGCAGCGAGGCAATGAAACCGGCTTTGAGGATGGTCATGCCACGCTCCTGCACCAGGTACACCGGGAACCAGGTCAGGAAGAAGTAAGTAATGCCGTTGATGCAGTACTGCCCCAGGTACACGCCCAGCATCATGCGGTTGGTGAGCAGTTGACGGATATAGTCCCATTTCGGGCCGTCGCCTTTCTTACCCTGGCCTTTGTCCTGGTCCATGTCGACCATGCCGCCGTTGTCAGCAATGTGCTTGAACTCGGCCTCGTTGATCATCGGATGCTGGCGCGGGCTGTAGATAACTTTCAGCCAGATCAGCGAGAACACAATGCCGATCATGCCCATGACGATGAACACGTGCTGCCAGCCAAAGCTGTAGACGATCCAGCCCATCAATGGGGCAAACAGTACCGTGGCGAAATATTGCGCCGAGTTGAAGATCGCAGATGCCGTACCGCGCTCCGCCGTCGGAAACCACGCCGCCACAATGCGCGCGTTACCGGGGAAGGATGGCGCTTCGGCCAGGCCGACCAAAAAGCGCAGCATGAACAGCGCAACCACCGCCGTCGACATGCCGAACTCACCGACATAGCCCTGCAACACGGTGAACAGTGACCAGGTGAAGATACTCAGGGCGTAGACTTTTTTCGAACCGAAACGATCGAGCAGCCAGCCGCCGGGGATTTGTCCGGCCACGTAGGCCCAGCCAAAGGCAGAGAAGATATAACCGAGGGTAACGGCGTCGATGCCGAGGTCTTTTTGCAGGCTGGAGCCTGCGATCGCGATGGTGGCACGGTCGGCATAGTTGATCGTGGTCACCAGAAAAAGCATGAGCAAAATCAAGTAGCGGACGTGCGTTGGCTTGGTCGCTTGCATGTGAACAACTCCCACTGATTATTTTTATGCGCGGGTGAAACTGTCGTGCTCCCTGCAGGCACAAGCGTGCTCGCGCCTGCAGGGTGTTGCGTTATGAGCCGACGTAGGCCGTTTTGACGACCGTATAGAACTCTTGCGCGTAGCGACCTTGCTCGCGGGATCCATAAGAGGACCCTTTACGCCCACCAAATGGCACGTGGTAATCCACGCCCGCCGTTGGCAGGTTAACCATGACCATCCCGGCCTGGGAGTGACGCTTGAAGTGGTTGGCATATTTCAACGATGTGGTGGCAATACCCGCAGACAGGCCGAACTCGGTGTCATTGGCCATTGCCAGTGCCGCATCGTAATCTGCCACGCGTACGATATTGGCCACCGGGCCGAAAATTTCTTCCCGGCTGATGCGCATCGATGCCTCGCTGTCGGCAAACAGGGTCGGCGCCAGGAAGTAACCCTCGGTGTCGCACGTCACCACGGCACCGCCACTGACCAGGCGAGCGCCTTCGGATTGCCCGATGTCGATGTAGCTCAAATCCTGCTCAAGCTGAGCCCGGGACACCACAGGCCCGATATCAGTACCGGCGCTCAAGGCGTGACCGACCTTGATCGACTGCATGCGCTCGGCCATGGCCGCGACGAACCGATCGTGAATACCGGCGGTGACGATAAAGCGGCTGGAGGCCGTGCAACGCTGTCCCGTGGAGTAGAACGCACTCTGCACCGACAACTCGACCGCTTGTTTGAGGTCGGCATCATCGAGAATGATCTGCGGGTTTTTACCGCCCATTTCCAGCTGGACTTTGGCCTGACGGGAAACACAACTGACGGCAATCTGGCGACCCACGCCCACCGAGCCGGTGAAGCTGATGCCGTCGATTTTCGGGCTCTGCACCAATGCATCACCCACCACACGGCCGCTGCCCATCACCAGGTTGAAAACACCGGCCGGGAAGCCTGCACGGGAAATGATTTCAGCCAGTGCCCAGGCGCAACCCGGCACCAGATCGGCCGGTTTGAGCACCACGCAGTTACCGTAGGCCAGCGCCGGGGCGATCTTCCACGCCGGGATGGCAATCGGGAAATTCCACGGTGTGATCAAACCGACAACACCCAGTGCTTCCCGGGTGACTTCAACATGAACGCCCGGACGTACAGACGGCAGGTAATCCCCGGACAGGCGCAAGCATTCACCGGCAAAAAACTTGAAGATGTTGCCGGCACGAGTCACCTCGCCGATGGCCTCAGGCAAGGTCTTGCCTTCTTCCCGGGCCAGTAGCGTGCCGAGTTCGTCACGACGGGCAAGGATCTCGCTGCCGACTTTATCCAGCGCATCGTGTCGCGCCTGAATGCCCGAGGTCGACCAGGCCGGGAACGCGTCACGGGCCGCATCGATTGCGGCGTGAACCTGAGCCAGGTCGGCCTTGGCATATTCGCCGATCACATCCGCCAGATCGGACGGATTGATGTTGGCCGAATAATCGGCACCGGCGACCCATTGGCCGCCAATGTAGTTATCAAATCGTTGGGTAGCAGACACGGTAGGCTTCCTTAAACGCAAAAAGCCGCTGATTTCTCAGCGGCCTTGGGCAATTGTTTACTGTGGACCTTGCTTGTCGATCAAGGCCGCCAGCGCTTCGTATTCTTCTGGCAACAGGTCGGTCAGCGGGGTGCGCACAGGGCCAGCGCTGTAACCGGAAATGGTGGCACCCGCTTTGACGATGCTCACGGCATAACCTGCCTTGCGGTTACGGATGTCCAGATACGGCAGGAAGAAGTCGTCGATGATCTTGCCTACGGTGGCGTGATCTTCACGGGCAACGGCGTGGTAGAAATCCATCGCGGTTTTCGGGATGAAGTTAAACACCGCCGAAGAGTAAACCGGAACACCCAGCGCCTTGTAAGCGGCCGCATAAACTTCTGCGGTCGGCAGGCCACCGAGGTAGCTCAAACGATCGCCAAGGCGACGGCGGATCGAAACCATCAATTCGATATCTCCCAGGCCGTCCTTGTAACCGATCAGGTTCGGGCAGCGCTCAGCCAGACGCTCCAGCAGCGGCGCGGTCAAACGGCAGACGTTGCGGTTGTAGATAATCACGCCGATCTTGACCGAGTTGCACACGGCTTCAACGTGAGCGGCTACGCCGTCCTGGCTGGCTTCAGTCAGGTAATGCGGCAGCAGCAACAGACCCTTGGCACCCAGACGTTCGGCTTCTTGAGCGTATTCGATCGCCTGACGGGTCGAACCGCCTACACCGGCAAGAATCGGCACGCTGTTGGCGCAGGTATCGACAGCGGTTTTGATCACTTGCGAATATTCGCTGGCTGCCAGGGAGAAGAACTCGCCGGTGCCGCCTGCTGCGAACAAGGCCGAGGCGCCATACGGAGCCAGCCATTCCAGGCGCTTGATGTAACCCTCACGGTGAAAATCACCTTGGGCATTAAAATCCGTCACCGGAAAGGAAAGCAGGCCGGAAGAGAGGATGGACTTCAGTTCTTGTGGATTCATTATTCGAACACCCTGGGAGCTTGTAGTGATGAAAAAAACGGCAGCGGTTGGCTGTGTCGTACGTCATCGTACAACTTAAAAAAGTATCGTCAATCCCATTTCTTCAAATCGCGGGCAAAAGCAGGCTTTACCTGATCACTAAAAGTCAGATAAAGCCTTGGCTACAGGGGTTTCAGGAAGTATCGCGGACTAGAAAATATTTTTAATGATAGTGATACGTTGTCGGAGAACTGGCGAGATCAAGTCTCGCCAAGGGGAAGTTCAACCCCGTTGCGCTTGCGCCTCTTCATGGGCATGGCGCAGACGTTCACGGCTGTTGGTCAGGTGCAGGCGCATGGCCGCGCGCGCAGCTTCGGCGTCCTGGCGGGCAATGGCTTCGTAGATTTCTTCATGCTCGCGGTTCAGGCGCGTCATGTAGTGCTGCTGGTCATCGTGGGCCAGGCGCGCCGAATTGAGCCGGGTACGCGGAATAATGCTGGTGCCCAGATGGGTCATGATGTCCGTGAAGTAGCGGTTACCGGTCGACAGCGCGATCTGCAGGTGAAACTGAAAATCCGAGGCCACCGCATCGCCCTCACGGGCAGCGCTGTCGTTCAACGCATCCAGCGCCGCCCGCATGCCCGCCAG
>NZ_LRMN01000018.1:0-137374 GCF_019266105.1 Pseudomonas sp. D1HM | reverse complement strand
AAGGCGGTTGTACGATCACAGACTGCAGACGACATCAGCCCCGGTTAATACCGACCGAGGCTTTAGCCCGGGGCCCCGGAATTGATTAGCAGACACTGGATTGACAAAGCGCTTGCAGCTGTAAATAATCGGCCAAAGTTGTACGACAACGGATAACAAAAACAACAATAATGAGCAAGGAACTTCCGTATGCCAACGCTCCTCTGCGTACTCCATCCTGCCGCATCGACCCCGCGTGCCCGCCGCCCTCAAGCGCCAGGCAGTGAATCTTTCTTTCGAGTCCGCCCCTCAACCTGTACGATCTCTCCCGATTTTGCTGGGGGTTAGTCCACACGCAAAAGACTCACTCGCATTCGCGGCTTGAGTCATCGCCCACATGGGCACTCCATATAGCCTCCGCATAACGGGTCGCAATACAGGCCGAGGAGGACATATCCGTCAAAAAGGGAGCAAAACAATAATGAAACACAAAAATACTCGACCGTTGATTCTGATGGGGCTGGGGAGCATGGCGCTGGCCTTGCCGCTCACAGGCATGGCTGAAGGCTTTATCGATGACACCAAAGCCACGTTGAATCTGCGCAATGCCTACATCAACCGCAACTTCACCAACCCGGCCTACCCTCAGGGCAAAGCCGAAGAGTGGACCCAAAGCTTCATCCTCGACGTCAAGTCCGGCTTTACCCAGGGCACCGTCGGCTTTGGCGTGGATGTACTGGGCCTGTACTCGCTGAAACTGGATGGCGGTAAAGGAACCGGTGGAACCCAATTGCTGCCGATCCATGACGACGGCCGCCCGGCCGATGACTTCGGGCGCCTGGCTGTCGCCGGCAAGGCAAGAATCTCCAACACGGAACTGAAAATCGGCGAATGGATGCCGGTGCTGCCGATCCTGCGCTCCGATGATGGTCGCTCACTGCCGCAAACCTTCCGCGGTGGCCAGATCACCTCCAAGGAGTTCGACGGCCTGACCCTGTACGGCGGCCAGTTCCGCGGCAACAGCCCGCGAAACGATGCGAGCATGGAAGACATGTCGCTCAACGGTAAAGGTGCCTTCACCTCCGACCGTTTCAACTTTGGCGGTGGTGAGTACAGCTTCAACGAGAAGCGCACTCAGGTCGGCCTGTGGTACGCCGAGCTGGAAGATATCTACCAGCAGCAATTCCTCAATGTCTTGCACAGCCAGCCGTTTGGCGACGTGACCCTGGGCGCAAACCTGGGCTATTTCCAGGGCAAGGAAGACGGCAGCAAACTGGCCGGCGACCTGGACAACAAAACCGCTTACGCCCTGCTCTCCGCCCGCTACAAAGGCAACACGCTGTACGTCGGCCTGCAAAAAGTGGGTGGCGATGATGGCTGGTTCCGCGTCAACGGCACCAGCGGCGGCACATTGGCCAACGACAGCTACAACTCCAGCTATGACAATGCCAAAGAAAAGTCCTGGCAACTGCGCCACGACCTGGACTTCGCCGTGCTCGGGGTTCCGGGCCTGGTCATGATGAACCGCTATATCAGCGGTGATAACGTGCACACCGGCACGATCACCGATGGCAAGGAATGGGGACGCGAGTCGGAACTGGCCTACACCGTGCAAAGCGGCACCTTCAAGAGCCTCAACGTGCGCTGGCGCAACTCGACCATCCGTCGTGACTACAGCAGCAACGAATTCGATGAAAACCGTATTTTCATCAGCTATCCGCTGTCCCTGCTGTAACCCCCCTCTCCACCGCAGCTGCCGCAGGGACGCGGCCGCTTTCTACCGGTCAATGGTTAACGGACATCCCCGGCCGTTGCCCCCTATCCAAGCCTTGTGTCGATCCTTACGTCGGCTTTTCAGCCCGGCGCGACCTCTCCTCACTCCCCACCCCGCTGCTAATGACGAGCTCTGTCCCGGACAGATGGCAAATTGATTTCATCCCGCGCATTTTTCGCCTCACTGCGCATTGACAACCACTGCATTGACTGTGAATAATCCGACCCAAGTCATACGACAACAGATGACATTAATAAGAAATGCAGGGATTTTTGATGACAACCACTCGTACTGTCCAAACCCCCTTCAATCGCCTTCTTCTCACCGGTGCTGCCGGTGGCTTGGGGAAGGTGCTCCGCGACAGCCTGAAGCCTTATGCCAAGGTTCTGCGTCTCTCAGATATCGCCCCCATGGCCCCTGCTGCCGATGCCCGTGAAGAAGTCCAGATCTGCGACCTCGCCGACAAACAGGCGGTTCACCGGCTGGTCGAGGGTGTCGATGCGATTCTGCACTTTGGCGGGGTTTCGGTAGAGCGCCCGTTCGAAGAAATCCTCGGTCCGAATATCAGCGGCATCTTCCACATTTATGAAGCGGCACGCCGTCACGGCGTCAAACGTGTGATCTTCGCCAGCTCCAACCATGTGATCGGCTTTTATAAGCAGGACGAAACCCTCGACGCCCATGTGCAGCGTCGTCCCGACAGCTACTACGGCCTGTCCAAGTCCTACGGCGAAGACATGGCCACGTTCTACTTCGACCGCTATGGCATCGAAACCGTGAGCATCCGCATCGGCTCGTCCTTCCCCGAGCCGCAAAACCGCCGAATGATGAGCACCTGGCTGAGCTTTGATGACCTCACCCAGTTGCTTGAACGTGCGCTGTACGCGCCGGATGTCGGCCACACCGTGGTCTATGGCGCCTCGAACAATGCCAACGTGTGGTGGGACAACCGCTTTGCTGCGCACCTGGGGTTTGAACCCAAGGACAGCTCTGAAGTGTTCCGCGACAAGGTTGAAGCCCAGCCGATGCCGGCCGCCAATGACCCAAGCAGGGTGTATCAAGGCGGTGCCTTCGTCGCAGCCGGGCCGTTCGGGGACGAATAAACCGCGCTCAGCTCCCGAATAATAAAACCGACAGAGATCGAGCTGCCATGACTGCTGAACTGATTATCGATGCACGCAATGCGACCGGCGAAAGCCCGGTCTGGGACGCTGCGCAACAGGCGTTGTACTGGGTGGACATTCCTGCCGGGCGCCTGCACCGCTGGACCCTCGCCGATGGCCGCCATCAAAGCTGGCAAGGCCCGCAAATGCTCGCGTGCATTGCTCAAAGCGGTGATGGCAGCTGGATCGCCGGCATGGAAAGCGGCCTGTTCAACCTGCAATTGCACAGTGATGGCCGCCTCGATGCCAACCTGTTGAGCCCGGTCACCCACGCCCAACCGAACATGCGTTTCAACGATGGTCGTTGTGATCGACAGGGCCGTTTCTGGGCCGGGACCATGGTGATGGACATGGCCGCAGGCGCACCGGCAGGCGCCCTGTACCGCTACGCCACCGGGCAAAGCGCCCCGCTCACCCCTCAGCTTGAGGGGTTGATTGTCCCTAACGGGCTGGCCTTCAGTCCCGACGGCACCCTCATGTACCTCTCCGACTCGCATCCAGACGTGCAGAAAATCTGGGCATTCGACTACGACATCGACAGCGGCATACCCCATAACCGTCGTCTGTTGGTGGACATGAATCACTATCCCGGCCGCCCCGACGGCGCCGCAGTCGACGCCGAGGGCTGCTACTGGATCTGCGGCAATGACGCTGGCCAGATTCATCGCTTCACCCCCGAAGGCAAGCTCGACCGCTCATTGCACGTCCCGGTGAAAAAGCCTGCGATGTGTGCCTTTGGCGGCGCGAACCTGGACACCCTGTTTGTCACCTCGATCCGCCCTGCGGGCGACATCAGCGATCAACCGCTGGCAGGCGGCGTATTTGCCCTCAATCCCGGCATCAAGGGGCTGCCAGAGCCCGCATTCAAACACTGAAGACTGACTGCTTTCCCGGTAATGCTGATCCGACAACTTTTATAAAAACAACAAAATTTGGAGTTTCACATGAATTTCAAACGCACATCGCTCATCGCTGCCCTGCCGCTGGCTTTCTGCCTCAGCGGCGTCGCCCAGGCCGAAATCAAAATCAAGTTTGCCGAAGTTCACCCCACCGGCTACCCGCCCGTGCTCGCCGAACAGGAAATGGGCAAGAAGCTTGAGGCGCAAAGTAACGGTGACATCAGCTTCAAGATGTTTGCCGGCGGCGTGCTGGGCTCCGAGAAGGAAGTGGTTGAACAGGTGCAGTCCGGCGCAGTGCAAATGACCCGGGTCAGCCTTGGCATCCTCGGCCCCGTCGTACCGGAAACCAATGCATTCAACTTGCCGTTCGTGTTCCGCGATCAGGCCCACATGCGCAAAATTATCGACGGCGAAATCGGCCAGGAGATGCTGGATAAAATCACCCATTCCGATTTCAACATGGTCGCCTTGGCCTGGATGGATGGCGGTACCCGCAACCTGTACACCAAAGAGCCGGTCCGCACACTGGCCGACCTCAAGGGCATGAAAATCCGCGTCCAGGGCAATCCGGTATTTATCGACACCATCAATGACATGGGCGGCAACGGTATTGCGATGGCCACCGGAGAGATCTTCAGTGCCTTGCAAACCGGTGTGATCGACGGCGCGGAAAACAACCCGCCTACGTTCCTTGAACACAACCATTACCAGAACGCCAAATACTTCACCTGGACCGATCACCTGATCCTCCCGGAACCGATCGTGATCGCCAAAACCACCTGGGCCAAGCTCAGCCCTGAGCAACAGGCGCTGGTGCAAAAGCTGGCCCGTGAGGCGCAGATGGAAGAACGCGTGCTGTGGGACAAGAAATCGGCCGAGAGTGAAACCAAACTCAAGGCTGCCGGCGTGGAGTTCATCACCCTCACTGCGGAACAGAAAAAAGCCTTCTACGATGCGACTCAGCCCGTTCGTGACAAATACGGTGCGAACTACAAAGACCTGATCTCACGCATCGAAGCCGTTCAATAAGCCAGTCCGATTACGCCGCGGTGGCGGGCGCAAGCCCGTTTGCCGCCGCAGTGGTGAGCCCCATGAAAAATACCGTGCTGCGCTTCAATGACATGCTTTACAAGGTCTGTATCGGGATCGCCGGGTTGTCGGTACTGACCATGACCCTGATCATTCCGTGGGGCATCTTTGCCCGCTACGTACTGGGCAGCGGTTCCAGTTGGCCGGAACCCACCGCCATTCTGTTGATGGTGGTCTTCACCTTTTTTGGTGCCGCCGCCAGCTACCGCGCCGGGGCCCACATGGCCGTGTCGATGGCCGTGGAACGCATGCCTGAGCAGGTGCGCAAAATGGCTGCGGTGCTGGTACAGATTCTGATGGTGATCGTCTGCCTGTTCATGACGGTCAAGGGCTTCAAGCTCTGCGCCACGACCTGGAATCAATTTGTCGGTGAAATGCCGTCCTTGCGGGTAGGGATTTCTTATCTGCCGATCCCGGTCGGCGGTCTGGTAACCCTGATCTTCGTCCTGGAAAAACTCTTCCTGGGTGACCAAAGCCACCGCCGCGTTGTGCGGTTCGACATCGTAGAAGCCAGCGAAGAGGCCGTATAAATGGACGCTTTCGTACTGTTGGGCAGCTTTATCGCCCTGATCCTTATCGGCATGCCGGTTGCCTACGCGCTGGGCCTCTCGGCACTGATCGGGGCCTGGTGGATCGATATTCCGTTCGATGCCCTGATGATCCAGGTCGCCGGTGGCGTGAACAAGTTCTCCCTGCTGGCGATACCTTTCTTCGTCCTGGCGGGTGCAATCATGGCCGAAGGTGGCATGTCACGCAGGCTGGTGGCGTTCGCCGGGGTACTGGTGGGCTTCGTGCGCGGCGGCCTGTCACTGGTGAACATCGTGGCCTCGACCTTCTTCGGCGCAATCTCCGGCTCGTCGGTGGCGGACACGGCATCGGTCGGCTCGGTGCTCATCCCGGAAATGGAGCGTGCCGGTTATCCCCGTGAGTTCTCCACGGCGGTGACGGTCAGCGGCTCGGTTCAAGCCTTGCTGACCCCGCCAAGCCATAACTCGGTGCTCTACTCGCTGGCAGCCGGCGGTACAGTATCGATCGCTTCGCTGTTCATGGCCGGGATCTTGCCCGGGTTGCTGCTCAGTGCCGTGATGATGGGCCTGTGCATGATCTTTGCGCGCAAACGCAACTATCCCAAGGGCGAAGTCATTCCCCTGCGCACTGCCCTGAAAATCGCCGGTGAAGCGCTCTGGGGCATGATGGCCATGGTCATCATCCTCGGCGGCATTCTGTCGGGCATTTTCACCGCCACCGAGTCAGCCGCCATCGCGGTGCTGTGGTCATTCTTCGTCACCATGTTCATCTACCGTGACTACAAATGGCGCGACCTGCCCAAGTTGATGCACCGGGCGGTGCGTACCATTTCCATCGTGATGATTCTGATCGGTTTCGCCGCCAGCTTCGGCTACATCCTGACGCTGATGGAAATCCCGATGAAGATCACCACCGCGTTCCTGACACTGTCGGATAACCGCTATGTGATCCTGATGTGCATCAACGTCATGTTGCTGCTGCTGGGCACCGTGATGGACATGGCCCCGCTGATCCTGATCCTGACGCCGATCCTGCTGCCCGTGATCATCGGCATCGGCGTCGACCCGGTGCATTTCGGGATGATCATGCTGGTCAACCTGGGGATAGGCCTCATCACACCGCCGGTAGGCGCCGTCCTGTTCGTCGGCGCGGCAGTGGGTAAAGTCACGATCGAAAACACCGTCAAAGCCTTGCTGCCGTTCTATGCCGCGCTGTTGATGGTGCTAATGCTGGTGACCTACGTTCCGGCCATCTCGCTGTGGCTGCCAAGCATCGTGCTGTAAGAAGCACTCCAACCCTGTAGCCGCTGCCGAAGGTTGCGATGAGAGACACGTGTCCCCCATCGCACCTTCGGCAGCGGCCGCAAGGTGACCGATTCTGTCCAGCCAAGGAGGCTGGTTACTTATGTCTGCTCCTGCCTTGTTCCCCCGCCACATCGCGGTATTGATTCTCGTGCTGCTGGCTTGCGCCTTCGCCGGTAACCATATCGCCGCCCGAATTGCCTTCGACCATGACACCGGCTTGCTGCTGGCGATTCTGTGCCGCGCCGGAGTGACGTTGCTGGTGCTTACCAGCCTGGTGCTGTGGCAACGTGAACGCCCGCGGCTAACACCCAGCCAATGGCGCTGGCAATTGCTCCTCGGGCTGCTCATCGCGGCTCAGAGCTTTTTCATTTATTCCGCCGTGGCACGGATTCCAGTGGCACTGGCCTTGCTGATTGCCAACGTGGCCCCCATCCTTCTGGTGCTGTTGACCTGGGCGCTGGGCGGTGCCGCCCCGAGTCGGCGTGCCGCCTTGCTCATGGGCCTGATCATGTGCGGCCTGGTCTTTGCCCTCGACGTACCTGAGCGCCTGTCCAGTCAAGGCAGCACTGAAGCCCAATGGGGGGAAGGTATCGCCTTCGGCTTCGCCGCGGCCTCGGTCTTTGCCTGCGCGCTGTGGATCACTGATCACAAGTTGTCGAGTGTGCGAGGCAGCGTACGCAGCATGCTGACCATGATCATTGTGTTTGGCGCCGCCGCGCTGGCCGGCACCAGCGGTGTCATGCCGGGCGGTGTGTCGCTGCCCGGCTCGTCAACTGGCTGGATCGCCCTGGGCTGCCTGGTGGCGCTCTATGGGCTGGGGTTCTGCCTGCTGTTCATTTGCCTGACGCGCCTGAACATGGCCCGCAACGCCCCCGTCATGAACGTTGAACCGGTGGCAAGCCTGATGTTTGGCTGGTTGATTCTGGACCAGGTGCTCAGCAGCGGGCAGATCATCGGCGGCCTGATCGTGGTGACAGGGATCGTGTTACTGACCTGGCGGCGTGCCGCTGACTGATCTGTTCCCCCTTACCGGTAGAGGCCCATGAACCCAAGCCTGTTGACCCTCGAAGACGGACTGACCCGTCTGACCCTGGCCCCGCAGATCGGTGGCAGCATCCTGGACTGGCGCGTCATTGCCAGCGGCTACCCGTTATTGCGCCCCAGCAAAGCCGGCGCCCTGGACAAGGGCCAGGCCAACCAGTTGGCCTGCTTCCCGTTGGTACCGTGGTCAAACCGCATCGGGGGTGGCGGTTTTGACGGGCCGCAGCACTGGTTCGCCTTGCCGCCCAACAACCCGCCCGGGCCGCTGCCCATCCACGGCAGTGCCTGGCAACAAGCCTGGCACGTGATGGCGCACAGCGACCGGCATGCCTGCCTGCAACTGGAGAGCCATCTGCCCTTCGCCTACCGTGCGCAACTGCGCTATAGCTTGAGCGATGGCCAACTGAGCATCGAGCTTGAGGTCACCCATCAGGACGCCCAGGCCGCCTGGCATGGCCTGGGCCTGCACCCTTACCTGCCGCGCACCGCGCATACCCGGTTACAGGCACAGGCCGAATACGTCTGGCTGTGCGATGACGCCGGGCTGCCCACACAGCAGGTGCCCATTCCGGCTCAATGGGACTTCAACCACGCCGGCAACTTGCCTGAGGCACGTCTGGACAACTGCTTTGGCGAATGGGATGGCTGTGCGCTGATCAGTCAGCCAGATCTGGGCTATACCCTGGAATGTAGAGCCACGGGCAGCCCGTACTACCTGGTGTATTGTCCGCCGAAAGAGGATTTTTTCTGTTTCGAGCCGGTCAGCCATCCGGTCAACGCGCACCACCTGCCCGGCCGCCCGGGCTTGCAGCTACTGCATGAGGGGCAATCCGCACGCATGAGTTTCAGCCTGCGTTATCGCCCCCTGTCACAAGCTCGCGATTAGTAGATCCAGATCAATGGCTCCGGGGGCGGGCTCGTCTAGGATCGCGCCTTTTTACGAACGATCTGACTATGCGCCTTGCCCCGCCCGAACTCCTCGCCCCTGCCGGCACCTTGAAAAACATGCGCTATGCCTTCGCCTATGGGGCGGACGCCGTCTATGCCGGCCAACCCCGCTACAGCCTGCGGGTGCGCAATAACGAATTCGACCACGACAACCTGGCCATTGGCATCGCCGAGGCGCAGGCACAGGGCAAACGCTTTTACGTAGTGGTCAACATTGCCCCGCACAACGCCAAGCTGCGCACCTTCCTCAAGGATCTAGAGCCCATCATTGCCATGGCGCCCGATGCGCTGATCATGTCCGACCCGGGCCTGATCATGCTGGTGCGCAGTCACTTCCCGGACATGCCGATCCATTTGTCGGTTCAGGCCAATACGGTGAACTGGGCCAGCGTCGAGTTTTGGCGCCAGCAAGGCCTGAGCCGGATCATCCTGTCACGCGAGCTGTCGCTGGAAGAGATCGAAGAGATTCGCCAGCAAGTGCCTGGCATGGAGTTGGAGGTTTTCGTGCATGGTGCGTTGTGCATGGCGTACTCCGGTCGCTGCCTGCTGTCCGGCTACATGAACAAGCGCGACGCCAATCAGGGCAGCTGCACCAACGCCTGCCGCTGGAAGTACCAGGCCAGACCGGGCACGGAAAACGAACTGGGCAATATCGTCAATGTGGTTGAACCCACACTCGGTGCGGGCACACCCAGCCATGAGGTATTTGTGCTGCATGAGTCCGGGCGCCCGGATGAGCCCATGCCCGCGTTCGAAGACGAACACGGCACTTACATCATGAACTCCAAGGATCTGCGTGCCGTGCAGCACGTTGCACGCCTGATCGAAATGGGCGTTCACTCACTGAAAATCGAAGGACGGACCAAATCGCACTTCTACTGCGCACGCACGACCCAGGTGTATCGCAAAGCGATTGACGATGCCCTCGCAGGTCACGCGTTCGATCGCAGCCTGATGACCGATCTGGAATCTCTGGCCCAGCGCGGCTACACCGAAGGCTTTTTGCGGCGCCATGTCCATGATGAATATCAGAACTACCTGCATGGCAGCTCTCTGTCGCAGCGCCAGCAATTTGTCGGTGAACTGACGGGCGAGCGGCGTAACGGCCTGGCAGAAGTCAAAGTCAAAAACCGCTTTGCCCTGGATGACCATCTAGAGCTGATGACACCGCAAGGAAACTATCACTTCGACCTTGACCGCTTGCACAACAGCGTCGGGCTACCGATCCAGGTCGCGCCGGGAGATGGTCATACGGTGTACCTGCCCATCCCCGACCAAGTGAACTTGAACTACGGATTGCTGATGCGGGACTTGACGGTGAGCGAGGTCATGCAGCGTTCGCTGTGAGCGCTGCTTCGGACCTGCTGCACTGGCAAGATCAGTCCCTGAACACTTCATCCAGCAGATTATGCATGGCCGTAAACGCCCGGCTGGCGGTTTTAGCGTCATACATCATCTTGCCGGGGACGTTGGCGTGGGGATCGGTGAACGAATGCACCGCGCCGCCATAGCTGGTCAGTTGCCAATCCACGCCAGCAGCATTCATCTCGGCTTCAAACGCCGGTAGCTGCTCGCTTGGCACCAAGGGATCAGACGCCCCGTGCAACACCAGCACCGCCCCTTTGATGCTCTGCGCATCGACCGGGTTGGGGGTATCGAGTGTGCCGTGGAACGAGATGGTCGCTTTCAGCGGCGCGCCGCTGCGCACCAGCTCCAGCGAACAGCATCCGCCAAAGCAGAAACCAAAGGTCGCCAGCTTGTTGCTGTCGACCTGGGCCAGCCCCTGATTTTTCAGCATGTCATAGGCCGCCCACATGCGCTTGCGCAACAAGGCGCGGTCATTCTTGAGCGGCATCATCGCAGCGCCCGCCTCGTCCGCATTGGCTGGGCGGGTAGCCTGGCCATACAAGTCGGCAATAAGCACCACGTAGCCTTGTTCTGCCACGGATTTGGCGATCTCTTCAGCGCCGTCGCTGATGCCCATCCAGTTGGGAGCCATCAACAGACCCGGCAACGGATCTTCGCGGCTCGGGTCAAACGCCAAGCGGCCTTCGTAGGGTTGGCCATCGATTTGATACGCCACAGACGTGACCGTAATGGATTTCATGAAAAACTCCTGAGTTCAGAACAAAAAAAACCCGCCGAAGCGGGTTTTTTATAGCGTTGTTACACCGACAACTCAACCAACAGCTTATTCAGACGACGGACATACGCCGCCGGGTCCTTCAAGCTGTCACCGGCTGCAAGGGCAGCCTGATCGAAGAGGATGTGCGACAGATCGCCAAAACGCTCTTCGCTCTGCTCCGCATCGAGTTTTTCAATCAGCGGGTGGGCCGGATTGAATTCAAAGATCGGCTTCGAATCCGGTACTTTCTGGCCGCTGGCCTCAAGAATCTGACGCATTTGCATGCCCAGGTCCTGCTCACCAATCGCCAGAATGGCTGGCGAGTCGGTCAAACGGTGCGATACCCGCACTTCGCTGACGCTTTCGCCCAGTGCCGTTTTGATACGCTCAACCAGACCTTCTTTAGCCTTGGCGACTTCTTCTGCGGCTTTTTTGTCCTCTTCGGAGTCCAGGTTGCCCAGGTCGAGGTCACCGCGTGCCACGTCGACAAATGTCTTGCCGTCGAAATCGCTGAGGTAGCTCATGAGCCACTCGTCGATGCGATCGGTGAGCAGCAGCACTTCAATGCCTTTCTTGCGGAAGACTTCGAGATGCGGGCTGTTTTTCACCTGGGCGTAGGTTTCGCCGGTCAGGTAGTAAATCTTGTCCTGGCCTTCTTTCGCACGCTCAAGGTACTGAGCCAGGGAAACCACTTGCTCGCCACCGTCTTCGTGAGTGGACGCAAAACGCAGCAGGCCGGCAATTTTTTCCTTGTTGGCGAAGTCTTCAGCCGGGCCTTCTTTCATGACCTGGCCAAAGTTCTTCCAGAAGCCCTGGTATTTCTCAGGCTCGTTCTTCGCCAGTTTCTCCAGCATGTCGAGGACACGCTTGGTCAGCGCCGACTTCATCGAGTCGATGATCGGGTCTTTTTGCAGGATTTCACGCGACACGTTCAACGACAGGTCGTTGGAGTCGATCACACCCTTGATGAAGCGCAGGTACAACGGCAGGAACGATTCGGCCTGATCCATGACGAAAACACGCTGCACGTACAGCTTCAAACCTTTGGGTGCTTCACGCTGGTACAGGTCGAACGGCGCACGGGCCGGTACGTAGAGCAGCGAGCTGTATTCCAGCTTGCCTTCAACCTTGTTGTGGCTCCAGGCCAGCGGGTTCTCGAAGTCGTGGGCGATGTGCTTGTAGAACTCCTGGTATTCCTCGTCCTTCACTTCAGTGCGCGGACGGGTCCACAGGGCACTGGCGCGGTTGACGGTTTCCCATTCCAGCGCGGGCGCCTCTTCGCCTTCGGCCACGGTCTGCTCTTTAGGCAGCTCGATCGGCAAGGCAATGTGGTCGGAGTACTTTTTGATGATGTTGCGCAGGCGCCAGCCGTCAGCGAACTCTTCGTCGCCCGACTTCAGGTGCAGAACAATTTTGGTACCGCGCTCGGCTTTCTCGACGGTGGCGACTTCAAACTCGCCCTCACCCTTGGAAGACCAATGCACGCCTTCACTTGCAGGGGTGCCCGCACGGCGGCTGAACACGTCAACCTTGTCGGCCACGATAAAGGCGGAATAGAAGCCCACCCCGAATTGACCGATCAGGTGCGAATCCTTTTTCTGGTCGCCCGACAGGTTTTTCATGAAATCGGCCGTACCGGACTTGGCAATTGTCCCCAGGTGGGTGACGACGTCATCGCGGTTCATGCCGATACCGTTGTCTTCAAGCGTGACGGTATTGGCGGCCTTGTCAAAGCTCACACGAATTTTCAGCTCGCTGCCGCCTTCAAGCAATTCTGGCCTTGATAGCGCTTCAAAACGTAATTTGTCGACAGCGTCAGAGGCGTTAGAGATCAATTCGCGAAGGAAGATTTCCTTGTTGGAGTACAGCGAATGGATCATGAGGTGCAGCAGTTGCTTGACCTCGGTCTGGAAGCCCAGGGTTTCCTTTTGAGTTTCCACGCTCATTGTTATCAAACTCCGATCAGATGGCATGAGCCACGCCCTAGAGGGTTAGCGGCGGGATGTCATCAAAGTTGGGGCCCGCGCTTCAAATTTCAAGGCCCAGCGGATCTACGTCACAGCTTTCTCTTTAACCCGGGCCTTCGCGCAAGATCACACTGCCGTTTGCAGAAAAATTAAACTATGCTGAGTACGCCCTCAGCACTGAGCGTTTCCGTTATTAAGCGAAGCGTCTGTCCGGGGTCGTGACGTGAATTTTGTGTTCGGTGCTGATTCGCCGATGAGGCGCCGTTTATATATCTGCACGCCTATGGAACTTAAACTGCCAGCCTGTGCTCAAACGGCCAGTAGATATATCAATAAGGAGATACACCCCATGCGTAATACTTTCGCTGTTGCCTTGATGTTGGCTGCTTCCCTCGGTCTCGCTGCTTGCGACAAAAAATCCGAAGATAAAGCCCAGGACGCTGCTCAACACGCTGAGCAAGCTCAAGAAAAGATGTCTGAAGCACAAGACAAAGTAAACGACGCTGCCAAAGAGAACGCTGAAGCGGCTAAAGCCCAGGCAGAATCGAACGAAGCAGCGGTTGAAGAAGCAGCACCGGCTACCCCTGCTGCACCTGCGGCCACTCCAGAAAGCAAGTAACAGGCTTTTTGAGTCGCAAAATAAAGCCCGCCTTGCGCGGGCTTTATTGTGTCCGGGGTTTAACGGTTCACCCGCAACAGGTGAACTTTTTGATTAAGGTGCTTCCCGGGACGGATCAGGCAATGGCACATCTGTCGGGGTAAAGACCATCACCTTCAATACATCGGAATGAAACTCGCGGCGGTACAACACGACGACGACCCCGGCACTCATCAACATGAATAACCAGGGGCTCACAAACCAGGCAAGCATGGTCATGCCGAAGTAATAAGAGCGCAGCCCGAAGTTGAACTGGTTGGCCGCCATTGAAATGACTTTGGCCGCCCTTAATGCAAATGCCTTGCGTTCCTGCTCCGTCACATCACGCTCACCAATCATCGGGGCAGAACCGATCAGAATCGCCGCAAAGTTGTATTGGCGCATACACCAACTAAACGTGAAAAACGCGTAGACAAAGACCATCGCGAGGCACAACAACTTGATTTCCGACATGCCCTGCGATGCTTGCTGCACCATGGGAATGTCCGCCAGCAACGACACTGCGCGCTCGGAAGCACCGAGCACGGTCAATATCCCTGCCAGGATAATCAGGGTACTTGAGGCAAAGAACGATGCATTGCGCTCCAGGTTGCCGATCACACTGGCATCGGCAATGCGGTTGTCGCGCAGCAGCATCCGGCGCATCCAGTCTTTGCGATACAGGTGCAGCACACTGGCCAGGCAAGCGGTATCGCGGCCTTTCCAGGTCGCATAGCGGGTATAGCCGCCCCAGCATATGACGAACCACAGGGCCGCCAGAAGGTGGATCAAGTTAGCGTGGATGAATGACATGGGTTTTCCCGAAGCCTGAAAGGTACGAACCCATCTTCGACGCTTTAACGGGCAAAAAGACACGCCCATAAAAAAAGCCCTGTATCTAATTGATACAGGGCTTTTCGAGTGACTCAAGGCGCGCTTTTGGCGCGCCGAATCATTACGCCAGTGCTTCCTGGCGTTTGCCCAGCAAACGGTCGCAGGCCACCGCACCGAGCAAGGTGATGAGCGAAGGCACCAGCCATGCCAGACCTTGCTCACTGAACGGCATGTTCGCCAGCACGGCAGGAATCGAATCGCCAAAGCCCGCGCCTTTCAGCGCATCGATCGAACCGAAGATGAACGACACCAGCATCACCGGGCCGACAATCCGGGCCTGTGCATGCCACAGACCTTTGCAGAAGCTCAAGGCCACCAGCACGATGCAGGGCGGATAGATTGCCGTCAGCAGCGGAATGGAGAACGCAATCAACTTGGTCAAGCCGAGGTTCGACACCACCAGCGAGAACACTGCCAGAATCACCACCAGAGTCTTGTAGGACAGTGGCAACACCTTGCTGAAGTACTCCGCACAAGCGCAGGTCAGACCTACCGCGGTCACCAGGCAAGCCAGGGCAATCAACACGGCCAGGAAGCCGCTGCCCAGCGAACCGAAGGTGTGCTGAACATACGCGTGCAATACCGCAGCGCCATTGGTAGCACCGGCGGCGACTTCATGGCTGCCCGAACCCAGACGGAACAGACTGAGGTAAACCAGCGCCAGACCCACGCCGGCGATCAGACCGGCAATGATCGCGTAGCGCGTG
The DNA here is from genome assembly GCF_019266105.1 of Pseudomonas sp. D1HM. Classification (NCBI taxonomy): domain Bacteria; kingdom Pseudomonadati; phylum Pseudomonadota; class Gammaproteobacteria; order Pseudomonadales; family Pseudomonadaceae; genus Pseudomonas; species Pseudomonas sp. D1HM. Next base: position 122,319 of record NZ_LRMN01000018.1, on the reverse strand, counting down.
ATCAGTTTCGGCGATTCGACGCCACGGGAGCGAATGGCGTTAACAATCACAATCCCGAACACCAGCGCGCCCAGGGTATCCATGGTCAGGTAACCATTGATAAAGCCCTGTGAGAACGGTGCAGCTGCATATTCCGGGGTCGCAACACCGATATCACCGGCAGGCAAGGCGAGCGCGGCAATACCCAGAATCGCCAGGGCGATGATTTTCAACGGTGCCAGGAAGCGACCGACTGTATCCAGCAAGCGGCCCGGGTACAGCGATACGAAGAACACGATCAAAAAATACACGGAGCTGTACAAAAACAGCGCCAGCGGGCTTTCGCCAGTCAGCGGGGCCAAACCGACTTCAAACGAAACGGTAGCGGTACGCGGGGTGGCGAACAACGGGCCGACAGCCAGGTAGCACACGGCGGCCAGAATGCCACCCGCCAATTTGCCGATCGGGCTGCTCAGTGCGTCCATGCCGCCGCCGACCTTGGCCAGCGCAATAACGGTGATGACCGGCAGACCAACAGCGGTGACCAGAAAACCCAATGCGGCCATCCAGACATGAGGTCCGGACTGCAGGCCAACGATTGGCGGGAAAATGATGTTGCCAGCCCCAACGAACAGGGCAAAGGTCATAAACCCAAGCGCCAGGATGTCCTGGCCTTTCAATACTTTCATTACGGAAATACCACACTACTGAATCGGAATTTAGAGGGGAATTTCCCGTGCGGATGTGGGAAATGCTGTCGACCTGAATAAGGCCAACCCGTCTAGCGCGTGGCTTCCTTATGGGATGCACACGCAGAAATGCAGAATGCCGGCAAGATTACCGATTTTTTTCCTACAACGCACTGTTACAGGGCAGCCTGTCCGATGAACGCACGTAGTTGTCGCCTGAATGACATCGAAAAATGGTTTGCTGTGGTTTTCCTACAGCGAAGTACATGGAACGTGTAGGAACAGGCGGGTACGCGATTCAGGCAATGTGTTTTACCTGACGCCATGCTCTCCCCTGTCGAGAGCCAGCGCGCTGTTGCAGATTACGATTGCCCAGAATGCACAAAGGCCACCCGAAGGTGGCCTTTGCCTGGTGTAACAATCAGTTAAGCGCGTGGCTTATTTGATTGCCCAGCCGGTCAGCTCGGACAGAGCCTTGCCGATGTCTGCCAGCGAACGCACGGTTTTAACGCCTGCGTCTTCCAGAGCAGCAAACTTCTCGTCTGCAGTGCCCTTGCCGCCAGAGATGATTGCGCCAGCATGGCCCATGCGCTTGCCAGCAGGGGCAGTCACACCAGCGATGTAGGAAACAACCGGCTTGGTCACGTTTGCCTTGATGTAGGCAGCCGCTTCTTCTTCAGCCGAACCGCCGATCTCACCGATCATTACGATCGCTTCGGTCTTCGGGTCTTCCTGGAACAACTTCAGGATGTCGATGAAGTTGGAGCCCGGGATCGGGTCACCACCGATACCAACGCAAGTCGATTGACCGAAACCGGCGTCAGTCGTTTGCTTCACAGCTTCGTAAGTCAGGGTGCCGGAACGCGACACGATGCCTACTTTGCCTGGCAAGTGAATGTGACCTGGCATGATGCCGATCTTGCATTCGCCTGGCGTGATAACGCCTGGGCAGTTAGGGCCGATCAGGGTAACACCCAGCTCGTCGCACTTAACTTTAGCGTCCAGCATGTCCAGGGTAGGAATGCCTTCAGTGATGCAAACGATCAGCTTGATGCCGCCGAACGCTGCTTCAAGGATGGAGTCCTTGCAGAAAGGAGCTGGAACGTAGATGACGCTGGCGGTTGCGCCAGTGGCAGCTACGGCTTCTTTCACGGTGTTGAAAACAGGCAGGTCCAGGTGAGTGGTGCCGCCTTTGCCCGGAGTAACGCCACCTACCATCTTGGTGCCGTATTCGATGGCTTGCTGGGTGTGGAAGCTACCCTGCGAACCGGTGATGCCCTGGCAGATAACTTTGGTGTCTTTATTGATCAGGACGCTCATTACTTGCCCTCCGCAGCTTTAACAACTTGTTGAGCAGCGTCGGTCAAGCTGGTAGCAGCGATGATGTTCAAGCCGCTTTCTGCCAGTACTTTAGCGCCCAGTTCAGCGTTGTTGCCTTCAAGACGAACAACCACCGGGATTTTCACGCCGACTTCTTTCACTGCACCGATGATGCCTTCGGCAATCATGTCGCAACGAACGATGCCGCCGAAGATGTTGACCAATACTGCAGCGACATTGCTGTCGGACAGGATGATCTTGAACGCTTCAGTTACGCGTTCTTTAGTTGCACCGCCGCCCACGTCAAGGAAGTTGGCTGGCTTGCCGCCATGCAGGTTGACGATGTCCATGGTACCCATGGCCAGGCCAGCACCGTTGACCATGCAACCGATGTTGCCTTCCAGCGCTACGTAGTTCAGTTCGAACTTGGCAGCGTGCGCTTCGCGCGGATCGTCTTGCGACGGATCGTGGAAAGTTTTCAGCTTTGGCTGACGGTACATGGCGTTTGCGTCGATGTTGATTTTCGCATCGAGGCAGTGCAGATCGCCGTCAGTCTTGATAACCAGCGGGTTAACTTCCAGCAGGGCCAGATCGTGGTCCTGGAACAGTTTGGCCAGACCAACGAAGATCTTGGCGAACTGGGAAACCTGCTTGCCTTCCAGACCCAACTGGAATGCCAGCTCGCGACCCTGGAATGGCTGTGCGCCAACCAGTGGATCGATAGTGGCTTTCAGAATTTTTTCTGGAGTGTCGTGAGCGATTTTCTCGATGTCCACGCCACCTTCGGTGGAAGCCATGAACACGATGCGACGGCTCGAACGGTCAACGACAGCGCCCAGGTACAGCTCTTTAGCGATATCAGTGCACGACTCAACCAGGATCTTGGTGACCGGCTGACCATTGGCGTCAGTCTGGTAAGTCACCAGACGCTTGCCCAACCACTGTTGTGCGAATGCTTTAGCGTCTTCTTTGCTGCGAACCAGCTTAACGCCGCCCGCTTTACCACGACCACCTGCGTGAACCTGGGCTTTTACAACCCACTCGGTTCCGCCGATTTTATCGCAAGCTTCTGCGGCCGCTTCCGGGGTATCTACTGCATAACCCTTGGATACTGGCAGGCCGTACTCAGCGAACAGCTGCTTACCCTGATACTCGTGAAGATTCATGCTTTTTACCGTCTTCGTTAGGTACTGCGCATTCGGCGCTGCACTTTAATTAGTGCCGCACCACCTGTGACTGCTGCTTGTGCTGCTTCGACAAACCCGGCACCCGCTAGTGCGGGGCCCGGCCTGACTGAAACAAGACAAGACTGCGTCCGGCGGAAGTTCCGCGGTGAGGCTTGCAAGCAAGGCTCACGACGGGCAAACCGCCGTGGTTTCTTATTGTCTGGTCTTAACGTTTCTTACGGTTGGCAATGTGGATGGCGCCGCCATTCACTGCCAGCGCTGCTTCATGCAACGCTTCGGACAGGGTTGGATGGGAGAAAACCATCATGCCCAGATCCTCGGCACTGGTGCCGAATTCCATACCGATTGCGCCCTGCTGTACCAGCTCTGCTGCGCTCGGGCCGATCACGTGGACGCCCAGAACGCGGTCAGATTTAGCATCAGCAATGACTTTTACAAAGCCACCGGTGTCGTTTGCTGCCATGGCACGGCCACTGGCTGCGAACGGGAAGGTGCCGACGTTAACTTCAACGCCTTCAGCTTTCAAGGCCTGTTCGGTTTTCCCGACCCACGCGATCTCCGGGTGAGTGTAAATAACCGATGGAATCAGGTCGTAGTTCATCTCGGTCTTGTGACCTTTGATGCGCTCGACAACCATGATGCCTTCTTCCGACGCCTTGTGCGCCAGCATCATGCCGCGAACCACGTCACCGATGGCGAATACGCCCGGTACGCTGGTGGCGCAATGATCGTCAACAAACACGAAACCGCGCTCGTCGATGGTCACGCCGCTGTCGGCTGCCAGCAGTTCAGTGGTCACTGGACGACGGCCAACCGCTACGATCAGCTTGTCGAAGGTGATGGTCTGTTCGCCGTTGGAATCGGTGTAGGTCACAACGACTTCTTCGCCGTTCACCTTGGAACCGGTCACACGAGCGCCCAGCTTGATGTCCAGACCCTGTTTGGTCAGGGTCTTGTAGGCTTCCTTGGATACGGCAGCGTCAGCAGCCATCAGGAACGTGTCCAGAGCTTCCAGAACCGTTACTTCAGCACCCAGACGGGACCATACCGAACCCAGTTCCAGACCGATTACGCCAGCGCCGATAACGCCCAGACGCTTGGGTACGGACTGGAATTCCAGAGCGCCGGTAGAGTCAACGATCACATTGTTGTCTACTGGAGCCGGTGGAATGTCGATCGGGCGCGAACCCGAAGCCAGAATCACGTTCTCGGCTTCGATGATTTCAACGCTGCCGTCCGGCTTGGTCAGTTCAACTTTCTTGCCGGCCAGCAGTTTGCCGTGGCCTTGCAGGGAAGTCACACCGTTAGCCTTGAACAGCGTAGCAACGCCGGAAGTCAGGCCTTTAACGATGTTGGCCTTACGGCCGACCATGGCGGCCACGTCCATTTTCACGTCACCAGTGGTGATACCGTGGATGGCAAATGCATCCTTGGCTTCGTGATATTTCCAGGAGCTGTCCAGCAGCGCCTTGGAAGGAATGCAACCGACGTTCAGGCAAGTACCGCCCAATGCCAGTTTGCCTTCCTTGTCAGTGTACTTTTCGATGCATGCAGTCGTGAGACCCAGTTGTGCAGCCTTGATGGCAGCAACGTAGCCGCCAGGGCCAGCGCCAATCACTACGACGTCAAATTTCTGTGACATGAAAAAGAGTCCTCTTTTAGCTACCAGCTTCAAGCTGTAAGCCACAAGCCAAACCGCAATTGTTTGCAGCTTCACACTTGCGGCTCATAGCTGTTTCCTATTATGCGGACCCCAGGGCCGGACTGCCGTTAGCGGCAACCCGACCCTCGAAGTACACAGCTGCTTCTATCAGATATCAAGCAGCAGACGAGCTGGGTCTTCCAGCAGGTTTTTGATTGCTACCAAGAAACTTACAGCTTCTTTGCCGTCGATCAAGCGGTGATCGTAGGACAGAGCCAGGTACATCATCGGACGAATAACAACTTGCCCGTTGATCGCCATCGGGCGTTGCAGAATGTTGTGCATGCCCAGGATAGCTGCTTGCGGCGGGTTGACGATCGGGGTCGACATCATCGAACCGAAAGTACCACCGTTGGTGATCGTGAACGTACCACCGGTCATTTCGTCGATCGACAGTTTGCCGTCACGGGCTTTCTTGCCGTAGGCAGCGATGCCGCCTTCGATTTCAGCCAGGCTCATCAGTTCGGCGTTACGCAGAACCGGAACAACCAGGCCGCGGTCGCTGGATACGGCAACGCCGATGTCAGCATAACCGTGGTAAACGATGTCGGAACCGTCGATCGAAGCGTTGACCGCCGGGAAGCGTTTCAGCGCTTCAGTAGCAGCTTTCACGAAGAAGGACATGAAGCCCAGGCGTACGCCGTTGTGGGACTTCTCGAACAGGTCCTTGTACTTCGAACGCAGCGCCATGATTTCGGTCATGTCGACTTCGTTGAACGTGGTCAGCATCGCCATGTTCGACTGAGCTTCTACCAGGCGCTTGGCCACGGTAGCGCGAACGCGAGTCATTGGAACGCGCTTCTCAACGCGGTCGCCTGCAGCCATTACCGGTGCAGCCGGTGCAGCAGGAGCCTTGGCCGGTGCAGCAGCCGGAGCGGCTTTCTTGGCGGCAACAGCTGCTACCACGTCTTCCTTGGTCACGCGACCGCCTTTGCCAGTACCGGCAACGGAAGCGATGTTGATACCGTTCTCTTCAGCGATCTTGCGTGCAGCAGGCGCTGCTACAGGATCGTCTTCGCCATCGGCAGCTGGAGCAGCGGCTTGTGCAGCCGGTGCAGCAGCGGCTGGAGCGGCAGCAGCGCCGCCTTCAACGATGGAGCCCAGGACTTCGTCGGACAGAACGGTGTCGCCTTCGTTCTTGACGATTGCGCCCAGTACGCCGTCGGCAGTTGCCAGTACTTCCAGTACAACCTTGTCGGTTTCGATGTCGACAATCAGGTCGTCACGCTTTACAGCGTCGCCTGGTTGCTTGTGCCAGGTGGCAACGGTGCCATCGGCAACCGATTCCGGAAAAGTAGGGGCTTTGATCTCGATAGCCATGTTCGTGGTTCCTTAAATTCGGTTTCAGTGCGCGAAGGCGTTAAACAGTAAACGCGTCTTGCAACAGTTTTGCCTGTTGCTCAGCGTGCATCGATGCATAACCACAAGCAGGAGCAGCAGAAGCGTCACGGCCGGCGTACTCAAGTACGAGCGACTTGTTGTGACCGCTGATGATGCGGCGCATGTGATGCTGGCTGCAGTACCAGGCACCCTGGTTCATCGGCTCTTCCTGACACCAAACGATATGTTTGAGGTTTTTGTACGGAGCCAGGACTTCAATCAAGTCGTCCTCAGGGAACGGGTACAGCTGCTCAAGACGCACGATGGCGATGTCATCACGACCTTCGGCACGGCGTTTTTCCAACAGGTCGTAGTAGACCTTGCCGCTACACAGCACGATGCGTTCGACTTTCGCCGGATCCTGCGCATCGATTTCCGGAATAACGGTCTGGAACGAACCTTCGGCCAGATCTTCCAGGGTCGAGACTGCCAGTTTGTGACGCAACAACGACTTCGGTGTCAGGACGATCAGCGGCTTGCGCAGCGGACGGATGACCTGACGGCGCAGCAGGTGATAGATTTGCGCTGGAGTGGTTGGTACGCACACCTGAATGTTGTGCTCGGCACACAATTGCAGGTAACGCTCAAGACGTGCAGAGGAGTGCTCCGGGCCCTGACCTTCATAACCGTGTGGCAGCAACATGGTCAGACCGCACAGACGGCCCCACTTGTGCTCGCCGCTGGTGATGAACTGGTCAATCACGACCTGGGCGCCGTTGGCGAAGTCGCCGAACTGGGCTTCCCAGATAACCAGGGCATTCGGCGTGGTGGTCGAATAACCGTATTCGAACGCCAATACCGCTTCTTCCGACAGCAGCGAGTCGTACAGGTCAAAGCGAGGCTGACCTTCGTACAGGTGCTTGAGCGGAATGTAGGTGCCAGCATCTTTCTGGTTGTGCAACACAGCGTGACGGTGCGAGAACGTACCGCGGCCGATGTCCTGACCGGTCATGCGGATCGGGTGACCTTCGAACGCCAGGGTCGCGTATGCCATGGTTTCGGCATAACCCCAGTTGATCGGCAGGCCGCCGGCTTGCATTTTCTGACGGTCTTCGTAGATCTTCGACACCTGACGCTGAACCACGAAGCCTTCTGGAATTTCCAGCAGCTTGGCCGACAGTTCTTGCAGGGTTTTCAGATCAAAACGGGTGTCGTGACGCGCAGTCCAGGCGTGGCCCAGGTATGGACGCCAGTCAACGAACAGCTCTTTGTTCGGCTCTTTGACCAGACTTTTCACAACATGCAGGCCGTTGTCCAGCGCGTTGCGGTATTCGTCGATCTTGGCCTGAACGCGTTCTGCGTCAACCACGTTTTCTTGCGTCAGACGTTCGGCATACAGCTCACGGGTAGTGCGCTGCTTGGCGATTTGCTGATACATCAACGGCTGCGTACCGTTTGGCTCGTCGGCCTCGTTGTGACCGCGACGGCGGTAGCAGAAAAGGTCGATCACGACATCACGCTTGAACTGCATGCGGTAGTCGATTGCCAGCTGGGTCACGAACAACACGGCTTCCGGATCATCACCATTCACATGGAGGATCGGTGCCTGAATCATTTTCGCAACGTCAGTGCAGTACTCGGTGGAACGCGAGTCTTCAGGGTTGCTGATGGTGAAGCCAACCTGGTTGTTGATTACCAGGTGAACCGTACCGCCCGTCTTGAAGCCGCGAGTCTGCGACATCTGGAAGGTTTCCATGACCACGCCCTGACCTGCGAATGCAGCGTCACCGTGGATGGAAATCGGCAGAACCTTGTCGCCCGCCGCGTCGTTACGACGGTCCTGACGAGCGCGGACCGAACCTTCAACCACTGGAGAAACGATTTCCAGGTGGGAAGGGTTGAACGCCATTGCCAGGTGAACTTCGCCACCGGAGGTCATGACGTTGGAGGAGAAGCCCTGGTGATACTTGACGTCACCCGAACCCAGCTCGATTTTTTTCTTGCCTTCGAACTCGTCGAACAGGTCGCGCGGGTTTTTGCCGAAGGTGTTCACCAGGACGTTCAGACGGCCACGGTGGGCCATGCCGATAACGACTTCCTTGGTGCCGTAGTTGCCCGAACGCTGGATCAGCTCGTCCAGCAAAGGAATCAGGCTTTCGCCGCCTTCCAGGCCGAAACGCTTGGTGCCCGGGTACTTGGTGCCCAGGTACTTTTCCAGGCCTTCTGCAGCAGTCACACGCTCAAGCAAATGACCTTTGACTTCAGCCGAGTAGGTCGGGCGGCCACGTACGCTTTCGAGGCGCTGTTCAAACCAGTGGCGCTGCTCGGAATCGACGATGTGCGTGAACTCTGCGCCAATGGTGCGGCAATATGTCTGCTGCAACGCTTCGAGAATTTCGCGTAGGCTCGCTTCCTCTTTGCCGATGTACAGGTCGCCGGCACGGAAGGTCGTATCAAGATCGGCATTGGTCAAGCCGTAATGATTGATCGACAGGTCTGCAGGTGCAGGACGCTGCCACAGCCCCAGCGGATCAAGCTGGGCTGCCTGGTGGCCGCGCATCCGATAGGCCTGGATCAATCGCAGCACTTCAACCTGCTTCTTCTCGTGCTCACTGCTCACGCTCCCGGCAGAAACCGGTTGGGCGCGGCGCTGGTTCTTTGCCAGCAGCACGAAATGATCGCGGATTGTGGAGTGCGAAACATCGATGGCAGAGTTGCCGTCATTCGGCAACGTCTGAAAGTAGGTGCGCCACTCTTCTGGCACAGCGTTAGGGTCGTGCAGGTAGAGCTCATAGAGCTCTTCCACATAGGCAGCGTTACCACCTGAAAGATAGCCGCTGTTCCACATGCGCTGCATCACGCTTTCTTGCATGCTTGGTCACCCTCGGTTAGGGGACACCATCGGCGAAAACACCAGAGCATGCTTGAAAAAGTCCGAATACAGCGACTAAAACAAGCCACTTAGGATCACGCTGATAGTCCGGGTACCAGCCCGGATGCCCCTGCTGGTCTCATTTCTTCAAAATAAGAGCCGCAGCTTCATGAGCTGTTGCTCAGGTTAAAACCACGGCGCCGGTTGAAGCCTGCGCCGCAGTATCTACGGTTACAGCGATGCTGCGGTACAGCCGTGTATCAAATGCCGCTTTGCAGCAGCATGCTACGCACGTGACCGATGGCCTTAGTCGGGTTCAGGCCCTTCGGACACACGTTGACGCAGTTCATGATCCCGCGGCAGCGGAATACGCTGAACGGGTCATCCAGTGAAGCCAGACGCTCTGTGGTCCTGGTGTCACGGCTGTCAGCCAGGAAACGATAGGCTTGCAGCAGTGCAGCAGGGCCCAGGAACTTGTCCGGGTTCCACCAGAAGGACGGGCACGAGGTCGAGCAGCAAGCGCACAGGATGCACTCGTACAGACCGTCGAGCTTTTCACGCTCTTCTGGCGATTGCAGACGCTCAATGGCCGGAGCCGGAGTATCGTTCTGCAGGAACGGCTTAACTTTTTCGTATTGCTTGTAGAAGATGCTCATATCGACGACCAGGTCACGGATAACCGGCAAACCTGGCAGAGGACGAACGATCAGCTTGTTGCCTTTAACGACAGCGGACAGCGGCGTTACGCACGCCAGACCGTTTTTGCCGTTGATGTTCATGCCGTCGGAGCCGCAAACGCCCTCACGGCAAGAGCGACGATAGGAGAAGCCCTCGTCCTGCTCTTTGATCAAGGCCAGCACGTCCAGCACCATCAGGTCTTTACCGTGGGTATTGACCTCGAACTCTTGCATGAACGGCGCGGCGTCCTGATCCGGGTTGTAGCGATAAACACTGACTTTCAACATATCGGCCACCCTTAGTAAGTACGAACCATAGGTTCGAAGGTCGGAACGGTTTTCGGCGAGAAGTTCACCGAACGCTTGGCTACGCGCTTCTCACCCGGGAAGTACAGGGTGTGGCACAGCCAGTTAACGTCGTCACGATCTTCGAAGTCTTCACGGGCGTGAGCACCGCGCGATTCTTTACGGACTTCAGCAGCGATTGCAGTTGCTTCAGCCACTTCGAGCAGGTTTTGCAGCTCAAGGGCTTCGATACGGGCCGTGTTGAATGCCTGGCTCTTATCGTTGATCTTCACGTTGGCAATGCGCTTGCGCAGGTCTGCGAGCTGGGCAATACCCTTCTGCATGTATTCGCCAGTACGGAATACACCGAAGTAGTTCTGCATGCAGCTTTGCAGTTCTTTACGCAGGGTTGCGACGTCTTCGCCGTCGGTACGCGAGTTCAGGCCATCCAGACGCGCCAGGGCGGCGTCGATGTCGGACTGGCGAGGACGGGCGTAATCAACGCCTTCTTTCAGGGTCTGCTCAAGGAACAGGCCGGCAGCACGACCGAACACCACCAGGTCGAGCAACGAGTTGCCGCCCAGACGGTTGGCACCGTGTACCGATACGCACGCCACTTCACCCACTGCGAACAGGCCAGGGATGATCTGGTCAACGCCTTCGGCGTCCTGAGTGATCGCCTGACCATGAATGTTGGTGGCAACGCCGCCCATCATATAGTGGCAAGTTGGAACCACTGGAACTGGAGCCAGTACCGGGTCTACGTGAGCGAAAGTCTTGGACAGTTCGCAAATACCTGGCAGACGGCTGTGCAGAACTTCTTCACCGAGGTGATCGAGTTTCAGCATTACGTGGTCGCCATCCGGACCGCAACCGTTGCCCGCGATGATTTCCTTCACCATCGAGCGAGCTACAACGTCACGACCTGCAAGGTCTTTGGCGTTCGGAGCATAACGCTCCATGAAACGCTCACCGTGCTTGTTGATCAGGTATCCACCTTCACCACGGCAACCTTCAGTAACCAGTACACCGGCACCGGCAATACCGGTCGGGTGGAACTGCCACATTTCGATGTCCTGTACTGGCACGCCTGCACGCAGGGCCATGCCGATACCGTCACCGGTGTTGATCAGGGCATTGGTGGTCGACGAGTAGATGCGACCCGCACCGCCTGTCGCCAATACGGTCGCGTTAGCGCGAACGTAAGAGGTCTCACCAGTTTCGATACAAATAACGATCATGCCTACAAAGGCGCCGTCTTCGTTCTTAACCAGATCGACACCGTAGTATTCGTTCAGGAATACAGTGCCAGCCTTCAGGTTGGCCTGGTACAGGGTGTGCAACAGCGCGTGACCGGTACGGTCGGCAGCTGCGCAGGTACGGGCAGCCTGGCCACCTTTACCGAAGTCTTTCGACTGACCACCGAAAGGACGCTGGTAGATACGGCCCTGCTCGGTACGGGAGAACGGCAGGCCCATGTGCTCAAGTTCGAACACGGCTTCCGGACCAACGGAACACATGTACTCGATAGCGTCCTGGTCACCGATGTAGTCGGAACCCTTGACGGTATCGTACATGTGCCAGCGCCAGTCATCGTTCGGATCTGCAGAGGCGATTGCGCAGGTGATGCCACCCTGAGCCGATACCGTGTGCGAACGAGTCGGGAAAACCTTGGTGATTACAGCGGTCTTGTGACCGCCCTGGGCCAGCTGCAAGGCAGCGCGCATGCCGGCACCGCCGCCGCCAATGATAATGGCGTCGAACGAAAGTGTATTAACTGTGTTAGTAGCCATGAATCAGATACCCCAAAGAATCTGCACACCCCAGACGAAGTAAGCGAACATTGCAACGCCGCAGACTGCCTGGAAGAGGAAACGTACCGCTGTTGCGGACTTGCCCAGCGCCATTGGCGTCAGGTAGTCAGTCGCGATGGTCCACATGCCGACCCAGGCGTGAGCGCCCAGAGCAACGAGGGCCAACAGGCTGAAAATACGCATCCAGTTGCTTGCGAACAGCTCATGCCATTGGGCATAGCCCAGGCCCGGGTTCGCAACGAGGTACCCGATCAGGAAAATGAAATAAGCCGCTAGAACAACCGCAGACACACGCTGTGCCATCCAGTCATAGAGGCCCGAACGCGACAGGTTCGTAACGCTGGTTACCATATCCAAACTCCCGCCAGAACGATCATCACCACGGAAATGACGATCACGATTTTCGAGCCCAGCTTGCCGCCTTCCAGCGTCTCACCGATGCCCATGTCCATGATCAAGTGGCGAATACCGGCCACAAGGTGGTACAGCAAGGCAGATAGCAGGCCCCACGCAACGAATTTGGCCAGCGGACTGGTCAAGCATGCCTTCACCTCGGCATAACCTTCTTCGGAACCCAGGGATTTGCTCAATGCATAAAGCATGATGCCCAGGCCGAGGAAAAGAATAATGCCCGATACACGGTGCAGAAATGACGTAACGCCGGTAATGGGGAGTTTGATGGTCCTTAGGTCTAGGTTTACAGGTCGTTGGCTATTCACGGCTTTTTCACACTGAAGAGCCCCTAACAATCAGGGCAAAGTTGTTGGGATGTGCACTGGTCAGGTACCCACCATCCAGGGAGTGACGACCCCCATCTAAACGGGCCCAAAAGCCCCTGGCGGTCGGCTGCCGAGTATAGACAGTTAGGTCGCTAATGACAACGCAATCACCTGCCTCTAATAGCTCATTGCGCTCTTGCGATAAAAGGCGTAAACGGCTGGGATATTCGCGGAAAAAGACTGCCCAAAGCCTTGTACAGCAAGACTTTAGGCAAATTGACATTCAAATTTATCTCACTATAGTGGTGCGGGCCCTGCGTGGGGGGTCTGTCTGATGATTTCAAGCATAAATAGGAGGCCACATGGCTGACAAAAAAGCGCAGTTGATCATCGAGGGCGCAGCCCCCGTCGAGCTGCCCATTTTAACTGGCACCGTGGGTCCCGATGTAATCGATGTGCGAGGCCTTACGGCCACGGGCCGGTTTACATTTGACCCTGGCTTCATGTCGACTGCATCTTGCGAGTCGAAGATCACCTATATTGATGGTGACAACGGTATCCTGCTGCACCGTGGCTACCCGATCGAACAGCTGGCCGAACACTCTGACTACCTTGAAACCGCTTACCTGCTGCTGAACGGCGAACTGCCGACCGCAGAGCAGAAGGCTCAATTTGTCAGCACCGTCAAGAACCACACCATGGTTCACGAGCAGTTGAAGACTTTCTTCAACGGCTTCCGTCGTGATGCCCACCCGATGGCAGTCATGTGCGGTGTAGTCGGCGCCCTCTCGGCCTTCTACCACGACTCCCTGGACATCAATAACCCGCAGCATCGCGAAATTTCCGCGATCCGCCTGGTTGCCAAGATGCCAACACTGGCGGCGATGGTTTACAAGTACTCCATGGGTCAACCCATGATGTACCCGCGTAACGACCTGACCTACGCCGAAAACTTCCTGCACATGATGTTCAACACACCGTGCGAGATCAAACCGATCAGCCCGGTACTGGCCAAGGCCATGGATAAGATCTTTATCCTGCACGCCGACCACGAACAGAATGCTTCGACATCGACCGTACGCCTGGCGGGCTCTTCGGGTGCCAACCCGTTCGCCTGTATTGCTGCCGGTATCGCTGCACTGTGGGGCCCTGCCCACGGCGGCGCCAACGAAGCCGTGCTGACCATGCTCGACGAAATTGGCGATGTTTCGAACATCGACACGTTCATCGCCAAGGCCAAGGACAAGAATGATCCATTCAAGCTGATGGGCTTCGGTCACCGCGTTTACAAAAACCGTGACCCGCGCGCAACAGTGATGAAGAAGACCTGCGACGAAGTGCTTAAAGAGCTGGGCATCAAGAACGATCCGCAACTCGAACTGGCCATGCGCCTGGAAGAGATCGCCCTGACCGACCCGTACTTCATCGAGCGCTCGCTGTACCCGAACGTCGACTTCTACTCGGGGATCATCCTCAAAGCGATCGGCATTCCGACCAGCATGTTCACTGTGATCTTCGCCCTGGCCCGCACCGTCGGCTGGATCTCCCACTGGAAAGAAATGCTCTCCAGCCCGTACAAGATTGGCCGTCCACGCCAGCTGTACACGGGTTACGAGTCGCGCGACCTGATCAAGCTGGAAGACCGCAAGTAAGCCTTTATCCCGCGATAACTGCCTGATTGCATCGAATACGGCCTCTATTTATATAGAGGCCGTATTTTTTTGCGCCCGGAATCCCTCCATCGCAGCCTTCGGCAGCGGCTACAGAAGCACGCAAGTCCGCCAGAGAACCTTCGTAGCCGCTGCCGCAGGCTGCGATAAGGGCCGAAGGACCTTCAAGAGCAGGGTCGCTGCGTAACCCGCCTCAGCCTTCGGCTGCGGCTACAGAAGCACGCAAGCCCGCCAGAGAACCCTGGTAGCCGCTGCCGCAGGCTGCGATAAGGGCCGAAGGACCTTCGAGAGCAGGGTCGCTGCGTAACCCGCCTCAGCCTTCGGCAGCGGCGACAGAAGCACGCGAGTCCGCCAGAGAACCCTGGTAGCCGCTGCCGCAGGCTGCGATAAGGGCCGAAGGACCTTCGAGAGCAGGGTCCTGCGTAACCCGCCTCAGCCTTCGGCAGCGGCGACAGGAGCATTCCGGACTGTCACATCCGCTCGACCGCGGCTACAAAAGGTCTTTGTGACCGCACAAACAAAAATACCCCTGCCTTTCGACAGGGGTATTTCATGAGTGCTTGCAGCGTTTGAGCGTTTTAGTGAGACACCGCCCCGCTCGCCCCCAGCCCAGTCTGTGAACGCACAAACTGCGGGAAGAACAGCGCACGTTCTTTCTCGGCCGACTTGGATTTGTCGGTAATCGAGAAGAACCAGATACCCACGAACGCGATGATCATCGAGAACAACGCCGGGTACTCATAAGGGAAGATGGCTTTTTCATGATGCAGAATCTGCACCCAGATGGTCGGGCCCAGGATCATCAAGCCAACCGCACTTATCAGCCCCAGCCAGCCACCAATCATTGCTCCGCGAGTGGTCAGATTTTTCCAGTACATGGAAAGCAGCAGGACCGGGAAGTTGCAGCTCGCGGCAATGGAGAACGCCAGGCCCACCATGAACGCAATGTTCTGGCTTTCGAACAGGATGCCCAGGCCAATGGCCAGAACGCCCAGGATCACCGTGGTGATTTTCGAAACGCGAATCTCTTCCTTGTCGTTGGCTTTGCCTTTTTTGATCACGCTGGCATACAGGTCGTGAGACACCGCCGACGCACCGGCCAGGGTCAGACCCGCAACCACCGCCAGGATCGTGGCGAAGGCCACTGCCGAAATAAAGCCCAGGAAGATACTGCCACCGACCGCATCCGCCAGGTGCACGGCTGCCATGTTGTTGCCACCCAGCAAGGCACCCGCAGCGTCCTTGAATGCAGGATTGGTGCTGACCAGCAAGATCGCGCCGAAACCGATGATGAAGGTCAGGATGTAGAAGTAACCAATGAAGCCCGTTGCGTAGAGCACACTTTTACGGGCTTCTTTGGCATCGCTCACCGTGAAGAAGCGCATCAGGATGTGCGGCAGGCCCGCAGTACCGAACATCAACGCCAGCCCCAGAGAGAACGCCGAAATCGGGTCTTTCACCAGGCCGCCCGGGCTCATGATGGCTTCGCCTTTAGGGTGAACCTTGACGGCTTCGGCAAACAGCGAGTTGAAATCGAAGTTGACGTGCTTCATCACCATGACGGCCATGAACGTCGCACCGGACAACAGCAGCACCGCCTTGATGATCTGTACCCATGTAGTCGCCAGCATGCCGCCGAACAATACATACAGGCACATCAGGATACCCACCAGGATCACCGCAACGTGATAGTCCAGCCCGAACAGCAGTTGTATCAGCTTGCCAGCACCCACCATTTGCGCGATCAGATAAAACGCGACCACCACCAGAGAGCCGCAGGCCGACAACGAACGGATCTGGGTTTGACCCAAACGGTACGAGGCCACGTCAGCAAAGGTGTACTTGCCCAGGTTACGCAGACGCTCTGCGATCAGGAACAGGATGATTGGCCAACCGACCAGGAAGCCGATCGAATAGATCAGGCCGTCATAGCCAGAGGTGTAAACCAGCGCGGAAATCCCCAGGAAAGACGCCGCAGACATGTAGTCGCCGGCAATCGCCAGACCGTTCTGGAAGCCGGTGATCTTGCCGCCCGCAGCGTAGTAGTCCGCTGCCGACTTGTTACGCTTGGAAGCCCAGTAGGTGATGCACAGGGTTGCGCCGACAAACAGCACGAACATGATGATTGCCGAGACGTTGAGTGGCTGCTTTTGCACCTCTCCGGTCAGCGCTTCCGCCGCCCAGACACCCGGGGCAAAGGCAGCAACGCCCAGTGTTGCCAGTAGACGCCGGCTCATTTCCCTGCCTCCTTGAGAATTGCATTGTTCAGGTCGTCGAACTCACCATTGGCGCGGCGCACATAGATGCCGGTCAAGATGAAGGCTGAAACGATCAGCCCGACACCGATGGGGATACCCCAGGTAATCGTCGAATCGGGGCTGACTCTTGCCCCCATGATGTGTGACCCGTAAGCAATCAAAAGGATAAAGGCGGCATATAGCCCAAGCATGATCGCCGAGAGAATCCAGGCGAAGCGCTCCCTTTTTTTAACCAGCTCCTTGAAACGCGGGCTGTTTTGAATCGAGAGGTAAATGCTGTCGTTCATTATTTTTGTCCTCGCAGCACAGATAAGATGGAACGTTTTCACTATTGGGGCGCTTCAAAATCTAAGCCAGACGACTTTAGTAGTAGAACCTGAAATCTGGCGTAGCCCCCGGTTTCTCTAGGCTGCAAGGAAAATGACCACAAGCGCAAAAGCCAAAAAAAGCAAAACCGTTTGGCGTAAACACCAAACGGTCTTGAGTACTGCGGGCTAGACGCTTCGCCGTTATTTAGCCGTCCACTCGGCTACACGCTGAGGATGTTTGGCCACCCACTCTTTGGCAGCCGCTTCAGGTTTTGCACCCTCTTGAATGGCCAGCATCACCTCACCAATTTCGTCTTTTGAATTCCAGGAAAACTTCTGCAGGAAGTTCGCCACTTCAGGCGCCTTGGCCTCAAGTCCCTTGCTGCCGATGCTATTGACAGTTTCTGCTGCGCCATACACCCCTTTTGGATCATCCAGGAAGCGCAGTTTCCATTTGGCGAACATCCAGTGCGGCACCCACCCGGTCACGGCAATAGGATCTTTCTTGGCGTAAGCACGGCCCAACTCCGAAGTCATGGCAGCCCCCGAACTGGCTTGCAGCTTATAGCCCGTGAGGTCGTAATCCTTGATTGCCTCATCGGTCTTCAGCATGACGCCCGAGCCCGCGTCGATCCCGACAATTTTTTTCTTGAAGCCATCGTCGGTTTTCAAATCCGCAATGGACGTGGCTTTCACGTACTCCGGCACAATGAGACCGATCCGGGCATCTTTGAAGTTCGGACCGTAATCGACCACCTTGTCTTTATTCTTGGTCCAATACTCGCCGTGGGTAACAGGCAGCCAGGCGGAGAGCATGGCATCCAGCTTACCCGTGGCAACGCCTTGCCACATGATCCCGGTCGCCACCGGCATCAGCTTTACGTCATAGCCGAGCTTCTGCTTGATGACTTCAGCTGCGACATGAGTGGTCGCCACACTGTCGGACCAACCGTCAACGTACCCAATGCTCAAGGTGGGCTTATCCTGTGCGCTTGCCTGGCCGGCACTTATTGCCAGCACTACGGCAGCCCCCACGCCCAATAGTCGTCGCATTCTCATTATTGATTCCCCACAGTGCAGGGCCCGACGAGTGCCGGACCGCATAAGGATCGTTTTCAGGGCACAATGTGCGCCCAAGCCGAACCCTCCCCTTGATCATCAACCTCACCCGTCGCCCGTCCTTTGCTGACGACGACATCAAGGCACCCGCCAGCGACATTCAGCAAAGGCGAAAGCCCGCAGTGGCCTACTCTGCCCAAACTTTGCATGTCAAAATCATACGAAGGCGCTGAGCGCTTCTAATTACAGGTAAGATGCGCGGCTTTGTTCCCATACGGCCCGACCATGTCCGCGACTGCCCGCTTCCCCGTCCTGCCTTATCTGTTTGCCTGTCTACTGGGCGCATTTGCCGTTTCCGGTTTCTGGTACGGGCTGGGTCAACCGGTAACACTGCCCGACGCCGCCACCCCGACGCACAAACTGCAGTGCGCGTCCTACACGCCGTTCGATAAGGATCAGTCCCCCTTCGACCAGCCTTTCGTACCTCGCGTTGAGCGCATGGACGCAGACCTGGCGCTGCTCGCTACGCGCTTCGAGTGTATTCGCACCTATTCACAAACGGGCCTCGAAGCCCTGCCGGAACTGGCCCGCAAGCATGGTTTGAAAATCATGAGCGGTGCCTGGGTAAGCCCCAACCCGGTAGACACGGCCAAGGAAGTCGAGGCCTTGATTGCCTCCGCCAATGCCAATCCGGACGTCATCAGCGCGGTCATCGTGGGCAACGAAACCCTGCTGCGTAAAGAAGTTACCCCTGCCCGGCTGGTCATGCTGATCAACCAGGTTAAAAGTCAGGTCAAGCAACCCGTGACTTATGCCGATGTCTGGGAGTTCTGGCTGCAACATCCGGAAATTGCCCCGGCAGTCGACTTCCTGACCATCCACCTGCTGCCTTACTGGGAGGATGACCCTGCCGGTATCGATCAGGCCGTTAATCATGTCGCCCAGATCCGCCAGGTATTCGGTAATAAATTCGCCCCTAAAGACATTCTCATCGGCGAGACCGGCTGGCCGAGCGAAGGCCGTCAACGTGAAACGGCCCTGCCGAGCCGGGTCAATGAGGCCAGGTTCATTCGCGGCTTTGTCACTCAAGCCGAGCAAAATGGCTGGAAGTACAACTTGATCGAGGCCTTCGATCAGCCCTGGAAACGCGGCAGCGAAGGTGCAGTGGGCGGTTACTGGGGACTGTTCGATGCCGATCGCCAGGACAAGGGCATCCTGGCCGGCCCCGTGTCCAACCTGCCGCACTGGCCGATCTGGCTGGGACTCGGTGGCGCATTGTTTATCGCCACTCTGGTATTGGGCGGACGGGTTCGTCATACCCGCGCCGCCTTGCTGCTCCCGGCCTTGGGGGCTGTCGCCGGGTGCAGCATCGTGGCATGGGCCGAACTGGCCTCGGTGACCAGCCGTTTTGTCGGAGAATGGATATGGGCCGGCCTGCTGGTTGCCCTGAACCTGATCGTGCTGGCCCATGCAGCATTGGCGCTTGGCGACAGGAGCGGATGGCGCGGACGCTGGTTCAATGCCTTCGAGCGTCGTGCTGGATGGTGGCTGGCCGCTGCGGGCTTTGCGGGTGCCGTGATGATGCTCGGGCTGGTGGTCGAGCCGCGCTATCGCAGCTTCCCGAGTGCCGCTCTGCTATTGCCGGCGCTGGTTTACTTGTTGCGCCCGGTCAAAGACGGACCTCGCCGGGAATTCGGCCTGCTGGCGTTCATCGTGGGTGCCGGGATTCCATTGCAGCTGTATCGCGAAGGTCTGAACAATCAACAGGCCTGGGTCTGGGCACTGGTCAGCGCGTTGATGGTGCTGGCGCTATGGCGCAGCTTGCGCACGAAGACCGCTCAATAATCAACGCCTTCACAGCCTGCCGGCTTTTGCAGCATGGCCGCAGGCTGTGATCAGGCCTGAAGCCCCCTCAAGGACGAGACATACGTGCCCGAACCAGTCTCAGCCCGGCAATGACCACGGCAAAAACCGCCAGGCTGGCGTTATACAACACCAGTGCAGGCAGCCCGAACAACAGGGCCAGCACTGCCAGTCCGCTGCCGAGCCGACCTGGCACTACGATTGCGAGCACCGCCACCGTCAGCGCCGCCCAACCCATCACCCTGAAATGTATCAGCCACCCCAGGCTCGCACGCAGCTGACATTCCCACCGGGCAGCCTCCGCCACACACGTCCCCACCCATTGCGGATCCTCCATAAAGCCATAGCGCAGGCCATAACTGGCAGCCAGCCATACGGGCAGAGCGATAAGCAGCAAGACAAATGGCATACGAAAACGCATAGATACTCCGATAGGCAAAAGCGGCGCCCAGCTTAATCGCCCTCATTGGGTATGCAAGCCTTGCAATCAGATATCTGTTCACTAAAGTCATTCAACGTGTATCGTCTGGTAGTTTTTGCCTGTCTGCGACTCTTGGGGGATTTATTTAGTGCCTTCGCACGGCACTTCGACGGTAGCCCTGTGGTCATAGCCTGCGAATCTTCTCCGCACCTTTTCTTGGGAAAGTCGTCATGCTTCGTTCTCTACCCCTCGCTGCCTTATTGGCCGGCCTAATATTGAGTGCGTCAGCACAGGCGGTCGATATCGACCCCGCCACCTATGGCTACCCCATTACCAACCCGTTCGAGGCTACGATTGCCACGACGCCACCGGAGATGCGCCCTCTACTGCCCCACGAAGAGGACATCAACCAGTCGGATTACAGCCTTAGCCTGCGACCAGAACGTGAGTTCACGCTGCCGGCCAACTTCTGGGCCGTGAAAAAACTGACCTACCGCATGGCCAAGCAAGACCACCCAGCGCCCTTGATGTTCCTGATTGCCGGTACGGGTGCCGCCTATGACAGCAGCCTCAACGAGTACCTGAAAAAACTCTTCTACCAAGAGGGTTATCACGTTGTGCAGCTGTCATCGCCCACCAGCTATGACTTCATGAGCGCTGCCTCGCGCCTGGCCACTCCGGGCATCAGCCAGTACGACGCCGAAGACCTGTATCACGTCATGCAAGCCATACGCGCTCAGCAAGCCGATGTGCCAGTCACCGACTATTACCTGAGCGGCTACAGCCTGGGCGCTCTGAATGCTGCGTTTGTCAGCCACCTGGACGAAACCCGCAAATCGTTCAACTTCAAAAAAGTATTGATGCTCAACCCCCCGGTCAATCTCTACACCTCGATCAGCAATCTCGACAAGCTGGTCCAGACCGAGGTCAAGGGCATCGACAACAACACCACCTTTTACCAACTGGTACTGGGCAAGCTGACCCGCTTCTTCCAGCAAAAAGGCCATATCGACCTGAATGCGGCGCTGGTCTACGACTTGCAGAGTTCCAAGGAACGGTTGACCAACGAACAGATGGCGATGCTGATCGGCACCATGTTCCGCTTCTCGTCGGCCGATATCGTGTTCACCTCGGACCTGATCAACCGCCGGGGCCTGATCACCCCACTGAATTACCCGATTACCGAAGGCACCAGCCTGACGCCGTTCCTTAAGCGTTCGTTGCAGTGCGACTTTGACTGCTACCTGACCGAGCAGGTCATCCCCATGTGGCGTGCCCGAACCGATGGCGGGGGGTTGTTGCAGTTGATTGACCAGGTCAGCCTCTACGCGCTCAAGGACTACATGCAGAACAGCCCGAAGATTGCCGTGATGCACAACGCCGACGACATTATTCTCGGCCCCGGCGACCTGGGTTTTCTGCGCAAAACCTTTGGCGACCGTCTGACGGTTTACCCCTATGGCGGCCACTGCGGCAATCTTAACTATCGCGTAAACGCTGACGCTATGCTGGAGTTCTTCCGTGGCTAAACGACTATTGCTTCTCGCCGCGCTACTCGGTGCAAGTTTCGCCCAAGCGGACAACAGCAAAGCGCATATCGAGCGCACAGAAGACATCGACGGCTTCACTCAGCCGCTGAAATTGCTGAAGTTCAATCCGGGTCTTGACCAGCGCGAGTTCGAGCGCGCCACCATGAACGCGCTCAACGTGTATGACCCGCTGGAATCGATCAACCGCAGGATCTACCACTTCAACTACCGCTTCGATCAGTGGGTCTTCCTGCCGGTGGTCGACGGTTACCGCTATGTCACCCCCAGCTTTCTACGCACCGGGGTGAGTAACTTCTTCAACAACCTGGGCGATGTACCCAACCTGTTCAACAGCTTGCTGCAGCTCAAGGGCCAGCGCTCGCTGGAGACCACCGGCCGCTTGTTGCTGAACACAACGCTGGGGGTCGCAGGACTGTGGGACCCGGCCACGGCCATGGGCCTTCCCCGCCAGAGCGAAGACTTCGGACAAACCCTGGGGTTTTATGGTGTACCGGGCGGCGCGTACCTGATGCTGCCGATTCTCGGCCCTTCCAACCTGCGTGACACCACCGGGCGGCTGGTCGACTATGGCGCCGAACAGCAGATCAACTTCCTCAATGTGGCTCACGAAAGCACCCGTCATCCGGAAATCTGGGTGCTGGGCGCGGTAGACAAACGCTATACCACCAGCTTCCGCTACGGCCAGTTCGACTCGCCATTCGAATATGACAAGCTGCGCTATATCTACACCGAAGCCCGCAAGTTGCAGATCGCCGAATAGTCACGCGTCATCCGGGCTGCGCTGCGCGCAGCCCGTTCAATCTGTCTGCAAAAAACGACAAAGCGCTTCGCGCTTGGCCATGGCATCACGTCGACCCAGCGCGATCAGTTCCTGACAATAACCCGATTCAAACAACAAATAGCTCAACACACCGGCGCCGCTGGTTTTTGTGGCACCCGGCCCGCGTAAAAACATGCGCAGGGCTGAAGGCAGCTCGTGACGATGACGGGCGGCAATTTCATCGATAGGCTGGCTCGGGGCAATCACCAGTACCTCAATCGGCGCCAATCCCAGGCTATGGGGCTGCGCAGGCAACAAACTGCTGAAGTGGTTAAGACGCTCCAGCAACTCGATATCGCTTTCGAGACTGTCAATGAACGTACTGTTGAGCATGTGCCCGCCAATTTGGGCCAGGGTCGGTTGTTGCGCACTGTACTGACGTTGCTGGCCGCCCTGCATATCCGGGCCTCGCGGGTTGCCGCTCACGCCAACCACCAGCACCCGGGTTGCCCCCAAATGCAACGCAGGGCTGATGGGCGCTGACTGACGCAACGCACCATCGCCAAAATACTCTTCGCCAATCTTGATCGGCGCAAACAGTAGCGGGATCGCCGAGCTTGCCAGCAGGTGCTCCACAGTCAACATCGTGGACAAGCCAATCCGCCGATGCCTTAGCCAGCCATCGATCGCGCCCTTGCCCTGGTAAAAAGTCACCGCCTGTCCGGAAGAGTAACCAAACGCAGTCACGGCAATCGCACGCAACTGCTGTTCGGCAATGGCCTGCTGTATGCCCGAGAAGTTGATTTTTTCATCGAGCAAATCGCGCAAGGGTGAACTGTTGAGCAGTGCCACCGGCACATCGGCGCCAACCCCCAGCAGGCTGTGACCGACGAATCGGCTGGCCTGGTGAATCACTCCCGGCCAATCGCTGCGCAGGACGCGATGACTCTCGAATCCTTGCCAGAATGCGGTCAGGTGCTCGACAGCCCGGGCGAAATCCAGTGCGCCACTGGCCAGGCTGACCGCATTGATTGCCCCCGCCGAGGTCCCGACAATCACCGGGAACGGGTTGGCAGCACCACCAGGCAGCAGTTCTGCGATGGCTGCCAATACCCCCACCTGATAAGCAGCCCGCGCACCGCCACCTGAAAGAATCAGCCCCGTGACCGGCGCGCCCGTGCTCACGGATGACGCCCTTGGTCAGCGACGCTTGTCGTAGAGCTTTGGCTCGCCCGGCGGGCGGGTCTTGAAGCGGCGATGGGCCCACAAGTATTGCTCGGGACACTCACGCACCGCTCGCTCGACCCAGTGATTGATTCGCAGGCAATCAGCCTCATCGCTTTCTCCGGGAAAGTCCTTCAGGGGAGGATGAATGATCAGTTTGTAACCACTGCCATCGGCCAGCCGTTGTTGAGTAAAGGGCACAACCTGCGCCTTGCCCAGTTTGGCGAATTTGCTGGTCGCGGTGACGGTCGCCGCCTGGATGCCGAATAGCGGCACGAAAATGCTTTGCTTGGCGCCGTAATCCTGGTCGGGCGCATACCAGATCGCCCGCCCGGAACGCAGTAACTTGAGCATCCCGCGCACGTCATCACGCTCCACTGCCAGCGAGTCGACATTGTGTCGCTCACGGCCCCGACGCTGGATGAAGTCGAACAGCGGGTTCTTGTGCTCACGGTACATGCCATCGATCGTGTGCTTCTGACCCAGGAGCGCCGCGCCGATTTCCAGCGTGGTGAAGTGAAACGCCATCAGGATCACGCCCTTGCCATCCAGCTGAGCCTGCTTGAGGTGTTCCAGCCCTTCGACATGGGCCAGCCTGGCCAGCCGCGGCCTGGACCACCACCAACTCATGGCCATTTCAAAGAACGCGATACCCGTGGACGCAAAATTGTCCTTGAGCAAGCGCTTGCGTTCAGCGGCGGTTTTTTCCGGGAAGCACAATTCGAGGTTACGGGCAGCAATACGTCGACGGTCCCCCGCTACCCGGTACATCAGCGCGCCCAGCCCGCGACCGATGCACAGCTGGGTTTTATAAGGTAATTGAACGACCAGCCATAGCAGCCCCAACCCTGACCAGAGCGGCCAAAAGCGCGGATGAAAAAAAGCAGCTCGAAAACGCGGGCGATCCATGAGTGATTCCGGACAGACAGATGGCCGGGCATTCTACATCGTTAGACCCCGCTTGCGGCCCGCCAGCGTTCTCGTTATAAGTCTCAGCACTTTAAGTGACAAGCTGTGTTAAACAAACCATGAGCCCAACCGAATCGCTAGACCAAGCCCCTGTGTTCCAGTTAAAGGGCAGTATGCTCGCCATTACGGTGCTGGAACTGGCACACAACAATCTTGAAGCCCTTGATCGCCAACTGGCTGCCAAAGTGGCACAAGCACCGAATTTTTTCAGCAACACCCCGCTGGTACTGGCACTGGACAAGTTGCCCGCCAGCGAAGGTGCAATCGATCTGCCGGCCTTGATGCGCGTGTGCCGCCAACATGGCCTGCGTACCCTGGCCATTCGCGCCAGCCGTATCGAAGATATCGCCGCCGCCATCGCCATCGACCTGCCTGTGCTGCCACCCTCCGGTGCACGTGAGCGGCCGATCGAGCCTGTCGAGGCCGCGCCCAAAAAACCTGAAAAACCGGCCGAGCCCGTGATCAGGCCAACCAAGATCATTACCAGCCCGGTACGCGGTGGCCAGACGATATACGCCGAAGGTTGCGACCTGGTGGTCGTCGCTTCAGTGAGTCCCGGTGCGGAACTTATGGCCGATGGAAACATCCATGTGTACGGGCCTATGCGCGGTCGAGCGCTGGCTGGCCATAAAGGCAATGCCAAAGCGCGCATTTTTTGTCAGCAACTGAGCGCCGAGCTGGTGTCCATTGCCGGCAAGTACAAGGTCAGTGAAGACCTGCGCCGTGATCCCTTGTGGGGAGCAGGTGTTCAAATCAGTCTGTCAAGCGACATGTTGAACATCACCCGTCTTTAACGGATACTCTCGCCATTTTCCAACCATCTCAAAATCGTAGAGAAAACAGATTAAACCTTGTAGGAAGTCAGCAAGCAGGAAGCGCCTACGTCATGTAGACCGACCCGAAACGATGGCCCGCCAAGACTGTTGACCTGCAGTCGTTACAGAGATGTTATTCAGGGGCTAAAAAGTCCTTTTTCCTTAGGGGTGAAACACCTTGGCCAAGATTCTAGTGGTTACATCCGGCAAGGGTGGTGTGGGTAAGACCACCACCAGCGCCGCTATCGGTACCGGCCTCGCTCTGCGCGGCCACAAAACAGTGATCGTCGACTTCGACGTTGGCTTGCGTAACCTGGACTTGATCATGGGTTGCGAACGCCGCGTGGTGTACGACTTCGTCAACGTGGTCAATGGCGAAGCCAACCTGCAGCAGGCCCTGATCAAAGACAAGCGTCTGGAAAACCTCTACGTACTGGCTGCCAGCCAGACACGTGACAAGGAAGCCCTGACCAAGGAAGGCGTCGAAAAAGTTCTGATGGAACTTAAAGAAACCTTCGAATTCGTGGTCTGCGACTCCCCGGCGGGTATCGAAACCGGCGCTCACCTGGCCATGTACTTCGCCGATGAAGCGATTGTCGTGACCAACCCTGAAGTGTCTTCGGTACGTGACTCCGACCGCATGCTTGGCCTGCTGGCCAGCAAGTCGCGTCGTGCCGAACTGGGCGAAGAGCCGATCCGCGAGCACTTGCTGCTGACCCGCTACAACCCCGAGCGCGTGAGCAAGGGCGAGATGCTGGGCGTAGAAGACGTTAAAGAGATTCTGGCCGTAGCCCTGCTGGGCGTGATTCCGGAATCCCAGGCGGTACTCAAGGCATCCAACCAGGGCGTGCCCGTGATCCTTGATGATCAGAGCGACGCCGGTCAGGCCTACAGCGATGCGGTTGATCGCTTGCTGGGCAAAACCGTGGAACATCGTTTCCTCGATGTGACGAAGAAGGGATTCTTCGAGCGCCTGTTTGGAGGCAACTAAGCAATGAATATTTTTGACTTCTTTCGTGCCAACAAAAAGACCACTACCGCGTCGGTCGCGAAAGAGCGTCTACAGATTATCGTGGCGCACGAACGCGGCCAACGCACCAGTCCTGACTACCTGCCAGCCCTGCAAAAAGAGCTGGTCGAAGTGATCCGCAAATACGTCAACATCGAGTCAGATCAAGTACAGGTTGCTCTGGAAAACCAGGGCAGCTGCTCGATTCTGGAACTCAATATCACACTGCCTGATCGCTGATCGATCCGGCTGACACCACGGCGGCTTGGGCGCCTTCTCTGCGGAGGAGGTTCCCACGTCGCCGTTGGCGTTTGTTAAGAGGCTGTTTTAATGCCGTTGTCGAATATCCACATCATCCATCAGGACGCAGGCGTTCTGGTCGTCAACAAACCGACGTTGCTGCTTTCGGTGCCGGGCCGGGCCGAAGACAACAAGGATTGCCTGATCACTCGCCTGCAAGAAAACGGCTATCCCGAAGCGCGCATCGTCCATCGCCTGGACTGGGAGACGTCCGGAATCATTCTGCTGGCCCGGGATGCGGATACCCATCGTGAATTGTCGCGCCAGTTTCACGACCGCGAAACTGAAAAAGCCTACACCGCACTGGCCTGGGGTCAGCCTGAACTCGACAGCGGCACCATTGACCTGCCCTTGCGTTACGACCCGCCCACCAAGCCTCGGCATGTGGTCGATCACGAGTTTGGTAAAAACGCATTGACGTTCTGGAAAGTTCTGGAGCGCTGTGGCGACTACTGCCGGGTTGAGCTGACGCCCATTACCGGACGCTCGCACCAGTTGCGCGTGCACATGCTGTCTATCGGTCATCCACTGTTGGGTGACGGGCTTTACGCTCACCCACAGGCCCTCGCCGCCTGGCCGCGTCTGTGCCTGCATGCCAGCATGCTCAGCTTCACCCACCCGCAGACCGGCGAGCGCCTGCGCTTCGAGTGTCCGGCACCGTTTTAAACCGCCGCCGGCCGCGGCCTTAGTAACCTCCCAGATCCGTAGCCGCTGACGAGCGGAGCAAGGCTGCGTCCGGATCATCAAGCGCCTTGGCCGCTTGATGACCCGCCTTCTGCAGCGGCTACGGATCAAAAGATCGCAGCCTGCCAGCTCCTGAGGGAAATGCGTTAAACTCGCGGCCTTGCTGTCTGGAGTAACTTATGCGCGAAGAGTTGAACCAAGGCCTGATCGACTTTCTGAAGGCCTCCCCTACCCCCTTTCATGCCACTGCCAGTCTTGTTCAACGTCTGGAGGCTGCAGGTTTTCAGCGCCTCGACGAACGCGAAACATGGTTCACCGAAGCCAATGGCCGTTATTACGTCACCCGTAATGACTCTTCCATCGTTGCTTTCAAGCTGGGTCGTCACTCTGCGCTGCAGGGCGGCATCCGCATGGTCGGTGCTCATACAGACAGCCCCTGCCTGCGGGTCAAGCCACAACCCGAATTGCAACGTCAGGGTTTCTGGCAGTTGGGTGTCGAAGTCTACGGCGGCGCCTTGCTGGCCCCCTGGTTCGACCGCGACCTGTCGCTCGCCGGGCGTGTCACCTTTCGCCGCGATGGCCAGGTTGAAAGCCAACTGATCGATTTCAGGGCGCCGATTGCGACCATCCCCAATCTGGCGATCCACCTCAATCGCACCGCCAACGAAGGCTGGGCGATCAATCCACAGACCGAACTGCCGCCAATCCTGGCTCAGGTCGCCGGCGATGAGCGCGTGGATTTCCGCGCCCTGCTCACCGACCAACTGGCGCGCGAGCACGGCCTGAACGCTGACGTCGTGCTCGATTACGAGCTGAGTTTCTACGACACTCAAAGCGCTGCAGTCATCGGCCTCAATGGCGACTTCATCGCCGGCGCGCGCCTCGATAACCTGTTGTCGTGTTACGCCGGCCTGCAAGCGCTGCTCAATACCGAGACCGAAGAAACCTGCCTGTTCGTGGCCAACGATCACGAAGAAGTCGGTTCGTGCTCGGCGTGTGGCGCGGACGGTCCGATGCTCGAACAAATCCTCCAGCGCCTGCTGCCTGAGGGTGACGAGTACGTGCGCACCATTCAAAAGTCGCTGCTGGTATCAGCCGATAACGCTCATGGCGTGCACCCCAACTATGCCGACAAGCACGACGCCAACCACGGCCCGAAACTCAATGCCGGGCCGGTGATCAAGGTCAACAGCAACCAGCGTTACGCCACCAACAGCGAAACGGCCGGTTTCTTCCGGCACCTGTGCATGGCCGAAGAAGTGCCGGTACAGAGCTTTGTCGTGCGCAGCGACATGGGCTGCGGATCAACCATCGGCCCGATCACCGCCAGCCACTTGGGTGTGCGCACCGTGGACATCGGCTTGCCGACATTCGCCATGCATTCGATTCGCGAACTGGCCGGCAGCCATGACCTGGCGCACCTGGTCAAAGTATTAAGCGCGTTCTACGCCAGCCAGCAATTGCCATAACGACGCCTGACCCCGCTGCCGCAACACGTGGCAGCGGGGCTCCTGCAACAGAAATGACCGCCCCTGGCATTTTTTGACCCGCATCACTCCCCCTCTGCACAAAGCCGCCTAGACTTACAGCATTCATTCCTTCAGGTTCATAACCATGATTGAGCTGTCTGCGTTCCACTCCATGATGATTCCCATTGTCTGCGGCATGTTGTTGCTGACCATAGGCTTCAACTTTCGCGAACGCCCTAGCGGTATCGGCGTGCTGATGATCTGGTGTGGGATGCTGCTGATTTTTGGCACCATCATCTTCAAAATCCTGGCCAAACTGAACGAATAGCACCCAGCTTTTTTTGCACCTGCCCTGCGATCATTCATTTTTGTGTGACAAAAAATGAATGATCGCAGGGCCTAGCGTACACTCGGCCAAATCCGTATTTCTCGAGGTTGATCGCCTAGTGTTCCTTCGTCTGTTCGCACTGCCCTCTTACCTGCTTATTTGCTTGCTGGCCCTGCTGCCCCTGGCGTCAACTCAGGCCGCGGGCTTACCGGGCTTGCTTGGCAGCTCGACAACTCAGGCGCAACCGACCGAACCGTTAGGGCAGTCGCTGGACGAGGTGATCAAGAATCTTGAGAACGATCAGCAACGCAGCAAGTTATTGGCTGATCTGAAGAAGCTGCGCGACGCGACCAAACAGGCGCAACCCGAAGCCGAAATCGGCGTTCTGGGGCTGATTGGCAGCACCCTTGGTGACCTCGAAAAACAATTTTCGGGCGCTGACAGTCCAACCTATCGCTGGTCCCGGGAAATTGAACAGGCCAAGGATGAACTCGTCGCCTTGATGCTGCCGGCGAGCCAATGGCTGCCGATCATTTTTGCCTTTGCACTGATTATCATGGTGTGGAGCCTGCTGGCCGCGCTGCTGATTTGGGTCAGCCATCGGGTACGCCTGCGCTTTGGCCTCAGCGAAGAATTGCCACAACACCCCAAAGCCGTCGACATGTTGCGTTTTGCCTTGCGCAAGCTGGGCCCCTGGCTGGTGGCGCTGGTAATCACCGTGTACATGAGCTATGCCTTGCCGTCGTCGCTGGGCAAAGACCTGGCGATGGTGCTCGCGTATGCACTGGTGATCGGCACCTGTTTCTCTGCCACGTGCGTGATTCTCTTCTCTTTGCTTGACGGCCCGCACCGCCACCATGCCCTGCATATTCTTCGGCATCAGGCCTTTCGCCCGCTGTGGTGGATCGGCAGTTTTGCGGCCTTTGGCGAGGCGCTGAGCGATCCGAGACTGGTCGCCACACTCGGCGTGCACCTGGCCCATACCGCCGCCACCTTTGCCAATGTCATGGCGGCATTGTCCACCGGGCTGTTCATCATTCGCTTTCGACGCCCGATCGCCCACCTGATCCGCAACCAGCCGCTGTCCCGGCGCCTGACCCGACGCGCCTTGAGTGACAGCATCGAGCTCATCGGTACTTACTGGTACGTGGCGGCATTGATTCTGGTAGGCGTCTCACTGGTCGCGACATTCATCTCGGCAGGCGATACCAGCACGGCGTTGCGCCAGTCGCTGATCTGTACTGTGCTGGTGGTGTTATGCATGGTGATCAACGGCCTGGTGCGCCGGCATGCGCAAAAGCCGCAGCGCGGACACAAGCGCCATGCTCTGTATTCCGATCGTTTGAAGAGCTTCGTCTACACCCTCGTCCACTTAATGGTCTGGCTCGTGTTTATCGAACTCGGGCTGCGGGTATGGGGCATGTCGTTGATCAGCTTCACCGAGGGCGACGGCCACGAGATCAGTGTCAAACTGTTCAGCCTCGGCGGGACGCTGCTCTTTGCCTGGCTGATCTGGATTCTGTCCGACACCGCCGTGCACCACGCCCTGACCCGCTCGCGCAAAGGCCTGGCCAATGCCCGCGCGCAAACCATGATGCCGCTGATCCGCAACATACTGTTTGTGGCGATCTTCATCATTGCCCTGATCGTCGCCCTGGCAAACATGGGCATGAACGTAACGCCTCTGCTGGCCGGTGCGGGCGTCATCGGTCTGGCCATTGGTTTCGGTGCACAATCACTGGTTGCCGATCTGATTACCGGCCTGTTCATCATCATCGAAGACTCCCTGGCCATCGACGACTACGTGGATGTCGGCGGCCATCTGGGGACAGTAGAAGGCCTGACCATTCGGACCGTGCGCCTGCGGGACATCGATGGCATCGTGCACACCATCCCGTTCAGCGAGATCAAAAGCATCAAGAACTACTCCCGTGAGTTCGGTTACGCGATCTTCCGGGTAGCGATCCCCTACAACATGGAAATAGACGACGCGATCAAGTTGATGCGTGATGTCGGCCAAAAAATGCGCACCGATCCGCTGCAACGTCGCAACATCTGGTCACCGCTGGAGATTCAGGGCGTGGAGAGTTTTGAGTCGGGCAGTGCGATTCTCCGTGCGCGCTTCAAGACGGCACCGATCAAACAATGGGAAGTGTCCCGCGCCTTCAACCTGTCGCTGAAGCGGCATCTGGATGAAGCCGGCCTGGACCTCGCCACCCCGCGCCTGAGCGTGCAGGTGGTGACCACCAGCGGCGGGATATTGCAGAAGGATTGAGCGCAAGCTAAAAAGCGTGGTGTAGCCGCTGCCAAAGGCTGCGAAAAGGGCCGAAGGACCTTCAGTATCGGCCCACTGCGCACAATCCATCGCAGCCTTCGGCAGCGGCTACAAGGTGATTGCGCGCCGTTTCAACGCTCCAGCACATCGGCTCCGACGTGAATCGCATCATGTCGCCAGTATTCCAGGTCGCAGTCGATCAGCCGCTGGTGCTGGTCATAATTGACCCGGGCAATTCTCAGGCCCGGGCTCCCGGCCGATACTTTCAGGGCCGCTGCCGCTTCCAGGGGCAAGGCCGTGGGGACGATCTCGAAACGCACCCGCCCGTACTGCACATCGTAATGCCGTGCATACAACTCGGTGATCGACTGCGTTAAATCGAACTGCAAGATCTGCGGGAAGTATTGCGGATTCAAGTAGTGCTCGACGTACAGCACCAGTCGCCCGTCAATTCTGCGCCCGCGACAAATCTGGATCACGCTGGACAATGCAGGCAACTGCAACCGCTCACACACCACCGCCGAAGCCGGCTGCAAACGCGCCGATATCACTTCGGTGGTGGGCACCCGGCCTTGGGCGCTGACCATGGCGTGAAAGTGGCTGCGCTGCATCAGGTTGTAGGCCAGGCGCGGAGGTGAAACAAACCAGCCACGCCGCTCCTCACGGTAAACCAGGCCTTGGGATTCAAGCTGCAGCAGGGCCTCGCGCACGGTCACCCGGGTGGTGGCAAACAACTCGCTCAGCTTGCGCTCTGCAGGCAGCTGTCGCCCGTACGCCAGCAAGCCGTGTTCAATCTGCTCTTGAAGCGTGCGACTGATCGCTGTAACCGCCTTGGGTGCACCTTCTCGCATCATCGTTACCTATCTGGACTAGGCCAACCTGCAAAGCACGCAGGATGAACCTGCAAACCGTCATTCTCTGAGGTCGCCAGCCTAGGCAGAACACATGACTGTTGGATGACAGCGCCTCCTCCCCAAACCCCTCATAAAACGCCAGACCCCTTGCCCGGCGGGGGCTGCGCAATGGTCTACGCTTACTCGCAATGAGCACATTGGCCTGTGACAGGTCCATCACAGGCGACACCGACATTAAAGTGTCATCCATCCGGCTTAAATTGGCTCAGGTATTGCTGACCTAGACCAACACCCTGCAGAAAATAAATAAAACCCAGCGTTGAAAACGACCAAGGAGCTACGGATGAAACAGTTTTTCCTGGCATCACTGTTAGGTTCAAGCATCGCCCTGTGCACCACTGCCATGGCAGCCGATGTCGATTTGAAAACCCTTGAAGCCGCAGCGCGGGCAGAAGGCGCAGTCAACAGCGTCGGCATGCCGGACGATTGGGCCAACTGGAAAGCCACGTGGGCAGACTTGAACAAACTGTATGGCCTCGCACACATCGACACCGACATGAGTTCGGCACAGGAAGTGGCCAAGTTTGCAGCTGAAAAAGACAACGCCAGCGCCGATATCGGCGACGTCGGCGCAGCCTTCGGCCCGATTGCCGTGGCCAAGGGTGTGACTCAACCTTATAAACCCACGACCTGGGATCAGATCCCGGAGTGGGCCAAGGACAAAGACGGTAACTGGGCGCTGGCCTATACCGGCACCATCGCCTTCATCATCAACAAAAAACTGCTGCACGGCTCCGAGGCCCCTACCAAGTGGGCTGACCTGGCCACCGGTAAATACAAGGTCTCCATCGGTGACGTAAGTACCGCTGCACAGGCCACCAACGGCGTGCTGGCCGCTGCGATCGCCAAGGGCGGCAGCGAAACCAACATTCAACCCGCCCTGTTGATGTTCGCTGACATCGCCAAGCAAGGGCGTTTATCCCTGGCCAACCCGACCATCGCCACTATGGAAAAGGGTGAAGTCGAAGTGGGCGTGGTCTGGGATTTCAATGGCCTGAGCTATCGCAACAAAATGGTCAACCCGGACGACTATGTAGTGCTGATCCCTTCCGACGGTTCGGTGATTTCGGGTTACACCACCATTATCAATAAATACGCCAAGCATCCTAACGCCGCCAAACTGACCCGCGAATTCATCTTCAGCGATGCCGGGCAAACCAATCTGGCGCGGGGCAATGCACGTCCGATTCGGGCCGAACACCTGAAGCTGCCTGAAGACGTGCAAAAACAACTGCTGCCCAACGAGCAATACAAGAACGTGACTCCGATCAAGGACGCGGCTGCCTGGGAAAAAACCTCCAAGGCCTTGCCACAGCTGTGGCAGGAAGAAGTCATTATCAATATGCAGTAACTGACTGGCCAACACCTGTAGCCACGTGCCGCAACCTGCGGCAGTGGCTGCAGAGTGCTGCCCGGCTACCTGTGCCAACGGAGTCGCTGTACATGAAACACACCGTTATTCTGGTCGTGCTCGACGGGTTGAACTACACCGTCGCCCGCCACGCCATGGGCCATCTACAGGCTTATGTCGGGGCCGGACGCGCCGCGCTGTATCAACTCACCTGTGAATTGCCCGCGCTCTCGAGGCCCCTTTACGAGTGCATCCTCACCGGCGTGCCCCCCATTGAAAGCGGCATCGTGCACAACAACATCGCTCGCCTGTCCAACCAGCGCAGCGTGTTCCATTACGCACGCGACAGCGGGCTGAGTACCGCTGCTGCGGCCTATCACTGGGTCAGCGAACTGTACAATCGCTCACCCTTTGTCATCCCCCGCGACCGTCACACCCGGGCCGCCGATTTACCGATACAGAACGGGCATTTCTACTGGAGCGATCATTACCCCGACTCCCACCTGTTCGCTGACGCCGAAAGCCTGCGCCTGGCGCATGCACCGGATTTTATGCTGGTCCACCCCATGAACATCGACGATGCCGGGCACAAGCACGGCCTCGACACGGCGCAGTACCGCAACAGCGCACGTTCGGCCGACATCATTCTGGCGGACTATCTGCAAGGTTGGCTCGATGCCGGGTATCAAGTCCTGGTTACAGCCGATCACGGGATGAACAACGACCGATCCCACAACGGCCTGCTGCCGGAAGAACGCGAAGTCCCGCTCTTTGTATTGGGCGATGCCTTCAGCCTCGACCCGCAAGCCACGCCACGGCAAACGGAGCTGTGCGGCACGATTTGCGAGCTGCTGGGCGTTGCTCACGACAAGCCGGTATGCCGGGACTTGTTGAGACCTGCGTCATGAGCCGGGGTAAATGGCTGGCGCTGTTATGCCTTGTGCCCTTCGCCGTTTTTTTCATCGTGTTTCAGATCGCCCCCTTGGTCTGGGTGCTTATCCACAGCGTGCAATCGGAAGACAGTGGCTGGGGACTGGCCAATTTCAGCAAGATATTCAGCTCGAAATTCTATTTGCAGGCCATCCGGCACAGCCTGGAGATCAGCTTTTGGTCCAGCCTGTTTGGCATCGTGATCGCCGTACTCGGCAGTTATTCGCTGCGCAAGGTGGACTCGCGGCTGCGCAACTTCGTCAACGCATTCGCCAACATGACCAGCAACTTTTCCGGTGTGCCGCTGGCGTTCGCCTTTATCATTTTGCTGGGTTTCAACGGCAGTATCACGATCATGCTCAAACAGGCGGGGATCATCGAGGATTTCAACCTCTACTCCAAAACCGGCCTGATCATTTTGTACACCTACTTCCAGATCCCGCTCGGAGTGTTGCTGCTCTATCCGGCCTTCGATGCCTTGCGTGAAGACTGGCGCGAGTCGGCTTCATTGCTCGGTGCCAGCAGTTGGCAATTCTGGCGGCATATCGGGCTGCCGGTGTTGACTCCGGCGCTGCTCGGTACGTTTGTCATTCTGCTGGCCAATGCCCTCGGGGCCTATGCCACGGTGTACGCCCTGACCACGGGTAATTTCAACGTGCTGCCCATCCGCATTGCAGCGATGGTCTCGGGCGACATCAGCCTGGACCCCAACATGGCCAGCGCCCTGGCGGTGATTCTGGTCGGCTTGATGACCCTGGTCACGCTGGTGCATCAGTGGCTGCTTAAAAGGAGCTACCATGTCGCGCGCTGAATCTTCCCGGGCCAGCCTCTACCACCGCAGCGTGGTGTGGCTGCTGTTTATCATTTTGCTGCTGCCGCTGGCCGGCACCCTGATTTACTCCATTGCCAGCAGTTGGTCAGCGACCGTGCTACCCAGCGGATTCACCTTCAAGTGGTACAGCCAACTGTGGGGCGACCCGCGCTTTCTCGCTGCATTCGGTCAGTCGCTGCTGGTCTGTGTCGCGGCGCTGGTGCTGTCGGTGGTACTGATTTTGCCGTTGCTGTTCGTGGTGCATTACCACTTCCCCAAACTCGACGCGTTGATGAACATCCTTATCCTGCTGCCATTTGCCGTGCCGCCGGTGGTGTCATCGGTGGGCCTGCTGCAACTGTATGGCTCCGGTCCGCTGCAAATGGTGGGTACGCCGTGGATCCTGATCGGTTGCTACTTCACCGTGGCGCTGCCGTTCATGTACCGGGCCATCACCAACAACCTGCAAGCGATCAACTTGCGCGACCTGATGGATGCCGCCCAACTGCTGGGAGCCAGCACCTGGCAGGCGGCGTTCCTGGTGGTGCTGCCCAACCTGCGCAAAGGCTTGATGGTCGCGCTGCTGCTGTCGTTCTCCTTCCTGTTCGGCGAGTTTGTATTCGCCAACATTCTGGTCGGCACCCGCTACGAAACCTTGCAGGTGTTCTTGAACAACATGCGTAACAGCAGCGGCCATTTCACAAGTGCGCTGGTGATCTCCTATTTCCTCTTTGTATTGGTGCTGACCTGGGTTGCCACCTTCCTGAACAAGGACAAAAACCAATGAGTTTCGTCAGCGTCGAACACCTGCAAAAAAGCTATTCAGGCACTCCGGTATTCAGCGAAATCAACTGCAGCATCGCCAAAGGTGAATTCGTCACCCTGCTGGGCCCTTCCGGTTGCGGTAAATCCACACTGCTGCGCTGTATCGCCGGACTGACGCCGGTAGACGGCGGGAAAATCTTGCTGGATGGCCAGGATATCGTGCCGCTGAGTCCGCAAAAACGCGAGATTGGCATGGTGTTCCAGAGCTATGCCCTGTTCCCCAACATGACGGTTGAACAAAACGTGGCCTTCGGCCTGCGCATGCAGAAGGTCCGCGCCAACGACAGCCACAAGCGAGTGGCCGAGGTCCTGCAATTGGTGGAGTTGAACGACTTCGCCAAGCGTTACCCGCACCAGTTGTCAGGCGGCCAGTGTCAGCGTGTGGCCCTGGCACGCTCGCTGGTGACCCGACCGCGCCTGTTACTGCTGGATGAGCCGCTGTCGGCGCTGGATGCGCGTATTCGCAAACACTTGCGCGAACAAATTCGCAGCATTCAGCGAGAGCTGGGCCTGACCACGATTTTCGTCACCCACGATCAGGAAGAAGCCCTGACCATGAGCGACCGCATCTTCCTGATGAATCAGGGACGCATCGTACAAAGCGGCGACGCCCAGACCCTCTATGCCGCACCGGTGGATGCCTTTGCCGCAGGGTTTATCGGCAACTACAACCTGCTGGACGCCGAAACCGCCGGCCGGCTGCTGCAGCGTCCGGTCAGCAAACGTATAGCCATTCGCCCGGAAACCCTGGGGCTGAGCCTGCAAGGCGAGCCCGACACCGTTATTCGCGGCCACAGCCTGCTGGGGAATGTGATTCGCTACCGCGTAGAAGTTCGCGGTGTAAACCTGATTGTCGATGTACTCAACCGATCACCGGACGATCTGTACCCCGATGGTCAACGAGTCGCCTTGTCCATCGATTCGAACACCCTTTGTGAGGTAGCCTGATGCCCCTGAAATCATTGAAGAGAGAGTTGCGCTGATGGCCCTGGCAATTTTTGATCTGGACGAAACCCTGATTCATGGCGACTGCGCGACCTTGTGGAGCGAGCAAATGGGCCGCTTGGGATGGGTCGATGCGGTGCCGTTCATGCAGCGCAACAACGAACTGATGGACGCCTACAGCCAAGGCCGATTGAGGATGGAAGAGTACATGGCCTTCAGCCTTGAGCCGATGGCCGGCCGTACGCCCGAAGAGGTTGAGCACCTGGTCGGCCCCTGGGTTGAAGACTGCATCGAGCCGATCATCTTCAGCGATGCCTGCACCGCCATCGCCGCGCACCGCAAGGCTGGCGATCGCATTCTGGTGATTTCAGCGTCGGGCACTCACCTGGTAAAGCCCATTGCAGAACGACTGGGCATCGATGAAGTGCTGGGCATTGAGCTGGAGGTCAAGAATGGCGTGTACACCGGCAATACCGTAGGCACCCTGACCTACCGCGAGGGCAAGATCACCCGGCTGATGGAGTGGCTCGATGAGCATGAAGAGAACCTGGAAGGTGCCAGCTTTTACTCTGACTCGCGCAATGACTTGCCACTGCTGCTCAAGGTCGACCACCCTCACGTAGTCAACCCCGACCCGGTACTGCGCGAACACGCAGAAAAGGCGGGATGGCCGATTCATCACTGGAAATAACCGGCCTCGGCAGCTGCTACGCAATCCTGTAGCCGCTGCCGCAGGCTGCGACGGGTTGCGCAGCGACCCCCGGCTTGAAGGTCCTTCGGCCCTTTTCGCAGCCTTCGGCAGCGGCTACAAGGACATCCAAAACCCGTAACACGCCGTGACGCGTCCAATCGCTCGACCGCTGCCATGCAATCCTGTAGCCGCTGCCGCAGGCTGCGACGGGTTGCGCAGCGACCCCCGGCTGAAGGTCCTTCAGCCCTTTTCGCAGCCTTCGGCAGCGGCTACAGAGTTCCCGTACTGTTGTTAAACCAGGCTGCTGTCGATCACCAGCACCAGTTTGCCGGACACCTGATTACTGGCCAGTTCGGTAAAAGCCGCCTGGGCCTCTTCGATCGGGAAGGTTTTGGCCAGTTGCGGGCTGAGCCGGCGCTCGGTAAATAATGGCCACACCTGTTGCCCAAGGTCGCTGAGCAAGTCCGCCTTGAACTGGTCGTCACGACTGCGCAAAGTTGAACCCAACAGCTGGATGCGCTTGCCCAGCACCAACGCCAGATCCAGTTCGGCCTTGCGACCGCCCATCAAGCCGATCAATACCCAGCGCCCGTCGAGCGCCAATAACTTGAGGTTGGACTCGGCATAGTTGGCGCCGACCGGGTCCAGTACCACATCGAAAGGTCCCAGCGACTTTAAGCTGTCCAGCCCGTCGGTGCGCACAACCCCGCCCTGGGCGCCCAATGCCTGGCAATACTCAAGACGCTCCGATGAGCCCACGGTCACCCAGCAGGGACTTCCGAACGCCTTGCACAGCTGAATCGCCGCGGAACCCACGCCACTGGCACCGGCATGCAGCAGCACTTTTTCACCGGGCTTGAGGCCGGCCAGCTGGAACAGGTTCAGCCACGCGGTGCTGTACACCTCGGGCAGAGCCGCTGCTTCAAGCAGTGACAGGCCTTCAGGTACCGGCAGTGCGTGACGCGCATCTACCACCACTTCTTGCGCCATGCCGCCACCGGCCAGCAGGGCACAGACCCGATCACCGATTTTCCACGATGAACCCGGGCCCACTTCGCTGACCACCCCTGAACATTCCAGGCCCAATACCTGACTGGCGCCAGGGGGTGGCGGGTACAAGCCGGCACTTTGCAGCAGATCGGCCCGATTGAGTCCTGCCGCGGCCACACGAATCCGAATTTGTCCTACATCACAGGTGGGGCTTGGCTCTTCAACCCACTTCACTTGACCTTCAACGCCTTGCAATGCTTTCACAGTGCCTCCATAGTGAGTCTGGACTGAGCCCGGAGCTGTTGCGCCGGGTTTCTTGCATTATGCGGCCGGTTCTTACGGAACCGGCGACTTCAAAGACGGCCTAATATGCGTTATCAATTGCCCCCGCGTCGAATCAGCATGAAGCATTTATTCCCTAGCACCGCACTTGCCCTCTTCATTGGCCTCGGCGTTTTGCCGTTTTCGGCCAATACGTTCGCCGCTAACAGTTGGGATAACCTTCAGCCCGATCGTGATGAGGTGATTGCCAGTCTTAACGTCGTTGAGCTGCTCAAGCGCCATCATTACAGCAAGCCGCCACTGGATGACACCCGCTCTGCGATCATCTATGACAGCTACCTGAAGCTGCTCGATCCGTCGCGCAGTTACTTCCTGGCCAGCGATATTGCCGAATTCGACAAATGGAAAACCCAATTTGACGACTTCCTCAAAAGCGGCGATCTCAATCCAGGCTTCACGATCTACAAACGCTACCTGGACCGAGTCAAATCGCGCCTGGAGTTCACCCTGGCCGAACTGAACAAGGGTATCGACTCGTTCGACTTCACGGCCAAGGAAACCTTGCAGATCGACCGCAAGGATGCGCCGTGGCTGACCAGCGAAGCCGAACTCAATGACCTGTGGCGCAAACGCATCAAGGACGAAGTCCTGCGCCTGAAGATCGCGGGCAAAGAGCCGGCGAAGATTCAGGAGTTGCTGACCAAGCGCTACAAGAATCAACTGTCACGCCTCGACCAGACACGCAGCGAAGACATCTTCCAGGCGTACATCAACACGTTCGCCATGTCCTATGACCCGCACACGAACTATCTGTCGCCAGATAATGCGGAGAACTTCGACATCAACATGAGCCTGTCGCTGGAAGGCATCGGCGCCGTGTTGCAGAGCGATAACGACCAGGTGAAAGTGGTGCGGCTGGTGCCTGCCGGCCCGGCCGACAAAACCAAGCAGGTCGCACCGGCTGACAAGATCATCGGCGTAGCCCAGGGCGACAAGGAAATGGTCGACGTGATCGGCTGGCGCCTCGATGAAGTGGTCAAGCTGATTCGTGGCCCCAAAGGCTCGGTCGTGCGACTTGAAGTGATTCCGGCGAGCAACGCGCCGAACGACCAGACCAGCAAGGTGGTTTCCATCACCCGTGAAGCGGTGAAGCTCGAAGAACAGGCCGCGAAAAAATCGATCCTGAACCTCAAGCAAGATGGCAAGAACTACAAGTTGGGCGTGATTGAAATCCCGGCGTTCTACCTGGACTTCAAGGCCTACCGTGCTGGCGATCCTAACTACAAGAGCACGACCCGCGACGTCAAGAAACTGCTGACCGAGTTGCAGAAGGAAAAAGTCGATGGCGTGATTATCGACCTGCGCAACAATGGCGGCGGCTCGTTGCAGGAAGCCACCGAGCTGACCAGCCTGTTCATCGACAAGGGCCCTACGGTGCTCGTGCGTAACGCTGACGGTAAAGTCGACGTACTGGAAGACGAAAACCCGGGGGCATTCTACAAAGGCCCGATGGCGTTGCTGGTCAATCGCCTGTCAGCCTCGGCCTCGGAAATTTTCGCCGGCGCCATGCAGGACTACCATCGAGCTCTTATTGTCGGCGGTCAGACTTTCGGTAAAGGCACCGTGCAGACCATCCAGCCGCTGAACCATGGCGAGCTTAAACTGACACTGGCCAAGTTCTACCGGGTATCCGGTCAGAGCACCCAGCATCAGGGCGTGCTGCCTGACCTTGCGTTCCCGTCGATCATCGACACCAAGGAAATCGGTGAAAGCGCACTGCCTGAAGCGATGCCTTGGGACACCATTCGCCCGGCCATCAAGCCGGCGGTCGATCCCTTCAAGCCATTCATTGCCCAGCTTAAAGCTGAACATGAAGCGCGGGTGGCCAAGGATGCCGAGTTCACGTTTATTCGCGACAAACTGGCCCTGGCCGAGAAGTTGATGAACGAGAAGACGGTCAGCCTCAATGAGGCCGAGCGCCGCGCCCAGCATGCCGACATCGATGCCAAGCAACTGGCCATGGAGAACATCCGTCGCCAGGCCAAAGGCGAAGCACCGCTCAAGGAAATGAAGAAAGAAGACGAGGACGCCTTGCCGGTCGAGCCTGAAAAGACCAAGCCGGAAGACGATGCCTACCTGAGTGAAACCGGGCGGGTTCTGCTGGACTACCTGAAGCTCAACACTCAAGTGGCCAAGCAGTAAGGAGCCAAAGCTGCGGGTACACCTGTGTGCCTGCCGCTCAGCATCAAGGGAACGATGCAAAAAGGGCGGGCCGCACAAGCGGACCGCCCTTTTTTATTGGCGAATGAGTGACGACTAACGCATCCCGGACCGGTAACGCAGCGCCAGCTCCGGATCGGCAAGCACGCCCGGACCGCCCTGCTCATATAGCGCCACCAGCCGCGACGCCGCCAAAGGATGCCCGGCCTTGGCCGCTATCGTCCACCAGCGCACAGCCTCGGCTGCATCCGGTGCTTTAGAGGGCGAACCTGCCAGACTGAAAACACCCACCTGGTAGGCCGCCTTGCCATCGCCTCCCAGCGCCGCCAGACGCAATAAGCGCACGCCCTCCTCGCGTGCGCCCAAACCCTGGCCACGAAAGGCCAGGATGTGCCCATAGAAGCTTTGGGCGCGAACGTCCCCCAGATTGGCCATGCGTGCAAACTGGCCCTCCATCCACTGCCAGATACGCGGCTGCCGCACGCACCAGGACTGGTGAAACAACCGGCGCGCCAACCAGTAGCTCAATCGCGCTTTTAGCCGTAACAGCATCAGGCTTCTGCGTGCTCGTAAGTAAACTCAAATACTCGAACCACCTCAGACGCATGCCAAGAGGCGGCCGCCACCCCGTCCGGGGGGCCGGAGAAACGTCCAAGTCGTTCTACACACTCAAAGAAACCGGTACGTGGCAACCGGCTCGCGCCCTGGCTTATCACCAAGGAACTGCGCAACGGCTGTTCCGCCTTGGCATCCATACCGGCCAGATGCTCAAGTGCTGCCGTGAGCGTGAGCATGGCCGGGCTGGGCAATTGCAATCGCTCCAGCAACGCACGATAAGTCAGCAAGTGACGCTGTCGGCGCGCTTGTTCTAGTTCAGCCAACAACCCATCCCAGTGTTGACGACTGATACGTACATTCATGATGCTTCCCTCCAGCCAGCGACACCCAGCTCCCAGGCCAGGCTACGACGAATGGCGAGGTCAGGCAGACGTTCGCCGGTTTCGATCATTCCAAGATAAGAAGGGCTAATGCCTACCGTACGTGCCAGCACTTCAAGGGCCAGGCCCTTGCGTTCGCGCAAGCCACGTAATTGATCGAGCCCGGGCAGCGCCTGTTCAGGCGCAGGGGCAGGTACATCGGTGGGCGGGGCCACAACGGGCGCCGCCTGATCGCCCAGACCGGCTGCCTTGAGCAGTGCCTGATAGCTTTCCCATGAGAGAACCGCGTATTCGGGCTCTCCATTACGCTTGATAATTTGAAGATCCATTGTTAAACCCCGTCAGACTGATAGACAAATCGAGTCAGAACTTTCCTTAGAAGCTTAACCCTAACAGTAGACAAGATCTCGGGGGTTTTTAATCTGCAGCACAGTCTTCATGGAAAACGGAGATAAACAGCCAGGTTCCATGTGCCGAGCGGTAAATGTTATCCACACAAATTGTGGATAACCTTGTGAACAGAGCTGATTTTCATAGCTGAAAGGCCCGTCCCATAAGGGCTTCAGTCAGATCGGGCATTTTTTACACACATAAAAAAACCCACAAATTCATTGACTTGAAGGTCAGTAACCACTAGCCAGGCCCTGGCATGGGACAAATAGACGCAGGTTCATGCCTGCGATAAACGCGGAAACGGATCCTGTAAAAACAACAACGCCCCGTCGAAACGGGGCGCTGGGCGTACAAGGTTTCGCTTACTTGGCAGCGTCGCCTTGTTCGGATTTTGCAGGGTCTTTGATACCCAGCAGTTCCAGTTCGAACACCAGCACCGAGTTGGCCGGGATCGCAGGGCTTGGGCTTTGCGCGCCGTAAGCCAGTTCGCTTGGAATGTACAGCTTGTACTTCTCGCCTACGTGCATCAGTTGCAGGCCTTCAACCCAACCCGGAATCACGCCGCTAACCGGCAGATCGATCGGGCTGCCGCGCTCAACCGAGCTGTCAAAGACCTTGCCGTCAATCAGCTTGCCTTCGTAGTGGACAGTCACAACGTCTGTGGCTTTAGGCTGCGGGCCATCGGCTTTTTTGATCACTTCGTATTGCAAGCCGGAAGCAGTGGTCACTACACCTGCTTTCTTGCTGTTTTCTTCGAGGAATTTTTTGCCAGCAGTAGAGGCTTCTTCGCTCATTTTGGTCAGACGCTCTTCTGCACGTTTCTGCAGGGCTGCGAACGCCTCAATCAGTTCTTCGTCCTTGAGCTTCTGCTCTTTCTTGCCAACAGCATCTTCGATGCCTTGGGCTACTGCCTTGGAATCCAGATCATCCATGCCTTCTTGAGCAAGGCTCTTGCCCATGTTCAGGCCGATGCCATAAGAGGCTTTTTGTGCCGGTGTTTTCAGCTCTACGCTGGTCTGCGAATCACAACCCGCCAGTACCAGGCTTACCAGGGCCACAGCTGCCGCCAACCGATGCTGTTTCATGCTTTTTCCTTGTTCATGCGCCAAATGGGCAATCGAATAAAGCCGCGAGCTTATCAGGCGGCCGCGACCAATGGCTACAGGCATGAGAGGGGCAAATGGCTGATAAGTTCATACCGCAAACACAATTCATAACTACCGCAACTATTGCTAACACTTCTGAGAACCTGTCAAACCCCGCCCTCTTCTCGCAGTAGAAACTTATGCCGACTTGATGCTGGGCGGTAGCTAAGGCATAAGACTGTAAAAATTCTTACAAGGAGCGTTACTGTGCGTCTGTTTTACCGTTTTTTGCTGGTGCTGGTTGTGGCATTGGCCGTCG
Organism: Pseudomonas sp. D1HM; assembly: GCF_019266105.1. Lineage (NCBI taxonomy): Bacteria > Pseudomonadati > Pseudomonadota > Gammaproteobacteria > Pseudomonadales > Pseudomonadaceae > Pseudomonas > Pseudomonas sp. D1HM. The sequence continues at coordinate 78,099 of NZ_LRMN01000018.1, read as the reverse complement.
TGCTTGGCCTGGTGATTTACTTCACCGCCAACCCGAAGCTGCCCGTCTACACCCCCCCGCAGAAGTTGCATTACCTGGATCAGTGGAGCCCTGCTGATCGCCAGACTTATTACTTCACGCCTCAGGGCACACAGGTCAAAGGCCTGCATTACGACTGGTTCAGCGCGCTTGAACTGCCTTTTTCGCAACAGCGTTTCGCTGCACCGGAGTACCTGGCGCGCTTTGGCTTTTTAGTTGATCCCGCGCAACAGGCCAGCCCGGCCAATCCGGCCAATTTGCCCGTAGGATTCACCCGCCATCAGAACCCGGGCAGTGACACGCAGTACCTGGACATCACTTGCGCGGCCTGCCACACAGGCGAATTGCGCTATAAAGGCCAGGCCTTGCGAATCGACGGCGCGCCGGCACAACATGTGCTGCCCTCAAGCGTCCCGACCTTACGCGGTGGCAGTTTTGGCCAGGCACTGGTCGCGAGTCTCGCAGCCACCTATTACAACCCATGGAAATTCGAGCGTTTTGCCCGCACCGTGCTGGGCGAGCGCTATGACGAGCAGCACAAACAGCTCCGTACGGACTTCAAGGCGTCTCTGGATAACTTTCTGGCCGTGGCGTGGAACGACACCCATCGCGGTCTCTATCCGACCCTGGAAGGCCCGGGCCGTACCGACGCATTTGGCCGGATTGCCAACGCCAGCTTTGGTGATGCCATTTCACCCGACAACTACCGTGTGGCTGACGCGCCGGTGGACTACCCGCATTTGTGGGATATGTGGACGTTCGACTGGGTGCAGTGGAACGGCTCAGCCAAGCAACCCATGGCGCGTAACGTCGGAGAAGCCCTGGGGGTCGGTGCGACCCTGAACTTTTTCGACAGCAATGGCCAGCCCCTGCAAGGCGATGCCCGCTACCCGTCCAGCGTGCGAGTGCACGATTTGTACCTGATCGAGCAAACCCTGCAAAAACTCAAGCCCCCGACCTGGCCTGAAACCCTGTTTGGCGCAATCGACAAGCCACTGGCCGCCAAAGGCCGGGCGCTTTTCGCCGAGAACTGTGCTGCCTGCCACGTACCGCCTGAAGTTGAAGAGAACGGGCGCATGGTCAAGCAGTTGCGCATGCTGCCTGTCGACGTGATCGGCACGGATCCCAATACCGCGAATAACATCGCCGACCATCGCTATGACCTCAGCGCCCTGCAATGGGACCCGGCCGAGCTGTCGCAGCTTGATGTGACCTTGTCACCCACGCCCGAAGCGCCGCTGGACATGAGCAAGCTGTCGGTGGCCAAAGGCCTGGCCTATGTGACCGCCTTCGTCGAAGATCATGCTTACCGCCAGGCCGGGGTCAGCCCTGAAGAACGGGCGCGCCTCAATGGTTATGGCTTACCGATTGGCGTCTTGGAGTTGCGTGCCTACAAGGCGCGGCCTCTCGACGGGATCTGGGCCACCGCACCGTTCCTGCACAACGGCTCAGTGCCCACGATTTATCAACTGCTCTCACCCCAGGCGGAACGGGACATCACGTTCTATCGCGGCAGCTTTGAATATGACCCGCGCCACTTGGGCTATCGCACGGAAGCCTTTGACGGCGGGTTTGTCCTCGACACGCGCGTCAGCGGCAATCACAACAGCGGTCATGAATTCCGCGCCGGTCCACGGGGCAACGGTGTGATTGGTCGCCTGCTGCAACCCGAAGAGCGCTGGGCCTTGCTCGAATACCTGAAAGTCCTGGGCGGCCCTCTTGAACAGCAGCTCCCTACCCCATGAAGCGCCCTGAACACACCCACGACTTTGCTAAAAGGATATTTGCATGTTGAGCACTTTCTGGCTTCGCCTCGGCTCCTGGCTGGGCAAGACACTGTTGATCCTGATCGGCCTCGGGTTGCTGGCCTGGGGTCTGGCCAGCGGCTGGTACGCCTGGCAGCATCGCGGCCCGGTCTCGACTCAGGAAGAGATCCCGGCCGATGAAGCCGGCATGACCCAGGACACCCTGCAGACGGCCATCCGCATCGTCGACCAGCATCGCGAAAACACTCGTTATCTGCGCGATGCCCACGCCAAGGCGCATGGCTGCGTCAACGCGCAGGTCCGGGTACTGGATGACCTCGACCCGGAGTTGCGCCAGGGTGTATTCAGCGAACCGGGTAAAACCTGGCAAGCGGTGATGCGCCTGTCCAATGGCAATGCCTACCCGCAGTTCGACAGTATTCGCGATGCGCGCGGCATGGCGATCAAGTTGCAGGATGTACCGGGGACTCAGCTACTGGCCAGTCAGCACGATCGGGCCGAACAGGATTTTGTGATGTTCAACCATCCCAACTTCTTCGTCAGTGATGTAGCCGAATACCGTCAGAACATCGCGGCACAGGCCGAGGGTAAAAAAGTCATGGCGTTCTTCCCGTCATGGGACCCGCGTACCTGGCAAATCCGCCACTTGTTTATCGCCCTGGCTACCTTGTCACCGGCGCCGGCCAGTCCGACACAAACCACCTACTTTTCGGTATCGCCTTACAAGTTCGGCACTGCGAATGCCAAGTTTCGCGTAGCCCCCGACCCTGACAATTGCCCGGCGTACACACTGCCCGAGCAAAATCAGGCGCTGCCCAACTTCTTGCGCAATGCCTTGAATCAGCAATTGTCGACTGATCGGGTGCCCGCGTGTTTTGTGCTGCAGATCCAGCGCCAGAATGCCAATCGCTATATGCCAATTGAAGACACCAGCATTGAATGGCAAGAGTCGGATTCGCCTTTCGAGACCGTGGCCCGCATTGAAGTGCCAGCGCAGGATTTTGATACGCCCGGCCAGAATCTGAGATGTGACAACCTGTCATTCAGCCCTTGGCACGGCCTGGAAGCCCATCAACCCATTGGTGGCATCAATCGTCTGCGCAAGGCGGTGTACGACGCGGTAAGCCAATACCGTCACACCCGCAACGCAGAGCAATAAGACCCGCCCTGCAGGAGCGAGCGGGTTCGCTCCTGCAGGGGGATGGTTGGCTGATCAGTGAACCGGCAGCTCGACACCTTCGAACAGGTCTTCGAGCTCCTGCTTGTTGTGGCAGGCGATCGCCTTGGCCATGACTTCACGGGTCAAGTGCGGGGCGAATTTCTCAATAAAGTCACACATGAACCCCCGCAGGAAGGTGCCACGACGGAAACCGATTTTGGTGATGCTGGATTCAAACAGCTCGCTGGCATCCAGTACCACGAGATCGCTGTCGAGTTTGGTATCAACGGCCATTTTGGCCACGATGCCAACCCCCAGACCCAGGCGCACATAAGTTTTGATCACGTCGGCATCGGCGGCAGTAAACACCACTTTAGGCGTCAGGCCACGATGGCTGAAGGCTTCGTCCAGCTTGGAGCGGCCGGTAAAGCCGAATACGTAAGTCACGATCGGGTATTCGGCCAGCGCTTCAAGGGTCAGTTTCGGCAGCTTGGTCAGAGGGTGGCCCTGAGGCACGACCACACAGCGATTCCAGCGATAGCACGGCATCATCACCAGATCGCCGAACAACTCCAGGGCTTCAGTGGCAATGGCAAAGTCAACCGTACCGTCTGCCGCCATCTCGGCGATTTGCATCGGCGAACCTTGATGCATGTGCAGCGCGACATCCGGGTATTGCTTGATGAAGTTGCTGATCACCGGCGGCAAGGCATAGCGCGCCTGAGTATGCGTGGTGGCGATCGACAAGGTGCCTTTTTTCTCGTTGGAGAATTCTTGCGCGATCTGCTTGATGCTTTCGACCTTGCGCAGGATTTCACCAGCAGTGGTGATGATCCGTTCACCGGCCGGCGTCACACGGGTCAGGTGCTTGCCGCTGCGAGCGAACACCTCGACGCCCAGCTCGTCCTCAAGCAGGCGAATCTGTTTGCTGATACCCGGCTGTGAGGTGTAAAGGCTCTGCGCAGTGGCCGAAACGTTGAGGTCGTGGTGCGCCACTTCCCAGATGTAGCGCAATTGTTGAAGCTTCATATGCATCCCTCAAAGCAGTTAGACGCCAAGGGTATCGGCGGCGATATATAACTATATGGAAGGTAAGAAGAATAAATCTAGAACTTTTTTATCATTCCCGCCGTTCTCTGGCCTCACCTGTCGGCACGGTGACGACGCTGCATTAGCGGCACCAGATACACCGGAACCTGCGCCAGGTCGATAACCCGGGCTGCCGTGCGCCCCAAATGGCTGGTACTGCCCGTGGGCTGACCGTGGCTGCCGAGTATCAGCAGGTCAACCGACAACTTGCGTGCCTGCTCCAGAATGACCTGTGCCGGCTCCCCCTGAACAACCTTGACCGAGCGAATCAGGGCCAGTTCCTGCTGACCTTCTGCCAGTTCATCGCGCAGACTTTCCAGCACCCGCTGTTCGATGTTCGAGAGCATGGTCGCCATGCCCTGTCGGTGCAGTTCGCTGAAGGCCTGCTCATCGAGATAGCTTTGCAGCACCGACTCGGCGAACAGCCCCATAGGTTCAACGACATGAACCACATGCAAATCTGCACTAAAACTGCGAGCCAGCCCGAGGGCATGCTGCAACACAACCGGTGCATAAATCCCGAGGTCAGTGGCGAACAGTATCGAGCGAATCATACGACCTCCTCGACTGCCTGAATGGCCGAGATCAAATGAGCTTAGCAGCGCCATGACAATCGGTATTGCCCGCGCGATGACTTACCCGCCGGGGCTACTCGGGTATCCGGTCAGGCCGCTCGTTGCTGATCCCGTGGGGAACATGACCGGTGGCAACCACCTGACGGGTCTTTTCGCAATGGCCGGTCTGGTCATCGAAAAATACATCGGCCGCAAAAGCCTCCAGGAACGCCGATTTGTCGAGCCCGCCGAGAAACAATGATTCATCCAGACGGATATCCCAGTCGCGCAGTGTGCGAATCACCCGCTCATGGGCTGGCGCGGAGCGTGCGGTCACCAGCGCTGTGCGTATCGGGCACGTCTCGTCGGGGAATTCGCGCTGCAGCAGGTTCAGGGCTTCGAGAAACCCCTTGAATGGCCCACCGCCCAATGGACTGTGCGCTGACGTGCGCTCCAGCGACTGAAACGCCTCTAGCCCTCCGGACTGGTACACCCGCTCGGACTCATCAGAAAACAGCACGGCATCCCCGTCAAAGGCAATGCGCAGCTCGTTGTTTTGCGCACGCCGCGCGCCCCCCGAGAGAATCGTCGCGGCCGCAAAACCCGCATCCAGTGCGCTGCGCACATCCTCAGCGTGGGTCGACAGAAACAGATCACACCCGAATGCGTTGAGATACGGGTGCGGGTTGCGCCCACCGGAAAAAGCCGCCCGGGAGATGGCCAGGCCGTGATGTTGTATGGAGTTGAATACGCGCAGGCCCGTGTCCGCGCTGTTGCGCGAGACCAGCACCACCTCGACCCGCTCACGCCCGAGGCTGGCATTGATGCTGAGGAGTTTTCTGACCAGGGCGAATGCATCGCCTGGCTCAAGCACTTCATCTTCATGTTCGATCTGATATTGGCGGTAAGCCTCGATTCCTTGCGCCATGTACACCTGATGGCTGTCACTCAAATCGAATAACGCCCGGGAAGAGATGGCCAGTACCAGCTTGCCGTTCAAGCCTTTACTCATGTTGCCTCCGCAGGATGGGATAGGTGTGCAACGCCGGTTCAGGGCAGTTCGTCAGGCTCAAGCATCAAGGCAAGCCGAATATGGTGTGCCAACTCGCCCTCGCTCAGGCGCGACTTCAACTCGCCGTGGAATGCCCCGTCCCGCACGACGAACAGGCTTGGCAAATGGAAGATGCCGTAGCGCTCGACCAGCCCGCCGTTATTCCCCGCATCAATCCAGCACAGTTGATCGATGGGCAACTGCATACCGGGCAACAACCTGCGCGCCGTCCGACACCCCGAACAGCCGTCACTGGTAAAGACCACCAGCGAGGTACCGGGCAACGCCAGCAAACGCTGATCGGCATCAAAATCAGTCAGTTCCATTTCGCTCACTATACTCAGGAAAACAATATCGAATCGCTAGCACTTGGAGTGTGCGTTCATGGGTCGTTTCTTACCTCACCCAGATGATGTTCCTGTTGAGATAACACCCCGCAACCAACCATCCCTTTCACGCCGCAAGTTGCACTCTATCAGCCTCGGCGGCGTGTCATGCAATAGTGACCGACGCTGGCGACGTGGCGTCGCGGTGGAGATGCGCATGCCTACCCTGGGTGCGAGTGCCCATTACCCCGGGTATGTTGCCTGGTGCGAGAAAACCCCCGAGGGGTATCGCATCGGGGTGGTCTTTACCGATGAACAAACCCTTTTTGGTGCGCGGATGGGTGAACAGGTGTGCCAGATCGAACACTATTACCGACTCCAGCAACAGCTCAACCTGACGCCCGAAAGCATGGATACCCTGGCCATCGAATGGGTCAGCCATCACGCCCCGGAGTTCTCACGGGCCACTATGGGCCGCAAGCTCGCGCTGCCATTGCTGGATTAAAGCTGCGCCTGCCCATTGTCGAATAACGGGATAACGCGTTAAGGTTCGGCTCCCCGGTGCGCTCAATCATGCTGTGCTCCGCCGCTCGGGGATCGCTGGCGGCCGGCACCCGTGACCTGACGAGTAACACGATGGCTGATTTACCGATCGACGACCTAAACGTTGCCTCCAACGAAACCCTGATTACACCTGCACAACTCAAGCGCGAGATGCCTCTTAGTGAAGCCGCGCTGCAGACGGTGACCAAGGGACGCGAGGTGATTCGCAACATCCTGGATGGCAAGGACCATCGACTGTTCGTTGTCATCGGGCCTTGCTCGATCCACGATATCAAGGCGGCTCACGAATACGCCGAGCGCCTCAAGGTGCTCGCTGCAGAAGTCAGCGATACCCTGTATCTGGTCATGCGCGTCTATTTCGAAAAACCACGTACCACCGTGGGCTGGAAAGGTCTGATCAACGACCCGTACCTGGATGACTCGTTCAAGATCGAAGACGGTTTGCACATCGGCCGCAAACTGCTGCTGGACCTGGCTGAAATGGGCCTGCCAACCGCAACCGAAGCCCTTGATCCGATCTCCCCGCAGTACCTGCAGGACCTCATCAGCTGGTCGGCCATTGGTGCACGCACCACCGAATCCCAGACTCATCGCGAGATGGCGTCCGGTCTGTCTTCGGCCGTGGGCTTCAAAAACGGCACCGATGGCGGCCTGACCGTTGCCATCAATGCCCTGCAATCCGTGTCCAGCCCGCACCGTTTCCTGGGTATCAACCAGGAAGGTGGGGTGTCGATCGTCACTACCAAAGGCAACGCTTACGGTCACGTGGTACTGCGTGGCGGCAATGGCAAGCCGAACTACGACTCCGTCAGTGTGGCTCTTTGCGAGCAAGCCCTGAACAAGTCGAAAATCAGCCCGAACATCATGGTCGACTGCAGCCACGCCAACTCCAACAAAGACCCGGCCCTGCAACCGCTGGTAATGGAGAACGTGGCCAACCAGATCCTTGAGGGCAACCAGTCGATTATCGGCCTGATGGTCGAAAGCCATCTGAACTGGGGCTGCCAGGCAATCCCGAAGAACCTCGAAGACTTGCAGTACGGTGTTTCAATCACTGATGCCTGTATCGATTGGGCCAGCACTGAAAATACCCTGCGCAGCATGCATGCCAAACTCAAGGATGTACTGCCGGCACGTACGCGCGGCTAACAGCGTCCACTGAAAGCAAAAACGCCAGCGACCTTAAACAAGTCGCTGGCGTTTTTTATTGCCTGTTCGCAGGGAGCGCAGTGCGCTCAGAGCTTGGCCATCTTGAGCTGATGGCGCTCCATGTAGCGCTCGACATAAGAACATGACGGGATAACCGAATACCCCATGTCTTCGGCGTACTTGAGTGCAGCCTCGGTCAATGCCGCCGCGACACCGCGACCGCGCAAGGCATTGGGCACAAACGTACGATAGATATCCAGCGTCTGTTTGCCCAGATCCATATAGGTCAGGTAAGCACGATGACCGTCGACAGTGGTCTCAAACTGGTGACCTGCCTGGTCATGGTGGATGGACAACGCCTCGCTCATCATTGCTCCTTAGCGGGTCTTGAACCGTGACCCCTACATTACTGATGTTTTTCCGCCGAGGGAACCACTAGGGGAACGCTCGCAAAACAAATGCTCAATCGCATACGGTCATGGCGTCGAGGTCGTGCGCAGAAACATCTGCTCAACCATCTCATCAGGCAGACAACATGAGAGTAACCCTGAACATTTTCCGGAAGGTTGAGCCTATGACGTACGCGCACACATAAAGTCACGTACTAACGTATCGGGCACGTCTTCTTCAGCAACTCCAGACTGACTATTTTTCAAGCACAATCAGATGAATTTAGCCCATCTATATGGGTTGCCAATTATTTTTTTTGGTTCTTGCACTCGGTCAGTTTACTTACTACAAGTAATGGGTACTATGTACGCCGGCTGTATCCTCACTTTGAAGGAGCAGCTTCAATTAGAAAGTCCTTGAAGGGGAACACGATGAACAACGTTCTGAAATTCTCTGCTCTGGCATTGGCCGCAGTTCTGGCTACCGGTTGCAGCAGCGTATCTAAAGAAACTGAAGCCCGTCTGACTGCAACTGAAGACGCAGCAGCTCGCTCCCAGGCTCGTGCTGACGAAGCCTACCGTAAAGCTGATGAAGCTCTGGCTGCTGCTCAAAAAGCACAGCAGACTGCTGATGAAGCAAACGAGCGCGCTCTGCGCATGCTTGAAAAAGCAAGCCGCAAGTAATAGTCCTTCGGGATTGTTACCAAGCCGCCCCATTTATGGGGCGGCTTTTTTATTGCCCGTCACCCAGTCGGCAGGCAATAAAAAACCGCCGCGGGTATTAACCGCGGCGGTTTTTTTAGTCCATGCTTACTGCACGTAGTCCAGCGACTCTCCGGCTGTTACGGTGGTGTCGACACCCACTTCGGTGGGCACTCCAGTCTCCGCACGAACAACCGCCAATGCCTTGTCCCGATCGATCTGAATATTCATTTTCAGCTCGGGGCGATTCAACACCTTATTGACCACTGCGGCATACCTTTCTGCCACTTCTTCGTCGGAAGCATCCGATGGCGCACCCTGGGCAACCAGAGAACCATCGCTGACATTCAACGGCTGATGAAGCTCAAGGTAAACCTTGCCACCGCTCACGCCGAGCTTGTACGGCTCATTGATGATTCTGACCGGCGTACCGACCGGTACCATGTCTGCCATTTCCAGAACGTTCTTGTTGAACATGCGGAAGCAGCCATGGCTGGTCCCTGTACCGATACCGAACTTCGCATTCGAACCGTGGATCAGATAACCCGGCATCCCGAGGGTGAACTTGAATGGCCCCAGCGGGTTGTCCGGCCCTGCGGGCACGACGTTGGGCAGCGGATCACCATTCATGGCGTGTTCGGCCTTGATCGAAGCCGGAGGGGTCCAGGTCGGATTAGGGGTCTTGGCGGCGATCCGGGTAGTCCCTACAGGCGAACCCCAGCCTTCACGGCCAATGCCCAGCGGGAATGTGTAGACCACATCACGGCCTTTCGGGTAGTAGTACAGGCGGTACTCGGCGAGGTTGATCACGATCCCTTCGCGTTTGCCCGGCGGCAGGACAAACTGGGTCGGCAACACCACGTCGGCCTCTTCACCTTTGGTCTTCACCGGCAGCCAGGCGTCTACCCCGGGGTTGGCCGCGACCATTTCCGAGTACCCCAACTCGTACGTTTCACCCAGATCAGCGAATGAGTCTTCGTACTGAGCCTTGATCACCTGCACCTGGCCGACGACATCCTCGCCAGGCGGCGGCAGCGGAAATTCAAGCGCAGCAACGGGACCCGCAACACAGAGTGCGGCAACTGACAGGTAGCGGGTGACGGCAGGTAGGCGCGGCAACATCCGGAACATCCTTCGCATAATCAACGGGGGATAAAAGAGCGAGTGTACACCTCGCCCACAGGCACCGGGAGGCGCTAAAGCGTCAGATGAATTGCATCATAGTTCAAAGCGCAGTTCCGGCCAGATCGGCTCGGTTCCACGGCGCTGCGATTCGATAATCGCCCGGCACAGCGGACACAACCGATGATCCTGGAAAACCTTGCGCGTGACATCCGACCAACGCGGCTGCGCGGGCAACAACGAACCGCACAAGGTGCGATCGATCGTGCCTCCCAGCTCCAATTGACGCGTCACCAAATGTACCCGAACCTCCTGGCAGGCGAACAAATCGAGCTGCTCATCGGGCTCGATCAGTTGATAGGCATATAAAGACCAGGCAGGACGCGACATCGGGGGCTCCAAATCGGGGGGGCGCCACCTTAGCCGAAACACTGCAACTAGAAAAGCATCAAAGCAGGGGTTTTAGCGCTGGCCACACATTATCCAGCAGTTTGCCCTGGGCACCGACAGCCGGATGCACGCCATCAGCCTGCATCAGCTCGGGATGCCCGCCCACGCCCTCAAGCAAAAACGGCACCAGCGCCACTTTCTTTTCGCTACCCAACTGGCTGTAAACCTCGGCAAAGGCCCGGGTATATCGCGCACCATAATTGGGCGGCAGTTGCATCCCCAGCAGCAGGACTTTGGCACCGGCCTTTTGCGACGCTTCAATCATGCTTGCAAGATTCTGTTTCAATTGAGCGGGCTGCTGGCCACGCAGGCCATCATTGCCGCCCAATTCGAGGATCACCACCTCGGGTTTATACGCTGCAAGCAGCGCGGGCAAACGCGCCAGGCCTCCTGCGCTGGTATCACCGCTGACCGACGCATTGACCACTTTATCGTCGTATCCCTGCTGCCCGAGCCGCTGCTCCAGCAATGACACCCACCCAAGACGGGTATCCAGGCCGAAAGCCGCGCTGATACTATCGCCGACAATCAGGATTGTTCCCGCCGTTGCATTCTGCGCCATGCACATCAGGGCCAGAGCAGCACTTAAAAACCACACACGCATTGGATTCTCCATGGGCGAAAGTATTCTCACCGCGCAGAACCTTAGCAAAGTGGTCCCCAGCACGGAAGGCGCTTTGACCATCCTCCACCCGCTGAGCCTCGAGCTGAACAAGGGCGACAGCCTGGCCATCGTCGGCGCTTCCGGATCCGGCAAGTCGACCTTGCTGGGATTGCTGGCCGGCCTCGACCTGCCAAGCCAGGGTGAAGTGATCCTGGCCGGGCGCGCCTTGAGCACCCTCGACGAAGACCAGCGAGCACGGGTACGGGCCGAACACGTCGGCTTTGTGTTCCAGTCGTTCCAGCTTCTCGACAGCCTCAACGCCCTGGAAAACGTCATGTTGCCCCTGGAACTCGAAGGCCGCAAAGATGCCCGCGAGCACGCCCGGCACTTGCTGGAGCGTGTCGGCCTGGGCCAGCGCCTGAGCCATTCGCCCCGTCAGCTGTCAGGGGGTGAGCAACAGCGGGTCGCCATTGCCCGTGCGTTTGCGGCCAACCCCGATGTACTGTTTGCCGACGAGCCCACCGGCAACCTCGACAGCCACACCGGCGAACGCATCACCGACTTGCTCTTCGAGCTGAACAAGGAAAGCGGTACCACACTGGTACTGGTCACCCACGACGAGCGCCTGGCCCATCGCTGCCGACGCCTGATCCGTCTTGAAGCTGGCCATCTGGTCGGCCCCCTGGAGCCTTGATGGCACGCTTGCCGCTGTCGCGTCTGTTAAGCCTGGCCGTACGCCAACTGCTGCGTGATGCCCGCGCCGGCGAACTGCGCGTACTGTTCTTTGCGCTGCTGGTCGCGGTGGCTGCCAGCACCGCCATCGGCTATTTCGGGGCACGCCTCAACGACGCAATGCTGCTGCGCGCCACCGAGTTCCTGGGCGCCGACCTGGTACTCGATGGCAGCTCTCCTGCCCGCGACGAGCAAGTCCGGGTCGGTAAGGAACTGGGGCTCGAACATGCCCGGGTGGTCGAGTTCTCCAGCGTGATCGCAACCGACAACGGGATTCAGCTGTCCAGCATCAAGGCTGCCGATGAGGCCTATCCATTACGCGGGGAGCTTAAAAGCGCGGCCCGGCCTTATGCCGAAGAACAACCGGGTGGCGGACCCAAATCCGGAGAGGCTTGGGCCGAAGCCCGTCTGTTGACGGCGCTGGACCTGAAGATCGGCGATGAGATCGATGTCGGCTCCAAAACCGTGCGCATCACCCGGGTCCTCACTTACGAACCCGACCGCGCGGGCAATCTGTACAGCCTGACGCCACGGGTCCTGATCAACCTTGACGACCTGGCGGCCACCGGTATCGTGCAGCCCGGGAGCCGGGTGACTTTCCGCGAGCTGTGGCGCGGTGAAACCCCCGCGCTGGCGTCGTATCACCAGGTGATCGAAGCCGGTCTCGAACCTAACCAGCGCCTGCTGGATGGCCGTGATGGCAATCAACAGATCGGCGGTGCGCTGGGCAAGGCCGAGCGTTATCTGAATATGGCCAGCCTGGTGGCGGTGCTGCTGTCCGGTGTCGCGGTGGCCTTGTCGGCCACCCGTTTCGCCAATCGACGTTTCGATGCCAGCGCCCTGTTGCGCTGCCTGGGCTTGTCCCGCAGCGAAACCCTGCTGCTGTTTACCCTGCAACTCACGATCCTCGGGCTGCTGGCCAGCCTCGTCGGCGCAGCGCTCGGCTGGCTGGCGCAACTGGGGCTGTTCGCCTTGCTGCACGACCTGCTGCCGGCCAACGTCCCCGGCGGCGGCCTGATGCCCGCCATTGCCGGCATTGGCACCGGGCTGGTGGCATTGGCCGGCTTTGCCCTGCCACCGCTGGCCGCTTTGGGCCGCGTACCGCCACTGCGTGTCTTGCGCCGCGACATGCTGCCCGTCCCGGCCGGCACCTGGGCCGTTTACGGTGCCGCGCTGCTGGCACTCGGGCTGATCATGTGGCGCATGAGCCTTGACCTGGTGCTGACTTTCGCCCTGCTCGGCGGCGGTGTGGTGGCCGCGCTGGTACTCGGCGGCCTCTTGCTGCTGGGTCTGCAAAGTCTGCGTCGCCTGCTGGCCCGCGCTTCATTGCCCTGGCGCCTGGGGCTGGGCCAGTTGCTGCGTCACCCGTTGGCAGCGGCAGGCCAGGCCCTGGCCTTCGGCCTGATTCTGCTGTCGATGGCCCTGATCGCCCTGCTGCGCGGCGAACTGCTCGATACCTGGCAAAACCAGCTGCCTGAAAACGCTCCGAACTATTTCGCCCTGAATATCCTGCCGGCGGACAAGGACGCCTTCGGTGCCCGCCTGCATGAACTGCAAGCCCAGGCTGCGCCGCTGTATCCCGTGGTACCGGGGCGCCTGATCAGCATCAACGGCCAGCCGGTGCAAGACATCGTCAGCAAGGACTCCAGCGGCGACAAAGCCATCCAGCGTGACCTGAGCCTGACCTGGGCCGCCAACCTGCCTGCAGGTAACGTGTTGACCGCAGGCAATTGGTGGGATCAACCGCCCGCCGGAGAAGTACCCGGGGTATCCGTCGAAGCCAAGGTTGCCGAAAGCCTGAAGCTGAAACTGGGGGACCACTTGATGTTTACGGTCGCCGGGGTCAACCGTGAAGCCCGGGTCACCAGCTTGCGCAGCATCAACTGGGACAACTTCCAGCCGAACTTCTTCATGATCTTCCAGCCCGGTACGTTGCAGGATCTGCCCGCCACCTACCTCACCAGTTTTTATCTGGCACCGGGGCACGACCCGCAAATCATCGAACTGTCGCGCAGCTTCCCGGCCGTCACCATCCTGCCCATCGAAGCCTTGCTGGCACAGCTGCGCAGTATCCTCGCGCAAGTGACCATGGCCGTTGAATATGTGCTGCTGTTTGTGTTGGCCGCAGGGATGGCGGTGCTGTTTTCCGGATTGCAATCCACCCTCGACGAACGGATTCGTCAAGGTGCGTTGCTGCGTGCGCTGGGGGCCGAGCGACAGCTGCTGATCAAGGCACGGCGCATCGAGTTCGGCTTGCTCGGTGCCACCAGCGGCTTGCTCGCTGCGCTGGGCGCCGAACTGGTCAGCCTGGTGCTCTATCGCTTCGCCTTCGACCTGCCCTGGCATCCACATCCGTGGTTACTGCTGCTGCCTGTCATCGGCGCCTTGATGGTCGGCGGCGCAGGCGTGTTCGGCACCCGCCGGGCGCTCAATGCCAGCCCGCTGACAGTGTTGCGCGAGGGCTGATAGACTCGCGCCCTTCCCTGCAAACGGATTGCCCATGAGCCGCTATCGCCCTCCTCGCCCTGCCGGCACCGCGCTGATTACCCCTGAAGGTGAAGCGCGGATGCGTGCCGAGCTGCACGAGCTGTGGCACGTGCGCAGACCCAAAGTCACCCAGTCTGTCAGCGAGGCGGCGGCTCAAGGCGACCGTTCGGAAAATGCCGAATACACCTACGGCAAGAAGATGCTGCGCGAGATCGACAGCCGCGTGCGCTTCCTGACCAAACGCCTTGAAAGCCTCAAGGTGGTCAGCGAAAAGCCCAGCGACCCGAACAAGGTCTACTTTGGCGCCTGGGTCACCATTGAAGACGAGGACGGCAAGCAGTCCCGCTACCGCATCGTCGGTCCCGACGAGCTGGACCTCAAGCTGGGCCTGATCAGTATCGATTCGCCTCTGGCGCGGGCGTTGATCGGCAAATCACTGGACGCTGAAGTCCGGGTGCAAACACCCACCGGTGAACAGTGGGTGTACATCGTCGCGATTGAATACCTCTAGACCGTGAGCCGGCTGCTCACTGCGCCGTTGCCTGCCGGTACAGGCGCGGAGTGAAGCCGGTCAACGCTTTGAACTGCCGGGTGAAGGCACTGTGGTCGGTATAGCCGCATTGCAGTGCCACTTCGGTAATCGGAATGTCGGTATGCAGCAGGCGATGCGCATGCTCGAGGCGAACCTTCTGGATCATCTGACGCGGTGTCAGATGGAACACCCGCTTGCAGTACCGCTCGAGCTGGGCCACCGAGATCCCGGCGATCCGCGTCAGCTCCCCCAGCGTGATCCGTCGATTGAAATGCGCACGAATATGTTCGTCGACAGCTGCCAGCCGCTGGTAGGCCGGGTGCGTGTCGCTGGCCGACTGCAGGTCGACCGAAATGCCGGCCAGGCCGATGATTTCACCGTCACGGTTATACAGTGGACGCTTGTGGGTCAGGCACCATCCGGGTTCCCGGCTGCCATACAGGTGCAACTCCAGCTGATCCTCCAGAACCCAGCCTTGCTCCAGAACACGCCGGTCCTGTTCGGTGTAGCCAGGCCCTAACTGTTCCGGAAACACCTGCGCGCTGGTCTTGCCCAGCAACGGTTGCAGATGCTTCAAGCCACAGCGCTGCACCAGGGTGCGATTGGCCATGACATACCGTGCCTGAACATCCTTGATGAAGATCGCCGCATTCGGAATCACATCCAGCATCGGTAACAGCAGCGCCACTCCCCTCAGTAATTCCTCAAGGGTTTCAGGACGATTCATGTCGTCGCCCTGGCACAGGATCGCAAACGCGCTCTGCGTCATGAACCTCATTCCCCGCTGTCCGGATGGTGAAAATGTGCTGATTTCGTCATCAGCACCTCTAGAAAACATCAATCGCGTGCCTGCTCGGCGGTTCACTCTATAGCCATTGAACGCCGGGCTAAAACCTCTGGCGACATGACAAACGAATATCACCCCGGACACAAGGAAACGAAGATTACCTGCCCTGGGGATGGGAAGCACAACAGTTGCCGGCGATCAGGACAGGCCGGCATTTGAACCGATTTTTAATAAAAACGCGGCTGTTTGGCCGCATCGCCATCTTCGGTAGTTCGAGGCTGGCGCTTCCAAGTGACATCACACCTGCCTATCCAATAACTCACAAGAAGGCGACCCAATGTCAGGCAAAGGCAAATTCAAAAAACAGCTCTCACTGATGGACCTCACCTTTATCGGTCTGGGGGCCATCTTCGGTTCAGGCTGGCTGTTTGCAGCCAGTCACGTTTCGGCCATCGCCGGGCCCGCGGGAATTTTCTCCTGGTTGCTGGGCGGCTTTTCCGTGTTGCTACTGGGCATTGTTTACTGTGAACTCGGCGCCGCGCTGCCCCGAGCCGGGGGCGTGGTTCGCTATCCGGTGTACTCCCACGGCCCGCTACTCGGTTACTTGATGGGCTTCATCACGCTGATCGCCTTTTCCAGCCTGGTGGCGATCGAAGTGGTTGCGGCTCGTCAATATGCCGCGGCCTGGTTCCCCGAACTGACCAAGGCCGGCTCAAGCAATCCGACAATCCTTGGCTGGCTGCTGCAATTTGCCCTGCTGTGCCTGTTCTTCATGCTCAACTACCGCAGCGTGAAGACCTTTGCCACGGCCAACAACCTGGTCAGCGTGTTCAAGTTCATCGTCCCGCTGCTGGTTATCGGCGTGCTGTTTACCTTCTTCAAACCGGACAACCTCCACTCTCAGGGCTTTGCTCCCTTTGGCCTGTCGGGTGTCGAAATGGCCGTTTCCGCTGGCGGCATCATCTTTGCCTATCTCGGCCTGACCCCCATCATCTCGGTGGCCAGCGAGGTCAAGAACCCGCAACGGACGATTCCCATTGCGTTGATCCTGTCCGTGCTGCTCTCCACCGCGATCTATGTGTTGTTGCAGATCGCTTTTATCGGCAGCGTGCCCATCGAAATGCTGGCCAACGGCTGGGCCGGTGTCACCAAAGAACTGGCACTGCCTTACCGCGACATCGCCCTGGCGCTGGGCGTGGGCTGGCTGGCTTATCTGGTGGTGGCTGATGCGGTGATCTCCCCCAGCGGGTGCGGCAACATCTACATGAACGCCACCCCCCGGGTGATCTATGGCTGGGCGCAAACCGGCACATTCTTCAAGATATTTACCCGCATCGATGAAAAGTCCGGTATTCCACGCCCTGCGCTGTGGCTGACCTTTGCCCTCTCGGTGTTCTGGACCTTGCCGTTCCCGTCCTGGGAAGCGCTGATCAATGTCGTCTCCGCTGCACTGGTCCTGAGCTACGCCGTCGCTCCCGTGTCCGTGGCCGCGCTGCGCCGCAATGCACCTGACATGCCGCGCCCGTTCCGGGTCAAGTGGATGAGTGTGCTGGGCCCGCTGTCCTTCATCATCGCGTCGCTGATTGTCTACTGGTCAGGCTGGAACACCGTGTCCTGGCTGCTCGGCCTGCAGATTCTGATGTTCGTCGTGTACCTGCTGTGCGGGCGCTATGTGCCCACCGGCCACCTGAGCCTGGGCCAGCAAGTGCGGTCGTCCGCCTGGCTGATCGGTTTCTACATCACCACCATCGTGCTCTCAAAACTCGGCAGTTTCGGCGGCCTGGGCATCCTCAGTCACCCCTTCGACACCCTGATCGTAGCGGCCTTCGCGATGGCTATCTATTACTGGGGCGCAGCCACCGGTGTGCCGGCGCACCTTGTCCGCCTGGAGCAGGAAGACGATGAAAGCGAGGCCGAGCCCGCTCCAGTCAGCCCTGTTTCAGGTCAGCGCCCTGCGGCCGCATACCGCCAGGCGTCGTCATGAAATTCCGGCAGCACTGCCTTTTCACGTCTTGGCGCTCTTCTAATGGATAGATTTATGAAACGAGTACATGTCATTGACTCCCACACCGGCGGCGAACCGACTCGCCTGGTCATGGATGGCTTCCCGCCCTTGTCCGGCCAGACCATGGCCGAGAAGCGCGACGCCCTGCGCGACCACCATGACCAATGGCGCCGGGCCTGCCTGCTGGAGCCCCGCGGCAATGATGTGCTGGTGGGCGCGCTCTACTGTGAGCCGGTCTCGGCGGATGCCACCTGCGGTGTGATCTTCTTCAACAACACCGGCTACCTGGGCATGTGCGGGCACGGCACCATCGGCCTGGTCGCGTCGCTGCACCACCTGGGTCATATCAGCCCGGGCGTGCACAAGATCGACACTCCGGTGGGCCCGGTCAGCGCCACGCTGCATGAAGACGGCACCGTCACCCTGTGCAACGTGCTCGCCTATCGCTACCGCCAGCAGGTGCCGGTGGACGTCCCGGGGCATGGCCGCGTGTATGGCGATATCGCCTGGGGTGGCAACTGGTTCTTTCTGGTGAGCGATCACGGCCAGGTCGTGCACATGGACAACGTCGAAGTTCTGACCGAATACACCTGGGCAATGCTCAAGGCGCTGGAAGCCCAAGGCATTCATGGCGAAGACGGCGCCTTGATCGACCATGTGGAACTGTTTACCGACGACGACGTGGCCGACAGCCGCAACTTTGTCATGTGCCCGGGCAAAGCCTACGACCGTTCGCCCTGCGGCACCGGCACCAGCGCCAAGCTGGCGTGCCTGGCGGCGGATGGAAAACTGGCGGCCGGTGAGTCGTGGATTCAGGCCAGCATCACCGCCAGCCAGTTCGAAGGCAGCTACCAATGGGAGGGGGAACGCATCCGCCCTTTCATTACCGGACGCGCCTACATGACCGCCGACAGCACGCTGCTGATCGACGAACAGGATCCCTTCGCGTGGGGCATTTGAGCAGCCACGCGGGATGCCGCCCTGGCGGCCAACTTATTAACACCCTCTGAATAAACGCCTCAAGGAGTTACAACAATGAGCGATAACATCTTCACTGGCTGCATTCCTGCACTGATGACCCCCTGCACCGCAGAGCGCAAGCCGGACTTTGATGCACTGGTGGCCAAGGGCCGCGAACTGATCGATATCGGCATGAGCGCCGTGGTGTATTGCGGCTCGATGGGCGACTGGCCTCTGCTCACCGAAGCCGAGCGCCAAGAAGGTGTCGCACGTCTGGTGGCCGCGGGTATTCCGACCATCGTCGGTACCGGTGCCGTCAACAGCCGCGAAGCGGTGGCCCATGCCGCCCATGCTGCCAAAGTCGGCGCCCAGGGTCTGATGGTGATTCCTCGATTGCTGTCCCGTGCAGCGTCGCCGGCCGCGCAAAAAGCTCACTTCGCCGCCATCCTCAAAGCGGCCCCGGGTCTGCCTGCCGTGATCTACAACAGCCCGTATTACGGCTTCGCTACCCGTGCGGACCTGTTCTTCGAATTGCGTCGTGAGTACCCGAACCTGATCGGTTTCAAGGAATTCGGCGGCGCCGCCGACATGCGCTATGCCGCCGAGCACATCACCTCCCAGGACGATGACGTAACGCTGATGGTCGGCGTCGACACCCAAGTGGTGCATGGCTTCGTCAACTGCAACGCCACCGGGGCCATTACCGGTATCGGCAACGCATTGCCCCGCGAAGTGCTGCAACTGGTGGCCCTGAGCAAGCAAGCCGCGCAAGGCGATGCCAAGGCCCGTCGTCTGGCCAGAGAGCTGGAGTCTGCATTGAGCGTGCTGTCGTCGTTCGACGAAGGCACCGACCTGGTGCTCTATTACAAGCACCTGATGGTGCTCAATGGCGACCAGGCCTACAGCCTGCATTTCAACGACACCGACGTCCTCAGCGATGCCCAGCGTCGCTATGCCGAGAACCAGTACGCGCTGTTCCGCCAGTGGTACGAAATCTGGTCGGCCGAACAGAACGTCGCCTGATCCCTGCCTGTATGGCGGCGCGCCGGATGCGCGCCGCCCCTGTTTTTGCCCGTGGCGTAACACCCCTGTTTCGCAACGGCGCCCAGCTTGTTTCCAGCCTTACTTATCCAGGAGCACGTCATGACTCTGACAGGCAAGATGCTGATCGGTCAGCACGCCATCACCGGTAACAGTGCAGTAATCAGGGCGATCAATCCTGCCACAGACCTGCCGCTCGAACCGGCCTACCCGGGCGGTTCCGGCGAGCATGTCGAACAGGCCTGCGCCTTGGCGCAGGCTGCTTTTGACAGTTATCACGCGACCTCGCTGGCCACCCGCGCCCGTTTTCTCGACACCATGGCCGATGAGATTGAAGCCCTTGGCGATGAGCTGATCGAGCGCGCGGTTGCCGAGTCCGGTCTGCCGCGTCCGCGCATCCTCGGTGAACGAGGGCGGACCTGCCAGCAACTGCGCACCTTTGCCCGCACCGTACGGGCGGGCGAATGGCTGGATGTACGGGTCGACCCGGCATTGCCGGAACGCCAGCCCCTGCCCCGCTCAGACCTGCGTCAGCGCCAGGTGGCCTTGGGCCCGGTGGCCGTGTTCGGTGCCAGTAACTTCCCGCTGGCCTTCTCGGTCGCCGGCGGTGACACCGCTTCGGCACTGGCCGCGGGCTGCCCGGTGATCGTCAAGGCTCACAGCGCTCACCCCGGCACCAGCGAGCTGGTGGGGCGCGCCGTCGCTCGCGCCGTGGAAAAATCAGAACTGCACCCGGGGGTCTTTTCATTGCTGTTCGGCTCGGGGCGCGAAGTGGGCATCGCTCTGGTCAGCGACCCGCGCATCAAAGCCGTGGGCTTCACCGGCTCGCGCAGCGGCGGGATGGCTCTGTGCCAGGCAGCTCAGGCCCGTCGCGAGCCGATCCCTGTGTACGCGGAGATGAGCTCAATCAACCCGGTCGTACTGTTTCCGTCAGCCCTGCAGGCACGGGGCGAAGCACTGGCACAGGGTTTTATCTCCTCCCTGACCCAGGGCGCCGGCCAGTTCTGCACCAACCCCGGTCTGGTCATTGCCCGTCAGGGCCCGGCCCTGGAGCGCTTCATCCGCGTGGCGGCAGACCTTGTGCAGCGCAGCCCGGCGCAAACCATGCTGACGCCCGGTATTTTTCAGGCCTATGAGTCCGGTATCGGTTCATTGCTTGAGCATGCCCATGCACAGCCGGTTGCAGTCGGACTGAAGGGAGAAGCGCCGAACCAGTGCCAGACCCATCTGTTCATCACCCGCGCCGAGGATTTTCTGGCCGACACTGCCTTGCAGGCTGAAGTGTTCGGGGCTGCGGCGCTGATCGTTCAATGTGCCGACGATGAGCAGATTCGTCAGGTGATCGAGTTCCTGGAAGGTCAACTGACCGCCACCCTGCACCTGGATGACGCTGACGTAGAGGCTGCCCGGACGTTACTGCCAACCCTGGAGCGCAAGGCCGGACGCCTGCTGGTCAACGGTTGGCCAACGGGCGTTGAGGTGTGTGATGCAATGGTCCACGGCGGACCGTTCCCGGCCACCTCCGATCCGCGCACGACCTCGGTCGGCACTGCTGCCATCCAGCGCTTTCTACGTCCGGTGTGCTACCAGGACTTCCCGGACACTCTGCTGCCTGCCGCGCTCAAGCACAGCAATCCGCTGCAGCTGCGTCGCTTGCTCGACGGTCAGAGAGAAGCCTGAAACCATGCCCAATCACCCGACTTCAAACACCCTGCACGACACCCCCGACATAGCCGTGGTCGGCGCCGGCATCATCGGCGTCGCCAGTGCCCTGCAGCTGGCACGCCGGGGGCTACGGGTGGTCGTCATCGATCAGCAAGACCCTGGCCACGGCGCTTCATACGGCAATGCCGGGCATCTGGCCACCGAACAGGTCTTCCCCATTGCCGACCTGTCCATCCTGAAACGGTTGCCCGCCATGCTCATGGACCCGATGGGGCCGCTGCGGCTGGACTGGAAATACATGCCGCGCGCCCTGCCCTGGTTCGCACGCCTGCTGCTGAATCTTCGCCCGGCCCCTTACCAGCGCACGGTGGCCGGTATTCGCGCACTGAATGAAAGCAGCCTGGGCGCCTGGGATCGGTTGCTGAAAGAGATTGCCCGCCCTGATCTGTTGAAAGAAGACGGTTCATTGCTGGTATTCGAGCGCCCCGATTCACAGCAAGCGATCGAAGCGCTGCTGGTTCGCCTGCACGGGCAACAGGTGCCGGTCGACAGGTGGCAGGCCAGTGCCGTGCGCGAGGCAGCACCGCAATTGAGCGAGCAGCTCCAGGGCGGGTTGTTCTTTCCGCGTACCGGACATTTTCTCGACCCTTATCAGGTTGTCTGCGAGCTGGTACACGCCGCCAGGCTCAGCGGTGTGCAGTTTCTCAAGCAGCGGGTTGAAGGCGGGCATCTGGCGCAAGGTGGCGTTTCGCTGATCACCGATCAGGGCCGGGTCATTGCCCGCCAGGTATTAATCGCCTGCGGCGCCCACTCGGCGAAGCTCACCGCTGCCCTGACCGGCAAAAAGGTGCCGCTGGATACCGAGCGCGGGTACCACTTGATGCTGCCCCATGAACATGGGCGATTGCCTTTCGCCGTGACCTCGCTGGAGCGCAAATTCATCATGACGCCGATGAACGATGGCCTGAGGCTGGCTGGCACGGTCGAGTTCGCCGGCCTAGAGCGTGCGCCGAGCATGGAGCGCGCCTGGCAGTTGCACCGGCTAAGCAAGGGCCTGTTCAAACGCGACTTGAACGCAGACGCGGCGACGCCCTGGATGGGGTTCCGCCCGTCTTTGCCAGACTCGTTACCGATCATCGATAAAGTATGCGACGGCAAGGTGCTGCTCGCGTTCGGCCATCAGCATCTGGGGTTGACGCAAGCCGCGGTCACCGCCGAAATCATCGGCCAGTTGGCAGCGCCCGCAACGGCTACCGGTACGCAGGGGTTACCGTCGATCGAAGCCTACCGATTGCAGCGTTTTTGAAGACCACCGGCGGGGGCCAGCGGTCTACCGAGTCCCCGCAGGTGCCTCAGCGCAGGGTAATCAACCCTTGTCGAGAGACCCGGGTCAGGTTGCCAATCACCTGTGCGGCCTGCTCGGCGCTCGGCGACTGGATCACCGCCAGGTCAAAGCTGTCATTGGCAAAACGCGCCAACCCGTCGCCCTGCTCGACAAACTGAATCACAAACGCGGTGGCACGGCCCTTGCGGCGCGGCCAGCCGTCGAGATAACGCAGCAGCGTCGGCTGATGTTTACCGCCCAGAAGGATTTTTGGATTGCGTAACGAATGGCCCGCCGTAATCGGCGCAAGACGTACCAGGGGACGTGGTTGACTCATGTATCGGTTCTCCGCCTCAAGATTCTGCGTGGCAGGTGAGAGGCAACACCGAACCAGCGCTTTAGCGGTATTTCGAGGCCTGCTTCAAGCCTCTTAGGTGATCATTCGATGACCTGGCGCCCCGCAAGTAGCTGTTTAAATCGGCGCAAGAAAACATCCTAGATAAACCGGCTTATAACTGTCAAGAATCTCGTCCAACGAAAAAGGCCCGTACTAGACGGGCCTTTGACAGAACGTAGAAGGTTACTTGCTGATTGCTCCGTCGAAAGAGGCTTTGCCTGCACCTTCAATCAGTACCGCAACCGTGCCGCCCAGCAACGCCAGGGCAAACTCGTAACCGTTGTTGGCCATAAACAGACCATTACTGATGTGCACGGTGAAAATTGCCACCAGCAAGGTGAACGTCAGACCCAGAGCTGCAGGGCGAGCCAGCAAACCGATAATCAGGGCCAGACCGCCAAAGAACTCGGTACCGCCCGACAACAGGGCCATCAGCACGCCGGGGGCAAGGCCAATACTTTCCATCCATTGGGCTGTGCCCGCCAATCCGTTACCACCGAACCATCCAAAGAGCTTTTGCGAGCCGTGAGCAGCAAAAATGATGCCGACGAAAATACGCAGAACAGTCAGGCCATAACCGGCGTGAGTGCCTAGAACGGTTTGGGTCAATTTGCTCATGGTGAAATCCTTTAAGTGATCAGCTGGGAATGGCCGCTATATTAATCAATTTTTAAAATGCTAAAAGTCGAATAAACCTGAAATAACAATCGAATAATTCGATTATTTGCGGGAGACAAGCTTATCCCCGGCAGGCTCCAGCGAGCCGCGCTCGCGGTCGAAAGCCAAGTAGTATTTATTCACACTGTTAACATAGCTGACAGCGCCCATTCCCACCTGCTCCATGGCAATCCGTTCCACCTGAAAGAACCATTGATTGGGATTAAGCCCGCGTCGCCGGGCCTCTGCACGCATCCCCTGAACCCTCTCCGGGCCCATGTTGTAGGCCGCCAGCATAAAAGCCATGCGCTCTCGCTCATTGAGTTTTGGGCTGGAAAAAAACTTGCGACGGATCAATGCCAGGTACCTGACCGCGGCCAGTACATTGTTATCGACATTTTGAATGTTGCTGACCCCCACCCGCCGGGCCGCCGATGGGGTAATTTGCAGCAACCCGGTCGCCCCGCCACCGCCCCTCGCATTGGGGTTCAGCGTGGACTCCTTGAACGCCAGCGCTGCCAGGTTCAGCCAGTCCATGCCCTGCTGCCGGGCGTGCTTCTGCAACACCGGTCTCAGCTTTTCAAGTTTTTGGCGGTCGGCCCGGGCCAACGGGTAATGCACCCGATACAACCGGCGATAAACCCGCTCAAACGCTACATCCTGATCGGCCGGGACCTTATAACGGGTCAGGAACCGGTCAATGCTGGCACGCAACATGGAGGCATCACGCCGCACATACCAGCGCATGGCCGCCGGCTCGCTGATCAGCACCTTGCGCTCGAAGCGCAGTTTCGGCATCAGCTTGGCCCACCGCTCGGCAATGGGTTTTTCAACGATGGTCAGGCGAAAAATGCCGGCCTGCACCATCTCCAGCACATCTTCGACGGCCAGGGTCGGGTCCACCCATTCGATCGTGACCGGGGGTAATTTGCGCAAGGCCAGTTTTTGATTGAGCTGATTGATGGCGGCACCCGCGACACTGCCGGTGGTCAACGCGACGGTGCGACCCGAGAGCTGGTCAAAGCGGGTAAAGCGCTTTCCGCCCTTGCCTCCCACCAGCAGCAAAGGCACCTGGTGAATGATCGGGGCGCTGGCGCTGATGCCGCGACTGACTTTGGCGTCGATCAACTCGCCGGGAGCAACCAGATCGCCCTCTCCACGCGCCAGGGCACCCAGCAACTGATCCTTGGCCTTGGGAATGATTTTCAGGGTGATTTCCTGACCGTCCCGGGCCTGGTCATTGAGGTAGCGCTCAAAGGCGCGCAAACGGTGATATTCAACGCCGATATCCTGACCCTTCACCTCACCCGAACTGTTGCGGCTCTGGTTGACCAGAACACGCAGCACCTGGCTGCTGCGGATTTGCGCCAGATCGCGGACCTGACTCGGTTGACCCGCCTGCAAGGGGCCAGCCACACGCGCCAATACCGGCAATGGCATCAGCATGAGGCACAGCACAATCAATAGCGTCGGTCTCGTCATCCGTTCTCCGGAAGGAATACAGTCCAGCACCGTGGCGGATTACCCGACCACCGGTGCCCTTTTTCAGGGCTAATCACGCTGGAAACAGTGTGCGAACGCGTTGCAACAGCCTCGAACACGCTGGGCATTACGCGGTCGCGGCATTCAAAGACAACCATAACTGCCTGTAGTTCTTGGTTTTTCTTATAAATCTACAGCTCTGATATGCTTCCCGGCCTGTGGCCTGAGGTAGCACCATGCAACTCATCGATATCGGCGTCAACCTGACCAACCCTAGCTTCGACAACAAGCACCAGGCGGTTTTAGACCGTGCTTATGCAGCCGGGGTCAGCCAACTGGTGCTCACGGGCACCAGCGTGGACGGCAGCGAACAGGCCCTGGAACTGTGCCGCGCGCTGGATAAAAGCGCTCAGCAACTGTTCTCCACCGCCGGGATTCACCCCCACTCCGCCAGTGACTGGAACGGCGACAGCGCCCAGCGTTTGCTGGCCCTGCTGAAAGAGCCGACGGTGTGTGCCGTGGGTGAATGCGGCCTGGACTTCAACCGCGACTTCTCGCCCCGGCCTCAACAGGAAAAAGTGCTGGAAGCCCATCTGGCGATGGCGGTGGACTTGCAGCTGCCGGTGTTTTTGCATGAGCGCGATGCCAGCCAGCGCCTGCTTGAGATCCTGCGTGACTACCGTGACCGCCTGCCGGCTGCTGTGGTGCACTGCTTCACCGGCGAAAAACAGGCATTGTTCAGCTACCTCGATCAGGACCTGCACATCGGCATCACCGGCTGGATTTGTGATGAACGTCGCGGCACCCACTTGCACCCACTGGTGCGCGACATTCCCCGTGGCCGCTTGATGCTGGAAAGCGACGCCCCTTATCTACTGCCGCGCACCCTGCGGCCGAAACCGAAAAATGGCCGAAACGAACCGGCCTACCTGACCGAAGTGCTGCGCGAAGTCGCCGTGCATCGGGGTGAAAGCGAGCAAGACCTGGCAGAGCACACCACCGCCTGCGCCCGAGCATTTTTTGGTTTGCCACGAATCTGACGTCGCAGCGGTCGAGCAGAGCGAGCCTGCGTCCGGCATGGCCATCCTGTAGCCGCCGCCGAAGGCTGCAACGGGTTGCGCAGCAACCCTGAAAGCCTGCGGGCAGCGGCTACAGAACCTGTCTCGGGTTGACCCACATCAATCCAGCCTGCCCTCGATGACGGCACAATGATGGCACCTTGCCAATATTGTTTGCGCGACCTCAGAGAAGACCTTCCATGGGTGCCTGGCTTAGCAACATCTCGCTTAAATACAAATTCTGGGCCGTCAACGCGGTGGCCTTTGTCACCACGCTGTTGCTGGTGCTGTACGCCGTGCAGCTTGAGCAACAATCGCGCAGCGCTGCCGCTCAGGCCGGTGCCCAGGCTCAGGCGCAATTACTCCAGGCCTGGCCGGCCGGGCAACCGCTGCCCCAAACCCTTCCGGTTGCGCTTGAGGCGCCCAGCCTGGCCCAGGTGTTTTTCGAGCGCCTGCCCAACTATGCCGTTGCGGTGCTGGTGTTAATGCTCGCCATGCTCGGCGCCTCGCAGTTGCTGATCCGCTTCTTGCTCAGCCAGCTCAACACCCTCAAGGACGTGATGCTGCATGTGGAGCAAAGCGGCGATTTGTCTGCCCGCGTGCCGCTGGCCGGCAATGACGAGGTCGGGCAGATGGCCAGCGCTTTCAATGCCATGCAGGCCGGTTACCAGCGCGTCGTGAACACGGTGGCCGACACCGCCGCGCAGCTGGACGCCGGGGCCGAACGACTGGCCCACAGCATGGATGAAGTGCGTCACGGCATGCTCGGTCAGCAGAGCGAAACCGACCAGGCCGCCACTGCAATCAACGAAATGTCGGCCACGGTCTACCACATTGCCCAGCACGCCAGCGCTACCCGCGATCTTTCACAAACCGCCGACAACCTGGCCGGCAGCGGGCAGCAAGTGGTCAGCCGGGTGCAGGACTCCATTGCCAGCCTCTCCAATGGCGTGCAAACCACGGCACACATGATCCAGCAGCTCGCGCAGGAGAGCCAGAAGATCAATGGCGTGGTCAGTGTGATTCACAGCATTGCCGAGCAAACCAACCTGCTGGCGTTGAATGCCGCCATCGAGGCCGCCCGGGCGGGCGAGCTGGGACGTGGCTTCGCGGTGGTGGCCGATGAAGTGCGGCATTTGGCCAAGCGGGTCCAGACCTCTACAGACCAAATCACCTCGATGGTGTCTGCGTTGCAGACCGGCACCCGGGATGCCGTAGACTTCATGCAGGAAAGCTCATTCAAGGCCGATGACTGCGTGCAACTGGCACAAGAAGCCGGCGTGGCCCTGGCCGAGATCACCCATGCCGTGGCGCAAATGCGTGAAAGCAATACGCAAATTGCCGTGGCTGCCGAGCAGCAAAGCCAAGTGGCGGAAGAGATGAATCGCGCCGTGGTCAGCATCCGTGACGTCACCGAGAATACCGTGCAGCAAACAGTTGACTCCGCCACCACCAGCTATCAACTGGCGACCCTGGCCGGAGAATTGAACCGGGCCATAGGCCAGTTGAGACTGTAGATCCTGGCATTGATAGAGAACGCCCTATCAGGCTTATAGCCAGAGTTGATTCGCCCCCTGAACGCCCCGGGCCTATGCTTTGTTTATCCGGTTCAGACAGCCCTGAACCCCGACAAAACAAGGAGTGCACTCATGGGCAAACGTCACCCCAACCTGCCTGCATGGCAATGGCGCTCGAACCCGCAGAGCCATCAAACCCCTGCACACCAGGCACTGAACATGATCGCAGTGCCAATGATCGTTTTGGCCTTTCTGCTGCTGGTCTCAGGGGTATTCAGCAGCAATGCGCCAAGCGCCATCATCGGCCTGGTCGCATTGGTTGCAGCACTGGGCTTGCAGCATCAGGGCCGCCGGCTCGATGCCCGGTCAGAGAGCAGCCGGCAAAGCAAAACCTTTTAATCAACCGAAGACCGCTACGGTCTGGCGACTGATAGCAATCAGCTCGCCTGCCGGGCCCCACAGGTTGGCCGCCACATGGCCGTAGCCGTCACGCGCATGTTCGATGACCGCCAGGTATTTGCACCACTGCAGCGTGCTGACCGCTGGCAACGGCTGCACAAATTCGATGGTCCAGGTCAGCGTACTGCCGGCTACCGGTTTGCTCAGCAGCGGCAACAAGGCCGGTGGCCAGGCATCCACCAGCGCCAGCAGATGCGTCTCGGTCAGAGCCTCGTCTTTGACCTCGCCGGCAAGGCGCACCCAGCCGCCCATTTCCCGCGTGCCCTTGCCGGTAAACGGCAAGGCACCCACCGCCCACCCCATCGACAGATGACGCATGAACTCCGGGGTGATGCCTTTGATATAGGGCAGTAACGGGCATTCTTCGACGGATTTCATCTCTGGCGCAGGCAACGCTTCGACACTCACCACTGACTCACGCGGTGCGCCAAAACTGCCCTGGACCAGGGTCACGACCTGACCGTTCTGTACGGCCCGCCCCAACACCTGACTGACCGCCTTGCCTTCACGCAGCACGTCAACCTCGAAGCGGACCGGAACGCCCGGCTCGGCAGGGCCGACAAAAGTCACCGCCAGCGACCGCAAGGCACGCTCGCTGGACACGCGCGCCCGCATGGCTTCGTACTGCAAGGCCACCATCAGCCCGCCGAAACTGGCACGCCCCTGCCCCCAGTCCTCACCGATCGTTACATCCAGCGGGTTATTGCGCACCGCTTCAACCAACTCTGAAAACTGCATGAGCACCTCGATACAGAAAAATACCCGAGGGATGGTACCCACACAGCCGAGACTGCGCAGCGCCCATATCGGCCAAATCCTAGGAGTGGAAGCAAGCCGCGCTCAATTTGATCAGCGCTTTGTCAGCCTGTTTTTCCCCGCTGACAAGGGCGGCGCGCCATTGCTCAACGCAAGGTTGCAGGTCGGGCTGCTGCTCGGCCTGGAGCAACCACTGCCACGCATCGTGCCACTGGCCCAAGGCTTTTTGAGCCGTTTTGAGTCGAGTCACCACCTGCTCGGGCAAGTGATCCAGCTCGGGATAGGCTTCGCCCGCGTAACGCACCCGCTTGATCAGCAGGCGGACACGATGCCGGTCATGCCCCGGATCGTTGAGGGCTTTTTCGAGGGCTTGCCACTGTTTATCCAGCACCTTTTCAATGCGCTGACGCAGGCCGCGCAGCATGTCTTCACGCTGTGCGGCACGCAGAAAGCGCGGAAAGACATCGAGGATCAGCAGCAACTGCTCAAGCTGCGCGCTGTCGGCAATGGCCGCATACACGCCGGACAGTTGCTCCCGGCGCCGCGCGGCCAGTTGCCCGTGCCCGTGCTGCTGCAAGTAGGCCGCCATGACCTCCAGGTCTCGCCAGGGCGTGGTCAGGGTGCCGACCTGCGAGGCGGCCATTTCCAGTTGCACCACGCCCGGCAAACCGCGCAAGGGACGCAACAGGCTGCGTAACCGGCGAACCGTGGTGCGCAAGTCATGCAGGGCCTCTGGGTCCGTATTGGCCTGCAAGCGCGCCTGGCAGGCCAGCAACCTGACCTCCAGACGCAAAATGTTCGCCACAATCCGGTCAACCAACACTGACATCCTTATCCTCCCCTCGTCACCGCAATGGCTTAACGCCCTGCACGGGACTCACGAATATAGAAACGCGCCTTCTCGGCTTTTTTGCTGCACCCTTCAAACGCTTCGAACTGCTGCTGGGTTTTGGCCCCGGTCAGCAAAGACAACGCTTTCGAGTAACTGATGGTTCCGGCAAAGCCTTCTGCCTTGGCCAGATCAAGCTCATGCCACGCCGCATCCAATTGCGAGGCGCAACTGTCGCGATAAGCTGTTTTACCCGCACAACCGGCCAGCACGACGGCCATCAACGGCACAAAAATCCAGGCTTTCATGGTGTATTCCTCAAATAAAAAACAGTTCAGTGCAAGATAAGACGGGGAACACGTGCAAAAGTGCCCTGCGACCTGATTAGCCTAGCTGGCGAACCCGGGGTGTGAACCCGGCAGGCGCTAGACTACACAAAAAGGCATGATGAGCACCGGTAAGGCGAAGGATCGACTCATGAAAAAACGTATTGCACTGGTATTGGGCTCGGGTGGGGCACGGGGTTACGCGCACATTGGCGTGATCGAAGAGCTCGAAAGTCGTGGCTATGACATCGCCTGCATCGCCGGTTGTTCGATGGGGGCCGTGGTCGGAGGGGTCTATGCCGCCGGCAAACTCGACCTGTACCGTGACTGGATTCAAAGCCTGGACTACCTCGATGTGTTGCGTCTGGTCGACGTGAGCTTCCGCCTGGGTGCCATTCGCGGCGAAAAGGTGTTCGGGCAGATCCGCAATATCGTGGGCGAAATCAACATCGAAGACCTGCGCATTCCCTACACCGCGGTGGCCACCGACCTGACCCACCAACAGGAAATCTGGTTTCAGGAAGGCTGCCTGCACCAGGCCATGCGGGCCTCGGCGGCGATTCCAAGCCTGTTCACCCCGGTGATGCAAGGCAACCGCATGCTGGTGGACGGCGGCCTGCTCAATCCCTTGCCGATCGTGCCGGTGGTGTCCAGTCATTGCGACCTGATCGTGGCCGTCAATCTCAACTCGACCACCCAGAACCACTACCAGTTGCCGGTGCTACAACGTCCTGCCGCCTTCAAAAGCCGCTTTGATCAGGTCATTAACTCACTGGGGTCGCACATCCCGTTCCGCAACAAACACGCCGAGCAGTTGCTTAACCTCGAACAAGAAATGCTCAACCCGCAGCTCGAAGAGGCGCCGGCCAACCCTTGGCTTGAATCGGCATCACCCAAAGCCCAGCAACCGGCGGCAGCCCCCACCCGCGAAGGCGCGCCGAAATCCGCGACGGGTTCAGTCATCATCGATAACGTCGGCCCGGCTTCGTTGCTGGACCTGATCAACCAGAGCTTCGAGGTGATGCAGACCTCATTGGCGCAGTACAAGATTGCCGGTTATCCGCCGGATATCCTGATCAACGTGCCCAAGCGTGTGTGCCGTTTCTTCGAGTTCTACAAGGCCCCGGAGCTGATCGCCCTGGGCCGTCTGATTGCCAAAGACACCCTGGACCGCTACGAAAGCGAAGAGCACTAAGCCTCCAGCAATCGATACCCCACACCGGCCTCGGTGGCAATAAAACGCGGGTGGGTCGGATCATCCGCCAGCTTTTGTCGTAAATGGCCAATCACAATGCGCAGGTAATGGCTGTTTTCGATGTGGGTCGGGCCCCAGATATCCTTGAGCAGCTGCTGCTGGGTGATGACCCGTCCCGGGTGCCGCGCCAGTTGCGCCAGCACCGCGTATTCCTTGCGGGTCAATGCCACTTCAACGTCCTCAAGCAGGACGCGCCGATAGGCCAGGTCGACCGTTAGCGGGCCGATCTGAACAGACGTCTCCCGGGTTTCTCCCTGGGGCGCCTGGCGCAGCAAGGCTCGAATGCGCGCCAGAAATTCCTGAATCCCGAAAGGCTTGGTGACGTAGTCATTGGCGCCGCTGTCCAGCGCTTGCACCTTTTGGGCTTCGCTGGCGCGCACCGAAAGCACCAGCACCGGTACATTTGACCATTCGCGAAATTCGCGCAGCACCTGCTGGCCGTCCATGTCCGGCAACCCCAGGTCCAGCACCAGCACATCAGGCTGCTGCAACGCAGCCATGCTCAGGCCTTCGGCCCCCGTGGCGGCCTCCAGCACGGTATACCCCTGGGAAACCAGGCTGATGCGCAAGAACTTGCGAATCTGCGGTTCATCATCGATGACCAAAATAGTCGCGCACAGGCTCATGGCATTTCATCGCGAGAAAAGAATGGCCGTAGGGTATCAGCCTTCATGTTCTGACTCTTCACGGTAAGGCTCCGGCTGCTCACGTAGTGGCAGATGGAGCGTGATGCAGGTGCCTTGACCGGCAATCCCTTCGCCCACACTGATTCGCCCGCCATGGGCGCCCACCATGCCCTGGCAAATCGCCAGGCCCAGGCCCGTGCCATGCCCCCCGCGATCCCCTCGGGCGGCGGTGTAGAACATGTCAAAAATCTTGCTGCGCTCTTGCTCGGGAATCCCCGGCCCCTGATCGCTCACGGCAAACCACAGCTCATCCGCTGCGGTACCGGCGCTCAACTGCAAGTGCCCGTGGGGCGGCGAAAAGCGCGCCGCATTCTCCAGTACATTGACCAGTGCCTGCTCGATCAGGGCCGCATGCACATGCAGCAACGGCAATTGCGCGGGGACATCGACCTGCACCTGAAGCGGCGCCAGCACCGCTCGCAAGCGATTCAGGGCGCTGCCAGCAATGTCGGCCGGTGACACCCAGTCGCGTGCCAGCTTCAGCGCGCCGTGGCCCAGACGTGTCATGTCCAGCAAGTTCTGGATATAGCGATCCAGACGCTCAGCTTCGTCGCGGGTGCCTTCGAGCAATTCACGCCGGTCCTCCAGCGGAACGGCCTCACCCAAGGCCAGCAGGGTGTCGATACTGCCGCGCATGCTGGTCAGCGGCGTACGTAAATCATGGGACACCGAGGCCAGCAAGGCACTGCGCAACTGCTCGGTTTCGCCATGCAAGCGCGCGGCTTCAAGGTCCTGGGCCAGACGGGCGCGGGCCAGGGCCTGTGCCAGCGGTTGACTGAGCGCCATCAGCAAGCGCCGACGCTGGCCGCTCAACGTCTGCCCTTCCCGTGCGCGCACGCCAAGCAGGCCCAACGGCCCGCCGTCCACGCTCAAAGGCCACCACCACCAGCGACCTGCGGGCAACGTTCCGGTCCCCATTCCTGCCGACTGATCGTGTGCCCAGGCCCAGTCCGCTGCAGCCCGTTCGGTTTCGCTGAACTGGAGCGGGCCACCGGTTTCGGTATTCCAGTCACCGCTGCTGTCGCGATTGAGCAAACACACGCTGAGCTCTTTCCAGGCACTCAAGTGCTGACTGGCAGCGTTGATCACCGCCTGACGATCAGTGGCCGCCGTGAGTTTGCGCGACAGGTCGAGCAGCTCGGTGGTTTCCTGCTGTGTCTCTCGCAATGCCTGCAACTGCCGGCGCTGGCGAGCCGCAAGCTTTCCGGTCAAGGCCGCCATCAGCAGGAAGAACAACAGTGTCAGCACATCTTCTTCACGCTGGATGCTGAACGAGAAGTTGGGCGGGATAAACAGAAAGTCGTAGGCCAGAAATGACAATGCCGCACAGGCCAGCGACGGTCCGGGACTGCTGCGCACGGCCACCAGCAATACGGCGGCCAGAAACACCAACGAAATATTGGGCAAGGCCAGCACACTGGAGACGCCCCAGGCCAAAGCACTGGCCAGGACCGTGGCGAGCAGCGCCAGCCCATAGTCGAACCACACCCACGAGCGCTCGCTACGCCCCGCTTTGACCTCAAGCGTCGGTTCCTGATCGAGTACGTTGATTTCCAGGCCGTGGGCATCTCGCAGCAATCGTACGGCCAGCCCGCCACCAAATAGCCGGCGCCGCCACCCGGGACGCGACTGCCCGACCAACAGCAAACTGGCGCGCCGTTCCGCCGCGTGCTGAATCAGGGTTTTCGCCACTTCCCCGGCGCGCAGCAGCACCACCTCGCCGCCCAGGCGTTCAGCCAATTGTTGAGCACTTTGCAAGCGCAGACGCGATTGCTCGTCACGTACGGTGCCGTTGTCGACGTGCACCAGACTCCAGGGCAAATGCCGTCGCTCTGCGACCCGGCTGGCGTGGCGTACCAGGCGTTCGGCATGCACATCGCCATCCACGCCCACCAGCAGCCGGCCGCGCAACGCAGGCGCTGCCTGACCGAGCTGGCGATAGCCTTTGTCCAGCTCATCGTCGACATACACGGCCGCCGTCTGCATCGCCAGTTCGCGCAGGGCGTTGAGGTTGGTCTGGGTAAAAAACGCATCGATTGCCGCCCGTGCCTGCTCTGGCACGTAGACCTTGCCTTCGCGCAAGCGCTCCAGCAATTCGCGCGGTGGCAGGTCGATCAACAGCAATTCGTAGGCTTCCTGCACGATCCAGTCCGGCAGGGTTTCACGCACCTGCACCCCGGTGATGCCGCGTACCTGATCGTTGAGGCTTTCCAGGTGCTGGACGTTGACCGTGGTGTAAACATCGATCCCGGCGGCCAATAATTCCTGCACATCCTGCCAGCGCTTGGCATGTCGGCTGCCCGGGGCGTTGCTGTGGGCCAGTTCGTCCACCAGCACCAGCCCTGGGCGGGCTTGCAGCAGGCCATCGAGGTCCATTTCCTCGAGTTGCACCCCGCGATACTCAGAGCGCAGCAAGGGCTGCTGTGCCAGACCGTTGAGCAGCGCCTGAGTCTCGGCACGGCCGTGGGTTTCGACCACTCCCACCAGCACCGCCAGCCCTTGCCGAACCTGGGTGTGAGCGGCCTGAAGCATGGCGTAGGTCTTGCCTACGCCGGGTGCCGCGCCCAGGAACACCTTAAGCCGGCCACGTCCTGCCCGTGGCAAATCAGCTAACAGCGCATCGGCGCGACCGGAATCTGTCATGTCGTTACCTATTCACGTGGATAAAACTTGCCGCTCGCAATCCGTTGCAGCGGTCGAGCAGAGCGCGGCCGCTGCACTGTTTCATTTTTCCAGCTGCGCCAGGGCCTGGTTGAGCAGCAATACGTTCACCACCGGCGGGCCCACCAGCGGCCGCTCGATGTGACGTTGCAGCAACTGCTCCAGCGCTTGCAGCGGCAGACCTCGGGCCGTCGCCACACGGGCTAGTTGATAGCGTATTGCCTCTGGTGGCAAGTGCGGGTCCAGTCCGCTGCCGGAAGTGGTCAGCATCGCCAGCGGTACCGGCCCTTGGCCCGGCACCGCCCATTCGGCGGCGCTGTCCTTGATCCGCGTCGCCAGGGCCGGGTTGCTCGGGGCCAGGTTGCTGGCGGCACTGGAAACAGTGGCGTAGGCGCCCGCCGACGGGCGCGGATGGAACCACGTATCGCCAGTAAAAGGCTGGGCAATCAGCACGGAACCGCTGACCGCTCCCCCGGCATCGCGCACCAGACTGCCATTGGCCTGATCCGGGAACGCCAATTGTGCAATGGCAGTAACGCTCAGCGGATAAATCACACCCGTGATCGCGGTCATCAACAGCATCAGGCACAGGGCCGGACGGAACAAAGTAGCCATGATGTTTTCCTCAGAGGTTTAAACCAGGTGCAGCGCCGTGAGCAGCATGTCGATCAACTTGATGCCCGCAAAAGGCACCACCAGCCCACCCACGCCATAGATCAGCAAGTTGCGCCGCAGCAACTGCGCCGCGCTCGCTGCCTGGACCCGCACCCCGCGCAGCGCCAGCGGGATCAGCACCACGATGATCAGCGCGTTGAACACAATGGCCGACAGGATTGCGCTTTGCGGGCTGCTCAAATGCATCACATTGAGCACACCCAATTGCGGGTAGACCGAGGCGAACAAGGCGGGCAGGATCGCAAAGTACTTGGCCACATCATTGGCAATCGAAAACGTGGTCAGCGCCCCCCGGGTGACCAGCAATTCCTTGCCGATTTGCACCACATCCAGCAGCTTGGTCGGGTCGCTGTCGAGATCAACCATGTTGGCCGCTTCGCGTGCCGCCTGGGTGCCGTCGTTCATCGCCATGCCGACATCTGCCTGAGCCAGTGCCGGCGCGTCATTGGCACCGTCGCCACACATGGCAACCAAGCGGCCATCGTTCTGTTCGTGCCGAATGCGCGCCAGTTTTTTCTCGGGCGTGGCTTCGGCCAGCACGTCATCGACTCCCGCTTCGGCGGCGATGGCGGCAGCGGTCAACGGGTTGTCACCCGTCACCATCACGGTACGGATCCCCAGTTTGCGCAGCTCGGCAAAGCGTTCGCGAATACCGGGCTTGACCACGTCCTTGAGGTGAATCGCGCCCAGCAGGCGGCCCTGGACACACACCAGCAAGGGGGTGCCGCCACTTTGGGCAATGCTGTCGATTTCCCGCGATAACGCCGGGAGGACTTCGCTGCGTTGCAGACCTATAAAGGCCAGCACCGAATCCACGGCCCCTTTGCGGTAGGTCCGTCCCTGATAATCAATACCCGACAAGCGTGTTTCAGCGGTAAACGGCACCGCGTCAAATTCCGCGGCGGCCGGCTCCGTCCAATGACCCTGGGCGCGGATAAACTCGACAATCGACTTGCCTTCGGCCGTCTCATCCGCCAGCGAAGCCCGCAGCGCACCTTCAGCCAACTCAGAGGCGGTGACCCCGGGGGCGGCATACAGCGCGGTGCAGCGCCGGTTACCGAAAGTGATGGTGCCGGTCTTGTCCAGCAACAGCACATGCACATCGCCAGCGGCCTCGACGGCACGCCCGGACTTGGCGATGACGTTCAAGCGCACCAGACGGTCCATGCCGGCAATCCCGATCGCCGACAACAACCCGCCAATGGTGGTTGGAATCAGCGTCACCAGCAGCGCCACCAAAAACACCAACGGCAAGCTGCCGCCGGCAAAGTAAGCGAAGGGCTGCAAGGTCACGACCACGATCAGGAAGATCAGGGTCAAGCCGATCAGCAGGATATCCAGCGCCACTTCGTTGGGGGTTTTCTGCCGTTTGGCGCCTTCAACCAGCGCAATCATGCGGTCCAGCGTCGACTCGCCAGGGTTGCTGCTGATTTGCACCAACAACCAGTCCGACACCAGCCGTGTATTGCCGGTCACCGCCGAGCGGTCGCCGCCCGACTCGCGGATCACCGGTGCCGACTCGCCCGTGATCGCGGCTTCGTTCACGGCGGCAATCCCTTCGATCACCTCACCATCCCCGGGGATCATCTCCCCCGCTTCGACGCGCACCACATCGCCTTTGCGCAGACGGGTTGCGGGGACCACCTCGAAGCTGCCCCCAGCGGTTCGCCGCCGCGCACTCAAGCCCACGCTGCCAGCCTTGAGGCTGTCGGCACGGGCTTTGCCCCGGCCCTCGGCCAAGGCTTCGGCAAAGTTGGCAAACAACACGGTGAACCACAGCCACAAGGCGATTTGCAGCGCGACGCCCGTGGGGACTTCAGGCGTTGGCATCAAGCACAGGACCGTGGTGAACACCGCCGTCAGTTCAACCACCAGCATCACTGGCGATCGCTTGAGCTGACGCGGGTCAAGCTTGACAAACGCACTCAGCAACGCTGGGCGCCAGAGGTCGGCAAATGCGGTTTTCGGTGACTCAAGGAGCTTGGACTCAGGCGTCGGAGTCACACTTGAAACAGGCGCAGGCATTGTCATCATCGTCTCCTCAGAAACCCGGGGTCAGGTGTTCAGCGATTGGGCCCAAGGCCAGGGTCGGCAAAAAGGTCAGGCCGCCTACCAGCAATAAGGTCATGGTCAACAGGGCGACGAACAGCGGTCCGTGGGTCGGGAAACTGTCTTGACCGCTGGGCGCCGATTTTTTAAGCGCCAGGCTGCCCGCGAGCGCCAGAACCGGCAAGATGTAGCCGAAACGGCCAATCAACATGCCCAGGCCCAGCATCAGGTTGTAAAACGGTGTGTTGGCATTCAGGCCAGCGAATGCCGATCCGTTGTTGGCCCCGGCCGAGGTGAAGGCATACAGCAACTGGCTGAAACCATGGCTGCCCGGATTGCTCACTGAAGCCACGGCACTCGGCACACTGGTGGCGATTGAGCTCAGTACCAATACCCCCACCGGCATCACCAGCAAGGTCACCACCAATAACCGGACCTCCGGGGCCTGCAGTTTTTTACCCAGGTATTCGGGGGTTCGACCGATCATCAGGCCCGCGAGGAACACCGCGATCAGGACGTTGAGCAGCATTCCGTAAAGCCCGGCCCCGACACCGCCGAAGATCACCTCGCCGACCATCATATTGACCAGCGCCACCATGCCGGTCAGCGGGTTAAGGCTGTCGTGCATGCCATTCACCGACCCGTTGGAAGCCGCGGTCGTGGTTTCGGTCCACAGCACTGTGCCGGTGGTACCAAAGCGCACTTCCTTGCCTTCCAGCGGTGCCGCATGTTCAACCAGCGAGCTGCTCAGCGCCGGGTTGGGTTGATGTTCTGCATACAACGCGCAGGCACCACCGATTGAAAACAGCAGCAGCATGCAGGCGATGATCGCCCTGCTCTGCCGCAGATCCTTGACGTAATGGCCGAAGGTAAACACCAGCGCCGCCGGGATCATGATGATCGACGCCATCTCGAACAGGTTGCTCCAGGCCGTGGGGTTCTCGAACGGATGCGCTGAGTTCACCCCGAAAAAGCCCCCGCCGTTGGTGCCCAATTGCTTGATGGCAATCTGGCTGGCCGCCGGGCCAAGCGGGATCACCTGCTCTGCGCCTTGCAGGGTGACGGCCTGTACGTAGTGAACGAAGGTTTGCGGCACGCCCTGCCACACCAGCAACAACGCCAGAACCAGGCACAAGGGCAGCAGGCCATAGAGGGTGGCGCGGGTCATGTCGACCCAGAAATTGCCCAGCGTCAGTGCCGAACGCCGGCTGATGCCGCGGCACAGTGCAACCAGTACTGCCAGGCCTGTGGCGGCGCTGACAAAGTTCTGCACGGTCAAGCCGGCCATTTGGCTGAAATAACTGAGACTCGCCTCGCCGCTGTAGCTTTGCCAGTTGGTGTTGGTAACAAAACTCACGGCCGTGTTGAATGCTTGCGTCCACTCCTGGCCCGGCAACTGCTGGGGGTTGAGCGGCAGGTACTGCTGAAACAACAGGATCGAAAACAACAGCACAAAGCCCGCCAGATTAAAGGCCAACAGGGCCAGGGCGTACTTCTGCCAGCTTTGCTCGGTGTTCGGGTCGACCCCGGCCACCCGGTAACAGACCTTTTCGACCGGGCCCAGTAACGGCGTCAGCCAGGTGCGCCGGCCCTCCATGACGTTGTAGTAAAAACGCCCCAGCCACGGAGCCGGCAGCAGCACCAACACCAGGAAAGCCAGGATCAATCCATAATCATAACTGTGCATAGCGGCTCCTAATTCCTATCTGCGCGCAACAGCGCAACCAGCAGATAAATGAACAGCCCTATGGCCAACAGCAGCGACACCCCATCCAGAACGCCCATGCAAACTCTCCGCAAAACGGCAATTGCCGCGTGTGGGGAGAGTGTGCGTAACACAGGCGTAAAGGATCGAGATCGAGACAGAGGCAGGGGCGTAAAGAAGCTGTAAACAATGCGCCAGCGGCTAGCCTGCCAGCGCGAGCGTGCTCGCGTTCAGAATGACGCGGGCACGCTGTGAGGCGTCAGCGCAACAACGGGCTGTCCAGGACGTCCGAAGAGCCGCCCAGTACGCTTTCACTGAGCTGGATAAAGATCGGGGTGTCGACCTTGTCGAGTCGCATCAACGCCTGGCTGACATCGTCCAGCGAGCGCTTGTTGTGGGTCTGCAGGCGAATCTCGCGATCGAGGGCCTGAAGCAACGTGACAGCCCGCGCCACCGTGGCCTGGCTGGCATGCGGGCCACGCAAACGGGTGACGCCTTTGCCTGCGGCACTGAGCTTGTGCTGAAGGGTTTGATAGCGCTCGTCGCTCATGCCGCCGGCACGGCGCATGAGTTCGATGGCGTAGTATTCGCTGATCCCTTCTGTGATCCAGTCGTCACCGGGCGCTTCATTGATGCCGCTGAATACCTGAACCAGTTCACGCAACAACGGGCTGGTGCCGGACTCGCTCACCAGCGGCAAGGCACTGTGAACATAGATCGAGTTGCGCGTGGCGACGCTGCCTTTCCACATGGGATTCCCCGCCCCCACGATCAGCAGTTTTGCCGGGTTACGCGGGAACACCGCTTGCACCTGCGGCCAGACGAAGGTCAGCAGTGTCAGCACATCCATGCGCCGCATCCCCTCCCCTTGCGGCGCGGACACGGTAACGTCGGTTTCACCCAGTGTCGTTCGGCGGCTGCCCAGATTCCCCGCAAGCATCCAGCCGGTGGGCCGATCAAACAGGCGCGCAGCATCATCGATGCGGAAGCGGTTTTTTCCAATACGTGGCCAGGCTGTTTCAACGCTTTTCCAGCCGGTCGGCAGCTCAAATGCAAGGCGCGCCACCAACTCGGTGCCGTCCTGCTGATCGAGGCTGGCCGCAGGCACCAGGCTCTCACCGCGCAACAAGGCCCAGTGAGGAGTGATCAGTGTTTCATGGCCGTTTTTTTTACGCGGCGGGTTCAAGTGCACGCGATAACTCAGGTGGGCCTTGCCCGGTGCCGGATGCCAAAGGCCCCGGCTGTGGGTCGGGTCAGGGGTGAGTTGCCACGCGCCATCGGCCTTGAAATCGCTGTAACTGCCCGGCACGCCCAGATCGAAATCCAGGCTGCGCACGACCGAGCCTTCGGCCAGGGTCAAGCGCACCTCAGCCTGGTTGCTGTGCGGCAACAGCCGAACGTGGTAGTCCAGATCAACTTTTTTGGCGGCCCAAAGCGGGCTGCAGAGCATCAATAGCAGCAGACCCGCGCCCATCTCCCTGGGCAATGTGTAACGCAGCGGCATACGCACTCCTTGGAAACCGCTCCGGCCTTTAGCCGGCGCGGAAAATCAGATGATCTTCCCAGTCTTCTTCCGGCACGCTGCCTTCGGCGAGCATACGGCCTGACTGTGAGATGCGCTCATGGTGCACAGCGTCCGGATCACCGCAGACCAGGTGATGCCACAGCGGCAAATCCTTGCGCTCGCTGACCAGACGGTAGCCGCAGGTCGGTGGCAACCACTTGAACGACTCGGCCTTGCCCGGCGAGAGCTGAATGCAGTCAGGCACTGAGTCCCGACGATTCGGATAGTCGGTGCACTGGCAGGTTTTGAGGTCGAGCAATTTGCAGGCAATGCGCGTGTAGTAGACGCTGTTATCGTCTTCATCTTCGAGCTTTTGCAAGCAGCACAGCCCGCAGCCGTCGCACAGCGACTCCCATTCCTCTTGATCGAGTTGATCGAGGGTTTTGCGGATCCAGAACGGTTCAACTTTTGCGGCCATGGCTCAAACATCAACATCAGGGAGTGGAAAAGGCCGCCAGTCTAGTACCCCGGGCCCTGTGGGCCAAGCGCTTGTGACTGACGGTGCAACAAGACTTGTCACGTAGGGGGCTTAACAGTAGTTTGACAGCCGAAATGGACCGTTAAATTCAAATTCAGGAAACTCGAATGTCTGCGAATCCCCGCATTGCCGATCACACGATTCATGAGCAATTCACCCAGCGCTGGTCGCCGCGCGCCTTCACCGACGCGACCATCGACAAGCCGACACTGATGAGCTTTTTCGAAGCCGCTCGCTGGGCACCATCGGCTTACAACTCGCAGCCGTGGCGCTTCCTGTTCGCCCTGCGTGGCACACCCGACTTTGACCGTTACCTGAGCCTGCTGGTGCCGTTCAACCAGGGCTGGGCGCAGCATGCGGCGGCACTGGTGGTGATTGTTTCGAAAACCACCTACACCTCGCCGGGCACGACCGAGCAAAAACCGTCCCCCACCAACGCTTTCGACACAGGCGCAGCCTGGGGCCATCTGGCCCTGCAAGCGCAACTGAGCGGCTGGCACACGCATGGCATGAGCGGCCTGGATTACGAACGCGCCCACGAAGAACTGAAAATCCCCGAGGGTTATGCAGTTCAAGCCATGGTTGCCATCGGCAAGCTGGGTGACAAGGCCAGCCTGGTGGACTACCTGCAAGCCAAAGAAGTCCCAAGCCAGCGCGAACCATTGAGCAAACT
This sequence comes from Pseudomonas sp. D1HM, assembly GCF_019266105.1. Lineage (NCBI taxonomy): Bacteria > Pseudomonadati > Pseudomonadota > Gammaproteobacteria > Pseudomonadales > Pseudomonadaceae > Pseudomonas > Pseudomonas sp. D1HM. Next base: position 36,396 of record NZ_LRMN01000018.1, on the reverse strand, counting down.
GGTGGCTGAAGGTGATTTCAGCCTGTAACCCGCAAGCCCTGTAGCCGCTGCCGCAGGCTGCGACCGGCGGCAGCGCCGTCGTGAATTCGCGGGTTGCGGGCGTTCAGATGTACCGCGTGCTCTGGCTCTGCGATCGCTTCGCAATCGGACGCAGCCTTCGGCAACGGCTACACAAGCAGCGCTCGGCACAAGCCCTGTAGCAGCTGCCGCAGGCTGCGACCGGCGGCAGCGCCGCCGTGAGTTCGGTGGTTGCGGTGGGTGACGCGACGGTTAATACCCGCGTTCGAAGTCCACTTCGCCGCGCATGGTCTGTTCGGTCTGGTAGGCCCGCAGGTTGTCGACAAACAGTTGCACCATCATGGGCGGGGATGTCGGGGCGGAGCTGTGGCCGGTCAGCAACAAGCCCCAGGCCGTCCAGAACGGGTGCTTGGAAGGCAACGGTTCCTGACGGCAAACGTCAATGATCGCGGCCGCAAGATGCCCCTGGCGCAAGGCTTCGACCAGATCGGCATCCACCACCGCCACACCACGGCCGACGTTGATAAACACACCTTCGGGCTTGAACTGCGCGAACAGCGGTGCATCGTATATATCGTGGGTGTCCGCGGTGTTGGGCAGCAGGTTGATGACGTAATCCATCTGCCCGACCAGGCGCGGCAAATCGCTCAAGGTCGCCACTTCTTTAAACGGTGCCTGTTCGCGTGCCGTATTGGCAATGGCATACAACTCGACGCCAAACGGTTGCAGAAACTGCGCCACGGTCTGACCGATATCCCCGGCCCCGACGATCAGCACCTTACGCCCGACCAGGCTCTGGCCTTTGCGCTCATCCCACTTGCGCTCGACCTGGCTGACCAGCCGCGCCATGACTTCACGCTCGTGGCCGAGCATGTAGGTCAGTACATATTCAGCCATCACCTGGCCAAAGATCCCCACGGCACGGGTCAATCGATACGTGCGCGGCAAACCCTGCGCCAATAACGGCGTAATTCCCGCCCAGGTGGATTGCAGCCACTGCGGCTTGTGCCCCTGGCGCAGCAGGGTGGCCAACAAGTCGGGCTGCCCCAGCCACACAGGGCACTCGGCGGCCATGCGCGACAGTTGCTCGGAGTCGCCGCTGGACTGTATGTCCAGATCGGGCGCTGCTTGTTGCAGAAGTCGGGTGTACAGCGAGTAGTCGTGCTCGGCAATCAGGACGCGCATGCTTGTAGCCTTTTTAAACACTGCCAGCGTCCGCCGCCGAGGTTCACCCCGTTGCGTTCGGCCACCGTCAATCAAAATGAGTCGGTTCAGACAGGCACCCGGAACCGGGTACCTGGCGCTGCATTTACATCGGGTCGTTGCGGCGCAACAACTCTTCGGGCAAGTGCTCGATGTATTCGTCTTCGGCCGGCGGCATTTGCAGGTGATAGCCCTGGGCTTCGAGGTTGTCCAGCACCTGGGTGATGTCTTCACGGGACAGCTTGCGCTCTGGCGAAAGCACCAGGTCAAACGCATGCACCGGCTTGCCGAACGCCAGCATCAGGGTTTCCGGAACGCGTTCCAGGGCATCGGCCTTGAGCACATACAGGTACATGCCATCTCGCTTGGTACTGCGGTAGATCGAACAAATGCGTTTCAAGACGGTTCTCCAGCGGTGGCCAGGCAATCGAGCAAAGCCTGGCCCATCAGCTCACGGCGCCAACCGCGCAATGATTCCGGTAATTGGTAAGGGCCATTGGGGAAGCCACTTTTAAGCAGGGCTTCCAGGGTTTTCTTGCGCAGCATCAGCTCGGGAGCGATGCTCAAACGTTCAGCTTGTGCCTGCCCGATGGCACGCAAGCGCTTGATCAACAGCGCGGCCTCGACCGGTAGCGGCTCGGGCACGGCTGGCGGCCATTGCTCTGGTGGCAGGCTACCGGCACGCTTGATCAGATCAAGCAGAAACTCGCCGTCCTGACGCACGGTACGCGGGTGCATGTCTTCAATGCGCGCCAGCGACACCAGATTGTCCGGCTGAGTCTTGGCCAATAACCAAAGCGCCTGCTCACGTATTACGCGGTTGCGCGGCAAGTCGCGTGCCCGGGCTTCCTGCTCGCGCCAGGCGCAGATTTCACGCAGGACAGCGAGTTGGTCCCGGGAGAGTTTCCAGGCCAGCTTGGCTTCGCGATACACCTCGAAAGGGTCCACTTCACGGCGAAGATTGGCCACCAGTTCGGCACCATCTTCCAATACCCAGCCGTACTTTTCATCCGACAGGCGCGGACGCAGCAACACATACACTTCGGCCAGATGCAGGGCATCTTCGGCCGCGTAGCTGATCTGGGTTTCTGACAAAGGACGTTGCAGCCAGTCGGAGCGGGTCTCGCCCTTGGGCAGGTCGATGTCCAGCACCTCTTTCACCAGGCGCGAGTAGCCCATGGAAAAACCGAGGTTCAGGTAGGCCGCGGCCAACTGGGTGTCGAACAATGGCGCCGGCAGGCTACCGGTCAGGCGCAGTAAAACCTCGAGGTCCTCGCTGCACGCATGCAGCACCTTGACCACCGCCGGGTTTTCCAGCAGCGCCGCAAGCGGCTGCCAGTTATCGATTGTCAGCGGGTCAATCAGGTAGGCTCGCGTCCCATCGCCAATCTGAATCAGACCGGCAATCGGATAAAAGGTGTCGACCCGCATAAACTCGGTGTCGAGAGCTACGAACGGCAAATGTTGCCATTCAAGGCAATGTTGGCTGAGGCTATCGTTGTCGCGAATCCAGTGAATATCGATGGCCACACGGCTCTCCCTTGAAGAATGGCGCGCAGTATATATCGCCGTCAGGGATTTCCGGGCATTGACTCTCAATCTTGCACACGAAAAAACCTACAAATAATCGGTCTACAACCTACATATAGATTCAGCTTTTCGATGTAACTTGCCGGAGCCGCCGAGCGCTTCCAGCTCAAACACCCCCCTTGGGCGGTCAACCGTCCGGGAGCGTTACGTGAGGCCCCGGTTAATGCTGAGCTTGATAAAACACAGGATCACTCGAATGCAGGTGCTGCGAAAACTACCCTTGATCTCTCTTGCACTGATCGGCCTCTGCGCCTCTGCCAGCCTCGCTCAGGCAGCCAGTACAGAGCCCGGAATCGATGCCGTGGTACACACTGCCGCTACCCGGGTCATGCAGGAATATGCCATTCCCGGCCTGGCGATTGCGCTCAGCGTTGAAGGCAAGCCGCGCTTCTATTCCTTCGGTGTCGCCTCAAAGGACACCGCTGCCGGGGTAACGCCCGACACCCTGTTCGAGGTGGGCTCGGTCAGCAAAGTGTTCACCGCCATCCTCGCCGCGCAGGCTCAGGGCCAGGGCCTGCTTTCGCTCACCAACAGCATCGAAACGTACTTGCCTGAACTCCAGGGCACGCCCTTGGGCAAGGTACCGCTCATCCATCTGGCGACCCATACCGCCGGCGGTTTTCCATTGCAGTTGCCCGACAGCGTGCAGAATCCGCGTCAACTGATGGCTTATTTCAAGGAATGGAAGCCGACGTATGCCGCCGGCTCACAAAGAAGCTACGCCAACCCCAGCATCGGCCTGCTCGGCATGATTACCGCCAACCGCATGCAGCAACCCTATGTCCGGGCGGTGGAGCAGCAGCTGTTCCCCGCCTTGGGCCTGAAAAACAGCTACATCGACGTGCCTGCCAGCAAGATGGCGCTGTACGCCCAGGGCTACGACAAAAAGAACCAGCCCGTCCGGCTGAATGCAGGCTTGCTGGGTAACGAAGCCTATGCCGTAAAAACCAGCGCTCGCGACCTGCTCCATTTCACTGAATTGAACATGGGCCTGGGCAACGTTGCCGAACCGCTGCGTCAGGCCATGGCAGACACGCGCACAGGTTACTTCCAGGTGGGGCCCATGACTCAGGACCTGATCTGGGAGCAGTATCCTTACCCGGCTACGCTCAAGGCGCTGGAGGAAGGCAACTCCAACACGATGGCTTATGAGAACAACCCTGCCATCGCCCTCGACCCGCCGCTGCCCCCACAACAAGCGGTGTGGATCAACAAGACCGGTTCAACCAATGGCTTTGGCGCATACGTTGTGTTCGTCCCCGAGCACCGTCAGGCAGTGGTGATCCTGGCCAACAAGAACTACCCCAATGCTGCCCGCGTCGAGCTGGCCCATGCCATTTTCAATGCGTTGAACTAGGTGCCCTTGCGCACGATATAAATGCTGCCCCGCTCACAACCGGGCAGCACATCGTACTGTTTGAGAGGGCTGAACCCCGCCTGCATGAACTGCGTTTCGAGTTCGGCTTTATTAACCACCACCCGCTGAGTGCGATCAAGGTGAGTTGCCGAACGCCCCACACACACGGACAGGATCAAGGTGTCGCGACTGACCCGATGAAACTCGCGCAAGATGGCCAGGCGATGCGCGCTGTCGTGCACATGATGGAACAGCTGCATGCAAAAGATGCTGTCCACCGCGTTCTCGGACATGTCGATAGAGAACACTGAGCTTTTGAATGTCTTGATACGCGTCAGCAAGTGGGCTGAATGGTGGGTCTGCGCATGATCGAGCATGCCCTGGGAGGGGTCGGCGGCCAGAATCACCCGATTTTCGTGCTCCGCCAGCACGGGCCAGAAGCGCCCGGCCCCGCAGGCAAGATCCAGGACCAGACCCGGCTCCCCTGCTACCTTGAGGGCACGGCGAACCAGACACTTTTCGCGCCACACGGCCAACCGCCGGGCAAGCCCTTGCGGGCGCACTTGCCGACAGACACGCGCATGCTCACGGTCATAACGCTCGGCGAATTCAAGCTCAGTGGTGGACGGTAGCTGCGATGACATGGCCCGCGGACTCTGGCGTTTAATGATCTTCGGCACAGAGACTAACGGCACGCCAGTGAAAAAATTGTCAGAAAGGGATGAAAAGTACACATCGTTTTTATACCCCCCTGCCCTTGGCCATTGATGAGTCGATCAAGGCTGCGTCCGGCTGTACGCTTGCCGGAGCATGTCGTTGACGGACGCGGCCTTGCTCGGCTGTGGCGCTGCGCCTTACGCCTGCTGCAGGTACCAGCGCCAATCCTGCTCCCCGACTTCCCCCATGAACTGGCGGTATTCTTCGTTTTTGACCGCCAGGTAAACCTTCAAAAACGCCGGTCCGAAGGCTTCTTTGGCCCATGCCGAGCCTTGCAGCGCGCGCAGGGTGGTCAACCAGTCGGTGGGCAATTTTTCGCTGGCCTGGGCATAGCCGTTGCCTTCAACCGGAGCACCCGGATCCAGCTGCTCGCGGATCCCGCGATGAATCCCGGCCAAAATGGCCGCCGCCGCGAGATAAGGGTTGGCGTCCGCACCACAAATACGGTGTTCGATGTGTCGCGAAAACGCCGGGCCACCCGGCACCCGCAAGCTCACCGTGCGGTTGTCCACGCCCCAGGTCGCCGCCAGTGGCGCATAGCTGTTGCTTTGAAAGCGACGATAAGAGTTGGCATTGGGGCAAAACATCAACAGCGAATCGAGCAACGTACTGAGCATTCCGCCCACCGCGTGCCTGAGCAAGGGCGTACCGTCCGGGGCCTCGCTGGCGAACAGATTATTGCCGTCCTGATCGGCCAGACTCACATGCATGTGCATGCCGGTCCCGGCCAGATCATCAAACGGCTTGGCCATGAAACAGGCCACCATCCCGTGCTTGTGCGCCACGCCCTTGACCAGACGCTTGTAGCGCACGGCTTCATCCATCGCCTGCAAAGCATCGCTGCGATGCTCCAGGGTGATCTCCACCTGCCCCGGTGCGTACTCTGAAATCGCCGTGCGTGCCGGTATCCCCTGCAATTTGCAGGCACTGTACAGGTCCGCCAAAAACGGCTCGATCTGTTCCAGTTCACGCAGGCCATACACTTGGGTGGCACGCGGGCGCTGACCATCGGCGTCACGGGCCGGCTGCGGCCGGCCATTGCTGTCGCGCTGCTGGTCGAGCAAATAGAACTCCAGTTCTGCAGCCATCACCGGGTAATAACCGTCCGCCTTGAGTTCATCAATCACTTTGGCCAGCAAATGCCGGGGGTCGGCCACGGTGGCGGGCATGCCTTGCTGCGGGTGCATGCTGACCTGCACCGCCGCCATTGGCATCAAGCGCCACGGCATGCGCTGCAAACTGCCACTGATCGGGTAGGCCCGGCAGTCAATATCACCCACGTCCCACACCAGCCCGGTGTTTTCGACATCATCGCCCTGGATGCTCAAGCCCAGAATCGTGCTCGGTAACGGCCGTCCACTCTCATATACCGCCAGCAACTCATCACGGTGCAACAACTTGCCCCGGGGCACGCCGTTATTGTCGAGGATGAACAGCTCGAACATCTCGATATCCGGGTTCAGTTGCAGAAAATCCAGGGCTTCTTGCGGCGCAGCAAAAGGAGAAGTGGCACTCATGGGAATACTCGTCATTTCGTATCTGGCAGGCGCACAGGTGCGCCGATTCAGCCGAGACCCTTAGGGGCATCAACCATCAAGACTTAACGGAACAGACCAGAATCCGGCGGGCGGGCGTGACGACAGTGATACAAGGCCCAAAAGGCCAGTTTTGAAGGGAGCGTGTGCAGACTGGAGGCAGGCCGGGTAAAAAATCGATCGGGGGCAAGACACAGCAGAGTGTTCTGCATGTTCCGACGACCGATGATACCCATTCGCCCAACGCCCATGACCCGCAACCGTGCTACCGAAGATCCGGCAGCCTCACACGACCGGCCGGACACATTAAATGCAGAGTTTTCGACCTTTGGATGCCACACGACTAAACATTGAAGCTCATACCCGTTATGGGGACTCCTCCTTAAACGTAGAGATTCGGCCTGCCTCGGGCAGATGAACGCGTATTCATTGAACGTATTTAAAACCGGTGAAGTCGGATCCTGTGTCTATCCTTTTGGGCATCGTTTGCATCGCGAACCTGAAGCATCTTTTTTGACTCTAAGGAGCTCCCATGACCAGAACGGTTGCCGATTTCATCACCGAAACTTTGCAGCAAGCCGGCGTCAAGCGGGTGTATGGCGTGGTCGGTGACTCCTTGAACGGTTTTACCGACTCGCTGCGCCGTCAGGAGCAAATCCAGTGGGTTCATACGCGCAATGAAGAATCTGCCGCCTTTGCAGCCGGGGCCGAAGCACACTTGACCGGTGAACTCGCGGTTTGTGCCGGCAGTTGCGGTCCCGGCAACTTGCATCTGATCAATGGTTTGTTCGACGCCCATCGCAGCGGAGTACCGGTTCTGGCCCTGGCGGCACATATTCCCGGCAGCGAAATCGGGATTGATTATTTTCAGGCAACTCACCCTGAGAGCCTGTTTAGAGAATGCAGCCACTACGTTGAACTGGTGTCTCGAGCCGAGCAGTTACCGCAAATCCTCGAGCGGGCCATGCGGACTGCCATCGCCCTGCGCGGGGTTGCGGTGGTGGTAATTCCGGGAGATGTAGCCCTGCAAGCCTGCGAAGCCAAGGTACCTCACTGGCTTAAACCCACACTGCCACTCATACGACCTGACGACACTGATATCCGCCACCTGGCGTCGTTTCTCAATGATGGCAAAAAAGTCACGCTGCTGTGTGGCGCTGGCTGCGCGGGAGCCCACGACGAAATCCTGGCGCTGGCAGAACGCCTGCAAGCGCCCATCGTGCATGCGCTGCGCGGCAAGGAGCACGTCGAGTATGACAACCCTTACGATGTTGGCATGACCGGACTGATTGGCTTTGCTTCCGGCTATAAGGCGATGATGAATTGCGACACCTTGTTGATGCTCGGTACCAACTTCCCTTATCGCCAGTTTTACCCCGAACACGGCCATATCGCGCAAGTCGATTTGCGTGTGCAAGCGCTGGGCAATCGCTGCCCTCTGGAACTGGGGTTAGTGGGCGATGTAAAGCAAACGCTGCTGGCTGTTCTGCCCCATGTGCTGAAAAATCCTGACCGCGGCCATCTGGATGCCGCGCTCAAGGATTACAAAAAAGCCCGCGAAGACCTCGATGCACTGGCTGAGAGCAGCCCGAACAGCTCGATCATTCACCCGCAGTACCTTAATCGACTGGTCAGTGAACTGGCTGAAGACGATGCCATTTTCACCTGCGATGTCGGCACCCCTACTGCTTGGGCAGCACGCTACCTGAAGATGAATGGCAAGCGGCGATTGGTGGGTTCGTTCAATCATGGGTCAATGGCCAACGCCATGTTGCAAGCGATTGGCGCGCAAGCCGCTTTTCCTGACAGACAGGTGATTTCCATGTCGGGTGATGGTGGCTTCACCATGATGATGGGCGATTTCCTGACGCTGAATCAGGTGGGGTTACCAATTAAAGTCATTGTGCTCAACAACGGCACTCTGGGTTTTGTTGAAATGGAAATGAAAGCCGCCGGATTCCCCGATGTGGGCTGTAACCTGAAAAATCCCAACTTCGCGGCAATGGCCGAAGCCATGGGTGTCAGGGGAATTCGCGTGGAGCATCCGGAAGATTTGGAAGCAGCCCTGCGCGAGGCCTTCAGCCATAACGGCCCGGTATTGGTCGACGTAGTAAGCGCCCGCCAGGAACTGGTCATGCCGCCGACCAAAACATTTGAGCAAGCCAAGGGTTTTAGCCTGTTCATGCTCAAAACCGTAATGGACGGCCGGGCGCGAGAGTTAATTGACCTGGCCAAGGTCAATATGTGGCGCTGACCTCGTCCCGTCTAAATAAGCCCTCGGGCGCCAGCCCAAGGGCTTTGCCCTCTGCGGGTCTCAGCGTGAATGAAAACGCCGGTTCAACGCGATTCTTTTCGCCTCGATGATGCGCGCACGTCGGCGCCGGACAGCCACCACCCCTCCCCAGAGACTGCCCATCAGCAGGAGCACACCCGCTGACCAGAATACGTAAGGCATGGCGTTGAATTGCAACCCAAGCCAGAGTCCTGCCTGCCCGATCAGCGTACCGCTATCGTCTGCCGCCCACACCGGCGACGTACTGAGCAGGCTGCATGCAGCAACGCTCGAAACCCGCCATGACATTCGCTGATTCATGGCTCTGCACCGCCGACACGGGTCGAGGCCAGGACTGATAAACATAATGTTCTGCGCGATATCACTTACATCCCCCTGATCGTTTAAATAAAGGCTCATTGCCCGAAAACAAAGAACCTAGACCTTAAACACATCGGATTGTTGCGTGAAGTGTAAAAAACATCGCGCTGCGATGCAGGTGCCGTCGAGTTTGCGATCGTGCCCCCTCATCGACTAATATACGTTTCATATACATTTCGTATCAGGCCATTCAATGGGTATCGTCAAAATCTCAGACCACCTGCATGAAAACCTGCGGGTCGCCAGCAATGCACTGAGCCGCTCGATCAATGCGCAGGCTGAACACTGGATGCGGATCGGCATGCTGACCGAACTGCACCCCAACCTCGATCACAATCAGATCTGCCGCTTGCTGGTACGTGCCGAGCTGGCAGGCGACCTCGATTTGAAGCAGCTGTGCGAGCTGGCCGAGGTTACCCAAAACGCCCAAAACCCTAGCGGAGCCAAACAATGAGAGCCAACGTCACCCTCAACAGCCCTGCGCAAATCGCCCACTCCAAAGTGGCGGGCAAATTGGCAGCCGAGGTTCTGGCCATGATCGGCCCGCACGTGAAGGCAGGCGTGACCACCGACCAGCTGGATCAGATCTGCCATGACTACATCGTGAATGTGCAGAAGGCCATTCCCGGCAATGTGGGCTATCACGGTTTCCCGAAAACCGTTTGTGCATCGGTCAACGAGGTGGTCTGCCACGGCATTCCGTCGAATCGTGTGCTGAATGACGGCGACATCGTGAATATCGATATCGCCGTGATCAAGGATGGCTGGTACGGCGATACCAGCCGCATGTACTTCGTGGGCGAGCCCGATCCGCAAGCCCGGCATCTGGTCAAGACCACCTACGATGCCATGTGCGCCGGCATCCGTGTGGTCCGCCCCGGCGCAACACTGGGCGACATCGGGCACGCCATCCAGTCGGTGGCAGAAAAACAGGGATTCAGTGTGGTGCGTGAATATTGCGGCCACGGTATCGGCAAGGTGTACCACGACGAACCGCAAGTCCTGCATTACGGCTACCCCGGCCAAGGCATGAAGCTCAAGACCGGCATGATTTTCACCATCGAGCCCATGCTCAACGCCGGTAAGCGTCATGTCAAAACCCTTGCCGACCAGTGGACCGTGGTCACCAAGGATTTGTCCTTGTCAGCCCAGTGGGAACACATGGTGGCGGTCACGGACACCGGCTTTGAAGTCCTGAGCCCGTGGCCTGACAGCGTGGATGACTACCCGGCAATCACCTGACCCGAAAGCGGGCTGCCCGGCGCAGCCCGCCACTGCTCAGTCCGGAGGGGGACTTCAGGTCTACGTTCAACCGTCATCAGATATGGCGTTACGCCATGTACGTATTTTCATGATGCGCGTCACGAATCCTGCGACGAGGGACTTAAAAACATTTACATACGATTGCAAATGATTACTATTAACGCACGTCCGCTCTGAAGGATATGCGTCAGTGATACGAACCTCTCCGGTGTTTTCCCGGCTACAACATGGGGACAACGTCTACGGCCTGCTCAACTCTCTGCCTTCGCCGATGCTGTGCGAAATGCTCGCGTTTGCGGGCTACGATTTCGTCATTCTCGACCTTGAGCACTTGCTGCGTTCTGAAGAAGACCTCATGCATTGTGTCCGTGCCTGTGAGGCCGCAGGCATTTCGCCTTGGCTGCGTATCCCTCAAGTGGATGAAAAGCTGATCGGCCGCGCACTGGATGCCGGTATCGAAGCCATCGTGCTTTCACGCACCGAAAGTGCTGCGCAAGTTCAACGCGCCATCGAAGCAGCCTTCTTTCCTCCCTTGGGAAAACGCGGAATCACCGGTGGCCGCATTACCGGATTCGGGCGCCTGCCCTTGCCCGAGTACATCGCCCTGGCCAACCGTCAAACCCCCATTATTCCCATGATCGAAAGCCGCGCCGGGGTCGACGCGCTTGGCGAAATCCTCAAGCTGCCGGGTGTCGGCATGATCATGGAGGGCGCACTGGACCTGTCCCTGGACCTCGGCCTGGGGCCTGATCCTCTTCATCCTCAAGTCTGGCAAATGCTGCAAGACATGGCTGATGCCTGCCTCAGCGCCGCAATCCCGTTCTGCGCAAACCCGCGTACGGCTGAACAGAACACGCTGTGGCGCGCGCGCGGGATTCAAAGTTTTCTGGCCGGGGAAGACCGCGGCTTGCTGCACAACGCATTGAAAGCCCGCCTGCACTCTCTCCAATAGCAAAAATATGAGCCAACGTCGCCCAAATGAAAATAACAACAACACCCCTGCACTTTTCACTCAGCCTTCTCACCTTGGGCATCTGTCACGCTGCCATCGCTGCTGAACCACCCAGCGAATTGACCACGGCCCCCGCCAGTAGCGTGCAACTGGCGCCCATGACGATTCAGGGCGACGTTCTCGGTACGGCCAGTGACCACGAGGTGCGCACCTATGCCGGCAGCCGTAGCGTTATCGACGCCAGCGAACTGAAAAAAGCCAGTGTCCGCGGCCTGGACGACGCGCTGCAGCGGGTCCCCGGGGTCAAGATTTTTGACGAAACCGGCACAGGCGCATTGCCACAGATTTCAGTACGCGGCTTGTACGAAAGTCGCAGCGGCAGAATCCAGGCGCTATCGGACGGTATTCCACTGGCCCTGGCGCCCTACGGTCAAACCGGCCTGTCACTGTTTCCAATGACCATGGCCACGGTCGACCGCATTGATATCGTGCGTGGGGGGGCGGCGGTGCAATACGGCCCGAACAACGTCGGCGGGGTGATCAACTTCATCAGCAAGCCGATTCCGCATACGTGGGAAACCACGCTGCAGGAGAAAATCACGTTCAACCCCGCTGGCCGCCAGTTGTGGGACAGCTACCTGGGAACCGGCGGCTACCTGACCGACAACTTCGGCCTGCAACTGGACATCAACACCCTGAGTGGTGAATACGGGCGCGAACACTCCGACACCGATGTGCAGAACTACCGCCTGCGCGGTCAGTGGAACATCGATGACGATCGCGATCTGAGCTTCGGTATCCAGCGCTACAAGGCCGACATGGACCTGGCCGGAGCCCTCAGCGTCCAGGACTACAAGCATGATCCGCGACAATCGACGCGCCCGCTGGATCGCTTCGAGGGTGACACCAACCGCGTATGGGGCACCTATACCCAGCGGCTGGGCGCCATGGGGCCGTTCGACTCAGTCGAGTTCAGCTGGACCAACTTCGCCCACGACAGCTACCGCAATTTCGTGGTCGGGCTGCCCTTCACACCTGACGGAACAGCGGCGACCAAACAGGATGGCCCGCGCGACTTTAAAGTCTGGGGGACGGAGCCGCGTATCAGTGCCACCATCGATGGCGACACTGTCGGCCAGACCTGGTTGCTGGGTGCCCGTTATGTCAGCGAAGACATCGACTACAAAGTGAATCGCCAGAACATCACGACCGGCGTCACGGCGCCTTTCCGGGACTGGAAGTTTGATGACGACGCCCGTGCGTTCTACATCAGCAATGCCATCACCTTGCTCGATCATCGCCTGACCATCACCCCGGGCGTGCGCTACGAAAACGCCCGCATGGATTACGCTGACGGTATCACCGGAGCCGCCCGCGAGAACAAATCAGAAGAGTGGCTGCCGGGCCTGACTGTGGGTTATCAGGCGACCGACACCTGGTACGTCTACGCCAACGCCCAGAAGTCCCTGCGTCCACCGCAAGTCACGCAAATCGTCAAGGAAGGCGATGTCGGCGCAGAGCTGGCGTGGAACTATGAGACTGGCGTGCGCTACACCCCTTGGGACGGCCTGCGCGCCGACTTCAACCTGTACCGGATCGATTTCGACGACCAGATCGTCTACAACGCCACCACTGACCGCTTCGACAACCTTGGCAGCACACGTCACCAGGGCTTCGAGACCGAGTTATTCTGGACGCCCGAAGCGCTGCCGGCTCTGGACCTGCATGCCAGCTATGCGTACCTCGATGCCAAACAGCGCAACGGCGCATTCAAGGGCAACGAAGTGCCGTACTCCTCGCGCAACCAGTTCACCATCGACGGTCGCTACCGTTTTGCCGAGCACTGGACCTATAACCTCGACGGTCTGTATATCAGCAGCGCCTATACCGATGCTGACAACTCCAGCGATGAAAACGCCACTGCCAGCGTAGGCAAACTGCCTGCTTACTGGGTGTGGAACACCGCCCTTGAACGTGAGTTCGAGCTGGCCGACAAGAGCCTCCTGACCACGTCAGTGGGCATCAGCAACCTGTTCAACCGCGAATACTACTTCCGCGGTATCGACACCAGCCCTTGGGGTCGTCAACCCGCGCCAGAGCGCTCGCTCACCCTAGGCGTCAACTACCGCTTCTAAACCGCGCACTTGCGCCCCTGCAAACCAGTTGCCCGATTCTCCGGGACGGGCAACTGTTGCCCCCAGGAAACTGCCATGCACCGCCCTTTCGTCATTCTTGCTCACGTCGCCCACCCGGCGATTCTCGAAGGTTTCCTGCCGGCCGCGCACAAACGCGGGCTGCCGATCGTGGTCATCACCGACCACGCTCAGGAACATCGACGCCTGCTCGCCACCTCGCACATATCGCCAGATGAGCTACGCGTTATCGAATGTGATGTGTTCAATCCGCTGGCTGTCATCGAAACACTCAACAGCCTGGGCTTGCGCCCCGCAGCCGTGTTCTCCAACAGTGATCACCTTCAGACCGCGACAGCGATAGTGGCTGAAGCCTTTGAATGCCCAGGCAAGGACTGGCGACTGTGCTATGCGGCAAAGAACAAGGCGGCCATGCGCGAGCGCATGCAACGCCTGGGCTTGCACGGCCCGTGGTTCCAGGTGCTGGCATCTCATTCAAAACTGCCGACCGATGCTCCCTGGCCCGTGGTCGCCAAACCCCGGGAAGGCGTCGCCAGCCTGGACGTCAGGCTGTGCCATAACGCCGCCGAACTGGCCATTTACTGCGAGCAATTCTGGCAGCAACAACCGGGCCGGGCACTGTTGCTGGAGGCGTTCATGGAAGGCCCCTTGTTCACCCTCGAGACACTGGGCGACGGGCGCAGCCTGCAAGCCATCGGTGGCTTCGACGTCACCCTTTCAGCGCCGCCGAATTTCGTAGAACTCGCTGCGCGCTGGAATGGGCAAATCAGCCAGGCCCAACGTGCCGCGGCGCTGGCCCAGGTGGCCGCGTTCGGGGTCAATTTCGGGGTTTGCCACAGCGAATTCATTCTGACGGCCCAAGGCCCGGTCCTGGTTGAAATCAACTACCGCAGCATCGGCGATGGCCGCGAATTCTTGCTGGATCGATTGCTGCCACAGGGCTGGTTTGACCGCATCATTGCCTTGCACCTGGGAGAAAAACTGATCGAGGCGCAACCGGCACGTGCCGAGGCAACCGTTCATTACCTTGTGGCCGACCGCTCGGGACGCCTGAACCAGGCCAGCGCCAGTTTCAACATCGAACGTGAAGGCCATTGGTGCGATTACCGAGCACTTCACAACACGGGCGATACCGTGACGATCAGTCATTCCAACAAGGACTATGTCGGCGTTCTCAGGCTGATTGCGCCTGACGACCTGAGCCTCGAAGCACAATTGAGCTCGACCCTGAACGACCTGAAATGGGTGATGGCATGAACCCGTCCCCGGACAACGCAGATCAGGCGTTCATGACCCGACGCATCATCGATTGCTGCCTGCGTGAAGACATCTGCGGGATCGTCAGCAAGGCCGAAATGTGTCAGCTGCCCCACGGGTTAAGCCACTGCTTGCCACAGCAGCCCGACACACACTGGCTACGCATCACACACCTGGGTGCCGATGAACTCTGGCTGCCGGTGGTCAAGGCGTATCCGCTGCAAGACTGGATCGGTACCGGTGACGCCTGGATTGCAGTGTCATCGCACAGCCACACCGAGGTTGAACGCGGATACCGCACCTGGTTGCAGCGTTTGAGCCACGGTCTGGACGAAGAAAGCCTGACATTGTTCGGCGCTTACCTGAAAGAAGCGGATTGCGCAGCCGAACACCGGACCCTGTGCAATCAGGCATATCGCCAATATGCCCCCGCGTTGAGCGACGTGACCGAGCTGAAGGACTGGTCGCAAAGGCTGCTGAAGATCGACCAGCTGGCGAGCTATCTGGACCATCCGTTCTACCCGACAGCACGCGCCAAAAGCGGTTTCGATGGCGCCGCGCTCAAACGCTACGCACCGGAGTTTGCACCACGCTTCGAACTCAACTGGCTGGCCATTCCCAATGAAGCCCTGACCCTGACGAGCCCTCAGCCAGCGCACTGGCCGGACTTCGAGGACGTCGGCTTGTCGCCGGCCTTGCAAGGCAGCCATTCATTAATGCCCGTTCATCCGCTGACGTGGGAGGTGCTTGATCAGTATGGCCTGCCTGAAGGCACGCTCAGGGCTCCCCGTACCGCCCTGCAGGTCGAACCTACGCTGTCCGTGCGGACCGTGGCCTGCATCCGTCAACCTCAGTGGCACATAAAACTGCCGCTGTTGGTCAGCACCCTCGGCGCACGTAATTTACGCCTGATCAAACCCGGCACCTTGTATGACGGTCATTGTTTTCAGACCCTCCTGCTGGCCCTGACAAAACACGATCCGGCCCTGGCAGCACGCTATCTGCATGTCGACGAAAAACACGGCGGGCATGCCGCCGAAAGTCGCCATCTGGCCTATATCGTGCGCCGTTACCCGGACGGTCTGGAGAACATCACACTGGTACCTGTCGCCGCGCTGGCCAGCCCGCTCGTCGATGGCCGACTGTTCCTTGAACAGCTGGTCGAGCGCTTCCATGCAGGTTCGCTGCAACACTGGCTGGACGCTTATCTCGATCTGCTGTTGCAGGTTCATTTGCGACTATGGCTGAAATACGGCATCGCGCTGGAGGCCAACCAGCAGAATGCCGTGGTGATGTTCGAACACGGCCAGCCCTTGCGCCTGCTGATGAAGGACAACGACGCGGCTCGCCTGTGGCCCCAGCGTTTCGCTTCAGCCTGCCCGGATCTGGCTGATCTGCCGGCAGCCTTGCAGGATGAGCGCATTCGCGTCGACAGCAGCCAACCGTTGGCCGAGATGTTCTGCACCATCACCTTGCAGCTGAACATCGTTGCGATCCTGGAAGCATTGGCAACCGCCGGCCTGGCTACTCGATCCAGCCTGTACGGCACACTGCGCCTGCGACTGGAGGCTTGCCTGCAACAACTCGAAGCAGAAGGCATCGACTGTCACGATGCACGCCGATGGCTGCTCGACAGCCCGAAACTGCCGGTGAAATACCTGCTCAGCGCCGGCAGCCTGTTCAGCAAGAAACACTCCGGCGCCAGCGACATCAACAAGTTCTATGGCTACAGCGCTACAAACTTCCTGCTGGAGGACGCCCCATGCAGCGGCGTTTGATTTCCAGCGTCTTGCTCGGTCACTACCTCTCAGCCTTCACGGCGCTGGGTATTCCCTTGTACCTGCCGCGCATCCTGAGCGACCTGGCACCCGACACACCGGGTTGGGCCATTGGCGTGCTGTTCGTGCTGCCGACGCTATGCACCGCACTGGCGGCCCCGCTCTGGGGACGCTGGGCCGATAACAACGGTTGTCGCCTGTCGTTGCTACGTGCTCATGCCGGGCTGTTCGCCGGTTTTCTGTTGGCAGGGTTCAGCCCCAACCTGACGGTGTTCGTCCTGGCGTTGATCATCCAGGGGACTTTCGGCGGTGCAATGGCCGCCTCCAACGCCTATCTGTCGACTCAGTTCAAGGGCGGCGATTTGTCCCGTGCCCTGAACTGGACCCAGTACTCGGCACGCCTGGCAATGATCAGTGGACCGATCCTGCTGGGAGTGCTGACCGCGCAGGGCTTGGGATTAGACCTGTACCGTTACCTGGCCTGGTTACCGCTGCTGGCCTTCATACTGATCCTGCCGCTGCCCAAGGATGCTCCAAAGCATGTCCTGAAAGCCAAGCAGGCCGAAGGCCTGGGTGAGTTGCCGGAAGACATGCCGCGACTGCTGGCCGTGCAGTTTCTGTTCAGCTTCGCGATGGTCGTGACGTTCCCTTACTTCATGCCCTTCGGCGAGCAACTGGGCATTGGCAACGATGCACTGATCGGCCTGCTTTATAGCCTGCCGCATCTGGTTTACCTGCTCGCGCTGCCCTGGGTGCAGAAGCATCAGGGCAACCTGCTATTGCCGGGGCTGGCGCTGCTGGCAATCAGTAATGCGCTGCAGTTCTGGAGCGTGCAAGCCGAACCGCTGTTCATTTTGCGCTTGCTCAGCGGCGCCGGCATGCTGCTCAGCTTTGTCGGACTGCACCGCTGCCTGAGCCAGCGCAGCCGCAAAGGCAGCGCCGGCCGCCTGTTCGGCTGGTTCGATTCCAGTGGCAAATGGGCCGGTGCCGCAGCCGGTGTCGTCGCGGCGCTGGTCAGTCAGACCTGCGGTATCGCCTCTCCCTTTCTCGTTGCCTGCCTGGCGGCCATGACGGCCATGGTGCTCGCGCGCCCTCTATTGATGACTTCCCGGGAGATTCCGGCATGACGCTCGCTCTCAATACCGCATCGCTGAACACGCTGTCCCTGCAGGATCATGCCCTCGACGGCGAAGCCCAGCGGCATGCCATCGAATGCCTGCTCAATTGTTATTTGCGCGAATACGCATTGCCGCGCAACGAAGCGAACCTGCACGATCAAACCCATGATTTGCCCATGAGCCTGCGTCAGGGCAACGGGCGCTGCATCAGCATTGCCCAGCGGCCGGTTGGTGGTGCGTACCGAGCGCACCAGCCTCCTGGGCCGTTGCCATTACAACAGCGCGCCTTATTTCAAAGGCAATAACCAGAGCTGGCAACCCTTGCAGGCCAACGAACTGGCGCGCCTGCTCTGTACCCCACTCAGTGGTGCCGAGCGCGTGAGCGAGATGCTGCAACAGGTCGCCAATAGCCTGCAAATCACCCGCACCTTCCTGCGTCACTCACGCCCGGCCAATGACGAAGCCGACAGTTTGCTGGCGTCCGAGCAACATCAACTGTGGGGCCATGCCCTGCATCCAACCCCCAAAAGTCGCGAAGGTATCTCCCATGACGATTTGCTGGCCTGCTCACCGGAGGTCGGGGCGTGTTTTCAGTTGTACTGGTTCAAGGTCGATCCCACGCTGCTTCGTCATCAGGGCGAAGACCCGCGCAATACCCTGAGTCAATTGTCAGGACGCGACGATGCCTATCCATGCCACCCCTGGGAAGTGGCGCGGGTACTGGCCGATCCGCTGGTCAAGCGCGCTCAGCAATTGGGTTTGATCCAATACCTCGGCCCTCTGGGTCAGGCCATGTACCCGACATCCTCGGTGCGCACCCTCTACCATCCGCAAATGGCCTATTTCCTGAAGTTCTCCATGCATGTGCGCCTGACCAACTGCGTCCGCAAAAATGCCTGGTATGAGCTGGACAGCGCGGTCGCCCTCACTCGCCTGCTCGGCCCGATCATGAGTGAACTGGCCATACAGCAACCGGGCTTTTTGTTGATGCCCGAGCCCAGCGCCACCAGCCTCGATCTCAGCGCTTTCGGCACCCTGGAAGAGGCCCGCGAAGTCACCGAGTGCTTCGGCATCGTTTACCGGGAGAACCTTACCCTCGCCGACCGCGAACAGTACCGACCGCACGTGGCAATGGCGCTGTTCACCTGGGACCAGCAGGATCGCAGTGTCTGCCGTCAACACGTACAGCGCTATGCCGACAACAAGGGGCTGAGCCTTGAGCAGGCCACACTCAACTGGCTCGACGCGTACGCCGGCCAGATGCTCGGCGGCGTGCTGTATTGCCTGTTCCGCCAGGGCGTGGTGCTGGAACCGCACTTGCAGAACACGGTCATTGGCTTTGCCGAAGACGGGCTGCCCTGCCGGGTCTGGATTCGCGATCTTGAGGGCACCAAGCTGGTCCCTGAAATCTGGCCCGCAGCACGTCTGAGTGCGCTGGATGAGCGCACCCGCAGCTCGGTGTACTACAGCGCGCAGAAAGCCTGGCAGCGCGTTGGGTATTGCGCGCTGGTGAACAACCTCGGCGAAGCGATCTTCCATCTGGCCAACGGCAGCGACACCCTGGAGCAACAATTGTGGGCGCGAATCAGCGACCTGCTGAGGGCGCAATCCACGCGTCTCGGCCATCCGCCAGAGTTGCGTGAACTCTGCGCAGGGGGCCCTTTCCCGAGCAAGGAAAACTTCATGACACGTCTATTGATGCGCGCCGACCGCGAGGCCGGCTACACCTTGCTGCCCAGCCCCTTGGCGACCCCTGAAGAGAAGAAAAGCGCATGAGCCTGCCTGCCTCCGTAACTCGACGCATCGAACAACTCAAGCACCAACACGAAACGCCCTTGTGTGCCTATGTCTACGACCTGCCAGCCCTTGAACGACACGTAAAGGCAATGCGTCAGGTGCTGCCCGAAAACTGCGAACTGTTCTACGCCGCCAAGGCAAACCCGGAAGCCCCGGTTCTGAAAACCCTGGCACCGTGGGTGGACGGTTTCGAGGCAGCCTCGGGGGGCGAACTGACCTGGCTGCATGAGCAGTGCCCCGACCAGCCGCTGATTTTTGGCGGCCCCGGCAAACTCGATCACGAGCTGGACCTTGCCCTGCAATACCGGATTTCAGCGTTTCATGTGGAGAGCGTAACCGAACTGCGCAGCCTGGCACGCATCGCACGCCAACGCGGCGAGCGAGCACCGGTCATGCTCCGGCTTAACCTGAAGCTGGCCCAGGCACCCCAGAGCCGATTGGTCATGGGAGGCAAACCCACACCGTTCGGACTGGATGAAGAAGGCCTCGCAAGCGCCCTTCAATTGTTGCAACAAGAGCCGTCTCTGGAGCTCAAGGGGCTGCACTTTCACTTGCTGTCCCACCAGCTGGACTTCGACGCCCACCTTGAACTGATTCGCAGCTACTTCCTGACGTTCCGCCAGCTATGCGCCGACCATCACCTGCAACTGCCGCTGCTGAATGTTGGCGGAGGCATGGGCATCAACTATCAGGACGCGACACAGTCATTCGACTGGTCACGATTTTGTCAGGGCCTGAAAGTGCTCATCGAAGAGTACGACATGGGCGAGACCCGAGTGCGTTTCGAGATCGGGCGCTTCATTAGCGCAGCATGTGGCTACTACGTCATGCAGGTGCTGGACATAAAAAGCAGCCATGGTGAATTTTTTGCCATTGGACGCGGCGGCACTCATCACTTCCGCACACCGGCGGCCCAAGGCCACGACCATCCATTCACGGTACTGCGAGGTTCTCAGCCAGCACAGCTGCGCGATCAGCCCGTCACACTGGTGGGCCAACTGTGTACGCCAAAGGACGTCCTTGCCAGACAACAACCGGTGGCCCAGCTCGCCATGGGTGACCTGCTGGTGTTCACCCTCGCGGGTGCTTATGCCTGGAACATCTCGCACCAGAACTTCCTGATGCACGAACCCCCGCTGAAGGTTTTCATCACGGACTAACCCTCGCAGTCCATCTCCGGGGCTGTTTGCCCATTGCGTTGCCAGCGCTTCGGGATACACAAACGGCCCTGTCGGGTTGAATGCCTTGATCCATCGTCACAGGGTTCACCGACTGGGCGGACTGAACAGCGATGTCCCCAAGCGATAATCGTCGACAGTCTCAACACTCAGGGCTTCAAGCAGAAGCGGCTCCAGGATGGCAAAGAAACATTTGATGTGAGCCTGCTTCAACGCCTGAGGCCTGGTGACGAGATAGACCTCCATATCCGGCAGTTCAAGATCCGGAAACAACTCACTCAGGCCCCTCGCCAGAATACGGGGCATGACCGCCACCCCCATCCCTCGTCTTACCGCTTCAAGTTGTGCGACGAACGAGTTCACGCTGATCGGCGCACGATCCAGACCCGCCGCCTTGGCCGCACGTACTTGAGGCAACATGTCCAGCGGCGGAAGCAAGCCGATGCTGTCCGCCGTGGCCGGCGTCAACCCGGGAAACCGCTTCAGGTATCCGGCATCCGCAAAGACACCATAGGCGAGCCTGCCTACGGGTCGATAAATCAGCGAGGGCTCGCCCAGATGCGATGTGCGTAGCGCAATGTCTGCCACGCCACGGGCGACCTTGTGAAAGTCGGCGGTCACCAGCAACTCCACGGAGCAAGCCGGGTACAGGGCAGTAAAACGACGCGCGGCTTCCAGCACACAAGAGGAGAACCCTTCCCCTGCACTGACCAGGACATTGCCACACAGCGCTGCTTGCACCCCGGACAAATCAGCCGCCGCTTGACGCCTCAGGCCCGCTTCCGCTGCCAGCGCAACGTCCACCAGAGACTGACCCCTCGAGGTCAGCCAGCACCCTTCAACACCCCGTTCGACGAGAGGTTCGCCCAGTGCCACCTCCAGCTGGGTCAGACGCCGGGATACCGTAGACGCCGCGATACCCAATAACTGGCCAGCCTGCAGAAAGCTGCCACGCCGCGAGACGGCCAATAACAGACGAAGATCGTCCCAGTTTGCTTGCAACGCCATACCTCCCATCCTCCCTGATGTGCAAATGCGCAAAGCCATTATGCAGGAGACGCTGTTTTTCAGGCGCCGTCTCAACGGTATATCTACAGGCCTTCGAAACCACTGGAATGGAATATATGACTACGGGCCCTCAAGCGTTTGCAGAACGCGCCGCGCACTTCACCTTCCGAGACGGGCTGGCGATCCGTAAAGAGGCCATCTTCGGCCTGGCAGTGTTGATACCGCTCACTGAACAGGACAAGGGATAAGCCATGCACAGCACATTCGTTACCGGAGCAACCGGCTTGCTCGGCAACAACCTGGTGCGGGAGTTGGTCGCGCGTGGCTACGCGGTCAAAGCCCTGGTCCGCTCAAGAATTAAAGGTGAGCAGCAATTCAACGATCTGCCGGGTGTGGAACTGGTTGTCGGGGACATGGCTGACATCGAGGCGTTCGCAGCCGCGCTGCAAGGATGCGACACGGTGTTTCATACCGCGGCTTTTTTCCGCGACAACTACAAAGGGGGCAGCCACTGGGAAGCACTCGAAAAAATCAATGTCACCGGCACCCGCGAGCTGATTCATCAGGCCTATCGCGCGGGGATCCGACGGTTTGTCCACACCTCTTCAATTGCCGTACTGGACGGTCCACCTGACACCGTTATCGATGAAACGTGCCTGCGAGCCGAAGCCGACGCGGATAACTATTACCGCAGCAAAATCCTCGCTGACCGTGAGGTTCTGGCGTTTCTTGAAACGCATCCCGAAATGCAGGCCTGCATGGTTCTACCCGGCTGGATGTGGGGACCCGGCGACATTGGACCGACGTCCTCGGGGCAACTGATCAAGGATGTCGTCAACAGAAAATTACCGGGGCTGATTCCCGGTACGTTCTCCCTGGTCGATGCCCGCGATGTGGCACGGGCCCAGATTGCGGCCGCCCAGCACGGCCGCCGAGGAGAGCGTTATCTCGCGGCAGGCCGCAACCTGACCATGCGTCAGATAGTCCCCCTGCTGGGGCGCATCGCAGGGGTCAAGACACCCAATCGGCAACTGCCGATACCCGCGTTGTACATCCTGGCCAGTGTGCAGGAGGCCTACGCACGCCTGACCGGCAAACCCGTTTTACTGAGCATGGCAACCTTGCGCCTGTTGATCCGAGAAGAGCATCGCACCTGTTTTAACCACCGCAAGAGTGAACAAGAACTTGGCCTGACTTTTCGGGGGCTGGAGCAGACAATAACTGACACCATTACCTGGTACCGGGAACATGGCGGGTTTAAAACCACCACCCCCGATGTACCACGCGGGATAGCCACAGAACGCTCGTAATAGACCACTCATGCGCCGAAGATGAGCCTGCCTGAAAATCCCGAAAACACACAGGGTTCACACTCACTGCCACCCGAACAAGGACGAAAACACACGGTGAAAAAGGAAATCATCCTGATGCGTCACGGCCAGCCGACACTGGCGACACCCCTTAAAATCGCCATGTCCGACATGAAAGGATGGATCGAACACTACAACCGATCCGAAATTGCCGATCAAACCGTCCCGGATGCCAGCATGCGACTCGCCGCATCCGCCAGCGTGATTGTTTCAAGCAGCGCCCCCCGTGCGCTGACCTCTGTCCAGGCCCTCGGCCTGAAACCAGCGGTGGTCGACGCACTGTTCTGCGAAGCACAACTGCCTTATGGTCATTGGCGATTTCCGCGGCTATCACCCTTTACGTGGGCATTTATCTTCCGCGTCTTGTGGCTGTGCGGCTACTCGCGCGACGCCGAACCCGTCAAAGCGGCGAAACTGCGCGCCAACACGGCCGCACAACGACTGCAATCCCTGGCCAGCGAAGGACCGGTCCTGCTGCTCGGCCATGGCGTAATGAATCGACTGATTGCCCGACAACTGCTGGCAGACGGATGGACCCGCCAACAGCAGAACGGCAGCCAGTACTGGAGCACAGCGGTCTATCAATATGACGGTTGCTACGGGGACTGAGTCGCCAGATACCAAAAACGAAAAAGCCCCACAGACGTTAATCTGCGGGGCTTTTCTGCGGAAAAATGACCAAGAAAGTATGCAACCCGGGATAAAGATCAATTTTAGAAAATGCAAACCAGGCGTCGGCCGAACATACCTTGCACGAAGCCCTGGCTGAGCGGATACGCCGGGGTCACAGATCTCTAATTATCATTCAGGCTCTTTTCAAAGCGAACATCACCCTGCGCCAATCTCTCCACGGGCTGCCAGCCGAGGCTTCGGTAGAAGCCACTCGCACGGCTTGCTTCAGCGGTTTCCAGCCATATCGTCTGATGGCGCTGAAAAAGGAACGCTTCTGCTCTATCCATAAGACTGCGCCCCAATCCGTGCCCCTCGTACTCGGGTAGAACGAACGCAGCAAACACACATCCATCCTCCACATCGGCCATGGAAAAACCTGCAGGAACACCGTCGACTTCGGCGATCCAGGCGCACGGAGCCTCCAGAATTGCCTGTTGTATCGTTTCGGGCGTAATCCCCATCTCTGTTAACTGATCACGGGATAAGTGATTTTCCTGAACGCTGGTTCGAATATCAAAAATGGCATTGATATCGGCTGGAGTGGCGAGTCTGATTGTTTTTTCCATAAAACAGCCCTTTAAGTTCTGTACGAAAAGTAATCCCATAAACATCACATCGAGACCCTCGCCGCACAACATTTCGCGAGTGTGTCGAAGCGCGTAACGATGCGCCGGCCCTCCTTCAGCCAGGCAAACAGATACGCGACACAACGCTTCGGCGCCTCAGTTGGGTGTCAGCTTCTCCCCATACGCCGATAGCGTGGTGCAGGATGTCACAGAAGGCGGACTCATCCACAGGAACGGACGATCCAGAGGTGATCACCGAGCCTGCAAACGTCCTCAAATTCGCGTTAACGGAGGCTGGTTGACAGACATGCGAAGAATTGAAAGCCGTATCGCCTAAGCGGCATGATTTGAGCCGATCAACCGGAAAACAAAAAGCCCCGCAGACGTTAATCTGCGGGGCTTTCATTTGTATGGCGGAGAGATAGGGATTCGAACGTTTTCTGTATTCGCCGTATACCGCTCGGGGCCCTGAGTACGGGCTGTTTCATCGGTTCAAGAAAGTCTAAAGCGGTCACAAGCGGACTGTAATTTGCCCTAGCTTTGCCCTAATTACCGGAAACATCTTATCCGGTTGACAGCTCCCAAGCCCCCCTTAATGTGAATAGCCCCAGGTTTCGTGGACATCTTTGATGTCTCCACCTCTGGCCGAAAGCAGACTACCGGACCTATGAGATCAATCGAAGCCCTCTCCTCGTAACAATGACCAAATTTAAGGCGTTAGGTAGGCCGAAGCCTAACAACAACTGGTATAGCACAAAAAAGCCCGCCTGCTGGGGAGCAGGCGGGCCATTTCAGTTAACGTCAATCAAGGCGTTATTTCTGGGTGATGCTGTCGGGCAATGCGTAGGCAATGATGTAGTCACCGACATCAGGCGAGTGGCTCATGCCACCTGCGGAGATGACCACGTATTGCTTCCCGGTAGTGGGGGATTTGTAGATCAGCGGGGCTGCAACCGCACCAACCGGCAGGCGGGCTTTCCAGACTTCTTTGCCGGTGGCTGAATCCAGCGCTCGCAGGTAGTAGTCCTGGGTACCGGCAAAGAACACCAGGCCAGATGCCGTTGAGGTCGGGCCACCCAGTGTTGGCATGCCCAGCGGGATTGGCATGTGCGTTTTGATCCCCAGCGGGCCGGTGTCCTGGACGGTGCCCAATGGAACCTGCCAGACCAGTTTCTGGGTGTTGAGGTCAATGGCGCTCATGCTGCCGAAGGGTGGCGTGTTGCACGGTACGCCCAGTGGCGACTGCAGAATGTCGATTTTCACACCGCCATAGATGCCGGCGACTTGTGGGCGAATGGTTCCCATGAAACCCGGGACTTCATCGGTCGACACGTTGAACTTCTTGGTGTCTTCCTTCTTGACCAGTGACATCCGCAGCGGCATACGCATGTCATTGACGAACATCATGCCGGTGTTTTCGTCGATGGAGATGCCACCCCAGTTCATACCGCCCAGCAAGCCAGGCCATTCGATGTACGGTTTTTCACTTGGCGGTGTAAAGGGACCCAGGTAGACGGAGTCTTTGAACATGATCCGGCAATACAGTTGGTCGAAAGTCGTCACGCCCCACATCGACTTTTCGGTCAGCGGGTCGACACCAATGGTCGGCATCCCGACCGAGAACGGTTGGGTAGGCGACAGGTGCTCGCCTTCTGCGGCTGGAGAGGTAGGAACCGCGCGTTCTTCAACTTCTGTAACCGGCTTGCCGGTACGACGATCCAGCACAAAGATGTTGCCGGTCTTGCTGGTCTGGATCAAGACCGGCGTCTTTTCGCCCTGGGCGTTTTTGATGTCATAGAGGACAGGCTGCGAAGGCAGGTCATAGTCCCAGACGTCGTGGTGAACGATCTGATACACCCATTTGGCTTTACCGGTTGATGCATCGACTGCAACGACGGCCGTGCCAAACTTCTCTTTAACCTGGTTGCGATCACCACCCCAGTAATCGGGCGGGCCATTGCCCGTAGGCAGGTAGACCAGATTCAACTCTTTATCGTAGGTCGGAATTGTCCAGACGTTAGGCGTCTCCAGAGCGAACTGATGATCGTCTGCCGCTGTGTTCTTGCCCTCTGGAGCACCGACGTCCCATGCCCACACCAACGCACCTGTCAGAACGTCGAATGCGCGCACGGCACCGGAAGGTTCGCCCGCCACAATGTCCCGTACCCAGCCACCGACCACGGTAAGGTGGCCCATGACAACCGGCAGTGAGGTCGGGTGATAGCGCTTGCTGTTTTCAGTCGGGCCCATGCCTTTTTTGAGATCGACATAACCGTTGTCACCAAAGCTCGGGCACAGGGTGCCGGTATGCGCATCAAGCGCAAACAAACGGGCATCTACAGACGACACCAGAATACGCTGGCGGCACTGCTGTTCATTGCTATATGACGCCTTGACCTCAGCGCTCAGGCTGTCGTCTTTATCGATGTCGTAATAGCCCACGCCGCGGCAAGTCACGTGCTCTTCGCTTTTGGCTTTGGGATCGAATTTCCAGAGCGGGGTCCCGGTATCACCGTCCAGGGCGGTAATCAGGTTCTCCGGTGTGCACGAGTACAGAACGTTGCCGATCTGCAACGGCGTGTTTTCGTCTACACCCGCGCCGGCACCCGTGGTGCGGCGGCCTGTTCTGTAGGTCCAGGCAACCTGCAGGTCCTTGACGTTGTCCGGGGTGATTTGGGTGTAAGGAGCAAACCGTGTTCCCGAGGCATTACGCCCAAAGAACTCCCAGTTTTCAGGGGCGTTGGAGGGCTCTTCGGCCTTGGGTGCGTCAGTGGCTGCGATCGGGTTCGAGATCCCGCCGTGGGGGTAGAACGCAGCAATGAATGTCGCGACCAGCGCCAGGAATACGGCAAATCCGAACCGGTTAGCGACGCGCCGGGTGCTCAGGGACGTGTCCGGCAACGCGGCGCCGACCCACAGACTGAGTGTCAGGATGATGGCCGGAATGACCAGGCGTGGCAGCAGTTCCCAATAGCTGAACTGACCCACTTCATAAAAGGCCCAGGCACAGGTTGCAAGGAATATGGCAACGGAGAGCGTGAGACCAATGCGCTTGCGCAACAGAAAGAGCGCCGCCAGAACCAGATAAGCCAAGCCCGCGATCAAGTAATAACTTGACCCGCCCAGCGCCACCAGTTTGATCCCGCCATAAATCAAAGCCAGTGCCACGGCAAATACAAACAGGGAAAACAGCACCCTCGCGATAGTACTCATTGAGCGTCTTGCAGTTTGAGATGGTTTGTCATTCGTCATTTTCGTGAATGCTCTGTGGGTGAATACAAAACTGCCCGCACGGTGTGCGAACAGCTGGATCGAATGTTCAGTCCGAGCCGTAATGGGCTGGGCATGGCACGTGTCGGAATCCGGGCTGCTGTCGTGCCGGCAGCAAGCGAGCACTGGATATCAGCGTAGCAGGTTGCTGCACTCGCAATGATACGCCGAAGGCTCTACGAAACGCGGGGGAGGTGTTTGTCTGGGCACTGCTGGCTCGACGTTCCGAGATTGGGCTGGAGACGCAGAGTCAGTTTATACGGGTGCTTTTTTTGATAAATCCAGGGAATTGAGAAACATTGTTGGTGAAATAGTAATAATCCATGGCAACGCTGGGATTGCTGCCCCCCTCATGTTTTCTCTTCTTTTGACGTGCTAGTGACCTCAAAAGCAATGAGCGATGAAAAATAACGATCGTCGCTTCTGGAAGCGAAATTCCGGATATCGCCACCGAATTATTACTGTATCACCAACAATGTTTCTCAATTCCCTGGATTTATCCAAAAAAACATCGGCATAAACTTAGCCTTACGGCTCCCACCGGACGACATTCATCAGCCCTGTCACTTTCAGGCCCTGTTAGTCGTGTGAGGCGAGGATCCGAACGGCTTCGAGCACCTGCAATCCCGTCAGAAACCCGATCATGGACACCCCCTTGTACACCCAAGGAGGGACCAGCTCGGCCCGGAATCAGGTGCTGACACTGCAGTTCTCACGACGGTATCAGGCCAGAAAAGCAAGAGCTGGCCAGTTTCCTGCCAGCGTGTAGCTGAGCGCTGCACCAACATTTTTGCAACGGAGCACTCCCCAATGTTTTTTTCTTTCCGCGCGCTGCTGACCACCAGCCTGTGCAGCGGTTTGTCGCTGTGTATCTTGAGCCCGTCCTCAGCACTGGCTGACTCATCCGATCTGATGAGTCGTTCGACACTTACTGGCGATTGGGGCGGTGAGCGCCAAAAACTGGCTGACAAGGGCATCACGCTGACCGGTGACTACAGCTCTGAAACGATCTCCAACCTGCATGGCGGGATCAAGCGCGGTACGCGTTACGCGCAACAAATACGCGTGGGTGCCAGGTTTGATCTGAGTAAATTGCTCGACACCCCGGACGCCGGATTTGTGCAAATTCTGGTTAACGACCGTCGCGGCCATAGCGCCACGGAAGACTTGCTCGGCAACCGCCTGTCTGCGCAAGAAAACTACGGTGGCGAATACACGCGACTGACCGAGTTCAGTTACCAGCGCAATCTGTTTTCTGCGGACGTGTCTGCCAAAATCGGTTACATGGTGATGGGTACCGATTTTGGTGGCATGCCGATCCTGACCAACTTTGTGAGCGCCGGCTTTTGTGCGCACCCATTGACCATGTCCAGCGGCAGCGGGTGGGGCAACTACCCGACGGCTCACTGGGGTGGAGAGTTGCGTTACGACGTCAACGATTCACTGACGCTGCAAACCGCGGTATTCCAGGTCAACCCGGAGCACAACAGCCTTCCCTCCGAAGCGTTTTCCATGCCCAGCCACGACTCCACCGGGGCCATTCTGCCGCTGGAAGCCATCTTCAATAACAGCGCCTTTCTCAATGGCCAATACAAGGTCGGCTGGTACTACGACAGCTCTGACTCGCCAAAAATTGGCAGCACAGAAAAAAGCAGCAACCGCACCGGGGCCTACGTGTTGATGGACCAGGCAATCTGGAGGGATGAGCAAGACCCTGAAAGCGTGCTGCGTCTGTTCGGCCAGGCGGCCACCAGCAACGCCGCCACCTCGCCAATGCGCCGCTGGTACTCGGTAGGGTTGGTCAAGCAAAAGCCTTTTGCCAGCCGCCCGCATGACAGCATTTCCTTTGGTTACGGCCGAGCCGTACTCAACTCGCGTACGCGGGATGTGCAAGAAGCGGCGGCGACCAGCTTCGGCGAATCCGAGATGATCGCCAACCTCGACAATGGCGAGCAGATGATTGAGCTTAACTATGGCGCGCAGGTCACCCCTTGGCTGCTGCTGCGTCCTGACCTGCAGTATTACATTGAGCCTGGTGCGTTCTCCGGCAAAAAAAGAGACAACGCATTGGCCGTGGGCTTACAGATCAAAGCGACGTTTTAAACAGAGGGATTGTGTGTGGTTTCAGCAAGAGCCTGCAGAGATTCACAATATCTCTATCTTAACTTCAAGACTCCATGACCAAGTACCCCCATCCATGATCGAAGCAGGTGATCGCCTGCCAGATCCATAAGTCATCTCAACACATAAATAAGTAACTGGGTTATCGCAATCACCGGATATTGGCCGACCACAGCAGCAGCGCCTTGACGCGTGCCGTGATACATCGTTCATGACTAGGTATAAGCTTTCAATCTCTACCGATTTAAGCATCTTATCGCTCTGGTTTAGCGACGGTTAATCCAATGGGTTGATGGAACGAATCTGCCCCACTCGGTACAGGATCACCAGGTCACCGCTGATGTCGTTAAGCACCTCGACCGATGCTGGGCCCTCTCCGCTTTGTGCACGGATTAGGAGCCTTGACTGGGCTTGCAGGACAGATCTGCCTGTTTGGTGGCCGGGCTGGATATTGGCGCATCCTGCTTCGGCCGCTCCTTTTACTTCGTGTCAGATACTTCTTTACCCTAGGCCTGAAAGGCCTGCATCGCAATCAATCCTTAGTCCCCATCTCCGGTAATTCCCATAGTGCGTTGAGCATGTAATGGGGCAAGTCAAACGAACATAATCGCCCCCATCGCAGCAATGACCAATCAATACATCTCTGGTAGTCTCGGCGCCACGTTCGTCCGACATGAAGGGATGGAGGCGAAAATAGAAGCCCTGGAACCGCGAACTTCCGGGGCTTTGCTTTTTGATTACTCGGCCAGTGCGCACAGGGTCAATGAAAAAGCCGTGATCCAGAGAGCGGTCATCAACACTGACATCCAAATGATGTTCCTGATCCATTGCTCTTTCTTGTGCAAGGCTTTATTTCAATGGTTTGACGTTAGCCCATGACGGCATGCCGGGATTTATCGAGGTTTTAGAGACCAACCTCAACAAATCCCCGGACGCCCCCCAGTCCTCCCCGCACCATTCGCCCTAGAATTGGTCCACACACTCGAGAAGCGATCACTCTGGCACCACGCGGAAGGGCCACCCAAGGTGGCCTCCTCACATACAACGGTTGCGATCTATTGATACCCCCGTCGCGGCCACTGTGCTTTACCCAAATAGCAAACCATGTCGCGCTACGCACCTGCTGCTGGCCTACCGCCTGCAGGTGATCCAGCAACTGCGCCCCCCAGATTGGCGAACGTCACCGTTAACACTGCGACTGCAGACCCAAGGTGATGCGCTCCGCCAGCGCGGCGGTAGCGGGGAGACATGGCGTAAATCGCGCAAAGCTCGCTCATAGTCCTAAAAGTTTTCTTAGCCTTACCTTCTCGAGTTTGATTAGAATGATGGCACTTCGCCTTCAAATCACGATAGATTATCCCATTCGGGATTTCTTACGCTCATAGAGATATTAGAAATGATGATGCTAAAACGCTGCTTGGTGCTTTCTACTTTTGCCGTTCTTGCTGGCTGCCAATCCACCGGCGAGGAGTATCAAGCAGATGTATTTGATGCCTCTCAGGTAAACACTCAGCAGGAAGCTAAAACCGTAAAAATCATTACGATTTCCCCAAGCAAAATTAAAGTCAGCAATGAGAAGAATAAGAACGCAGCCATGATGGCAGGAGGGGTACTGGGTCTTATCGGTGGTGCTGCGCTGGGCAATACGAAAAACACTGACACGGCCCTAGTTGGCGGTGTCGCGGGTGGCGCTGCTGGTGCGATGGCTGGATCGTTAGTCAATGGCACCACCTTAGTTCCAGGCGTACTAATTGGTTATTCCGAAAACGGCAAGATCTTCACTTCTGCACAAGTCGGTCGACCTTGTGAATTCAAGGTTGGCGAAATATCTCTGATGGTAATGACGCTCTCCAACGAAACACGTATTCAGCCGAATGCGACATGTCCAGAACCAAAGAAAAGCTAAGGGGCCGAATATGAAACACATTGCTCTGGGCTCCGTCCTAGCACTGCTCACCATGCCTACATTGGCAAACCAATTCGATAACCTGCACAAAATCGAACTGCAAACCAAACAGGCTGAGGCGGCCTCTGAAGCGGAACGTAGTCGCCAAGCCGCAGAGCTACGGTCCCGCGCCGAAGCCCGCAGCGCTGCGGAGCGTCGGCAACGTGCAGTAGCGCAGCAAGCAGCGCAGCAAAAGGCCTATGAGCAGCGCAAGACACAAGAGATCGAGCATAAGCGTGTTCAAACTCGTGAAGAAAGCTTCGAAGACGAGCAACGAGCACTGGATCTAGAAGAACGCCGTCTAGCAATACAAGCCAAGCGAGCCCGTGCTGCACGCACAAACGATTACATCGATGCAGAACTGCGTAATGAAGCTGCACGTACCGATGTGATCCAAGCCGAAGCTGACTCAGCACGTAATATAACTTCCGGCACTAAGTCCCTACTGGAAGATGCCGGAAAAGCTGAGGTCAATCGCTCTAGCCGCTTATTCGGCAAGTAATCTTCCTATCTATCGCCCCCGGACCAAGGTCCGGGGACCCCCGCTATCAGAGATAAATCCATCATGCTACGTTTATTTTCGCTAGTTGCCGTAGGCCTCCTCTTAAGCTCTTGCTCCAAAGAAGACCCTAAAAAACAGTTATCGACCGTCGACTTACACGGGAGCCTGGTGATTGACCAAGAAATGACGTCCAGCCGTCAGTCCCAAGGAATAAACGGTGAATATTACAAGCGTATCCTCACCGTTAATGGTCAAGAAATGATACTGGCTGACTTCATCAAACAATATTGCCCTGATGCCAATACTCGCAACGAAACTTGCGTGAAAGCCTACCGCATCAAGAAAATCGATGATGTCAGCGGAGCAACCAAATTCCTCCCTAGTGGGCTCTAACATCCATATTTGATCAAGCCACAATAAACGATCTGAGAATTCCCTCCTCTCGCCTCCAGCAAGGCCCCAATTCATTGGGCAACACCTCATCAGCAAACCCAGTCCCCAGATAAGAGCGTTGCGTTATTGGTTTTGTTGGAAGGTTTCTGATTCGACAGGCTAAGCAGTTAGCCATGCTGTGGAAGCACGGCGAAGGCTCAGAGGCGTTCAAACGATTGACAGTAGGCCCCTTAAGGTTCCTAGTAAACGATTGCCAAGCGAACAGCTGGCAATCGTGTTGAGACTGCCAGCCTGTCGAGCAAATCAGATCTGAGTGGTTTGACCACGCAGGATCTGTTGCTTGCGTTGCTCTTCTGGCAGGTCGTTGATGCAGTAATTGATGTAGAAGACGTTCAGAAAGAAAGTGTAGAACGCGTTCATGCGCAGATCGATTTTATGCTCGCGAAGGGCGTATTCCGACAAAGCGTTTTTGGCTTTAAACGCCCAGACGATATACAGGGCGTTTGCCGCAATAATCAGAATGCCGGATAACGCATCGAACAGGGCCTCACCCACATTAGATAAAGCGCCACTCCAGCCAAGGCAGACGGCCAGCCAGATGATGTAGGTGTTATCGACCAGTTTGATCTTAGCTGTTTCGCTGATTTTCTGATTGGCTCTGACAAGCCACAGCAACAGGTACAGCCCGAGGGTTGCAGTCGACAGCAATACCATATTCAAGGTTTTGGTATTGATCTTGTCTTTTAGCTCATTGATGTCAGGCATAGCGATTCCATGTTCAGGATAGGGGGGTGTCGTACATGAAGGGGTTAAAGTGGAGGCATTGTTCTACGGAATGGGGTAATGCACTCATTCCCTTTGCTATCTCTAGCCTGTGGCGATTGATTAGAAACGGGGTTCTGAATCAATGCTGACCATCTTCCCTGAAAATGATAGCACAATGATGTCACATTAAGTTCGACCGAGATCCTCACTTGGATGATTAATGAGCAAGTAGGCGCGCAGGCCGTAGGCAGCTGCGTGAAGGCGCGAAGTAATCGTACGCAGACTTTGAACCAGTGCCGCTGCTGGGAGGCGCACGATTTTTGATCAGCTAACGGTGCCTGTACTTACCTAACCAGCTTCGACCGCTCCTTTTATTTCGTGCCTGACACTTCTTGGGCGTAGGCCTGACAGCCCTACAGCGAGATCAGTACTTGGTCGCCATCGCCGGTAATTCCGATAGTGCGTTGTGCATGTACTGGGGCAAATCAAACGAACACAATCCCCCCATCGCAGCAATGACCAATCAATACATCGCTGGTAGTCTCACTAGCACGTTCGTCCGACATTAAGGGATGGAGGCGAAAATAGAAGCCCTGGAGCCGCGAAACTCCGGGGCTTTGCTTTTTGGCTATTGAGCTATCGCGTACGCGACCAATGCCACAGCAGCGATGCAGAAAGACATTAGTAAAACTGACATCCAGATGACTGTCATATCCATGATAATTGCCACTCCTTATGCAAAGCTTGGACTCAAGGTAAAGATTTTAGTCCCATTAGCTGCGCCCACAATTAAATTTGCCTTGCGCGTCATCTCCAGCATGCATCCCCCCCGTAGCCCCTTTCAGTGTTGCATAGCTACGGCGTCGTAGGATCGTTCGCAGACGAACCCGGCCCGACGACTTTCTGTAAGCGCTGCCGCCAGTTCACCCGCATATCCATCAGCTTCTGATCGCAGCTCGGCGAGCAGATCGACAAGGTCGCTGATTGTCTTGCCTCGCTCGGCAATGCGGCTATTAAGATCGGCCTTGTCGGCAAGTAACCTTCGGGTTTGATCGCGCAGGCTGTCATGGTCAGCGCGCTGCTGAGCAGCAAGAGCATCATCTTTCTGTTTTTGATCCGCCGCATTGTCGCGCACCTGGTCGATGTTTCGTTGGAGTTTCTGCTCGGCTAACCGGGCATCCTCGCTCGCGTTTGCTGCAGCCGTGGCCGTGCCTGACCTGTAACTGGCGTAATCCGCGCGAACTTCCATTACCTGAAAGGTCTGGTAGCCCAGGCCAGCGAGCAGAGCAATCATTGTCCATACCCAAACTGGAACAAGCCTGAACGTAGCTATCACGCCAACACCTTGAGCGCCCGGGCATATAGCGCCTGACGATCCGCTGCGCCGTTCTGCCCGCCATTGATGCGCCGAGTGATCGTGTCGAACTTGCCCGCATCAGCCAAGGTGTTCAGGCCTCGAGTCGCCCAAAACCACGCAGCGGACATACTGGCGTGTTGCGGTTTCTCCAGCAGCTCAGGGTGATTGACCAGGTCAAGGCCCAGGGCTTCGCCACACTCGACGTAGTTGGCCCGGCCGGTGATCTGGATCAGGCCACGGCCGCGATACTTCTGACCGTCACCATCAGCCTCTGGTGTGTTCCCCAAGCGCTTGGCGAGTGAGCCTGTGTCGTACTTACTGAGGTACTGGTTGTTGCCCAGCTCGCGCACATAACGGAACTGGCCGGACTCATGGCCGACCTGAGCAATAAACGCCGCTACGCGCTTCAGGCCAACGATCTGGTAGTGGTTCATGGCCGTGTTGAGGGCGGACACAAAAACGCCGGCTGATTGGCCGGCGTTCGGGAGGATCTGCAGCAGTTGCTGCGTAGTGATGGACATTGGGTATCTCCAGACAAAAAACCCGCACAAGGCGGGCTGGGGTTAATTGGAGTTGAGATCAACGACTTTCAGTGTCTTCGCGGGCTTCTTGCCTTTAGCCTTGGCCTTGCCCTTCTTGCCAGCATTGCACTCGATGGTGGTCGACCAGCCCGACTGGGTGAACACCTGCTCCCGGGAATCCACCAGGTACTCGCCATCGAGCCCGTCCTTGAACCCTTGAGCGTTGATCATCCGCTCCGCGAATAGGTCAGAACGGCCGGGCATTTCCAGCCGTACGCCTGCAGTCGAGCGGTTGAATGCGGCCAAGCGTGCCTTGGCGGCCTGCTCGGCGGCTGTCTTGTTCGGGTGGACATGCCGATCGGTATGCACCGGAGGCAGTCCGTCCGGAGAGTCGTCGTTGTTCAGGTTCACCACCGCCAGTTTGCCGGTGGCCTTGTTCTGGTACTTGGTGCTGACGGCCTTGTGTGTCGAACGATCGCCCAACCGAAAGCTGTAGCGGCTGACGTCTGATTTGTTGATGGTGACGACGCCCAGTGTCTTGCCGCTGGCCGTAACGCTGCCCTGTCGCGGCATGACGATCAGCTTGCCGTCAGCGACCTTGGCGGTGCAGTCGTGCTGTCGAGCCAGTCGGGTGATGAAATTAAAGTCCGACTCACCCAACTGGTCAGCCCGGGGCACGATCGTGGCTACCGTACAGGCCGGCTCCCATCCATTACGCCGGGCCACTGTGCTGACGATGGTGGCCAAGCTGTCGCCTTCCCAGCTACCGCTGCGCGTGGTCTTGCCACTGCCGCGCATGTCGCTGGCCTTGCCGCGAATCACCAGCGTGTCCGGAGGACCGGACACCTCGACCTCATCAACCACATAGCGGCCCTCCCGGGACAAGGTCGACCCGGCATAGCCCAGATAGATTTCGATGCCGGCACCCCGTGCCGGCAGCGTGACGGCGCCGTCACGGTCATCAATGCGCAACTCAAACTCGTCCGACTCCATCCCGGGCTTATCCGAGGTGCGCAATAGCAACAGCCGGTCATTGATCATGCGGGTGATATCGCTGCCATCGGCGACGATGCGAAAAACGGGCGTCATATCCAGCTCCAACAAAAAGCCCCGCACAAAGGCGGGGCTCAGGTTTTAAGGCGCGTTACGCGTAACAATCAGCTCCAGAGCTGGACGGCCTGCTCATCGCTGGCCAGCGCCAAGTCCGGCAACACGATCAGCACGCCGCCGCGATACGGCTCAGGCTTGGCGGCCAGCCCGGGGTTGGCCTCCAGCACCGCCTCCACGCTGCCGTTGAGGTGGCCATAGGCGTTGTGACAAATGGTGTAGAGCTTGTC
>NZ_LRMN01000017.1:0-34062 GCF_019266105.1 Pseudomonas sp. D1HM | reverse complement strand
GGTAAAGGCAAAGGGCGTGCTGATGGCTTCATCGCCGGTAAACCCCAGTACCTGAAACTCGGATTCGGCAGCGTTGATACTCAGGCTAAAGCGCTTATGACGGTCAATCGTGGGCATCCGTGGCTCCTCAAACGTAGAGGGCACGCTTCAGAACAAAGGCGCCCACAACAAGGAGGTAAACGCTAACGGATGGGCCTAGCAGCGGATGTAGGAGACTTCTCTAATTGCCAGAAGAAGTAGATAAATCAGTACAAATTTGTTCATCCCAACAGCTGTAATGCCCGCCCTTTAAGCGAAAAAATCTCTGCAGGCGCGAGCGGTAACGCGTGTGTCCATTGGGTAAATGCAGCGATCTTTTACCCGTCGCGAGCCTATTCGCTCCGACAGGTTCTGATCGTCGCTCACAAAAAACCCCGGCACTTGCGTGCCGGGGTTTGGGGAAGACGTTCTACGGAATTAGCCGTTGAACACGTCATCCACGCTTTTCAGCGGGTAGTTCTTCGGGTACGGCAGGGTGGCGACGCCGGTCTCGATGGCCGCTTTGGCGACAGCATCGGAGATCAGGGTGATCAGGCGCACGTCCATTGGTTTCGGGATGATGTACTCACGACCGAATTCCAGCTTGATGCCGCCGTACGCGTCACACACTTCTTGCGGCACTGGCAGTTTGGCCAGTTCACGCAGTGCGTTGGCCGCCGCGATTTTCATTTCTTCGTTGATGCGCTTGGCGCGAACGTCCAGAGCACCACGGAAGATGAACGGGAAGCCCAGTACGTTGTTGACCTGGTTCGGGTAGTCCGAACGGCCAGTGGCCATGATCACATCGTCACGGGTAGCGTGCGCCAGCTCTGGAGCGATTTCCGGGTCCGGGTTCGAGCAAGCGAACACGATCGGGTTTGGCGCCATGCGCAGCAGGTTCTCAGGGCTCAGCAGGTTAGGACCCGACAGACCGACAAACACGTCAGCGCCTTCCATTGCGTCTGCCAATGTGCGTTTTTCAGTCGCGTGTGCAAACACTGCTTTGTACTGGTTCAGATCGTCACGGCCGGAGTGGATGACGCCGGTACGGTCGACCATGTAGATGTTTTCGATCGTTGCACCCATGCTCACCAGCAACTTCATGCAGGAGATGGCTGCAGCGCCGGCGCCCAGGCAAACGATCTTGGCTTCAGCCAGGGTTTTGCCAGCGATTTCCAGGGCGTTGATCATGCCGGCAGCCGTCACGATAGCGGTGCCATGCTGGTCATCGTGGAACACCGGGATGTCGCATTGCTCGATCAGCGCGCGCTCGATCTCAAAGCACTCAGGGGCTTTGATGTCTTCGAGGTTGATGCCACCGAAGGTGATGGAAATGCGTTTAACGGTGTCAATGAAGGCTTGCGGGCTTTCGGAGTCGACTTCAATGTCGAAAACATCAATACCGGCAAAGCGCTTGAACAGCACGCCTTTGCCTTCCATAACCGGCTTGGAGGCCAATGGGCCAAGGTTACCCAGGCCCAGAATCGCGGTGCCATCAGAAATCACGGCGACCAGGTTGCCTTTGCCGGTGTATTGGTAGGCAAGCTCAGGGTCGCGGGCGATTTCGCGCACTGGTTCGGCTACACCCGGGCTATAGGCCAGCGCTAGATCGCGGGCGGTAGCGGTAGGTTTGGTAAGCTCGACACTCAGTTTCCCTGGGCGGGGCTGGGCATGATATTCGAGAGCGGCGGTTTTCAAATCAGACATGTGGGCATTCCGCTTTTTTGCTGTTGGACAGACGGATCGCCGAGCATACGCGTGTCGCAAAGTCCCGACAAGACTGACCAGTCAGCAGTGTCAAGGGCTTTGCCTTAAGACTTTGGCCCAAGAGCCGCGCCCTGCAAGGGCTATAGTGTCCACAATCTTATTTTAAAATTGTCTACAATTTCACTTCGCGCCGACGTTTATCATCCCAGGATGAGTCAATGAGAGCATCCAGCGCGCCTGCCCCGACTTCAGCCCTCCGCGCCGTGAGCGATCCAGCACCCAACCACGCGCTTCAAGCTTGGAGCCCTGCAGGCGGGCAAGGTCTTGCTGATCGAAATGCTTCAATTGACTGGCTGCAATGTGCAGCACCACACCGCCCTGAAGATCGATCCAGAGGCCACCGCGATTACGCTGGACCTTGCTCACCGTGCCCCCCACTACAGCAAATCCGGAGCGGCTTATTTGCTGCGGCGCGAGCACCGGCGACTGTCGCCAAAGACCCAACCCCGCAGCCCGCGCAGTACGCTCAGCCGCTTGCTGACAGTCGAGCAGCTCGACATTCGGGGCGATTGCCACCTGATACGCCAGCCCATCGGCCAGCACCTGGGCCTCAAGGTTATTGCCATCGGCACCAAAGACATGCGCCAGCGTGCGCCCATAACGGTCTTGGGGCTGCTTGCCTGCCAACAACCCCACACGGCCATCACTTTGCGCCACAAGGCTTTGCAGCCGCTTGCGGGCGGCGTCGGCGAAGGGCTCGGCGGACTGGCCTTTTTTACCCGTCTCGGGGGCATTGAGGCCAATCATGCGCACGCTGCGGCCATCCTTGAGGCGCAACGTGTCGCCATCGACCACTTGCTGCACCCGAGCATAGGACAAGGCACCCGGCGCAGGGCACAACGGCGCGGCCAGCGCACTCGACAACCAAATCGCAGGCACAAAAAAGGCGCCCGCGAGGGACGCCTTTTTCAATAACCTGGCCAGACCAAAAGGACCGTCCAAAGTCATGCGCCTTACTCGGCGGCTTTTTTCGTTGCGCCGAAAGCACCGAAACGAGTTTTGAAGCGATCAACACGACCGCCAACGTCCAGAGTTTTTTGCTTACCGGTGTAGAACGGGTGGCACTCGTTGCATACGTCAGTCGCCAGTGCTTTGCACAGGTTGGAGCGAGTCTGGAACTTGTTGCCGCAGCTGCAAGTTACTTCGATCACTTCGTACGCTGGATGGATATCGGCTTTCATGGGGTATTCCTCAGGCTA
Organism: Pseudomonas sp. D1HM; assembly: GCF_019266105.1. NCBI lineage: Bacteria > Pseudomonadati > Pseudomonadota > Gammaproteobacteria > Pseudomonadales > Pseudomonadaceae > Pseudomonas > Pseudomonas sp. D1HM. Next base: position 31,078 of record NZ_LRMN01000017.1, on the reverse strand, counting down.
GCGTGCCGCCACTCAACACCATTGTTGAATACCGCACGTAAATTTAGGGCGCCGATAATACCAGACCTTTACATTGACGCAAGCGGCCAAGCATGCTCCTTCACTATTCATTCATCTGTAAACGCCTGGCCTTTTAGTCCCCGACCGCGTTGTCTGCTAGGCTCCGGGCCATATTTGCCGTTCATCACTTGAGAGCCCCGCGTGCCCGACGCCATTTTGCGCCTTGCCCTGCCTTCCCCCTTGCGCCGCCTGTTTGATTACCGGGCGCCGGCCGGCGTGCTGCGCCATCAATTACAGCCTGGCATGCGCTTGCGGGTACCGTTCGGGCGGCGCGAAATGATCGGCATTCTGGTCGAGGTGGTCGATCACAGTGAAGTGCCTGCAGACAAGCTCAAACCGGCCATCGCCCTGCTCGATGCCACCCCGCCGCTGCCCGCCTCATTATTCAAGCTGTGCCTGTGGACCTCGCAGTATTACCAGCACAGCCTGGGCGACACCCTGAGCTGGGCGCTGCCCGTGCTGTTGCGCCAGGGTGAACTGGCCGAAACCCGTCAGGAACGCTTCTGGCAAATTACCCCCGGGGCCAGACTCGACGACCCGCGAATCGCCCGTGCCCCGCGCCAGCGTGAAGCCCTGGCGACCCTTGCCCAGCACCCCCATGGCGTCGCCCATCAACTGCTGAGCAAGTTGATGCTGAGCAAGGACAGCCTCGATCTGCTGCTGGCCAAAGAGCTGGTACAGGTCGAAATTCGCCGTCACGCGCCGAGCGAGCGTCACGAGCACTGGCTGGCACAACCCGAATTGCCACTCAACAGCGAACAGCGCGCAGCCTATGAAGCCATTCGCGCAGGCTTCGACAGCTTTCATGCCTTCTTGCTCGCCGGGGTCACAGGCAGCGGCAAGACCGAAGTGTACTTGCAGCTGATCCGCGAAACCCTGCTGGCCGGCAAGCAAGCGCTGGTGCTGATCCCCGAGATCAACCTGGGGCCGCAAACCCTGGCCCGCTTCGAACAGCGCTTCAATGCGCGCATCGCCCTGGTGCATTCGGCCGTCAACGACCGCGAGCGCCTTGAAAGCTGGCTCGCCGCCCGTGATGGCGAGGCCGACATTATTATTGGCACCCGCTCGGCGCTGTTCACCCCGATGAAAAACCCGGGGCTGATCATCATCGACGAAGAACATGACGGCTCTTATAAGCAGCAGGAAGGTTTGCGCTACCACGCACGGGATCTGGCGCTGGTGCGTGCACGCCAGGAAAACATCCCAATCGTGCTCGGTTCCGCCACGCCCTCGCTCGAAAGCCTGCATAACGCCTACACCGGACGCTATGGCCTGCTGCGCCTGAATGAACGTGCAGGCGGCGCCAAACAACCCCGTTTCCTGCGGCTGGATGTTAAAAGCCGTCCGCTGGACAGCGGTATTTCCGGGCCCATGCAACAAGCCATCGGCCAGACCCTCGCGGCAGGCCAGCAAGTGCTGGTGTTCCTCAACCGGCGCGGTTTCGCCCCTACGCTGCTGTGCCATGACTGCGGCTGGATGTCGGAATGCCAGCGCTGCGATGCCCGAATGACCGTTCATCAGCGCTCTGGAGAACTGCGCTGCCACCACTGCGGCTATGTCGAGCGCGTACCGCGCAATTGCCCGCAATGCGGCAAGGTCGATCTGCGACCAGTGGGCGCAGGCACCGAGCGGGCGGAAGAACGACTGGGGATTTTGTTTCCTGATTACCCCGTACTGCGGGTCGATCGCGACAGCACCTCGCGCAAGGACGCGATGAATCAGTTGTTTGCCACGATTCAAAAAGGCCAGCCGTGTATTTTGATCGGCACGCAAATGCTCGCCAAAGGCCATCACTTCCCGCGGGTGACCCTGGTTGCGATTCTGGATGCCGATGGCGGTTTGTTCTCGGGTGACTTCCGCGCCAGCGAGCGCATGGCTCAACTGATCGTCCAGGTCGCTGGCCGTGCGGGGCGCGCCGAAGAACCGGGCAAAGTGATCATCCAGACCCATCTGGCCGACCACCCGCTGCTGATTCAATTGACCGAACAAGGTTACTTCGCTTTCGCCGAGCAAGCCTTGAGCGAGCGTCGGGCGGCCGGCTTACCGCCCTTTGCGCACTTGGCACTGCTGCGCGCCGAAGCCCATAAGCCGGGTCAGGCCGAAGGCTTTCTGGACGAAGCCTGCACTGAAGCCGAACGCCTGCTAGCCGAACTTAACCTGGGCGGCATCGAGTTGCTCGGCCCGGTACCGGCCCCCATGGAGCGCCGTGCCGGGCGTTATCGTGCCCAGTTTTTACTGCAAGCCACTGCCCGGGCGCCCCTGCATCGACTGCTCAACCAATGGTTGCTGATCCTGGAGCAAATGCCCAGTGGCCGTCAGGTACGCTGGTCGCTGGACGTCGATCCGGTCGACCTTTACTAAGCTGACGCAGTCACACGTTATAAGTGAATACGTCTCACCCCATGAAGCATCGCTACCGGCTTGCGGCTTAAGGCTTGAAGCTTGCCGCCCCGTTAGCGGACAATACCCAGTTTTTCCACCTGCGCACTGAAGCGCTACCGCGCTTGCGGTCGAAAGAGAAGACCATGAAAGACACCATTCGCCAGCTGATTCAACAAGCCCTAGCTCAACTCGTCACAGAAGGTGTGTTGCCTGAAGGCCTGACGCCAGCGATTCAGGTGGAAAACGCCCGTGACAAGACTCACGGCGACTTTGCCAGCAACATCGCCATGATGCTGGCCAAGCCGGCCGGCATGAAGCCCCGCGACCTGGCTGAAAAAATCATCGCCGCGCTGCCGGCCGATGAGCAAATCAGCAAGACTGAAATCGCCGGCCCGGGCTTCCTGAACTTCTTCCAGAACACCCAGGCCCTGGCCTCGCGCCTGGACGCAGCCCTGGCCGATGCCCGCATCGGCGTCCGCAAAGCCGCTCCAGCCATGCGCACGGTCATCGACATGTCCGCGCCCAACCTGGCCAAAGAGATGCACGTCGGCCACTTGCGCTCGACCATCATTGGCGACGGCGTGGCACGCGTCCTGGAATTCCTCGGCGACGACGTTATTCGTCAAAACCACGTGGGCGACTGGGGCACCCAGTTCGGCATGCTGATGGCCTATCTGGAAGAAAACCCGATCACCAGCGACGAGCTGTCTGATCTCGAGAACTTCTACCGTGCGGCCAAGCAACGCTTCGACGAATCGCCAGAGTTTGCGGATCGCGCCCGCAGCCTGGTGGTCAAGCTGCAAGCCGGCGACGCGGACTGCCTGGCCCTGTGGACAAAGTTCAAAGACATCTCGCTGTCGCACTGCCAGAAAATCTACGAACTCTTGAACGTAAAACTGACCATGGCCGACGTGATGGGCGAAAGCGCCTACAACGACGACCTGATCAATGTGGTCAATGACCTCAAGGCCAAAGGCATGCTGGTCGAGAGCAACGGCGCCCAATGCGTGTTCCTCGACGAGTTCAAGAACGCCGAAGGCGAGCCGCTGCCCGTCATCATCGTCAAGGCCGACGGTGGCTATCTGTACGCCACTACCGACCTGGCGGCCATCCGCTATCGCAGCGGTGTATTGAAAGCCGATCGCGTCCTGTACTTCGTTGACCAGCGTCAGGCGCTGCACTTCCAGCAGGTGTTCGCCGTAGCACGCAAGGCCGGTTTCATCACCCACCCGATGGAAATGGAACACATGGGCTTCGGCACCATGAACGGTGCTGACGGCCGTCCGTTCAAGACCCGCGACGGTGGCACGGTAAAACTGATCGACCTGCTCAACGAAGCCAAAGAGCGCGCCTACACGCTGGTTAAAGAGAAAAACCCGGAGCTGGCAGAAGAAGAACTGCGCGCAATCGCCAAAGTGGTCGGCATTGGTGCCGTGAAATACGCGGACTTGTCCAAGCACCGTACCAGCGACTACAGCTTCAACTTCGACCTGATGTTGAATTTCGAAGGCAATACCGCACCGTACCTGCTGTATGCCTACACCCGTGTGGCCGGTGTTTTCCGCAAGCTGGGCAAGCGCTTCGATCAAGTAGACGGCCATATCGTGCTGGCAGCGCCGCAAGAACAAGAGCTTGCCGCCAAACTGGCTCAGTTCGGTGAAGTCCTGAACAACGTTGCAGAAAAAGGCACGCCGCACACCCTGTGCACGTACCTGTACGATGTGGCGGGCCTGTTCTCCAGCTTCTACGAGAACTGCCCGATCCTGAACGCCGAAGACGAAGCACAGAAACAAAGCCGCCTGCGCCTGGCAGCACTGGCCGGCCGTACTCTCAAGCAAGGCCTGGAACTGCTGGGCCTGGAAACTCTGGAGCGCATGTAAGTTGGCCGCCAAGAAAAAACCTGCCCCAAAGCGCGGCGCCAGCCGGTATCAGGCGCCGACCAAAAAACCGATCCCGGGTTGGCTATGGATGGCCATCGGCCTGACCGTAGGCGCCTTTATCGTTTTTTTGATGAAGCTCGAACCTGGCAAGGGCGACGACGTCAAACGGGTCAAGCAAGAGCAGCAAAAGGCTTCGCAAGTCGCTGAAGCCAATAAAACTGCGCCGAGCCCGACTCAGCCGGTCAAGCCAAAGTACGACTTCTATACGCTGCTGCCCGAGTCTGAAGTGATCGTGCCGCCAGAGGCCGTACCGGAAAAAACCCTGCCGACGCCACAAACTGCGCCACTGAAGCCAGTGACGCCTGCCGAGGCGGCAAAAATCGACACGGTCCGTGCCCAGGCCGCCCTGAATGGCCTCACTCCGCCACCTGCGCCACCAGTGGCCAAGGCGGCACCGGTGACCAAGTTCTTCCTGCAAGCGGGCTCGTTCCGCAAGCAAGCCGATGCCGACAAGGTGCGTGCGCAAATCATCCTGCTCGGCCAGTCCGCCTCGGTCGAATCGGGCACGGTGAAAGACGAAACCTGGTATCGGGTGCTGGTCGGCCCGTTCAGTAACCGCGAACAACTGACCGTGGCCCAAAAGCAATTGGCGAGTGGCGGGTTCAATAACCTGTTGCTGCAACAGCGCCGCTGACCATCACGAGCACGCTCGCGCCTGCAGGTGCGCGAGCGTGTTCACGATGACGTCCCTCCATTCATCCGCATTCCCTCCCCGCTGTTGAAATATCCGCGACAACCCCCATATGTATCTCCATCAGGCATTTTCGCCCCGCTGCGTGGAGACTCTCCCTTGACCACCATCGTTTCAGTACGCCGCCACGGCAAAGTCGTCATGGCTGGCGACGGCCAGGTTTCCCTTGGCAATACCGTGATGAAAGGCAACGCGAAAAAAGTCCGTCGTCTCTATCACGGCCAGGTTATCGCCGGTTTCGCCGGTGCCACCGCTGATGCATTTACCCTGTTCGAACGCTTTGAAGGCCAACTGGAAAAACACCAGGGCCATCTGGTTCGCGCCGCTGTCGAGTTGGCCAAAGAATGGCGTACCGACCGCTCGCTGAGCCGCCTTGAAGCCATGCTGGCCGTGGCCAACAAAGACGCGTCCTTGATCATCACCGGTAACGGTGACGTGGTTGAGCCGGAAGACGGCTTGATCGCTATGGGCTCAGGCGGTGCATTCGCTCAAGCAGCAGCCCGCGCCCTGTTGATGAAAACCGAGCTTTCGGCCCGTGAGATCGCCGAAACCGCGCTCGGCATTGCTGGCGACATCTGCGTGTTCACCAACCACAACATCACTATTGAGGAGCAGGACCTCGCCGAATAAGCCACTTGTCGGGCCCGCTGCCGGCCCCTTTGTGTACCTTGATTCAGCTAGAGGAACGCCAATTACTATGTCCATGACTCCCCGCGAAATTGTCCACGAACTCAATCGCCACATCATCGGCCAGGACGACGCCAAGCGCGCCGTTGCCATTGCTCTGCGTAACCGCTGGCGCCGGATGCAGCTGCCCGAAGAGCTGCGCGTTGAGGTCACCCCGAAAAACATCCTGATGATCGGTCCGACCGGTGTCGGCAAAACCGAAATCGCACGTCGTCTGGCCAAACTGGCCAACGCACCGTTCATCAAGGTTGAAGCCACCAAATTCACCGAAGTTGGTTACGTCGGTCGTGACGTCGAGTCGATCATTCGTGATCTGGCCGACGCCGCCATCAAGCTGCTGCGCGAGCAAGAGATCGTCAAGGTTCGCCATCGCGCCGAAGATGCCGCTGAAGAGCGCATTCTGGACGCCCTGCTGCCGCCAGCGCGCACGTTCGGCGAAGAAGCCGCCGTGCCGCAGGACTCCAACACCCGCCAGCTGTTCCGCAAGCGCCTGCGTGAAGGCCAGCTGGACGACAAGGAAATCGAAATCGAAGTCGCCGATGTGGCGGGGGTTGATATCTCCGCGCCACCTGGCATGGAAGAGATGACCAATCAGCTACAAAGCCTGTTTGCCAACATGGGCAAAGGCAAGCGCAAGAACCGCAAGCTGAAGGTCAAAGAAGCCCTGAAAATGGTGCGTGACGAAGAAGCCGGCCGCCTGGTCAATGACGAAGAACTCAAAGCCAAGGCCCTGGAAGCGGTTGAGCAACACGGCATTGTGTTTATCGATGAAATCGACAAGGTTGCCAAACGCGGTAATGTCGGCGGCGCCGATGTGTCCCGTGAAGGCGTTCAGCGCGACCTGTTGCCCTTGATCGAAGGCTGCACCGTCAACACCAAACTGGGCATGGTCAAAACCGACCACATCCTGTTTATCGCATCCGGTGCGTTCCACCTGAGCAAGCCAAGCGATCTGGTGCCTGAGCTGCAAGGCCGTCTGCCCATCCGCGTCGAACTCAAGGCACTGACACCTGAAGACTTCGAACGCATCCTCAGCGAGCCACATGCTTCGTTGACCGAGCAATACCGCGAGCTGCTGAAAACCGAAGGCCTGAACATCGAGTTCCAGCCTGAAGGGATCAAGCGCCTGGCCGAAATCGCCTGGCAGGTGAACGAAAAAACCGAGAACATCGGTGCTCGCCGCCTGCACACGCTGCTTGAGCGTTTGCTCGAAGAGGTTTCTTTCAGTGCCGGTGATATCGCCAGTGCACAAAAAGACGAGCCGATTCGCATCGACGCCGACTACGTGAACAGCCACCTGGGCGAGCTGGCCGAAAACGAAGACCTCTCGCGCTACATCTTGTAAGCCCGCGTATACACCTTGTAGCCGCTGCTGCAGGCTGCGATCGCCAACCTCGTTGGCGCAGGATCTTGAGATCACTGAAGGCCTTTGGCCTTATCGCAGCCTGCGGCAGCGGCTACAGTGTTTATGCGATGACCATAGGTTATGACCATGATTCCCAGCGCCATCAACCTGCACAAAGCCTCGAAGACCCTCACCCTCAAATACCCGTCAGGCGAAGAGTTTCATCTGCCTGCCGAGTTTCTGCGCGTGCACTCCCCCTCCGCCGAGGTTCAAGGACACGGCAAGCCGATTCTGCAATTTGGCAAAATCAATGTTGGCCTGAGCAAGGTCGAACCTGCTGGCCAGTACGCCTTGAAGTTGACCTTTGACGACGGCCACGACAGCGGCCTGTTTACCTGGGATTACCTGTATCAATTGGGCCAACGCCAGGAAGACTTGTGGGCCGACTATCTGGCCGAACTGAAAAAAGCCGGAAAATCCCGCGACCCTTCCGAATCCATCGTCAAATTGATGCTGTAACCGCACCGCAAGCCCTGCAGAAGCGCGCGGGTCGCTCCTGCAGGCACCACCGTCTCAAGAAGCTGGCGTAGCCGGTTTAACTTCAGGAGCGGTTGATGTCGGGGCGGCGGGGGCTTTTGCGGCGGTCGGCTTTTTACTCGCAGCCGGTTTTTTGGCCGCAGGCTTTTTAGCGGCTGCAGGTTTCGCGGCTGCAGGTTTGGCTGCAGCGGGTTTGGCTGCAGCGGGTTTGACCGCAGGTTTGGAGGCCGGTTTGGCAGCCGATTTAGCCGCCGGTTTGGCAGCCACTTTGGGCGCAGGTTTCGCGGCAGGTTTCGCGGCCGCTTTAACCGCCGCCCTGGCCGGAGCCGGCTTGCTGGCCGCCGTGGTTTTGGTGGCCGTCACCTTGGCAGCGGCCGCCGTCAGTTTTTCAATGTGTTTGGTGAGCGTCTCAACCTTGGCGTGCAGAGCCTTGACCTCATCACGACTCGGTACACCCATGCGCGAAATCGCGCTGCTCAGGCGCTTGTCGAAGGCTTCCTCCAATTCGCTCCATTTACCCAGCGCCAATTCTTTAACGTCTTCGACCTTGGAACGGGTGGACGTTGTCGCCTTGGGCCCTGAAGCCTTGGTCAGTTTCTCCGCCTTTTCGCCATCCTTGACCAGACTGTCAAACAGCTTGCTGCCGTCTGCGTCAATCTTTGAGTACACACCCAAGCCTGCCAGCCAGATTTTGCGTGAATACTCTTCAACCTTGCTTGCCCACGTATTGCTTTCTTTTGCAGCCGGTTTCTTAGCAGCCATCGTGTTCCCCTCAATGCGCAGTCGCGACGTCAGTGAGCCAGATCGTCGAATCATCAAGATGAACAAAATGCTCACCTGAATCAGGTGTAGACGCTAAGTCCGCTTGCTGCCAGTCGAATCAGAAGCTGACAGCAACGCTGCGTTCACCCTCAGGCCAGCGCTTTATCCAGTGAGCGCTCGATTTCAGCTTGAATCATGCCGCTCATCGCCGACATCAATAGCCCCAGCTTCACATCAACCTTGATGGTTTTTTCGCCAATCGCCAATGTGCCGTTAACCCCGGAACGCTTGAGTTTTACCGTGTCACCCGACCATTCAGGGGTCAGCCCGTACTGCCCTGCCAGCTTTTCCACCAGTGGCCTGGCTTTGTCACGTGCAGCTTCAAGGCCCAGGCTGTGGGTACGTTCAACACTGATATGTGCCATTGGTTCACTCCAGATAGATAAGGCCGTCACTATACTTACCTTCACCCTCGCCAAGACAAAGACGGCCACCGGGATTAGAATGGCCAGCATTCTCTTCTGGTGACAGCGATATGACTGATCAGCGCAAAGGCAGCGATGCCGAACCCACCACTCACTTCGGCTTCAAAAACGTACCGGAAAGCCAAAAGGCGGAAAAAGTCGCCGAGGTGTTCCATTCGGTAGCCGGTAAATATGACTTGATGAACGACGTTCTGTCGGGCGGCATGCACCGCCTGTGGAAACGCTTCACCATCGAGCTGTCTGGCGTACGCCCGGGTAACCGGGTGCTGGACATCGCGGGCGGCACCGGCGACCTGGCCCGCAAGTTTTCGCACCTGGTAGGCCCCACCGGCCAGGTCGTACTGGCCGACATCAACGCCTCCATGCTCAAGGTCGGCCGCGACCGTCTGCTGGACAAAGGCGTGGCGGGCAACATTGAGTTCGTTCAGGCCGACGCTGAAAAGCTGCCGTTCCCGGACAACCATTTCGATTGCGTGACCATTGCCTTCGGCCTGCGCAACGTGACCCATAAAGAAGACGCCCTGCGCTCCATGCTGCGCGTACTCAAGCCGGGCGGCCGTTTGTTGGTCCTGGAGTTCTCCAAGCCGACCAACGCATTGATGTCCAAAGTCTACGACGCCTATTCGTTCGCCTTTATGCCCATGGTGGGCAAGCTGATCCTCAACGACCCGGAAAGCTATCGCTACCTGGCCGAATCGATCCGCATGCACCCTAACCAGGAAACGCTGAAGTCGATGATGGTCGAGGCCGGCTTTGACCGTGTGACCTATCACAACATGACGTCAGGCATCGTCGCGCTGCACCGCGGCATCAAGCCCTGATGTTGCTCAGTGGCCTTCTCGCCAGCGTCGAGGGCGGTATTAACCGCATCTTGCGTCTGGACAGCACTGCTTTGGCGCGCTTGCAGCCCTTGACCGGCAAAGTGATTGCGGTCGAATGCGCGAGCCCGACCCTGCACCTGTTTATCATGCCTGGCGATGAAGGCCTGCTGCTGGCTGCCCACTGGGCGGCCGACGCTGATTGCACGCTGCGGGCCCCCGCGTCCAGTTTGATGCGCCTGGCACTGAGCAAAGACAAAAGCACCCTGCTGCACAGTCCCGAGGTCGAGCTCGAAGGCGACAGCGCCGTGCTGATGGAACTGGCGGCAGTGCTGCAAGACCTGGAGCTGGACTGGGAGTACCAACTCTCGCGCTGGATCGGTCCGGTGGCCACGGCATTGATCGGCGGCCATCTGCGCAGCCGCGCCAACTGGTATCAGCAGGGGTTCGCCAGCCTCAACCAGAACCTGGCCGAATACCTGAGCGAAGAAGCCCGCACGCTGGTCGGTGAAAACGAAGCGCAAGCGCGCTTTGACGAACTCGACCAGCTCAAACTCGATCTGGATCGCCTTGAGGCGCGCTTTGAGCGCCTTTCCCGATCCCTCAATTCCAGCGATAACGCATGAAGCTGCTTGCCATACGCCGTTTGTTTCGTATCCAGCGCGTCGTCATTCGCTACCGCCTTGATGATTTGCTGTTTGCCCTGCCTTTACCCTGGTGGATGCTCTCACTGCGCTATGCGCTGCCGTGGCGCTGGTTTCCCCGTAAAAAGCTGGAGCTGAGCCGGGGCGCAGCCCTGCGTCTGGCACTGCAGGATCTGGGGCCGATTTTCATCAAGTTCGGGCAAATCCTGTCCACGCGCCGCGACTTGCTGCCTGCCGATATCGCTGATGAGCTGATGCTGTTGCAAGACCGCGTGCCGCCGTTCGATCCGCAGTTGGCGGTCAAGCTGATTGAAGAACAGCTGGGGGCAACGATCAACGACGTGTTCAGCCGTTTTGACATCGAACCGCTGGCGTCAGCCTCGGTTGCCCAGGTGCACTCGGCCAAGCTCAAGACCGGCGAAGAAGTGGTGGTCAAGGTCGTGCGTCCGGGCCTCAAACCGATCATCGGCTCTGACCTGGCGTGGCTGTTCATTCTGGCCAAAACCGCCGAGCGCCTGAGTGCCGATGCGCGTTTGTTGCACCCGGTGGACGTCGTCAGCGACTACGAAAAAACCATCTACGACGAGCTCGACCTGCTGCGCGAGGCTGCCAACGCCAGCCAGCTCAAGCGTAACTTCGAAGGTTCTCCGCTGCTCTACGTCCCCCAGATTTACTGGGACTGGTGCCGCCCCAAAGTCCTGGTCATGGAGCGTATCTACGGGGTCCAGGTCACCGATCTGGCCACCCTTGCCGACCAGCGCACAGACATGAAGCTGCTGGCCGAGCGCGGGGTAGAGATTTTCTTCACCCAAGTCTTCCGTGACAGCTTCTTTCACGCCGACATGCACCCGGGCAACATCTTCGTCAGCACCGTAAGCCCGTGGAGCCCGCAGTACATCGCCATCGACTGCGGCATCGTGGGCAGCCTGACCCCCGAAGACCAGGACTACCTCGCCCGCAACCTGTTCGCCTTTTTCAAGCGTGATTACCGGCGTGTGGCTCAGTTGCATATCGATTCGGGCTGGGTGCCGGCGCACACCAAGCTCAACGAGTTTGAAGCAGCGATCCGTACCGTGTGCGAGCCGATATTCGAAAAACCGCTGAAAGAAATCTCCTTCGGCCAGGTGCTGATGCGTTTGTTCCAGACTGCACGACGCTTCAACATGGAAGTCCAGCCGCAGCTGGTTCTGTTGCAAAAAACCCTGCTCAACATTGAAGGCCTGGGCCGCCAGCTGTACCCCGACCTCGATCTGTGGAGCACGGCCCAACCGTTCCTTGAACGCTGGATGCGTGAACGCGTCAGCCCCAAAACGTTGCTGCGCAACCTGCATAGCCAGGTCGAGCAAATCCCGCATCTGGCCGGTATGACCCGCGATCTGCTGGAGCGCATGTCACAACCTCACGCCAAAAATCAGCAACTGATCGTGCGCGAGCCCAAGGATGGGTGGTTCCTGCGCTTGCTGGGGGCCGGGCATCTGGCCGCGGGGGCCCTGCTGGCCAGTGTCGGCCCGCTGCACACCGCCGGCTATTGGCCGGCCGGGATCCTGCTGGCCGTAGGCTTGTACCTGATCGTGCGCCGATAAATGGCAACTCCGCAGGAGTTCTAGCCACTGTGGGGTGAGGCTGGCAAACTATGAAATCGCCGGCCTGAGCCATAAGGCCAAGAGCCGTTGTTGGAGTCAAACATGAAAGACTGGCTGGACGAGATCAAATGGGACAGCGACGGCCTGGTGCCGGCGATTGCCCAAGACCACAAAACCGGGCGCGTCCTGATGATGGCCTGGATGAACCGCGAAGCGCTGGCCCTGACGGCTGCAGAAAACCGTGCCATCTACTGGTCACGTTCGCGTGGCAAACTGTGGCGCAAGGGTGAAGAGTCCGGCCATGTGCAAAAACTGCATGAAATGCGCCTGGACTGTGACGCCGACGTCATCATCCTGATGGTTGAGCAAGTCGGTGACATCGCCTGCCATACCGGTCGTCAGAGCTGCTTCTACCGCGTCTATGAAAACGCCGCGTGGAAAACAGTAGACCCGGTGCTTAAAGATCCACATGCCATTTATAACGCAGGACATTCCCATGACTGACACCTTGAGCCGCGTCGCCCAAGTGCTTGAGGCACGCAAAGGCGCCACGCCAGACAGCTCCTATGTCGCCAGCCTTTACCACAAAGGCCTGAACAAGATACTGGAGAAGGTCGGGGAAGAGTCGATCGAGACCATCATCGCAGCCAAGGACGCCGCCATCAGCGGTGACTGCAGCGATGTCATCTACGAAACGGCAGACCTGTGGTTCCACAGCATGATCATGCTCGCTCAACTGGGCCAGCATCCACAGGCAGTGCTGGATGAACTCGAACGCCGCATCGGCACCTCCGGCCACGTGGAAAAAGCCTCGCGGCCTTCCGCCTAAACCTCTTCGCTAAGGAGCTCATCATGGGCATTTTTGACTGGAAACACTGGGTCGTCATTCTGATCGTCGTGGTCCTGGTTTTCGGCACCAAAAAACTGAAAAACCTGGGTACTGACGTCGGTGAATCGATCAAAGGCTTTCGCAAGGCCATGAACGACGACGAAAAACCCGCTGAACCCGTGGTTCCGCCTGCACAGCCCACCGCTGCGCCACAACAGCCACACACCACTTCGACCTTGAACGAGCCGCACACGATTGACGTGCAGGCACAAAAAGTCGAAGAGCCGACCCGCAAAGACGTGTGAGCCAAAACTAATGTTCGGTATCAGCTTCAGTGAACTGCTGCTCGTCGGCCTCGTGGCCCTGCTGGTGCTCGGTCCAGAGCGCTTGCCAGGCGCTGCGCGAACTGCGGGGCTGTGGATCGGGCGCTTGAAACGCAGTTTCAATGCGATCAAACAGGAAGTTGAACGTGAAATCGGCGCTGACGAAATTCGTCGGCAGCTGCACAACGAACACATCATGTCGATGGAAGAGGAAGCCAAGAAGATCCTGGCGCCTCTGCACGATGTCGTAAAGCCGCCAGTCACGCCGCCAGTTGCCCCTGCAGCTGCGGTCGAGCCGGCCAGCCCTGCGCCCGTGAGCCTGACCAAGCCCCCATCCGACCCTGCGCCTCAACCGGCAGCGCCACACGACTCAACCCTGCCACCGCGAGCCCCTTAAGCGCATGAGCGACATCCCCAGAAACGAGAAGCCCGAAGACGACCAGCCAATGCCGCTGGTTTCGCACTTGACTGAACTGCGTACCCGTCTATTGCGCTGCATCGCGGCAATTTTCCTGATCTTCGCCGGATTGTTCGCCTTCACGCAGCAGATCTACACCCTGGTTTCCACACCATTGCGTGAATATCTTCCCGTGGGTGCCACGATGATCGCCACTGACGTGGCTTCGCCGTTCCTCACCCCGCTCAAGCTGACCATGATGGTTTCGCTGTTTATTGCGATCCCGGTGATCCTGCACCAGATCTGGGGTTTTATCGCCCCGGGCCTGTACAAGCACGAAAAGCGCATTGCCGTACCGTTGCTGGTTTCCAGCATTTTCCTGTTCTATGCCGGCATGGCCTTTGCCTACTTCCTGGTGTTCCCGCTGGTGTTCAAGTTCTTCGCCGCGGCAACCCCTGAAGGGGTCTCGATGATGACCGACATCAGCAGCTACCTCGATTTCGTCATGACCCTCTTTTTTGCGTTCGGCGTGGCCTTTGAGATCCCGGTCGCAGTGGTTCTGCTGGTGTGGATCGGCATTGTCGATGTCAAATACCTGCGCAAGATCCGACCGTACGTGATCATCGGCTGCTTCGTGATCGGCATGATCCTGACCCCGCCGGACATCTTTTCCCAGACCCTGCTGGCGATCCCGATGTGGATGCTGTTTGAAATCGGCATTCTGTTTGGCAGCTTGATCAGCAAGCGTGGCGACCACCCTGACGATCAACCGGCTGACAGCGACAACAATGCCCAACCGCCAGCGCCACACGCGTGAACCTGCTGCTCCTCGAAGAGGCTGATTTCATCGCAGCCGACCGCGTGATCCTGCGCGATCGGCGCCTGACTCACATGCAGGAGGTTCACCGGGCCGCCATTGGCGACAATCTGCGGGTGGGCCGTATCGGCGGGTTGATGGGCAGTGCCGAACTGGTACGCCTTGAACCCCGGGAAGCCGAGCTTAAAATCCTCAGCCTTGACCAGCCACCGCCGGAAAAACTGCCCCTCACGCTGTTGCTCGCCCTGCCGCGCCCAAAAATGCTGCGCCGGGTTCTGCAAACCGTAGCGTCAATGGGCGTGCCTAAAGTGGTGCTGGTAAACAGTTACCGGGTCGAGAAGAGTTTCTGGCAAACCCCGTTCCTGGAGCCCGAAGCCATTCGTGAACAGTTGATTCTGGGCCTGGAACAGTCACGCGACAGCGTATTGCCTGAGATCATGATCGAAAAACGCTTCAAACCGTTCGTCGAAGACCGACTGCCAGCTATGGTGGAAGGCACACGGGGCTTGGTTGGCCATCCTGGTGATTACCCGGCCTGCCCCCGCGGGCTGACTGAGCCCGTGACGCTGGCCATCGGCCCTGAAGGCGGCTGGATCCCTTATGAAATCGATCTGCTGGCCAAGGCAGGCTTGCAGCCGGTTCAACTGGGTGCTCGCATCCTGAGGGTTGAAACCGCCGTTACCGCCCTGCTCGCCCGCCTGTTCTAGCCCACCCGGAATCTGTAGCTGCTGCCGCAGGGTGCGATGCATGCCGCAACGGCTACATTTGACCTGCGTCACACATTCCGTCACTGCTCTACAGTTCCTGCCTGCCGCGCCGATGCCCTGATACCCCATTAAAGACCGAAAAGCACAGGCGATCGGGTCATTTCAGGAGCATCATCATGTACCGCTGGCTGGCTCAATTACTCGGCAACATAAGTGTCAATCGTAAGCTCAGCCTGGGCTTCGGCCTGGTATTGCTATTGACCTTGCTGATCACCGCAACCGGCTGGAATGGCCTGGCGTCAGTGATCGACCGGGGCAACAAGCTGGCGTCCATATCGACCATCACGGCCCTGACCAAAGACCTGCGCATTGCCCGTTTTACCTATGAGCGACAACCCACACCCGACACGCAACGCGAAGTGAATAACCGCCTGGGCGAGTTGGATGCCGCACTGGAAGTGTCGCGTAAACAACTGGTCACACCTGAAGATATCGTGCTGGTGCAACAGCAACTGAACGCGGTCACCGCCTACCGCCGCGCTTTTGCCGACATGCTCCAGGGCACGCAAAACCATGACCAAGCGCTGGAACGCATGCATCAGCAGGGCAATGTCCTGATTGACCTGAGCCAGAAGCTTTCGTCGTTGCAACTGGTTAAGCGCGACCAGGACAGCCAGCAAGCCAAGACCCTGCTGATCAGTTGTGCCGCGCTGGCGCTGCTGATCGGAATCATGGCCGCCTGGGCCATTACCCGCCAGATCGTCATCCCGCTGCAGCGCACGCTGAAGAGCGTTGAGTACATTGCCGCAGGCGATCTTACCCATAACACCCAAACCCACCGCAGCGACGAGCTGGGCCAGCTACAGCAGGCCATTCAGCGCATGACCGAGCGCTTGCGCGAACTGGTGGGCGGAATCAGCGATGGCATCACTCAAATTGCCAGTGCCGCCGAAGAGCTGTCAGCGGTCACCGAGCAAACCAGTGCCGGGGTAAATAGTCAGAAAGTCGAAACCGATCAGGTGGCGACCGCCATGCACGAAATGGCCGCAACCGTACAGGAAGTGGCCCGTAACGCAGAAGAGGCCCGCGAAGCTGCATTCGCTGCCGACCAGCAAGCGCGTGAAGGCGACAGGGTCGTCGGTGAAGCCATCGCCCAAATTGAACAACTGGCGCTGGAAGTGGGCCATTCAACCGAGGCCATGGGTCATCTCAAGCGTGAAAGCGACAAGATTGGCAGCGTGCTCGACGTGATCAAATCGGTCGCCCAGCAAACCAACCTGCTGGCGCTCAACGCAGCGATCGAAGCGGCACGGGCCGGCGAAGCGGGTCGGGGTTTTGCCGTGGTAGCCGACGAAGTACGGAGCCTGGCGCAACGCACCCAAAAGTCCACCGAAGAGATTGAAGAGCTGATCGCCGGCCTGCAAAGCGGCACCCTGCAAGTGTCCAGCAGTATGGACAGCAGTCGTCTGCTGACCGACAACAGCGTCGAGCTCACCCGTCGCGCAGGCGAGTCGCTGGGCAACATCACCCGCACCGTATCGACCATTCAGGGGATGAACCAGCAAATCGCGGCGGCTGCCGAGCAACAAAGTGCGGTAGCGGAAGAGATCAACCGCAGTGTGATTAACGTGCGTGACGTATCAGAACAGACCGCTGCTGCCAGCGAAGAAACCGCAGCGTCCAGTATCGAACTGGCTCGACTGGGTACGCATTTGCAGACGCTGGTGGGGCGTTTCAAGGTTTGATCATCACCTTGTAGGCGCGAGCAGGCTCGCGCCTACAAGGGCTTTACAGCACCTGACGCAAGAACGCCTGGGCGCGCAGGTCTTTAGGTGAGTTGAAGAAGTCCTGTGGGGCGGAGTCTTCCAGCAACTTGCCATGATCAAAGAACAGAACGCGGTTCGCCACTTCCCGGGCAAAGCCCATTTCATGGGTCACACAGACCATGGTCATGCCTTCGCGGGCCAGGGTCTTCATCACGTCCAGCACTTCGCCCACCATCTCCGGGTCAAGCGCCGAGGTGGGTTCGTCGAACAACATCACCTTGGGTTCCATCGCCAGCGCCCGGGCAATCGCCACACGCTGTTGCTGCCCACCCGAAAGGCGCGACGGGTATTCATTGGCTTTCTGCCCGATACCCACCTTTTCCAGCAAGGCCCGGGCCTTGGCCTCACGCTCAGTCTTGTTTCGCTTGCGCACGACCTTCTGTGCCAGGCACAGGTTTTCAAGCACGGTCATGTGCGGGAACAGGTTGAAATGCTGGAACACCATACCGACTTCACGCCGATAGGCGTTGACGTCGGTTTTCGGGTTGGCCAGGTCGACACCATCGATGCTGACCGAGCCGGAGTCGAATTCTTCCAGGCCATTGAGGCAGCGTAAAAAGGTCGATTTACCCGAGCCCGACGGCCCAATCACCACCAGAACTTCGCCTTTGGCGACAGTGGTGCTGACGTTGTCGACGGCGCGGACAACCTGCCCACGGGTATCGAAGACTTTTACCAGTTCGCGAACTTCAATCACTTTGCGCAAGCCTCCGCTCAAGCCGGCTGGCCAAATGCGACAGCGGCAGGTTGATCAACAGGTACAGGCCCGCTACGCAGAACAGAATTTCGAACGGCGAAAACGAGGTGGTGATGACTTCGCGGCCACTTTTGAGCAGCTCGGTAATGGCGATCACCGACACCAGCGAGGTGTCTTTGACCAGGCTGATAAATTGCCCGGCCAACGGTGGCAGTACACGCTTGAAGGCTTGCGGCAACACGACGTAGCGCATCGACTGGCTGGCGTTGAGGCCCAGCGAGCGCGCCGCTTCGTTTTGCCCGCGAGCAATGGACTGCACGCCCGAACGTACGATCTCGGCCACATACGCCCCGGTGAACAGCGACAGCGCGGCAATGCCGGCAAATTCGCGGGACAGGTTGAGTACGGTGCCAATAAAGAAGTAGAAGATGAAAATCTGCACCAGCAGCGGCGTACCGCGCACCAGCTCGACGTACAGCGTCGACAGGTCGCGCAGGGTCGGATTATTCGACAACCGGCACAGACCCGTGGCCAATCCGATGATCAAACCCAGGACCCCGGACACCAACGACAACCACACGGTCGTCCACAAGCCTAAAAGTAACGGCCCTGCCGCCCAATGCCGATTAACGCCAACCACATCGCCTTCATCCACATCGTCGCCTTCAGCCAGCTGCAGACTGTTGTCGGCAACGGTCAGGCGCTGCTCGCTGCCATCATCGGCGCGCAGCACGACTTCGGCGTTGTCGCCTTTGCGTACCAGCTCAATGACCGTCGAGGTTTCAGCGGCTCGCTGGGCTTCTTCAGCCTGATAGGCGAAGTACTGCGGAACACGATTCCAGCGCCATTCGTATGACATGAGGGAGGTGGCGTAATACAACGCACCTGCCAGACCGATCAGCACCAGCACGGTCAATACATGCCATGGCCACTGGGCTTTTTTTTGTTTTATCACGTTGCAATATTTCCGTAGAGGTCAGCGCGGACGGCTTTATGTAGCCGCTGCCGCAGGCTGCGATGGACTGCAAAGCAGCCCTGAAATCTTGAAGGCCCTGCGGGCCTTATCGCAGCCTGCGGCAGCGGCTACAGGGAATCGCACTTACTCCATGTCTTTGAGCCAGGTGGTGTCTTTGAACCACTTGTCATGGATGCGATCGTAAGTGCCGTCTTCGTGGATCTGGTGCAGGAAGTTATTGATGAAGTTGATGCTGTCGTAGTCGCCTTTCTTCAGACCAAAAGCCAGCGGCTCGTAGGTGAAGGGCTTGTCGAGGAACACCAGTTTTCCGTTGCCGAACTTGTTCACGGCAACAACGTTGTAAGGTGCGTCGTAGACGAAAGCATCAGCCTTGCCATTCACCACATCCAGCACGCCTTCTGGCTCATTGTCATAGCCGTGGTATTGAGCTTTGGACATCAGCTTGCGGGCGATCATCTCACCCGTGGTGCCGATCTTCGACGTCAGGCGGTATTGCGGGTCATTGAGGTCTTTGTAGGACTTGATCTTGCCTTCAAGCTCCTTGCGAATCAGCAAGGTCTGACCGACGACGATGAAGGGTTCGCTGAAGTTCAGGCGCAGGTTGCGTTCCTGGGTCAGGGTCATGCCGCTGCCGATCATGTCGAACTTGTTGGTCATCAAGGCGGGAATGATGCCGTCATAACCGGTGGAAACCATTTCCAGCTTAACGCCCATGGACTTGGCCATGGCCTTGAGCAGGTCGACTTCGAAACCGATGATCTGGCCGCGCTTGTTAGTCATCTCGAAGGGCATGTAGGTCGGGTCCATGCCCACCTTCAACGTGCCGCGCTTGACCGCGTCATCAATGGCGCCAGCATGGGCTGCGTTAACCGCCAATAGTGCAGTGACACCGAACAGCAGTTTCGATAGAAACTTCTTCATCATCAACTCCCCTGAACCTACTCAATAAAGGCATTGACCTGCGGCGGACTCAATACTGAAAGCCAGCACAGCCGGGCACTCACCCATTCGGAGACGGATGCTAACTCACTGAAGGGTTATGAGACGAGTTTTGCGATGGAAAAGCACGGCAGGCGGGGGGTAACAGCGTCCTCATCGCGAAAACGCTCGCTCCTGCAGGTGATTCAATCACTCTGCAGAAGCGAGCGTGCTCGCGATAGGGATCAGGCAGCAGGTTTCAATGGCAACAGTGGTGCGTGAGGGTCTGCGGCCACTGATTCACGCCAGGCGTTCAACCAGTCTTCGTGCCCCTCGTTCCACACCAGCGCGTGCAAGCGTGCCAACGCAACAGGGTCACTCAGCAGTGCCATGCGCAGGTTATTGTCGATCGCTTTGGGCCCCAGCTTGAGGGCCTGACGTACGCGCTCGGCGCGCAGCCACTCAATCGGCTCGGCTTCGCGGTGACGCGAGGTCGCCAGGGCACAGGCCAGGGCGTTCTGCTGCGGATCAACCACGGCCCGGACAAAGCCGTCGTTGAGTGCGCGGTAACGGTTCTCGTAGGTGTATTCAGCGGTGGCTGACAATTCACGCGGCGGCGCGTATTCCTCAGGAATCAGGAACAGGCTTTCGTCGCGGGACTTGAGGCCCAGCTTGACCCGGCTGGAGATCACCGACACCGGAATCGACAGCATCAGCGAACCGACAATCGGCACCAGCCACCACAGGAAGCTTGGATTCAACCACAACACCAACGCAGCCCAGGCCGCACCCAGCAGGGTTTGCGGACCATGGCGTCGTATGGCTTCGCTCCACGGGGTGGAGTCGTCGTCACGTTGTGGCGAGTTCCAGGTCGCCGCCCAGCCGAGGAATGCAGCCAGTACAAAGCGGGTGTGGAAGATCATGCGCACCGGTGCCAGCAGCATCGAGAACAGCATTTCCAGCAACATCGACAACGTGACTTTGAACTTGCCACCGAACGCCTTGGCGCCCTTGGCCCAGATCAGAATGATGCTGAGCAATTTAGGCAGGAACAGCAGCACGATGGTCGTCGAGAACAAAGCAACGGCTTTTTCCGGGTGCCATTGTGGCCACAGCGGATAAAGCTGACGAGGCTCCATGAAGTATTGCGGCTCCATCAGCGTATTGACCGCCAGCAGGGCCGTCGACAGCAGCAGGAAGAAGAACCATAACGGTGCCGATAGATACGACATGACGCCGGTCAGGAACACCGCACGGTGCACCGGGTGCATGCCTTTAACCAGGAACAGGCGGAAGTTCATCAAGTTGCCGTGGCACCAGCGACGGTCACGCTTGAGTTCGTCCAGCAGGTTCGGCGGCAGTTCTTCATAGCTGCCCGGCAGGTCGTAGGCAATCCACACGCCCCAACCGGCACGACGCATCAACGCGGCTTCAACGAAGTCGTGAGACAGAATCGCACCCGCAAATGCACCTTTGCCAGGCAACGGCGCCAGGGCGCAGTGCTCGATAAACGGTTTCATCCGGATGATCGCGTTGTGGCCCCAGTAGTGGGATTCACCCAACTGCCAGAAGTGCAGACCCGCGGTAAACAGTGGCCCGTAGACCCGGGTGGCGAACTGCTGCATGCGCGCATACAGCGTATCCATGCCCGACGCACGTGGCGCGGTCTGGATGATGCCGGCGTCTGGTGTGGCTTCCATCAGGCGCACCAGGCTGGTCAGGCACTCGCCGCTCATGACGCTGTCGGCGTCCAGCACCACCATGTACTTGTAATCGCCGCCCCAGCGACGGCAAAAATCGTCGAGGTTGCCGCTTTTACGTTTCACCCGGCGACGGCGACGACGATAGAAGATCCGGCCGAAGCCTTCTGTTTCGCGACACACATCCAGCCAGGCCTGCTGCTCTGCGACACAGATATCGGGGTCGTTACTGTCACTGAGGACGAAAAAGTCGAAGCGATCCAGGTCACCCGTGGCCGCAACCGATTCGTACGTGGCACGCAAGCCCGCAAATACGCGGGTCACGTCTTCGTTACAGATCGGCATTACCAATGCGGTACGTGCTTGTTCCGGGATCGGCTCGTTGCCCGCGCTGGCACCGGAAATCCGGTACTTGTCGTGGCCGGTGAGCAACTCCAGGAAGCCCATGAGGGCTGTCCAGAAACCCGCCGACACCCAGCAAAACAGAATCCCGAACAGGATCAGGATGCTGGTCTGCAAGGCATAGGGCAGCACTTGCTGTGCGGTTTGCATCAACGACTGGTGCATGATCTCGTCGAGATCGACGAACGACCAGCCCTGGTACGGCATGATGCCTTTCATGTACCAGCCCGCGACGATGGTCTGACCGAGCATCAGCACCAACAAGATGTAGCGGCGTATCGACCCCACCGTGCGCCAGCGCGCATGCGGCAGCACGCGCTCGTCAATTTTGGGAGCCGGGGGATTGCTGCGCCCGGTCAGGCGCCGCCAGCCACGAACCAGAATATTGGTTCGCCAAGGCTCGGGCACCACTTTGGTGCGCCGAATCGGTGGCGTCGCCTTGAGCATCACGCGGCCGCTGGCATCGAGGCCAAGCATTTCTGCTTCCTCCAGCTCCGCAGCCGAGCTGAGGTTCAGACGCGTGCCGACCGAGGCCTGGGCGGCCTCTTGGGCATCGGTGTCCGCTTGCGCCGACAACCTCGCGTGCAGCTCGGCGAACGACTCACAACTCGCCAGTTCGGCGCGTTGCTCATCGCTCAACGGTAAATGCGCCAAGTACTCGTCAAGCGAGACAGACGGAACGTTAATATTACTCATCGGCTGGCAACTGGTAGCTCCAGGTTTCGGTCAACACTTTCTCAGTCTTCACCGGTTCTGGCGTGGCAGGGGTCGCTTCGGCTGCAGGTTTGTTTGCGTCCTTGGCCGCGTGTGCTTTCTTCTCCTGAGCCTTGGCCGCGGCTTTTTCAGCCTTGGTCAGAGGTGCAGGTTTTGGTGCCGGCGTTACGACGTCTTGAACCAATGCTGCGCGCAACTCGGTGGACTTGCTCGGGTCCTTGAGCTTCAGGCGCAAGGTCAAGCGCCAGCCCTTGGTAACAGGGTTGTAGCGCACGTTGTTTTCAACCAGTTCGGCGTTGTCACCCACGCTGACCTGGCTGCGCACCGCCGCATCTTCAGGCAAGGCCTTGAGCGAAGGACCTTCGAAGTCGATCAGGTAAGCCACGCTGCCATCTGGCTGGCGAATCAGGTTGGACTGTTTGACGTCACCGGTGGAACGCAAGGTTTGTTTGACCCAGGCGCTGTCAGTCGGGTGCATTGCAGCTTCGTCCAGCGTCCAGTGCAGACGGTAGGCAAAATCAACTGGCTTGCCGGGCTCCGGCAACGTTTCCGGGCTCCAGAACGCAACGATGTTGTCGTTGGTTTCATCTGCGGTCGGAATCTCTACCAGGTCAACGGAGCCTTTACCCCAATCGCCTTGTGGTTCGATCCAGGCACTTGGGCGCTTGTCGTAGCGGTCATCAAGGTCTTCGTAGTGGCTGAAGTCGCGGCCACGTTGCAGCAAACCAAAGCCGCGCGGGTTCTCAACCGAGAAGTTGCTCACCGACAAGTGTTTCGGGTTGTTCAGTGGACGCCAGATCCACTCGCCATTGCCCGCGTGAATCGCCAGGCCCGACGAATCGTGCAGTTCGCGGCGGTAATTCAGCACTTTGGACGGCTGATTGGCGCCGAACAGGTACATGCTCGTCAGCGGCGCGATGCCCAGTTTGGTCACCTTGTCGCGCAGGAACATTTGCGATTTGACATCAACCACAGTGTCCAGACCCGGACGCAAGGTGAAGCGGTAGGCGCCAGTGGCACGAGGCGAATCCAGCAAGGCGAAGATCACCAGATGCTTGTCACCTGCCTTTGGACGCTCGATCCAGAACTCGGTGAAACGCGGGAACTCTTCACCCGATGGCAAAGCAGTATCGATCGCCATGCCACGGGCCGACAGGCCGTAGGTTTGACCTTTGCCGATCACGCGAAAATAGCTCGCGCCCAGCATGGTCATGATCTCGTCCTGCTTGTCCGCCTTGTTGATCGGATACAGCACGCGGAAACCGGCCCAGCCGAGGTTTTCGGTCACTTTAGGATCGAACTGAACGTCACCGAAATCAAAACGACTCGGGTCGTACTTGATTTCTTCCACCTTGGTGGCGGTCACTTCGTTGATTTTTACCGGCGTGTCGAAATGCATGCCCTGGTGATAGAAGGACAGCTTGAACGGGGTCTTTTGATCCGCCCACTGGGCCTTGTCGCCGATAAAACGGATTTTTTGATAATCCGCGAATTTCATGTCGCGGAATTCTTTAGGCAAATTACTGCGTGGGGCTTGGTACTTCTGTTCGGCGAGGGTTTTCGCCTCAGCCGCCACGTCATCCAGACTAAATGCCCACAGTTGACCCGCACCGAACAAGCAAAAGAGCGCAGAGCCCGTCACCAGTGCATTACGCAACCGCTTGGCAGACATTTTTGGTGCATTAAATGGACTAACAATCACGAGCAAACCTCGCCGAATACAGATGATGAAACCAACGGCCAGCGATCTACATGCCGGGTTGGCGAGCACTGTTCCGACAGCCGAAGGAATAAATGATTCCCCTGACGTGCCGGATAGGTCTCTGTGTAGCGCAGGATTATCTAGTAGGCCGCGCTACAACGCATCCACTGTCCGTAAGTATTTCATGTGAAAACCCCCTGTTTTCGGACGAAAACACGGTATTTCTGGGTATTAGGTTTGTAACATAAAAGTCACGGGGCCATCATTGACCAAATGCACCTGCATATCGGCCCCAAAACGCCCTGATTCGACCCGTGGATGCAGGCGCCTGGCCTCGGTCAACAGGTGGTCGAACAGTGCCTGTGCCAATGCGGGAGGTGCGGCCGTGGAAAAGCTCGGGCGCAAGCCATTTTGAGTGTCGGCTGCCAGAGTGAACTGGGACACCAGCAACAAACCACCGCCGATATCGGCCAGCGACCGGTTCATTTTTCCATCGGCATCGCTGAACACGCGGTAGTTGAGCAGCTTGTTCAACAACTTGGCCGCATTGGCCTGTGTATCGCCAGGCTCGACGGCCACCAGCACCAGCAGCCCCTGATCGATGGCGCCTACGACCTCCCCCGCCACTTCAACCCGCGCACCCGTCACACGTTGCAATAAGCCCTTCATGCTTCATCGGGCTGCAGGTTGAGCAGACGACGGGCCATTTGTTCGGTGGCACGCACCAGCGCATCGGTAATCCCCGGCTCAGTCGCGGAGTGACCGGCGTCGCGGATAACCTGCAATTCGCTGTCCGGCCAGGCCTGATGCAGCTCCCATGCGTTGTCCAACGGGCAAATGACGTCATAGCGACCATGAACAATGACCCCCGGCAAGTGGGCAATCTTGTACATGTCGCGAATCAACTGATTGGGTTCAAGAAACGCACTGTTGGTGAAGTAATGGCACTCGATACGGGCAATCGACAGCGCCCGATGCGACTCGCAAAAGCGGTCAACCACTTGCGGGTTGGGTCGCAGCGTCGCGGTGCGACCCTCCCACGTCGACCAGGCTTTGGCCGCGTGCATCTGGGCAATCTGGTCATTGCCGGTCAGGCGTTTGTGGAAAGCGCCAAGCAAGTCATGCCGCTCTTCCTCTGGAATAGGTGCCACATAGTCTTGCCAGTAATCCGGGAAAATGCGGCTGGCACCGGCCTGGTAGAACCATTCGATTTCTTGTGGCCGGGACAGAAAAATACCGCGCAGGATCAAGCCGTGAACTCGTTCGGGGTGGCTTTGCGCATACGCCAATGACAGGGTGGAACCCCATGAACCGCCAAACAGCACCCATTTATCGATGCCCAGGTACGAGCGGATGCGCTCCATGTCGGCGACCAGATCCCACGTGGTGTTGTTTTCAAGACTGGCGTGCGGCGTCGACCGCCCGCAACCACGCTGATCAAAGGTGATGATGCGGTACAGGTTGGGATCGAAATAGCAGCGACTGTTGGCATCGCATCCCGAACCCGGACCACCGTGAACGAACACCACCGGCAAACCGTCGGGCGAGCCACTCTCGTCAACGTAAAGCACATGGGGTGCATCAACGGCCAGCTCATGCCGGGCGTAGGGTTTGATCTGCGGGAACAAGGTTTGCATTACGCACTCCATGGGGCTGGAAAATGTTGCCGTCTGGCATCATAAACCCGATTGGCCCCAATGAGCATGCGCTTAAGAAAGTGTGAATAATTTTGCAGGAACGCCCTTGCTCGCGCCGTGATGGAACGCCGTTTTTCAGGTGTTCCACACGGCTGCCAGCGAGCGCGCTGGCTCCTGCAAGGGTCAGGCGTGCCGTTCGCGGCCCCATTCAATAATCCGTGCCAGCAACTGCTTGAGCACGACCTGGGTCGGTGCGGCCAGGTCTTCACGGTAAGTGAAAGGCTCTACCTCTTCCATATACGTGCATTGGGCCAGCTCCAGTTGCACCGCATGAATGTTGTCGGCAGGGCTGCCGTAATGGCGGGTAATGTGGCCACCCTTGAAGCGCCCGTTGAGCACATGGCTGTAGGCCGGATATCCGGCGCAAATCGCTTCCAGCTCGCTGGCCAGCGCCGGATCGCAGCTGGCACCATTGAACGTGCCCAGGTTGAAGTCCGGCAGCCGACCCTCAAACAAATGCGGGACGTGGGAGCGGATTGAATGGGCATCGAACAGCAGGGCGTAGCCAAACTCGTCCTTGAGCCGTGCCAGCTCTTGCTGAAGCGTCTGGTGATAAGGCTTCCAGATGTGCTCCAGGTAGGTCGCCCGCTCGGCGGCTGTTGGCACCTGGCCTTCACGGAACAGCGGCACGCCGTCAAACAGCGTGGCCGGGAACAATCCCGTGGTCGCCCCGACATACATCGGCGCATCATCTTCGGGCCGATTGAGGTCGATGACGAAGCGCGAGTACTCTGCCGCCAGGGTGCTGGCACCCAGCTCAGCTGCACACTCATAAAGCCTTGGAATATGCCAGTCGGTGTCCGGCAGGCTTTGAGCTTCGGGAATCAGCCCGGCTTCAACCGCAGGCGTCAGACGCAAGCCCGCGTGAGGCATGCTGATCAGCAATGGCACGCGGCCTTGTTTGAATGTCAGAACCTTATCCACAACTTTTCTCCTAAAGCACTGCGTCCACGCCATTGCGCACGACGCGTTTGTCCAGATCACCACCCAGCCAATACGCCAGATCCGCCGGGCGATCAATGTTCCAGGCCACAAAGTCGGCAACCTTGCCGGGCTCCAGCGAGCCGTGGGTTTCCCCCATACCCAAGGCAGTGGCAGCGTGCCGGGTCACACCCGCCAGGGCTTCTTCGGGGGTCATGCGGAACAGGGTGCAGGCCATGTTCATCATCAGGCGCAACGACAACGCCGGCGAAGTGCCCGGATTGAGGTCGCTGGCGATAGCGATTTTCACCCCGTGCTTGCGCAAGGCGTCCATCGGCGGCAGTTGGGTTTCACGCAAGAAGTAAAACGCACCGGGCAACAACACGGCCACTGTTCCGGCCTCCGCCATCGCCTGGGCGTCTTCTTCGGTCATGAACTCCAGGTGATCCGCCGACAACGCCTGATAGCGCGCCGCCAGACTGGAACCGTGCAACGATGACAACTGCTCGGCATGCAGCTTGACCGGTAAGCCCAACTGCTTCGCCACAACAAACACCCGCTCGACCTGTGCAGGTGAAAACGCCAGGTATTCACAGAACGCATCGACCGCGTCCACCAGCCCTTCTGCTGCCAGCGCGGGGAGCATTTCGTGGCAGATGTGATCGATATAATCGTCTGCCCGATCCTTGTACTCCGGTGGCAGGGCATGAGCCGCCAGGCACGTACTGCGTACCGTCACCGGCAGGGATTCGCCAAGACGGCGAATCACCCGCAGGATTTTGCGCTCACTTTCGAGACACAGGCCATAACCTGACTTGATCTCGACGCTGGTCACACCGTCACGCAACAAACAAATCAAACGCTGTCGCGCAGTGGCGAACAGCTCCTCTTCGCTTGCAGCGCGAGTCGCACGCACGGTGCTGGCAATTCCTCCCCCGGCCGCAGAGATTTCGGCATAGCTCACCCCTTGCAGGCGCTGCTCGAATTCGCCGCTACGATTGCCGCCAAACACCGTATGCGTGTGGCAATCGATCAGCCCCGGCGTCACCCATGCGCCCTCCAGGCCATGAACCTGGCCATATTCGCCCTCGGGTAACTGTAAACGCGGGCCAATCCACTCAATGTATTCATCACGGGTGACGATGGCCGCATCCTCGATAATCGAGTAAGCGCCATTGGCCATGGTTGCGACATTGCAGTGCTGCCAAAGGGTTTTCATTGCATCACTCCGTACAGGATCAAATACTCAGGAAAGCTCGGCAGCCACTTTAACCGCCCGTCCGGCCAGCGGCTTGACCCACAACAGATAAGCCACAACCAACAAGCCAATCCAGACTGCACCTACCATCAACGCGGCCTGGGTTTCAGGGAAGTAGCCGAGCACACCAAAGATAAACACCATAAACGCGATGGCTGCGATCGGCGCATACGGCCAGAACGGAACCGGAAACTTGAGCTCAGCCACTTCTGCGCGAGTCATGGAACGGCGCATGGCCACTTGAGTCACCAGAATCATCAACCACACCCACACGGTGGCGAACGTGGCAATCGAGGCGATAACCAGGAAGATGTTTTCCGGAATCAGGTAGTTCAGCACTACACCGCCCAGCAACGTGGCGCCCATCACCAACACCGTCATCCATGGCACACCGTGCTTGGAGATTTTGGCAAAGCCTTTGGGGGCCTGCCCTTGCTGAGCGAGACCATACATCATGCGCCCAGCCCCGAAGATGTCGCTGTTGATCGCCGACACGGCCGCCGAGATCACCACGATATTAAGAATGGTGGCCGCAGAGCTGATGCCCAGGCTGTCGAAAATCTGTACAAAAGGGCTGCCTTGGCTGCCGATCTGAGTCCATGGGTAAATGGCCATCAACACGAACAGGGTCAGCACATAGAACAGCAGAATCCGCAACGGCACGGCGTTGATCGCCTTGGGGATAACGCGTTGCGGGTCTTTGGCTTCACCCGCGGTAATGCCAATGATTTCAATACCGCCAAACGCAAACATCACCACCGCAAACGAAGCGATCAACCCGCCTACACCATTGGGCAGGAAACCACCGTGGGCCCAGAGGTTGCTGATACCGGTCGCCGCAGCGTCGGTGCTACCTGCCGCACCAATGCCAAACAGCATGATGCCGAAGCCTGCGAGGATCATCGCCACAATAGCGGCAACCTTAAGCAGGGACAGCCAAAACTCCATCTCACCGAAAACTTTGACGCTGCACAGGTTGAGGCCACCGATCAGCAGCACAATGCCCAGCACCCAGATCCAGCGCGAGACCTCGGGGAACCAGAACCCCATGTAAATGCCGAAGGCCGTGATGTCGGCCAGGCACACAATGATCATCTCAAAGGCATAGGTCCAGCCGAGAATAAAACCTGCCATCGGCCCCAAATACGTCGTGGCGTATTGGCCAAACGATCCTGAGACCGGATTGCGCACGGCCATTTCACCCAGTGCGCGCATCACCATAAAGACCGCCGCACCCCCGATCAGGTACGCCAGTAGCACCGCAGGTCCAGCCATCTGGATGGCAGCGGCTGAACCATAAAAAAGACCCGTTCCGATCGCTGAGCCCAGCGCCATGAAACGAATGTGGCGAGCAGATAACCCGCGTTTCAAACCTTGAGTTTGGCTTTGCATTTCGCGTCCTTAATTATTTTTGTCGGCGAAAACAGACACGCAGAGGGCCGAATGGCCCCCTGCGTCTGAGAGTTACAGGCTTGGAAGGATCTGGGCAGGCACCAATGCATTCAGGCAGCGCGATGCCAGCAACTGAATCGCGGCATCGATATCCGGGGCGAAGAAGCGGTCTTTTTCATAGAACGCGACCTTGCTGCGCAACGTGCTGCGTGCGATTTCAAGCTTGGGCGAGGTTTTCAGGCCATCACGCAAATCCAGCCCCTGGCATGCAGCCAGCCACTCGACAGCCAGCACGCCGCGTACGTTTTCGGCCATTTCCCACAAACGCTTGCCCGCCGCAGGAGCCATCGATACGTGGTCTTCCTGGTTCGCCGACGTAGGAATGCTATCGACGCTGTGTGGGTGCGACAACGCTTTGTTCTCACTGGCCAAGGCCGCAGCGGTCACCTGAGCGATCATAAAGCCGGAGTTGACGCCACCGTTGGCCACCAGAAATGGCGGCAACTGCGACATGTGCTTGTCCATCATCAACGAAATACGGCGCTCGCTCAGCGAACCGATCTCGGCAATCGCCAGCGCCATGTTGTCGGCAGCCATCGCCACCGGTTCGGCGTGGAAGTTACCGCCAGAAATCACATCGCCCTGCTCGGCAAATACCAGCGGGTTATCCGACACGGCGTTGGCTTCGATACCCAGGACTTCAGCAGCCTGGCGCAATTGGGTCAGGCAGGCACCCATGACTTGTGGCTGGCAACGCAGGGAGTACGGATCTTGTACTTTGTCGCAGTTTTTGTGCGACTCGGAAACTTCACTGCGGGTGCCCAACAGATCACGATAAATCGCTGCCGCGTCGATCTGGCCACGCTGGCCGCGGGCTGCGTGAATGCGCGGATCAAACGGCGAGCGCGAACCCAGCACCGCTTCAACCGTCAAGCCGCCGCATGCCATAGCGGCTGCAAACAGGTCTTCCCCTTCAAACAGGCCACGCAGGGCAAACGCTGTGGACACTTGGGTGCCATTGAGCAGCGCCAGGCCTTCTTTGGCGGCCAGCGTCAGAGGTTGCAAGCCTGCTTGCTTCAAGGCAGTGACGGCATCCAGCCATTCACCTTTGTAGCGCGCCTTGCCTTCGCCCAGCAGCACCAGCGACATATGGGCCAAAGGCGCCAGGTCACCCGAAGCACCGACGGAGCCCTTGAGCGGAATATGCGGGTAAACCTCAGCGTTGATCAGTGCAATCAGGGCATCGATTACTACCCGGCGAATCCCGGAGAAACCACGGCTCAGGCTGTTGACCTTGAGCACCATGATCAGGCGCACCAGCGCATCGCTGATCGGCTCGCCAATACCGGCGGCATGGGACAGCACCAGCGAACGCTGGAGGTTTTCCAGGTCTTCGCTGGCAATCTTGGTTGATGCCAACAAGCCAAAACCGGTATTGATCCCGTAGGTGGTGCGGTTCTCGGCAAGGATCTGCTCAACGCACGCCACGCTGGCATCGATCTGCGCCGAGGCACTGTCGTCCAGAGTGAGGGTGACCGGCTGTTGATAAATGTCACGCAGTTGGGCAAGGCTCAATTGGCCGGGAATCAGGTTTAGCTCAAGCACGTTAATACTCCTTCACGCGTTGCGAAAATTTTATAAACCATCTGTGTAACCGCCGCAGTTTGAAAGAGCGCGACCCCTTCGGGCTCGATCGCAGCCTTCGCAGCGGCTACAAAGGCCTGCAATTAGCCGTTAACCATCGGCAGGTTCAGGCCCTGCTCGTTGGCGCAGTCGATGGCGATGTCGTAGCCGGCATCGGCATGGCGCATCACCCCGGTGGCCGGGTCGTTGTGCAGGACGCGGGCAATGCGTTCGGCCGCTTCGTC
>NZ_LRMN01000016.1:0-60640 GCF_019266105.1 Pseudomonas sp. D1HM | reverse complement strand
GACTGCTCCGCAGCCGGACGCAGCCTCGCAGAGCGAGTCAGCTGCTACAAGATCAGCGTCAGCCCGCAGGTGTGCAGGTGGATTGACGTAATCAAGCCTTAGCCCCTTCCAGCGCCATCTCTACCGGTTCAGGGCGTTTGATGACGGCGTAGACCACGGCGGTCAACAGGCTGCCGGCCACAATCGCCAGCAAGTACAGCAGCGCATGGTTGATCGCGTTCGGGATCAGCAGCACAAACAAGCCACCGTGCGGTGCCATAAGCTTGCAACCGAAGTACATCGACAGCGCACCGGTCAGCGCACCTCCGACAATACTGGCCGGAATCACCCGCAAAGGGTCTTTGGCCGCAAACGGGATCGCGCCTTCAGAGATAAAGCACAACCCCAGCACCATCGCCGCCTTGCCCGCCTCGCGCTCGGTTTGAGCAAATTTGCGGCGCGCAATCAGTGTCGCGATGCCCAGCCCAATAGGCGGCACCATGCCTGCGGCCATCGTAGCGGCCATCGGCGCGTAGCTTTGGGACGCCAGCAATCCCACCGAAAACGCATAGGCCGCCTTGTTGATCGGCCCGCCGAGGTCGACGCACATCATGCCGCCGAGCAACACCCCCAGCAGAATGGCGTTGGTGGTGCCCATGCTGTCGAGGAAGTGAGTCAACCCTTCAAGCATCCCGGCCACCGGCTTGCCCACCACGTAGATCATCACCAGACCGGTGAACAGGCTGGCGAACAGCGGGATGATCAAAATCGGCTTCAATGCTTCCAGGCTTTGCGGCAGCCGCGCGTAACGGTTGATCGCCTTGGCGCAGTAGCCCGCGATAAACCCGGCAATGATCCCGCCGATAAACCCGGCACCCAGCGTGCTTGCCAACAAGCCACCAATCATCCCTGGCGCCAGGCCCGGGCGGTCAGCGATCGAGTAGGCGATATAGCCGGCCAGCAACGGCACCATCAGTTTGAATGCCGCATCGCCACCGATTTGCATCAGGGCCGCCGCCAATGTGCCGGGCTCTTTGTATGCCGTGATCCCGAACACAAAGGACAGCGCAATCAACAGGCCGCCCGCCACCACCATCGGCAGCATGAATGACACACCGGTCAGCAAGTGTTTATAGGCTCCGGTCTTCTCTTGTTTGGCCGGGCCCGCAGCACCCGATGCCGCCGACTCCTGCTTGCCTTCGCTCAAAGCTTTATTGAGTGTGGCTTCGGCCTGTTTGAGCGCAATTCCGGTGCCACAGCGGTAGATTTTTTTACCGGCAAAGCGTTCGGTCGGTACTTCGATATCCGCCGCCAGCAACACCACGTCAGCCTCACTGATGGCCTGGGCGCTCAACGGATTGCGCGCACCGACCGACCCCTGGGTTTCGACCTGCAAGTCGTAGCCCAAACGCTTGGCCGCTTGCTGCAAAGCCTCGGCCGCCATAAACGTGTGCGCCACGCCCGTTGGGCAGGCGGTGATGGCAACAATCTTGGGGGCGCTTTTCGGGCTTTCTGCCGCAGCCGATGCAACTGGCGGGGCATAGACATCTGCCTCTTCGACGCCGCGCAGCAATACCGCCTCGACGTCTTGCAAGGCTTGAGACGGAGTGCTTTGGAAGACTCTCTTACCGATGAAACGCTGCATGTCCAGAGGCGTGCTGCTGACCACCAGAACCCACTCGGCCTCGTCGATGGTTGCCGCTGACAACTGACGCTCCGGGTGCTTGGGGTCATGCACTTCAACGCTGGTGCTCCAGCCCTGACGCTGCGCGGCCGCATCCAGCAAGCGGGCACACAGGACACTGGTCACCATGCCGTTGGGGCAGCCCGTCACAATGGCTAATTTCATGTGTATCCCTCTTATTCTTTTGTCAGAGCGCGAACGTTAACGCCGCTTTCGAGCGTCGCCAGGTGCGCCGCATCGCTGATACCAAAACCGATCTGAGTCACCGCCATTGCCGCAATGGCGGTGGCGGTGCGTAAGGTTTGCTCGGCGCTGTGGCCACTGATCAAGCCATGCAGCATGCCCGCCAACAGGGAGTCACCCGCGCCCACCGTACTGGCGACCCGCACCTTGGGGGGCAGTGCCTGCAGGGCCGGACCGTGGCTAAACCAGCTCACACCTTCAGCGCCGTTGGAAATCACCACATGCTCCACGCCTTGCGCCTGCAGATCAGCCGCCGCTGCGACCTGGGCCTCATGGCTGCCGATGTCCCGGCCCAGCGCCTGACTGAGTTCCTCGGTGTTGGGCTTGATCAGCCAGGGACCGACGCTGAGGCCTTGTTTCAAGGCTTCGCCGCTGGTGTCCAGGATCACTTTCAACCCCATGCCCTTCAAACGCAGCAGCAACTCGCGCAACCACTGCGGGCTGACGCCTTGGGGCAAGCTGCCTGCCACGACCACCGCATCATGCCCGGCGGCGATTTGATCGAGCTTGTCGAGCAACGCCTGCCGGGCCTGTTCGCTGACCTGCGGCCCCGGGCCGTTGAGATCAGTGACGCGGCCGTCGTCTTCGGCGAGTTTGATATTGCTGCGAGTGTCACCGGGCACGCGAATGAACGCATCGACAAAGCCACGACGCTCGAACAGCGCGTTGAACGCTTGCTGATTGCTTTCGCCGAGAAAGCCGCTGACGGTCAGGGTGTGGCCAAGGTCTGCCAGCACTTGGGCAACGTTCACCCCTTTGCCGGCCGCATGGGTCAGCATGGCCTGGCTACGATTGACCTCCCCCGGTTCGAGATGCCCCAGGCGTACGGTCAAATCCAGTGCAGGGTTAAGGGTAATGGTCAGGATTCTGGACATCAGAGCGCCTCCACCAATGCCCGGACTTCTTCCGGGCTGCCAACGCTCAAAGCTTGAGTCGCCAGGGTCTGGAGACGGTCCATGCTCAATTCGCGGACCCGGGCCTTGACCTCAGGAATGCTGCGCGCCGAAACACTCAGTTCATCCACCCCAAGCCCCACCAGCACCGGCACCGCCAGCGGATCAGCCGCCAGCTCGCCGCAGACCCCCACCCATTTGCCGTGGGCATGGGCTGCACGCACGGTGATGTCGATCAATTGCAGGACCGCCGGGTGCAGGCCGTCTGCCTGAGCCGACAAGGTCGGATGACCACGGTCGATGGCCAGGGTGTATTGGGTCAGGTCATTGGTGCCGACGCTAAAGAAGTCGACCTCTTTCGCCAGCACCGGTGCCAGCAAGGCAGCGGACGGCACTTCGATCATGATCCCCAATTGCAGGTCAGCCACCGGGATTTCCAGGCGCAGGCGTTCAGTCATGTCACGGGCGGCACGCCACTCGGCGACGCTGCCGACCATCGGGAACATGATCCGCAACGGGCGGTTGTCGGCCGAGCGCAACAGGGCGCGCAACTGGCTTTCCATCACCTTCGGACGTTGCAACGTAAGGCGGATACCACGTACGCCCAGAAACGGGTTTTCTTCTTTCTCGATCGGCCAGTAGGGCAACGGCTTATCGCCGCCCACATCCAGCGTGCGCACCACCAAAGGTCGCCCGGCCAATCCGTCCAGGACGCGACGGTATTCGGCTTCCTGGGTGGCTTCGTCCGGGGCTTGCGAATGGGCCATGAAAATCAGTTCGGTGCGCAGCAGGCCAATCCCTTCCGCGCCCTGCTCCACCGCACTGGCGACGCCTTTGCTTTCACCGATGTTGGCAAACACTTCGACCGCGTGGCCATCACGGGTGACTGCGGCCTCATGGCGTTGTGCCGAAGCAGCCTGCAGCCGCAGTTCGCGACTGTCACGCTCTTGGGTCGCCCGTTGCACTGCATCGGCATCCGGTGAAACGTGCAAGCGCCCGCGCTGACCATCAATCAATAACGGCGTCCCCGAAGCCAGCAACAGCACCGCTTCGCCAGCCCCGACCAGGGCCGGTATCCCCAGGGCCCGGGCGACGATGGCGCTGTGAGCGGTCGCACCGCCACGCGCAGTCAAAATCCCCGCGACCCGCGCCGGGTCCAGTCGGGCCACATCCGAAGGACCGACTTCATCCATTACCAGCACATACGGCTGGTCGGGCTCGGCCGGGGTTTCGACGCCGCACAGCTGCGCCAGAACCCGGCGCCCGATGTCTCGCAGGTCCGCTGCCCGCTCGGCCAGCAACGCATCCTGCAACGATTCTTGCTGCTGTGCCGCGGCCTCGATCACCGACATCCACGCTGCTTCAGCACTTTCACCCTGCTTGAGGCGATTCTCGACTTCGTCGGTAAGCTCCGGGTCGTCGAGCATTTCCTGGTGAGTGATAAATATCTCGCGAATGGCCTTGGACTGGCTGCGTTCGATCAACCCTTCGATGTCCAGGCGCACCTGGGCCACAGCCTGGTGCAAGCGCTCGCGCTCAACCACCGAGGACTCGCCACGCATCGGGTAATCAAAGGTTTGCAGCACTTGAATATGGGCCGGGCCGATGGCGATCCCGGGGGCGGCCGGAATCGCCTGGATCACGCTACCGGCAGCCGGTGCGGTGATCACGGTGGCAATGTCGGCCACCACCGTGGCGGTTTCGTTGATGATCGGCAACGGCTCGATCTCTTCCCCAAGGCCTTCTGCGACAGCGGCCAGAAGCGCCGGCAAGGCATCACCGGCAATGCCCGGTTCGGCGATGAACTCCAGCACCTGGCCGCGGCGTGCGCCCAGGCTAAGCAATTTGCTCAAGCTCTTGGCCGATACCGCAGACTCTTGGCCATCGACGATTCTGACGCGGACTTCGCCCTCAAAACTTTTAGCCAACTGAGCGAGGATTTTCGCCGGACGCGCATGCAAACCGTGGGCGTTGGCCAGGGGAATACGTGCACTTGGCCAGTCCGCCGGCAATTCGCCGCCCAGGACTTCGAGCACCGCACGACGGCTGGTGGCCCGGCCCAGCTCATGGCCGCGACCTTCAATCAGCAGCGCGCATAAACGCTCGAGCAAGGCTTGATGGGCTTCACCCAGGCTGGCCAGACAGAACAGACCGCTCAGGGGTTGGCCCAGGTAACGCATTGGCTTGTCAGGGGTGACAAAGGCAAGTCCCGGACGCTTGACGGTTTGCTCGCTGTGCAGCCACCACAAACCATCACCCAGCGGCAGCGCGTCTACTTGCTGCAAGACAGCGGCAAAGCCATTACTCACGCAATCGGCCTGGCGCAGCAAACGGGCACCGCGCCACACCAACTCCTCGAAGTCGTCAGCCGAGACGCCAAGGCCGATCATCTGAGCATCCAGGGCCAGCTCTTGCGGTGCGCCCTGGAGCAATTTGAGCAACGCTTCTGCGGAGCTGGCCCGGCGCAGCGCTTCACCGAGATCGGTTTCGCCCAAAGCACGGGTCAGCAATTGCAGCAAGCGCAAGTGTTCGTCGGACTTGGCTGCAATACCAATTGCCAGATACACCTTCTGCCCATCCCCCCAATCAACCCCTTCGGGGAACTGCAGCAAACGCACCCCTGTGGTAAACACCAGGTCGCGTGTTTCAGGGGTTCCGTGAGGGATGGCAATACCTTGTCCCAAAAAGGTGGAGCCCTGAGCCTCACGCGCTTGCAAGCCGCTCAGATAACCTTCGGCCACCAAACCGTCGGCGACCAGTTTATCGGCGAGTAATTGCAGCGCCGCAGACTTATCCACAGCCGTTTGGCCCATGGAAATCTGCTCTATGGTGAGCTCAAGCATGCGTTCTCCTTTTTCGGTGCTCGTTGGCACCAGGTATTGTTTTGAAATAATCAGCTTAGGAGTCCCGCCTGGGAGCGTGTCAGCAGATGTGTGGCAAGCACATTGCTCCTCGTGGCAAGACCCATTAAATACGAAGGCTGAAACGTTTAACCCATCATGCCCGGCACGTTACTTCATAATTGCCTGCGCTTGAAGCCCAACGGTCGCATTGATCAGAGGTATTTGATCAACCAGCAAAAAAATACGTTGCCTACAAGGGAGACGATGATCGTCTGCCTTTATCGGTTAGGATTGGTCACAATGTCGACGTGTACTACAAAAAATAAGGAATTACCGGCGTGAAGCTCAGTGATATCGCTCGATTGGCAGGTGTATCAGTCACAACCGCCAGCTATGTCATCAATGGCAAGGCCGAGCAGCAGCGTATCAGCACCGCTACGGTGGAGCGTGTGCGCGCAGTCGTCGAGGAGCATGGCTTTAGCCCCAACCCTCAGGCCGCCGGGCTGCGCAGCCGGCACACGCGCACCTTGGGGTTTATCCTCCCCGACCTGGAAAACCCGAGTTATGCGCGCCTCGCCAAACAGCTCGAACAAGGCGCTCGCGCCCGTGGCTATCAATTGCTGATTGCCAGCTCTGACGATGCTCCGGACAGCGAGCGACAATTGCTCAAACTGTTTCGTGCCCGTCGTTGCGACGCTCTGTTCGTGGCCAGTTGCTTGCCTGAGGAAGATGACAGCTATCGTCAGCTGCAGGACCTTGGCATGCCGATCATTGCCATTGACCGGACGATGGAGCCTGCACGCTTTTGTTCGGTCATCAGCGATGACTGCGAAGCCAGCCTGCAACTGACCCGCAGCTTGCTGCAGCCGGTGCCACGGCAAATCGCCCTGATTGGTGCACGCCCCGAGCTGAGCGTCAGCCAGGCCCGTGCCAAAGGCTTTAAACAGGCACTTGAAGGGTATGACGGCGACGTGTTCATTGAGCACGGCAGCGCCTTCAGCCGTGAGTGCGGCCGACGCATCATTGATGATTTACTGGCACGCCTGGGACATTTCCCGGAGGCGCTGGTCACCACGTCCTATGTGCTGCTGCAAGGCATGTTTGATGCGTTGCTCGATCACCCGGAGCATAAAGCTCCCTTGCGCCTGGCCACCTTTGGCGACACTCAGTTGCTGGACTTTTTGCCGTTGCCGGTCAACGCGATGGGCCAACAACATCAGTTGATT
The DNA here is from genome assembly GCF_019266105.1 of Pseudomonas sp. D1HM. Classification (NCBI taxonomy): domain Bacteria; kingdom Pseudomonadati; phylum Pseudomonadota; class Gammaproteobacteria; order Pseudomonadales; family Pseudomonadaceae; genus Pseudomonas; species Pseudomonas sp. D1HM. Next base: position 53,772 of record NZ_LRMN01000016.1, on the reverse strand, counting down.
GCCGAGAAAGCCCTGGACCTGGCCCTCGCGGCCATTGAAGAACAGCGCTATGAGCCGGGCATCCGGGCCATTGCCCGTACCTTCAAGCAGCGCATTCATCAGGCCTGACCATGCAGCTGATCGACAGCCATACCCACCTCGACTTCCCGGACTTTGACCACGACCGTGTGCCGTTAATGGCGCACAGTCGAGCCCTGGGCGTCGAGCGAATGGTGGTGCTGGGTGTCGATCAGCGCAATTGGCAACGGTTGTGGGATCTGGTGCAAACCGACAGTCAGCTGTATGCCGCCTTTGGCTTGCACCCGATGTACCTCAATGATCATCGCCCTGAGCATGTGACTGAGCTGGGGGAATGGCTGAGCCGTTTGGCGGGGCACCCGCAACTGTGCGCCGTGGGCGAAATAGGCCTCGATTACTTTCTTCCCGAGCTGGACCGCGATGTTCAGCAGCGGTTGTTTGAAGCCCAATTGCAACTGGCGGCCGACTTTCAACTTCCCGCCTTGCTGCACGTGCGACGTAGCCATGCGCAGGTGATTGCGACACTCAAGCGTTTTCGGTTAAAGCGCGGCGGGATCATTCATGCGTTTGCGGGCAGTCGCGAAGAAGCCCGAGAATACCTGAAGCTGGGGTTCAAACTGGGGCTCGGAGGCGCAGCCACCTGGCCCCAGGCATTGCGCCTGCGTAAGGTGATTGCCGATCTGGCGCTGGACACCATCGTGCTGGAAACCGATGCCCCCGACATGGCCCCGGTCATGTTTGCCAACCAGCGCAACAGCCCCGAGCACTTGCCGGCCATTTGCACGGCCCTGGCTGAAGTCATGGGCGTCAGCCCCGAAGCCCTGGCCAGCGCCAGCACCGCCAACGCATGCGAACTGTTCAACTGGCCCCACACTCAACGCGGATAAACCCTCCGACAGGTCAGAGCAGCAACGTCCACACCGCAAAGCACGCGTACCACAGCACTGCTGCACGCAATAGCAGTGCCCACAGGGTATCCAGACTGGCCACGCCCTCAGGCCCCACCTGAGGCGCGGGAATCTCTGCCGCTGCACAGCCAGCCTTGTTGATCAATTGCTCGGCGCTGATGTCCCAACTCAGCAACTCGTGCAACATCACTCGGCTCACTGCCGCAAAGTGACCCACCAGTGCAAAACTCGCGGCCAGCAGCCGCACTGGCAACCAGTCGAAGGCGTGACGCAGTTGCTGGGCACGTTCGATCAGCTCCGGGTTCTTACCGTTCTCAGCCGCCAATGCCAGCAGGCGATAACTCAGCGCCGCGACGGGACCCAGCAGGAAATACCAGAAAATCACGGCAAAGAAACTTTGATAAGCCTGCCACAGCAAGTGACTCTGGACCTTCTCCAGCAACTGTTCGCCACTCTCGGCAGTCACCCCCAGATCGCGTTCGGCCACATGCGCGGCGGCCTGTAAATCGCCCCGGCGCCAGGCATCGCGAATCGGCCCCAGGCCCTCCAGCAAATCACCTCGACCCAAGCTGTAAATCACGATCAGCACATGCACCGGCAATGCCAGCAGGCCATACGCCACGGGTTGCAGCACCAGTAACAGCAACCCGAGGACCGCCACGGGGAACAGGATCAGAATGGCCAGTACACACCACGGCTGGGTGGCAAGCCTCGGGCTGGCTTCCAGCTTGTGCAGTTCACGCAGCCAGCCGCCATCACGCTGAAGATATTGACGCAGCCCCGAGAACTTCTCGATCAGTATCGTCAGCAGTAACACCACAAAACTCATTGCATTTCTCCTGTGTGCTGCAACGCGCCGCGAAAGCGCGTCCAGTCAAAAGCCGGGCCCGGATCTGTCTTGCGCCCGGGAGCCACATCACTGTGGCCGCATATTCTGTTCAGCGTAATGCCGGGATACGCCGCCTGCAATTGCCGGGTCAGCGTAATCAGCGCGTCATATTGCGCGTCGCTGAACGGCAATTCATCAGTGCCCTCGAGCTCGATCCCGAGCGAAAAGTCATTGCAGGTTTCGCGCCCTTCGAAGCTCGAAATACCGGCATGCCATGCGCGATCAAGACAGGAAACAAATTGGGTCACGCCGCCATCGCGCTCGATCAGAAAGTGCGCGCTCACCCTGAGTTCACGGATGCCTTCAAAGTAGGGATGCTCTGTGACGTCCAGTCGGTTCTGGAAAAACGCCTGAACCTTGCCTGTGGCGAACTGCCCTGGCGGCAAGCTGATGTTGTGGATAATCAGCAAGGAAATTTCGCCATTCGGGCGCGCATTGAAGTTGGGCGACGGGCAATGACACACACCCTGGCACCAACCACTCGCGGGGTCCAGCTGCATAGAGGCTCCTTCAACGACGAAAGCGAAAGGCCTCAGTATGCCGCGATGAACACACCTATGGGGAGCAATCTGTATTGCAGTGACTGCGACTGCCCCATAAAAGCGCCAAAAAACACACGGTTAAGTACGCTGGCCAATAGACACCGGCGTACTTGGGTTCACTCGCTGCATGGCCCTATAATCGGCGCACTTTGTTTGTGGAGCTCGTTATGCCGAATTTACGTCTGGCCGACCTCACCGCCGAAATCGAAGCCAACGTACGCCGTGCGTTAGCCGAAGACATTGGCAGTGGCGATATCACTGCACGACTGATCCCTGCCGAACGTCTGGCAAAAGCGTCGATCATCACCCGTGAAGCCGCCGTTATCAGCGGAACTGCCTGGGTCGATACTGTGTTTCGCCAGCTGGACCCACGGGTTGCAGTGCATTGGCAGGTGGCCGACGGCGAGCGCGTAACCCCCAATCAAGTGTTGTTCCACCTTGAAGGCCCGGCCCGCTCACTGCTCAGCGGTGAACGTAGCGCCCTGAACTTTTTGCAGATGCTGTCCGGCGTTGCGACCCATGCCCAGTACCTGGCGGATCAAGTCGCCGACACTCAGGTCAAGTTACTGGACACCCGCAAAACCCTGCCCGGCCTGCGTTTGGCGCAAAAGTACGCGGTCACCTGTGGCGGTTGTCACAACCACCGCATCGGTCTGTACGACGCGTTCCTGATCAAGGAAAACCATATCGCAGCCTGCGGCGGCATCGCTGAAGCCATCAGCGCGGCGCACAAAATCGCCCCGGGCAAACCGGTTGAAATCGAAGTTGAAAGCCTCGCCGAACTGAAGGAGGCGCTGGCAGCAGGCGCTGACATCATCATGCTCGACGAGCTGAGCATGGACGACATGCGCGAAGCCGTGCGCCTGAACGCGGGCAAAGCCAAGCTGGAAGCCAGCGGCGGGATCAACGAAACCACCTTGCGCCCCATCGCCGAAACAGGCGTGGACTACATATCGATTGGCGCCATGACCAAGGATGTGAAAGCGGTGGATTTGTCGATGCGCTTGAGCCTGTAACGTCCTGGGGCGGGCGCGGGTTCTGCGATCGGCCCCGCCCGCACCTGTTCTGCCATCAAGACAACACAAACCCCTGTTGCTTGAGCTCGTGCTCCAGCAACCACTGCTTGGTTGCCAGCCCGCCCGAAAAACCGGTCAACGAACCATTGCTGCCAATGACACGGTGGCATGGAATGATGATCGGAATCGGATTACGCCCGTTGGCAGCCCCCACCGCCCGCGATGCCTTAGGACGAAGGATCAGCTGCGATAGTTGCCCGTAGCTGGTGGTCGCCGCGTAGGGAATGGTCATCAGGGCTTGCCACACCGACTGCTGGAATTCAGTGCCCAATGGCTTGAGTGGCAGATCGAAGGTGTACCGTTCACCGGCGAAATACGCTTCAAGCTGACGCCTGACTTCGGCCAGTTTTTGCGGTGAGTGCTCCCACTCCGCCAGAGGGGCATGGGGGCGGTGCTCCAGCTCGAAGCGTATCTGCCGCAAACCTTCATCATCAGCCACCAACAGCAGCGGGCCGACCGGCGACGGCATGTATTCGTAGTAAATCCGGGTCATGTTCATACCTTCCTTGCAGCCGCCGCGTCGGTGGCTGCGCGCCATAAATACATCACGGAATAGGCCCGCCACGGGCGCCAGCTTTCGGCCAGGGTTTGTAACGCCTTGGTGCTCAGCGGTTCACTCCCGGGGTTGGCCTCACGGCGCAGGATCAAGTCCGCCGCCGGAAATGCATCGGGGTGCTTCAGCACGCGCATGGCGATGTAATGAGCCGTCCATTCACCAATCCCGGGCAACTGCACCCAGCGACTGATAAAACCTTGCAAGGGTTGCTCCATGGCGAAATCCACACGTCCATCAAGCAAGGCCCGGGCAATCCCCTGGATCGTATCGATCCGTGCCTGAGTAATTCCCATCTGCCCCAGGTCAGCGTCGGCCAATTGGCCGGGTGTCGGAAATAAACGATCCAGCGGCGCGCCACCCGGGGCTTCGATTGCCATGCCATAACGATTGACGATACGGCTGGCCAGAGTGCGGGCTGCAGCAACGCTGACTTGCTGACCCAAAACCGCACGCACCGCCACTTCAAAGCCATCCCAACCGCCGGGTAAACGCAGGCCGGGATAACGTTCAATAATCGGTGCCAGCAGCGGGCTGGCACTCAAGGTATGAGCAATTGCCAGCGGATCGGCATCCAGATCGAACATCCGCCGGATCTGCGTGACCACGCCGAGCATTTGACCCGGCGCCACATTCAGCAACTCCAATTGCAGCGCGTGTGTTTCACCTGGCCAGGCGCTGACCCGCAGCCAGCCCGTCGCCTGCGGCCCCGCAAAAACCCGCTGGTAACTGACCTCGTCAACCTGTTCGATACCCGGCAAGGCGCGGCTCTTCAAGAAAGCCAGCAACGCCGGGAAGTCATAAGGCGGGCGATAACCCAAACGCAAAACCAGTGCCTTGCCTGCACGCGGCTTGGGACTGCGCCGGAAAGACCGGGGCTCGGCATGATTGGCTTCGGCAAACGCCGCATTGAAACGTCGCAAGCTGCCAAACCCCGATGCCATCGCCACGTCGGTGATCGACAGGTGCGTCTCGGTCAATAGTTGCTTGGCAAACAGCAGGCGCTGGGTGGCGTGAACCGCCATCGGCGGCGCCCCCAGATACTTGACGAACAGACGGCGCAACTGCCGGGCACCCAGATCAAGACGCTGAGCCAGTGCTTCCAGCGAATGGTCTGCCAGATACCCTTCATTGATCAGCTTCAAGGCACGCGACACTAAATGCTCGCCCTGCAGCCACAATTGATTGCCCGGTGCCAGCTCGGGCCGACAGCGCAAACAGGGTCTGAATCCCTGGGCCTGGGCGGCGGCTGCGCTGGAGTAATACACCACGTTTTCAGCTTTTGGAGGTCGGGCCGGACACACCGGGCGACAATAGATCCGGGTGCTGAGCACTGCGGTAAAGAACACCCCGTCAAAACGCGCATCACGGCTCAGGCGAGCGATTTCGCAGGCAGCAACAGAGGGTATGGCGAGGCTTTCGTATGTGTTCATGGCCGCAGAATAGCACCACGTTTTTGCAGGTTCTCGCCATTTTCGGACGTCAATGTCGACCATTGATCAGTCGGGCATTGGCATGCGCATAGCGGGTAAACCGCGGCAGGCCCTCCCGCTATAGCGCCTGAAGCGCGAGCGGGCCCGGGCCTGTTGAATCATGCGTACGATTATTTGCAGGCTCCGCTGGCCAGGCATGTACCGCTCTGATTCCACACCAGGGTTGCGCCCGAGCCGCTGATTGCCGGCACCATGATGCTGGTCCAGTTACCGGCAGCCTGCGTGCCGGTCATGGTGATCACACCATCTTCAACTGTCATCCCGGCTGCCAGGTTGTCGGTGGCCTCGGCCGGGGCCGGTATCCCGTGCTTGCCTGCATCGCAAACGCTTAAATCATTGCTCTCGCTGTAACACAGGGCCACCGCTGTTTTGTAGGTATTGCTGATTGAATTCACCTCGGCAAAACGCGCCTTCATGGTGTGATCGTTGTAGGCCGGTAATGCGAACGAAGCGATCAGGCCAATGATCGCAATCACGATCATCAGTTCGATCAGAGTGAAGCCTTTGTGCTGTTTCATGTGAGGACTCCGAAAATGAGACGTGGCCTGATGACCAGACGCCCTGGCAGCTGCGGGCTGCCAAAAAAAGTGCGCACAGGCTACCAAGGATCGGGTCCCGATGCTCCTCAACAACGGTGTTTGACACCTTTGGACATGCTCCTGTGACCGAACATAAGCGATTGGCAACTAGCCTTTGAAACTGACTGCTCAACCGGGCATTGCGCTTTCCAAGGACCCTCGCATGGCAACACTGGACGTTAAAACCTGCCTGTACCGGTGGGAAGGTACTGATCGCAAAGGCAAACGGATCAAGGGGGAAATGGCCGCTCATTCTTGCGCCATGATCCGGATGCACCTGCGCCGCCAAGGCATCACTGCGACGAGGATCCGACGCGAGGGCAGGTCCCGCGCAGGAGCACCCGTTACGGCGCTGCATATCACGCTGTTCACGCGCCAATTGGCGACCCTGATCAGGGCTGGCATCCCGCTGCTGCAGGCGCTGGAGGTGATCGGTAACGGCTTCGAAACGCTGCGGATGCGCCAACTGGTGGCTGACCTCAGGCAGGACATCGGCGCAGGTACCAGCCTGGCGGCGGCCCTGCGCAAAAAACCGCTGCACTTTGATGCTCTGTTTTGCAGCCTTATCGAAGCTGGTGAACAGGCCGGCGCGCTGGATGCACTGCTTGAACGGATCGCGATCTACAAAGAAAAAACCGAAGCGCTTAAAAAGAAAATCAAAAAGGCAATGACCTACCCCGTCGCGGTTCTGCTGGTGGCGTTGGCGGTATGTACGATTCTGCTGATCGAAGTGGTGCCGAAGTTTCAGGGCATTTTCAGCACATTCGATGCTCAACTTCCCGCCTTCACGCTCGGCGCAATTGCCTTGTCTGAAGCCCTGAAAAACTGTGGACTGTGGCTGCTGGCAGGTGTTTGCGCCACACTGGGCTGTGCGCGCCGCTACTACAGACACTCTGCGAGCTGGCGCCAGCGGCTTGATCGGTGGCAATTAAAACTGCCCGTGACAGGGCGCCTGCTTCACCAGTCCGCCATTGCCCGTTTTGCTCGCACGCTGTCCATCACGATGGCAGCCGGCGTTCCTCTGCTCGAGGCGCTGGACTCCGTGGCCGGCGCCACTGGCAATAGCGTGTTCAAAGAAGCCGTGCTGCGACTCAAGCAACAGGTGGCGACGGGCAGTCAGATTCACATGGCCATGACCAGCGCAGGCGTGTTTCCGGGCATGGCGATTCAGATGACAGCTATTGGCGAAGAATCTGGCACATTGGACGACATGCTTGGTCATGTAGCCACTTATTATGAGAACGAGGTCGACACTTTGGTCGATAACCTGACAACGCTGATGGAGCCCGCCATCATGGTGGTGCTTGGCGTTCTGGTAGGCGGGCTGGTCGTTGCCATGTATTTACCGATTTTCCAACTGGGCCAAGTGATTTGAGCATGATTGATTTTCTGAGTTTTCACCCCGGTGCCTTCATCGCTTGTGCTTTGGTACTGGGCTTGCTGGTGGGCAGCTTTCTCAATGTGCTGGTGTGGCGCCTGCCCAAAATGCTCGAACATGACTGGCAAGCCCAGGCCCGGGAGCTGCTGGCAATGCCGGCCGCTGAAAAAGGCCCTGTGTATAACTTGATGTTGCCCCACTCGCACTGCCCGCATTGCCAGCATCCCCTGCGCGCCCGGGAAAATATTCCGTTACTGAGCTATGCCTTGCTGCGTGGCAAGTGCAGCCAGTGCAATACAGCGATCAGTCTGCGTTATCCCCTGACCGAACTGGCCTGCGGGCTGCTGTCAGCCTTCATCGCCTGGCATTTCGGTGTTAGCGGGCAAGCGGGCTGGATGCTGGTGCTGACGTGGGGATTGCTCGCCATCTGCCTGATTGACCTCGAGCACCAGATCGTACCCGATGTGCTGGTCTTGCCCTTGCTTTGGCTGGGCTTGCTGCTGAACAGTTTCGATATGTTCACCAGCTTGTCGCAAGCCGTATGGGGAGCTGCGCTGGGCTATGCCAGTCTGTGGTCAATCTTCTGGATATTCAAACTGCTCACCGGCAAGGACGGAATGGGCTACGGCGACTTCAAATTGCTGGCCATGCTCGGCGCCTGGGGAGGCATCGCCATCCTGCCTCTGACCCTCTTGCTCTCGTCGCTGGTGGGCGCCCTCGTGGGGCTGAGCCTGCTGGGATTACGCCGCGCCAAAACATCCACTCCCATCCCCTTTGCGCCGTATCTGGCAATTGCCGGTTGGCTTGCATTGCTCTGGGGTGGTCAAATAACCACTTTCTATTGGCAGCTTGCGGTTTGACATGAATACCCCTCCTTCCAAACCCTGGATTCTCGGCCTGACCGGTGGTATCGGCAGCGGCAAGAGTGCCGCCGCCCATCACTTCGCCGCATTGGGCGTACACGTAGTGGACGCCGATCATGCCGCTCGCTGGGTCGTGGAGCCGGGGCGCCCGGCGCTGGCAAAAATCGCCGCGCACTTTGGCGATGGCGTACTGCAGGCCGACGGGCAACTCGATCGCAGCGCGCTGCGTGCGCTGATCTTCAGCGACCCCGAGCAACGCCGCTGGCTTGAAGCGCTGTTGCACCCATTGATTCGCGATGAGATCGCCAACAACCTGGCGCAGGCGCAATCACCCTACGCCATTCTGGTCTCACCGCTGCTGATCGAGTCCGGCCAATATTCGACGACCCAGCGCATACTGGTGATTGACGCCCCGCAAGCCCTGCAAATCCAGCGCACGTTGCTGCGCGACAACACCAGCGAACAACAGATCCAGGCCATTCTCAAGGCCCAGGCCAGCCGCGAAGAACGTCTGCAGCATGCAGATGATGTGCTGGTCAATGACGCCGACTTGAAGGCGCTTCAGACCGAAGTCGAGCGCTTGCATCACTTTTACTTAACCTTGCGTGGAGGCCAACCATGACCAAACCGATGATCGTAGACTGCCCAACCTGTGGCACCGCCGTGGAATGGGCCGCAGGCAATACCTTCCGGCCTTTTTGCTCGGATCGCTGCAAGCTGATCGACCTGGGAGCCTGGGCCAGCGAAGAGCACAAAATTCCGGTGAGCCCGGACGCTGAAGATGACCTGTTCTCGGACGATTTATCGCCCCGCATTCATTGATGCACAGAGACGATTTTTTGCAGTCGTCGACGGGGGTTGCGGCACACCCCCGTCGCGGGTTCTGAATGCTACTTGCGCCCTTCATCCTTCCAGGGGGCCGCCAGGTAGCGAGTCCGGTTGAAGGTTTCCAGCCACTCGGGGCAAAACACTACCAGAGCTGTCACCAGCATTCCGTTGATAAAAGCCTCCGGGAAGATGATCAGCCACAGGTAGCCCACAAAGTCTTCCAGCCATTCAGGCATCACGAACACCCCGTCATGCCACAACACCCCCAGCACCGCCAATAGACACAGCAGCGCAGCCAGAGCTGCGGCAAAAAAACCCGAACAAAAAATATAAACGAATGGGTTACGCGGCTGCGCACGCTCGACTGCACTCGCGCAGGCCTCGGTCACGGCTACTGGCAGCAAAATCAGCAACACGCCGTTGACCCCCATCGCCGCCAGGTCCTGGCGCCCCAGCAATACCAGCCCCGCTTGCGCCATAAGCGCACCGACAATTGCCAGCGGCCAGTCAAGCAGTAACGTGACGACCGTCAGGCCGATGAAATGGTAGGAAACGCCTGTATCAAAGTCGCGCCGTACCAGCCACAACAAGAACAGAGAAAAAACAGTGCCGAACAACAGATGCTGGCGCCGGGTGTCGCTAAACAGCTCAACCCACGGTGCCCGCCAGATCGCCCATAGCACAGCAGGCACGTAGAGCATCCAGCCAAGCAGCTGAGTCTGAGTGGATAACACCTCGGCTCCGATCACGTATGCATCTCCAACGCCATCTCGTTAAAGCACACCGCTCTACCCTCCCCGTTTAAAGTCCGTGTCGGTGATACGCATCAGTCTACACCTCAGACTTTCAGTAACACCTGTTTCAAGGCTAAGCTGCGTTCATGGACGACTCAGACTATCTACGCCTGCTCACCACACAGGCCGAGCAAGCCAATGCTTTTCTCTCCAATGCCCGCAAATGGGAGCGTGAGCGTTGGGTTTGCCAGCGCCTGCTACAGGGCTTGAATATTCCGTATCACACCGAAGATTTCATCCAGGCAAGCCAGGAACCACCGGATGTATTGTTTGGTGACGCGCGCTTTGAAGTTTTCTTTGTGCTGGATGAAGGCCGGCGCCTGAACGATGAATGGCGCGAAGAACTTCAGCGGCGGCGCAGCGCCTATTCCCTGAGCCAACTGGTGCGGCGCGAAGCACGACCCAAGCGGATTCCGGCGAGCAAACTGTTGCAACGCCTGGGTCCGACCCTGCACAAAAAGGCCAACAATTACCTTGAGCGCGGCATCGACCTGGACCAACTGGACATCATTGCGTTTTCCAGCCTCAAGCGCGAAGTCCTTGATCTGAACAGCCACTTCCCGCCACCCACCGAGTACTTGCGCCAAGGCTGGCGCTCGCTGTCGCTCGTCGGCCCGACCTTTGCCCGGGTGCTGTTTGCACAACCGGATGCACCGGACTTCCTGCGCAACAACCTGGGGCGCAGTATCATTTTCGACGTAGGCATCAGTTTGTGAGTCCTTTACAGGAATTGATCGCGCACGTTCCGCAAACCGGGCGTGTTCGCTGGCTCGGCGTGCGCCCGGAATCACGCGGCGACATGCTCGAACTGGAGGCCGTCGAGGCCCGACGTGAAGCGGGACTGACGGGCGATCATGCTCGCCCCGGCGCACGCAATGCGCGCCAGGTGACACTGATCCAATGGGAGCACCTGGCGGTGATCCACTCCCTGCTCGGCCGTCAAGACGATCACCCCCTTCGGCCACAGGAGTTGCGGCGCAATATTGTGGTGGGCGGAATCAATTTGTTCAGCCTTAAAGGGCGACGCTTCAAAATTGGCCAGGCCATTCTTGAAACAACAGGCTGGTGCCAACCCTGTGCCCGCCTTGAGCAACGCTTGGGTGAAGGCACCTTCCAGGCTGTACGTGGCCACGGCGGTATTACGGCACGGGTAATCGAAAGCGGGATCATTCGTCTAGACGACGAACTGCGGGTCGAGCCTTTGGGCTCAAGCGGCTATGCTTCTTTTCATCCAGGTTGACTCAACGCTGTAGCTTTTACCCTTCCCGCAACGTCTATCTGACGAGGCAATATATATGTCCAGCCGTCTGAACCCAGATGATCAGCAGCGTGTCGAACAGTACCTGCAGTTGCCACAGAATCAAGTTGAGCGCCGGCCTTTCAGGCCCTGGCTGCTCCTTGCGGTGGTTGTGATTGTGGTGATTGGCATGGGCCTGTTGAGCCGCCTCCTGAGTTACCTGGTGCTATGAGCTGCATCGCGCTCGCCCGGGTTACTCAGGCACAGATTTTTTTAAGCCTTGTGAGTGATACCCATGAACCATCGTATTGTTATCGTCGGCGGCGGCGCCGGGGGCCTGGAATTGGCCACCCGCCTGGGCAAGACGCTGGGCAAGCGCGGCAAAGCCAGCATCACGCTGGTCGATGCCAACCTGACCCACATCTGGAAACCCCTGCTGCATGAAGTGGCCGCCGGCTCGCTGAACTCTTCGGAAGATGAACTCAACTATGTCGCTCAAGCCAAATGGAACCATTTCGAGTTTCAGCTAGGCCGCATGAGCGGACTCGACCGGGAGCTGAAAAAGATCTCATTGTCTGCGACTCTCGACGAAAACGGCCAGGAACTGGTTCCGGCGCGAGAGCTGAACTACGACACGTTGGTCATCGCGGTAGGCAGCACCACCAATGATTTCGGTACCAAAGGCGCGGCTGAACATTGCCTGTTCCTCGATACCCGCAAGCAGGCCGAACGCTTCCATCAGCAATTGCTCAATCACTATCTACGCGCTCACGCCGGGCAAAGCGATGTGGTCGAGCAGATCAGCGTAGCCATTGTGGGTGCGGGAGCAACAGGTGTTGAGCTGGCAGCAGAACTGCATAACGCCGCCCACGAACTGGCAGCGTATGGTCTTGACCGGATCAAACCGGAAAACATGCACATTACTCTGATCGAAGCCGGCCCACGGGTATTGCCCGCCCTGCCAGAACGCATTGGCGGGCCTGTGCATAAAACTCTGGAGAAACTCGGGGTAACTGTGCTGACCAACTCTGCCGTCAGTGAAGTGACCGCCGACAGCCTGATTACCGCCGACGGCCAGGTGATTCCTGCCAGCCTGAAGGTTTGGGCAGCCGGGATCCGCGCACCGGGCTTCCTCAAGGAGCTGGCCGGACTGGAAACCAACCGCATCAACCAGCTGGTGGTACGACCTACTCTGCAAACAACCCGCGACGACAATATTTTTGCCTTTGGCGATTGTGCGGCGTGCCCTCAGCCTGGTACCGACCGGACCGTCCCCCCACGCGCCCAGGCCGCTCACCAGCAAGCGTCACTGCTGGCCAAGTCCCTGAAGCTGCGGATCGAAGGCAAACCGCAATTACCGGATTACCACTACCGCGACTACGGCTCACTGATCTCGCTGTCGAGCTTTTCGGCTGTGGGTAACTTGATGGGGAGCCTGATGGGCACTGTCATGCTGGAAGGCTGGTTGGCACGGATGTTTTATATCTCGTTGTACCGCATGCACCAAATGGCGCTGTACGGGACATTCCGCACCCTGATGCTGATGCTTGGCAGCCGGATTGGCCGAGGCACCGAACCGCGCCTGAAGCTGCACTAACCCGACACTCTGTAGCCGCTGCGCTTCTCGGCGGCTACAGAGGCACATAGCGCCCTCAACTCCACAGCCTTAAACAAGAATTGAATAGCGTACTTCCACTTTTTCGAAGACAAAAAAAAGCGCCCCGAAGGACGCTTTTTTTATTGGCCACTGATGCAATTGGCATCAGAGCCTGATCTTCATACCCATTACTGCCGGGCAGAAAATGGTCGGGGTAAGGGGATTCGAACTCCTGACATCCTGCTCCCAAAGCAGGCGCGCTACCGGACTGCGCTATACCCCGGTAAAAAAAAGGCACCTTCAAGAGGCGCCTTCTGCGATCAGTGCTTTTGGCCTCTGATCTTAAGATCTAACCCCAGTGAACTGGAGCCAAAAATGGTGGGTCGTGTGGGATTCGAACCTACGACCAATTGGTTAAAAGCCAACTGCTCTACCAACTGAGCTAACGACCCAAAAATGGTCGGGGTAAGGGGATTCGAACTCCTGACATCCTGCTCCCAAAGCAGGCGCGCTACCGGACTGCGCTATACCCCGGCTTGAAAATGGCTCCACGACCTGGACTCGAACCAGGGACCCAATGATTAACAGTCATTTGCTCTACCAACTGAGCTATCGCGGAACTACATATTTCAATCTACAACGGTGCTTCTCTACAACTTTGCTCGTTCTCTTTGGCTCTCTCGCATCGCTGCGTTAGTGCCTCTGAGGCGCGCTATTCTACAACCCTTTGAATCTTTGTCAACCCTTATTTTTCGTTAGAAGACAATGATTTAGCTCTTCTAGCGGGCTTGCTGGTTTGGGCCAGGTTGCCGTTGCGGGTGACTTACTGCGGGGCGCACTTTACTAGCGTTTTCCTTATAGATCAACACCCTAAATAAAAAAAAGGCCTCGCAATGCGAGGCCTCTCTTAAAACACCCACACTGGGCCTTATGCGAAGACGATTTCGTCGTCTTTCACAGTGGCGGTCACCGTGGTCCCCGGCATGAACTGACCCGACAGAATCAGTTGTGCCAGCGGGTTTTCGATCCAGCGCTGGATCGCACGCTTGAGCGGACGTGCGCCATAAACCGGGTCATAGCCAACGGCAATCAGCTTGTCGAGAGCTTCCTGACTCAACTCGAGGCTCAGATCACGCTCTGCCAGACGGCCACGCAAACGACCCAGCTGGATTTCAGCAATGCCGGCAATCTGATCACGGGCCAGAGGCTCGAAGATCACCACTTCGTCGATCCGGTTCACAAACTCCGGACGGAAGTGCGTACTCACCGCATCCATCACCGCGGCCCGTTGCGCCTCGCGATCGCCTACCAGCTCCTGGATCTGCGCAGAGCCCAGGTTGGACGTCATCACGATCACCGTGTTGCGGAAGTCAACTGTGCGGCCATGGCTGTCAGTCAATCGACCGTCTTCAAGCACCTGTAGCAACACGTTGAATACATCCGGGTGAGCCTTCTCGACCTCGTCCAGCAGGATGACCGAGTAAGGCTTGCGCCGTACGGCTTCGGTCAGGTACCCGCCTTCCTCGTAGCCCACATAGCCTGGTGGAGCACCAATCAGTCGAGCCACGGAGTGCTTCTCCATGAACTCGGACATATCAATGCGCACCATCGCCTCCTCAGTATCAAAGAGGAACTCGGCCAGCGCCTTGCACAACTCGGTTTTACCTACGCCGGTCGGGCCCAGGAACATGAACGAACCGCTTGGTCGATCCGGATCGCTCAAGCCGGCACGCGAACGACGAACCGCGTTGGACACGGCAACCACAGCTTCGTCCTGACCGATCACGCGCTCATGCAACAGACTTTCCATCTTCATCAGCTTGTCGCGCTCGCCTTCGAGCATCTTGGAGACAGGGATACCCGTCCACTTCGATACCACTTCAGCGATTTCCTCTTCGGTCACCTTGCTGCGCAACAACTGGTTTTCAGTCTTGCTGCTGTGCTCATCGACCATCTGCAGGCTGCGCTCCAGATCGGGAATGATCCCGTACTGCAACTCGGCCATGCGGTTGAGGTTGCCGCTGCGACGGGCCACTTCAAGCTCCTGGCGCGCCTGCTCGATCTTCTGCTGGATCTGGGCAGAACCCTGCACTTCGGCTTTTTCCGAGGTCCAGATTTCTTCCAGGTCTGAATACTCGCGCTCATGGCGCTCGATTTCTTCCTGCAGTTTCTCGAGACGTTTTTTCGCCGCCTCGTCTTCTTCTTTCTTCAGCGCCTGAGCTTCAACCTTCAGTTGAATCAAGCGACGTTCCAGGCGGTCCAGCACTTCCGGCTTGGAGTCGATCTCCATGCGAATACGGCTGGCAGCCTCGTCAATCAAGTCAATCGCCTTGTCAGGCAACTGGCGATCAGTAATGTAGCGATGACTGAGTTTGGCCGCGGCAATAATCGCACCGTCGGTAATGGCCACCTTGTGGTGAACCTCATAGCGCTCTTTCAAGCCACGCAGGATCGCAATGGTGTCTTCTTCGCTCGGCTCATCAACCAGTACTTTCTGGAAGCGACGCTCAAGTGCCGCATCCTTCTCTATATATTGACGGTACTCATTGAGCGTGGTCGCGCCCACGCAGTGCAGCTCACCGCGCGCCAGGGCTGGCTTGAGCATATTGCCCGCATCCATGGCGCCCTCGCCCTTGCCGGCGCCGACCATGACATGCAGCTCGTCGATAAACAGAATGATCTGACCTTCCTGCTTGGACAGTTCATTCAGCAATGCTTTGAGACGCTCTTCAAACTCACCGCGGAACTTGGCACCGGCGATCAGCGCACCGATGTCCAGCGACAACAGACGCTTGCCTTTAAGGCCATCCGGTACTTCACCATTGATGATCCGCTGCGCCAAACCTTCAGCAATGGCGGTTTTACCCACCCCGGGCTCACCGATCAGCACCGGGTTATTTTTGGTCCGGCGCTGCAGCACTTGAATCGTGCGGCGAATTTCATCGTCACGCCCAATGACCGGATCTAGCTTGCCTTCTTCGGCGCGCTTGGTCAGGTCGATGGTGTATTTGTCCAGCGCCTGCCGCGACTCTTCAACATTCGGGTCATTGACCGCTTCGCCGCCGCGCAGGTTATTGATGGCGTTTTCGAGCGCTTTTTTGCTCACGCCCTGCCCCATCAACAATTTGCCCAACTTGCTGTTGTCATCCATTGCAGCCAGCAACACCATTTCGCTGGTGATGAACTGGTCGCCTTTCTGTTGGGCCAGACGGTCTGCCTGGTTGAGCAGGCGCGCCAGATCCTGCGACATATTCACGTCGCCAGTCGGGTTCTGGATTTTTGGCAGTTGATCGAGCTCTTTGGTCAGCTCTTTACGCAGGCTGTTTACATCAAAACCGACTTGCATCAGCAGCGGTTTGATCGATCCGCCCTGCTGGTCAAGTAATGCCTGCATCAAGTGCGCCGGCTCAATGGCCGGATGGTCATGGCCAACAGCCAACGACTGAGCATCAGACAATGCCAATTGCAACTTGCTGGTTAATCTATCTATACGCATTCGTCACCTTCCTTATGAGCAGGCCGGAGGGATGGAAACTCCTGAATGAAGAAACCTGCCAGATACAATAGTAGATGCGGGCGATTACGGGAGTTTCAAGCGTATGGAATTGACACAGGTCAGTCAGGAGGAGGTTTCAATCCAGACCAGTGACGCGAAGCGACCCGTACGCGGGCTGCGCCGGTATGAATAGAAGCGTGAATCCGTCACGGTGCAAAAGCCGCCACCGTACACCGCCGTGATTCCGCATCGGGCCAGGCGCAGGCGCGCCAGCTCATAGATGTCAGCCATAAAGCGCCCCGGATTGACGCTGGGTACAAACGCCGCGGCTGACTGCGGCAAGTCGCGCATGAACACATCACGCACTTCAGCCCCCACTTCGAACGCTTTGGGGCCAATGGCCGGCCCAAGCCAGACCAGTATGTCTTGCGGTTCAACATTGAGGCTTTGGGCTGTCGCTTCAAGTACACCCGCTGCCAGCCCGCGCCAACCGGCATGGGCCGCCGCGACACGGGTGCCCGCTCGATCACAGAACAATGCAGGCAGGCAGTCGGCGGTCATCACCGTACAGGCAATGCCGGGCGTTGCCGTCCAGCTGGCATCGGCTTCGATGATCTGGCCGGGAGTGGCAGGCGCAACGACAACCCCGTGAACCTGGCTGAGCCAAGCGGGCTGTACGTCAAATACATGGGTAAGGCGCTGGCGGTTATGCGCGACGGCGACAGGATCGTCGTCAACATGATCGCCCAGATTGAAGCTGTCGAACGGCGCCAGACTGACGCCGCCCGCCCGGGTGGTCACACAGGCCCTGATGCCTGCCGGCGCAGGCCAGTCAGGAATCAGGAAGGTGTTCATCCGATGAATGCCTCACGGTCTTGCTTGAGCAACGTCAACAACCAGACAAAATCGTCCGGCAGTGGCGATTCCCAGCTCATGCGCTTACCGGTCGTCGGATGATCCAACTCAAGGAAGCGTGCATGCAATGCCTGACGCGGGAAGTTTTTCAAGGATTCGACCATTGTCACACTGGCTGCCGGCGGGATGCGGAAACGGCCGCCATAGGCAGGATCTCCGACCAACGGGAAGTTGATGTGGGACATATGCACACGAATCTGGTGCGTGCGACCGGTTTCCAGCTTGACCCGCACATGGGTGTGGGAACGGAAACGCTCAAGCACGCGGTAATGACTCACCGCCTGCTTGCCGCCTTCCATTACCGCCATGCGCTGGCGTTGCTGGCCGTGACGGCCGATGGGCGCGTCGATCTTGCCCCCGGCGGTGACGACACCGATAACAATGCACTCATAGATACGGCTGACGCTGCGGCTCTGCAACTGGGTAACCAGTTGTGTCTGCGCCTGGATGGTCTTGGCGACCACCATCAGACCGGTGGTGTCTTTGTCCAGGCGATGCACGATCCCCGCACGCGGCACATTGACGATGTCCGGTACGTGGTGCAGCAAGGCATTGAGCAAAGTGCCGTCGGCATGCCCGGCAGCCGGGTGCACCACCAAGCCGGCAGGCTTGTTGATGACCAGGATGTCATCGTCTTCGTAAACGATGTCCAGGGGGATGTCTTGGGCGACCCACTCACCCTGGGCTTCCTGCTCGGCAGTCAGCTCCAGGATGGCACCACCATGCACAATGTCACGGGGGCGTATGACGCCTCCGTCCACAGTGAGGCGGCCGTCTTTGATCCAGGCGGATAGGCGCGAGCGCGAGTGCTCAGCGAATAATTGTGCGGCGACTTGATCGAGGCGTTGGCCACCCAGTTCGGACGGCACCTCTGCGCGAAGTAGAATTTTCTCGGACATGCTCATCAGGACGGCGCCAAGCCTTTGGTTTCGGCTGCGCGCTTGTGGTTAAATACGGCGTCTTTTGCCCCGAGGCTTTTCACGGGGCGTTCATCATAACAGGACGGACCCGCCCAAGACAGCGGCCGTCATAGGGACGCAAGCCGCCATGCAAGTGAGACACCTGCTGCTGATCGCCATCCTCGCACTGACCGCCGCTTGTTCGTCGACAAAGGAAGTTGTTGACGACAACTTGAGCGAAGTCGAGCTGTACCAGCAGGCGCAGGCCGACCTGGATAACCACAGCTATACCAGTGCTACCGCCAAACTGAAGGCTCTGGAGTCGCGCTACCCGTTCGGACGCTATGCCGACCAGGCCCAGCTCGAACTGATCTACGCCTACTATAAAAACTCCGAACCCGAGGCCGCCAAGTCGGCAGCCGAACGGTTTATCCGTCTGCATCCTCAGCACCCAAACGTCGATTACGCCTATTACCTGAAAGGCCTGACCTCGTTTGACCAGGACGTTGGCCTGCTGGCGCGCTTCCTGCCGCTGGACATGACCAAGCGCGACCCGGGCGCTGCACGCGACTCGTTCAACGAGTTCGCCCAGCTCACCAGCCGCTTCCCGGACAGCCGCTACGCACCTGATGCCAAGCAGCGCATGATCTACCTGCGCAACCTGCTGGCAGCGTACGAGATCCACGTAGCCAACTACTACCTGACCCGTCAGGCTTATGTTGCCGCAGCCAACCGTGGTCGCTATGTCGTCGAGAACTTCCAGGAAACCCCTTCGGTCGCCGACGGACTCGCGGTCATGGTTGAATCCTATCAGCGCATGCACCTCGATGAGCTGGCTGCGACCAGCCTTGAAGTCCTCAAGGACAACTACCCAGAGCACCCAAGCCTGGTAGACGGTCAGTTTGTGCCGCAGGTTTCCGAGTCGGACAACCGCTCGTGGCTGAGCAAGGCAACCCTGGGCCTGATCGAGTCGACCACCCCGCTGCCACCGGGTGAAACCCGTGCCAACCAGGACGTTCAGAAGCAGTTCCAGGAAGCCAAAGATGCAATTCCTGCCGAGCTGAAGCCCAAAGATGCCGATGGCAACATCATCGAAGCACCTGAAGCTGAAGGCCAGAGCCGCTCATGGTTCAGCTACATGACCCTGGGCCTGTTCGACTGATTGTTCAGCCCATAAAAAAGAGCCCTTCGGGGCTCTTTTTTTGCTCTGGATTCAGGCAATGCTGATTACGCTGTGCGCCTGACACGACCTTGGCTAAACTGACGCATCTTTTATCGAATAGCGAATAACCATGCTTCGTTTACTGTTCTGGGCTGCACTGATAGCTGCAGGCGTCTGGTTCTGGCGCAAATACAAAGCCAGCCTGAGCGCGACTAAAAAGCCGGTCGACCCTGACGCCCACCCAATGGTGCGGTGCGCCCATTGCGGCGTGCACTTGCCCCGTGACCGCGCATTAAGCCAGCAACAAACGTGGTATTGCAGCCAGAGCCATCTGGAGCAGGGCCCCGTCAAGCGCTGACTCTTCACCGACAAACACTCCTGTAGCTGCCGTCCCGCGACAACTACAGGAGCATCGACATCATCAGAAACGTCCCGCCGGTGCATAAGGCGCAGGGTCGATGATCGGTTCACGCCCCAGCAGCAGGTCGGCAAATAACTGGCAAGATGCAGGCGCCAGTACCAGGCCGTTGCGATAATGCCCGCAGTTGAGCCACAAGCCGTCAAAGCCGGAAACCCGCCCGATATACGGGATACCCTCCGGTGAGCCAGGGCGCAAGCCTGCCCAATGAGCCACTGGCTCAGCATCGGCCAGTGCCGGAATCAGCTCTATCGCCGATGCTTTCAGGCTTTCAAGTGCCGTTTGGGTCGGTGTTTTATCAAAGCCTTCATGCTCCAGCGTGCTGCCGACCAAGATATGACCGTCTCGGCGCGGGATCGCATAGCGCCCTTTTGCCAACACCATGCACGACAAAAAGTCTGACGCACACTTGTACAGAATCATCTGCCCCTTGACGGGCTCCACCGGCAGCTCAAGCCCCAGGTTACTCAAGAGTTCTCCGCTCCAGGCGCCAGCCGACAACACCACCTGATCGCCGTGAATCTCACCCTGCGCCGTGTTCACTCCCGCAATTTTTGCGCCTTCACGAATGAACCCCTGAACCTCGCAGTGCTCATGGATCGTGACATTCGGCATGGATTGCAGCGCTGCTTTTAATGATTTGACCAGTCGCGGGTTACGCACATTTGCCACATCGGCCATATAGATCGCGCGAGAAAAACCACCACCCAATACCGGAACGGCGCGCTCAACCGACGCGACATCCACCTCACTCAAGGGCCTACCTTCGCGCCGGGCCCACGCCAGCGCTTCGGCTTCATCATCCAGGTCGAGCCAGTACAAACCGGTCGTATGAACTTCAGGGTCAAGACCTGTGGAGGCAAACAAACGCTCGGCCAACTGTGGATAGAAGTCTTGCGACCAGTGAGCCAGTGCTGTAACTGCGCAGTTATAGCGCCATGGATAAAGCGGCGAAACAATACCGCCGCCGGCCCAGGAAGACTCCTGCCCAACCCCACCACGGTCCAGCAGAATGACCTGTTCGACTTCAGAGGCCAGATTAAACGCTGTCAGCAAGCCAATCACTCCGCCGCCGACAATCACTACTCGTTCCTGCCTAGCCATTTTTTCAATCCAGCCCGTCATTCAAAGTAAATCATTAGCGCCCCCAACACTGCTGAGGTGTCAGGTCCGGGGCGGCCTGGGTCATTGCCATCAAGCCCGTGTGGGTCAATGTGAAGTTCCCGCATGAGTCGTCCGACATTGAGGAGCCTTCTTTGCGCGTTGCCGTGAGCAAGAAGGCGTGATCTGCCAGATCGGACGTGACGCTGTAGTATTGATTACCTGAACCAAGACCCTGCGCGCCGGTATATACACCGCTTTTTGTGTAAAACCGCCCAAGGGCTTGAGCGTTCTCCATCAACAGGACAACAATTTCAGAGCGATAAGCCCGCTTCACATAATCGCTGTACAGCGGATAAGCGAATCCTCCAAGGATACCGACGATCGCCACAGCGATCATCAATTCGATCAAGCTAAAACCGTCCCCATGCTTTGGCATCAGACACTCCCTATTGAATTTGTCGCCACATCACCCTTCGCACAGACGGTGGAGAAACATCTTCAGTGCCCCCACTCGCATCCTGATACCGGGCATACAGACTTTCGAGCACCGTGCGGGATTGCCCATGCAAACCGATCCCTGTAATCCGGTACAACCAGGTCGAAGTGTTCGCCGGATAATCGGCCGGTGTCATGCTCGGGCCAAGGCTCTGAATGCCGTACAACCCACCCGCAACGGGTAGCCAGCGCACACCTGATATGGGGTCGAAGCCCGGCATCCGTTGAATACGCGCAGAGGCTGGTGGAACGCACATAAACGGAGAAGTACAGGCGAGCAAACCGGGCCAGTTGACCCGCAACCAGGACTCGCCCTGGCGCAGTGCAGCTTCTGCAGCCTGGAACGAATGATTGGCATGTTGAATGCCTGCGGCCATTTTTTCCTGCTGCGTCGCTCGGGTCATTGCAGCAATGCCGATCAGACTGAGCAACAACAGGAATATCAGGCTAACCAGCAACACCATGCCTTTCTGCGCATGCGAATAAACCAACATGGGTCGCGCCCTAAACCAGTCGATTGCGCAACGCGACAACCAGGTGATAAGCCTGATCTTTGACCCGCCCCGCGGGATCTCTCAGCGTGAGAGCAACCTTTACACTGCGGATTCTGGCTAGATCGTCCGGACTGGACTCATAACGCAGAACCGACTGGGCACTGGCCGAGCCGGCCACACCAAAACTCACGTCAAATGTCGCGACATTGTCCAGCAGCACCGCGTTGTCAGCCCCCGTTTTCAACTGCCCCTTATCAAACCGGTAGACCACCCGTCGCACGGGAAACCCTGTTTCACCCGGGGACAACGATGATCGTGCGCCACGATATGCCTGGGCAAAGGTCGTACAGTCAGACACCACAGTCCAGTCTGGCCTTGTTCCCTGAGGCCCTATGTCTGCACTGATCATCTGTAGCGATCGGGAACCGGCCTGCCCCTGCCAGGACACAGGCGTTTGAAACGCCGACGGCGCATCAATGATGTACTCACTCCCAAGGCAACCAAACATCCCGGCCATACGAATTTCCCGGGCCATTTTACTCAGGACGTAACGTGCATCTTCTTGAAGCATGGCCGATGCACGCTGACTGGCGTAGGTCTCGTGAGCACTTAAATAAATCTGTGCCATTCCGGGCACCATCAACATCCCCAACACCAGCGCCACCATCAGTTCGACGAGGCCAAAGCCTGAACTCATGCGCTTCATGATGCTTTTACCGGCGCATCGGCACTGATCTGGCTGCTCAAGGTAAATGAGTTCGAAAAGCCGTCATGCTGCCCACCGCGGGCATCATTCCATTCCAGGCTGATACGCACCTGCTGCCCACTGACTGCAACCGTGCCCTTGGCGGCGTCCCCTGCAAACTGGCGAATATTGCGCTTGAACTCATTCAGGTCCTGCCCGGCCACACCGCTGAGCGTGGGGCTGGTCCGGTCCAGGCCTGTCACGCGGTAATCACCGCCCGCGTTGGCGCGCATGCGCTCCAGCAGATCATGAGCGATAAAACTGGCCTGAGTGTTCATGAGCGCGCTGCGGGTGTATTTCAGTGCATTGAGCTGGAGCCCTGCGCCGCCGAGCAGGCCGATCGCCAGGATCAACATCGCGATCAGCACCTCGATCAGGGTCATTCCTGCTTGCCGGCGTTTATAGAATCGAACCATCTGAACCGTCCCTGTGCCTGGATCGACGGAGCGTCCTGCACCGTCATGCAAAAAGCCTAATCCAGAGCACCATCGTTGCCGGTAGGAGGCAGCCAAGGCGATCAGCCATATTCTTCGCATGATTCCGTGAGACACAACCCATCACACACCTGCAAACATGGTGAAACCATTACCGGGCAACAGACGACCCGGTGCAGGGCTGCGCACGCTATACCTAGTAGAAACCCGTACGAGAACAGCGGCAGGCGTCCAGGGAGGACCGTGTGTATCAACGAGGCATGGGCATGATTCAGCTGCTGTTCACCTTGACCATCGTGGCGCTGACAGCCCGCTTTGCCAGCCCGGCCTACAGTGCTTTGGTCGAGCAACAGCGACGCCAGGTGACTGCCGAACAATTGGCCAGCAGCCTGCGCAACGCGCGCACGGAAGCGCTGCTACGCCAGCATTACGTGATCATTCATGCGTTTGAAGAAGACTGGAGCCGCGGCTGGAGGGTGATTCTGGACCTGAGCGGCCAGGGGCATCTCGACAAAAGCAACCCGGTGCTCACCGAAATCCAGGGTGATGGACGCATACCGATTGCGGGCAATACGCCGGTAAAACACTACGTGCGATTCAGCCCGCTGGGGGAGCCTCAGTTGACTGCCGGTGCGTTCCAGGCCGGAACGCTGCATGTTTGCCAGGCCAGTACTGGCACAAGCCACCACCAGGTGGTCCTCGCAAAAAGCGGGCGTATCAGCCTGCGCAGCGATCAGGCCGCGCAGGCATTGTGTGCGTCTTAAAGCAGGGAGCGAACGCGCAGTTCCTTGGGCATCGAGAACGTTATGTTCTCTTCCCGACCGGCCAACTCATCGGCACCGGTGGCCCCCCAGGCATGCAATTGCTGAATCACCCCACGCACCAGCACTTCAGGCGCTGAAGCACCTGCAGTAATACCGATAAGCTCTACACCGTCAAACCAGCTTTTTTGCAGGTCTTCAGCGCCGTCGATCAGGTAAGCCGGAGTGGCCATGCGCTCAGCCAGCTCACGCAGGCGATTGGAGTTCGAGCTGTTCGGGCTACCCACCACCAGCACCACATCACATTCACTGGCCAATTGCTTCACCGCATCCTGACGGTTTTGCGTGGCATAGCAGATGTCATCTTTGCGCGGACCGCCAATCGAAGGGAAACGTGCGCGCAGAGCATCGATCACACGGCTGGTGTCATCCATCGACAAGGTCGTCTGAGTAACAAACGCCAGTTTTTCCGGGTTCATTACATTCAGGCTGGCAACGCCTTTTTCATCTTCAACCAGATAGATCGCGCCGCCATTGCTGGCGTCGTACTGGCCCATGGTGCCTTCAACTTCCGGGTGACCGGCATGGCCGATCAGGATGCATTCGCGGCCGTCGCGGCTATAACGGGCAACTTCGATATGCACTTTGGTCACTAACGGGCAGGTCGCATCGAACACTTTCAGGCCACGGCCGGCAGCTTCGGTACGCACCGCCTGAGAAACACCATGGGCACTGAATATCACGATGACGTCATCCGGCACCTGATCCAGCTCTTCGACAAAGATCGCGCCACGGGAGCGCAGGTCTTCAACGACAAATTTGTTATGCACCACTTCGTGGCGGACATAGATAGGCGGGCCGAAGACTTCCAGAGCGCGATTGACGATTTCAATCGCTCGGTCCACCCCGGCGCAGAAGCCACGGGGATTGGCGAGTTTGATGTGCATGCTGGGCCTCGTGGGACGCGCAAAAAAATAATGCCAATCAGGCCCGGCGATGGCCGGGCACTGAATTACAGCGCCTTGACGTCTTTGATTTCAACTTCGAAGGTCAGGGTCTTGCCTGCCAACGGATGGTTGAAGTCGATCGTCACTTGCTCATCATCAAAGACTTTGACCACACCCGGAAGCTCGGTGTTCGCGGCGTCATTGAAAATTACCAGCAAGCCTTCAGACAGCTCCATGTCCTTGAACTGCGAGCGCGGAATAACCTGTACGTTTTGCGGGTTCGGCTGGCCAAAGGCGTTTTCCGGAAGGATCTCCAGAGTACGCTTGTCACCTGCCTTGAAGCCGAACAGAGCGGCTTCAAAACCTGGCAACAGGCTGCCATCTCCCACCTTGAAGGTGGCCGGGGATTTGTCGAACGTGCTGTCGACGGTGTCGCCATTCTCCAGGCGCAATGCGAAATGCAGAGTGACTTCCGTGTTCTGGCCAATGCGTTGCTCAGTCATGAGCGGTTTCTCCGGACTTTTTACTTTTGAACATATCCAACGCCAGCATCACGGCCCCTACACAAATCGCACTGTCGGCGACATTGAATGCAGGAAATAGCCGATGTTCCCAGTGCACCAGAATGAAATCGATCACATGACCGTAAGCAATACGGTCATACAGGTTACCCAGCGCGCCACCCAGAATCAGCGCCAGCGCAATGGCCAGCCAGGTGTCGTTACGTCCAAGACGCTTGAGCCAGACCAACAGGACCGTACTGACGACCACCGCGATCAACGCAAATAGCCAGCGCTGCCAACCAGCGCTGTCAGCCAAAAAGCTGAAGGCCGCGCCCGTGTTATAGGCCAGGGTCCAGCTAAAGAAATCAGGAATAACCTCAATTCGCTGGTACATCGTCAGGGCGCTGTCGAAGTAGGTCTTGCTGACCTGGTCAATGACCAGGACCAGCAACGTTAACCAAAGCCAGCCCAGGCGCCCGAAGCGCCCGGCAGTGCTGGTGTTAGGCATAGTGACGTACCTCGCCGGAGCCACTGATATTGTCGACGCAACGACCGCAGATTTCCGGATGCTCCGGGTTCACCCCGACGTCCTCACGGCAATGCCAGCAACGTGCGCACTTGGCATGGGCCGACTTGACGACCTTGAGTTTGAGACCCGGCACGTCGGTGACCACGGCATCCGCTGGCGCTTGCACAAACGGCGCGACGCTGGCGGTGGACGTGATCAGAACGAAGCGCAGCTCATTGCTGAGCCTGGACAGATCGGCAGCCAGTTCATCTTCAGCGAACAGGGTGACTTCAGCCTGCAGGTTGCCGCCGATGGCTTTGGCCGCGCGCAGGTTTTCCATCTCTTTGTTGACCGCAACCTTGACCGCCATGATCCGCTCCCAGTAAGCGCGGCCCATTTCAGTACCTTCCGGCATTTCAGTCAGGCCTTCGTACCAGGTGTTGAGCATGACCGATTCGTTGCGCTCGCCCGGCAGATATTGCCACAGCTCGTCGGCAGTGAACGACAGGATCGGCGCGATCCAGCGTACCAACGCTTCAGAGATATGGAACAGTGCGGTCTGGCACGAACGACGGGCCTTGCTGTTGGCACCCGTGGTGTACTGGCGATCCTTGATGATATCGAGGTAGAAGCCGCCCAGCTCCTGCACGCAGAAGTTATGCACTTTGGAGTACACGTTCCAGAAACGGTATTCACCGTAATGCAGCTCGAGCTCGCGCTGCAGCAACAGTGCACGATCCACCGCCCAACGATCCAGCGCGAGCATTTCTTCTGCAGGCAGGAGGTCGGTGGCCGGGTTGAAGCCGGTCAGGTTCGAAAGCAGGAAGCGCGCGGTGTTGCGGATACGCCGGTAAGCGTCGGCACTGCGCTGCAGGATCTGATCGGAAACCGCGATCTCACCCGAGTAGTCGGTCGAGGCAACCCACAGGCGCATGATGTCAGCACCCAGGGTGTCATTGACCTTTTGCGGTGCAATCACGTTACCCAACGACTTGGACATCTTGCGACCGGCTTCGTCCACGGTAAAGCCGTGAGTCAGCAGTTCGCGATACGGCGCATGGTTGTCGATGGCGCAACCGGTCAGCAGCGACGAGTGGAACCAGCCACGGTGCTGGTCCGAGCCTTCCAGGTACAGGTCCGCACGCGGGCCTGTCTCGTGACCCATCGGGTGTGAACCGCGCAGGACATGCCAATGCGTGGTGCCCGAATCGAACCAGACGTCCAGGGTATCGCTGATTTTGTCGTACAGCGGTGCTTCGTCGCCCAGCAATTCGGCAGCGTCCATCTTGAACCAGGCTTCGATGCCTTCGACTTCAACACGCTGAGCGACTTGCTCCATCATTTCGACGGTACGCGGGTGCAGCTCGCCGCTTTCCTTGTTCAGGAAAAACGGGATAGGCACACCCCAGTTGCGTTGACGCGAGATGCACCAGTCAGGACGGTTGGCGATCATCGAATGCAGGCGAGCCTGGCCCCAGGCCGGAACGAACTGCGTGTCTTCGATGGCCTTGATTGCACGGGTGCGCAAGGTATCGCCAGCCGTCGGCTCTTTGTCCATGCCGATGAACCATTGCGCGGTAGCGCGATAGATCAGCGGGGTCTTGTGGCGCCAGCAGTGCATGTAGCTGTGGCTGATGGTTTCAGTGAACATCAGCGAGCCGACTTCGATCAGCTTGTCGATGATGTTCTGGTTGGCCTTCCAGATGAACTGGCCGCCAAAGAACTCCAGCGACGGTACGTACACGCCGTTGCTCTGCACCGGGTTGATGATGTCATCGTTGACCATGCCATAGGCTTTGCAAGTCACGAAGTCGTCCACACCGTAGGCCGGGGCGGAGTGAACCACGCCGGTACCTGCGCCCAGTTCAACGTACTCGGCCAGGTAAACCGGCGACAGACGGTCGTAGAACGGGTGACGGAAGTTGATCAGCTCCAGGGCAGCGCCCGTGGTGGTGGCGATGACCGAGCCTTGCAGGTTGTAGCGCGCCAGAGACGATTCAACCAGCTCTTCGGCCAGCACCAGCAGCTTGTCGCCCACGTCAACCAGCGCGTAGGTGAACTCCGGGTGCACGTTGAGCGCCTGGTTCGCCGGGATGGTCCACGGCGTAGTGGTCCAGATCACGATCGAGGCCGGCTTGCTCAACGCTGCCAGACCAAAGGCTGCGGCCAGCTTTGCTTCATCGGCAATCGGGAATGCAACGTCGATGGCGGCGGACTTTTTGTCCTGGTACTCGACTTCCGCTTCAGCCAGAGCCGAACCGCAGTCAAAACACCAGTTCACTGGCTTCAGGCCTTTAAAGACGAAACCGCCCTTGACGATTTCGGCCAACGCACGGATTTCACCGGCTTCGTTCTTGAAGTCCATGGTCTTGTACGGGTTGGCGAAATCACCCAGCACGCCCAAACGGATGAACTCGGACTTCTGCCCTTCGATCTGTTCGGTCGCATAGGCGCGACACAGCTCGCGGGTTTTATCCGCGCTCAGGTTTTTGCCGTGAGTCACTTCGACCTTGTGCTCGATCGGCAAGCCATGACAGTCCCAGCCCGGCACATACGGGGCGTCGAAACCCGAAAGGGTTTTCGAACGGATGATCATGTCCTTCAGAATCTTGTTCAGCGCATGACCGATGTGAATCGTGCCGTTGGCATACGGAGGACCGTCGTGAAGTACGAACTTCGGACGATCCTTGCCAATTTCGCGCAACTTCCCGTACAGGCCAATGCTGTCCCAGCGCTGCAAAATTTGCGGTTCGCGCTGTGGCAGGCCGGCCTTCATTGGGAAGGCTGTGTCCGGAAGGTTTAGCGTGGCTTTGTAGTCGGTCATTTCAGGCTCTTTTTAAGCGGTTGACCCAGCCAATAGGCTCGGGCGGCGGCGACGTCCGCATTGATCGCCGTCTTGAGCGCCTCCAGGGAGGCGAAACGCTGCTCATCACGCAGCTTGTGGTGGAATGCCACAGTCAAACGCCGGCCATACAAATCGCCGGCGAAATCCAGTACATGTACTTCAAGATGGGCGCTGCCATCTCCTGAAACGGTAGGCCTGACGCCGATATTGGCGACGCCAGGCCAGGTTTTCCCGTCGATTTCAACGCTCACCAGGTAAACCCCGGTCAACGGAACCCGACGACGCTTTAACTGAATATTGGCGGTTGGCGTACCCAATTGGCGCGCCAGTTTCTGACCGTGCAATACCCTGCCAGCGATTTGAAACGGGCGCCCCAGCAAACGCTCTGCCAGGGAGAAATCGCCGCTGGCCAAGGCATCGCGCACCTTGGTGCTGCTGATTCGCACACCTTCAAGCTCAACGGTTTGAGCGGCCTCGACGGTGAAGTTGCGCATGACGCCTGCTTGTTGCAGGAAATCAAAATCACCGACCCGATCACAGCCGAAACGGAAGTCGTCGCCGACCTCCAGGTGCTGTACACCCAGCCCATCGACCAGAATGGTATCGACAAACTCGGCGGCGCTGAGCTTGCACAGGCGTTGATTGAACGCCAGGCACAGAACACGATCAACCCCGGCATCTGCCAACAGCTGCAACTTGTCGCGCAACCGGGCCAGACGTGCCGGAGCAAGTTCCGGGGCAAAAAATTCGCGCGGCTGCGGCTCAAATATCACCACGCAGCTGGGCACGCCCAACTCCAGTGCACGCTCGCGCAGCCGCTCCAGGATAGCCTGGTGGCCACGGTGTACACCGTCAAAGTTGCCAATAGTGGCGACACAGCCCCGATGTTGGGGCCGCAGATTGTGAAGGCCTCGAACCAGCTGCATAACGCGCTTCTTGCTCATAAAGTGGTCGATTATAACCACACCCGGGCCTGTACGACAGGCAACAGAGCAAGGCAAATCAGTCAATGCGACAAAACAGACGTCTGACCGGTGATCGCCCTACATCAGAGACTTGCGGGCGAAGTCCTTCAAACGCAAGCCCAGCAGCAACAACATTCCGAAATAAGCCAGCACTCCGGCAACCACCAATCCGCCCAGGCGAATGAAACGCTCCAGCATATGGCCTTGATCCCACGCCGGCATCAACTGCATCAACCCCAGCAGAACCGCAGACATGACCGACACCGCCAGCACCAGCTTGAACAGGTACTTGGCCCAACCCGGCTGGGCGACAAACAGCTTTTGCTTGCGCAACTGCCAAAACAGCAGGCCCGCGTTGATGCACGCCCCCACGCTAATGGCCAAGGCCAGGCCGGCATGTTGCAACGGCACAATGAACACCAGGTTCAGCAGTTGCGTCATGACCAGCGTGAACACCGCGATTTTTACCGGGGTGCGAATATTCTGCTGGGCATAAAACCCTGGTGCCAGCACCTTGATCAGAATGATCCCGAGCAACCCGACGGAGTAGGCAATCAGTGCTCGCTGGGTCATAGCCGCATCCAGTGCGCTGAACTGACCGTACTGAAACAACGAAACCGTTAATGGCTCGGAGAGGATCGCCAGCGCCAGCGCGCACGGCAGCGCCAGCGCAAAGCACAGGCGCAGCCCCCAGTCGAGGATCCGCGAATACTCGTGACGGTCTTTGCTGGCATAGGTCTTGGACAGGACGGGCAACAGAATCGTCCCCAGCGCAACACCCAGTACCCCGGACGGCAATTCCATCAGGCGATCAGCGTAATACATCCAGGACACCGACCCAGCCACCAGAAATGAAGCGAATATCGTATTGATGATCAGCGAAATCTGGCTGACGGAAACCCCCAGGATGGCCGGCAACATCTGCTTCATGACCCGCCACACACCGGAGTCACGCAAATTGAGGCGCGGCAGCACCAGCATGCCGATTTTTTTCAAGTGCGGCAGCTGGAACAGCAGCTGGGCCAGCCCGCCGGCCAGCACCGCCCACCCCAACGCCATTACCGGCGGGTCAAAATAGGGTGTCAGGAACAACGCAAAAATAATCATGCTGACGTTAAGCAGGGTCGGCACAAAGGCCGGGACCGCAAAACGGTTCCAGGTATTGAGAATCGCCCCTGCCAGAGAAGACAGCGAGATCAGCAATATATAAGGGAACGTGACCCGCAACATGTCGCTGGTCAGCTGGAACTTCTCGGGAGTCGAAGCAAATCCTGGCGCCGTGGCCCATATGACCCACGGCGCGGCGACCATGCCCAGCGCGGTCACAATGGCGAGCACCAGCGTCAGCAAACCGGCTACGTAAGACACAAATGTACGTGTCGCCTCTTCACCCTGCTGGTTTTTGTACTCGGCAAGAATCGGTACAAATGCCTGCGAAAAAGCACCCTCAGCAAAGATCCTGCGCAACAGGTTGGGCAGTTTAAAGGCAATAAAGAACGCATCCGTGGCCATTCCCGCACCAAAGGCACGGGCGATAATGGTGTCTCGAACGAAGCCCAGGACCCTGGATATCATGGTGATTGAGCTGACGGCAGCCAACGACTTGAGCAAATTCATTGAAAGAGTTTTTGCCTATAAGAGAAAGAGCAGGCGAACAAAGCGCCCACTTATGCGATACTGCGCGCCGCAACAGCACAGAGCCAAGCTCGCGAGTTTACAGGTCAAGCGCCGGAAATAAATCTCCCGTCTACCTCGATCAACCACTCAGCGGATCGTATCAAACGCCCTTGACAAGAGATCCCGTCATCGGCATGATTCGCGGCCTATTTTGTTTGCTATTTCCCAAAGTCTTTCGAGGAGCTCGACGGTGGCCAACACACCTTCCGCCAAAAAACGTGCAAAACAGGCTGAGAAGCGTCGCAGCCACAACGCCAGCCTGCGTTCCATGGTTCGCACCTACATCAAGAATGTAGTTAAAGCCATCGACGCAAAAGACGCTGCTAAAGCGCAAGCTGCTTTTGTTCTGGCTGTACCTGTTATCGACCGTATGGCCGATAAAGGCATCATCCACAAGAACAAAGCTGCTCGCCATAAGAGCCGTCTGAATGGCCACGTCAAGGCGTTGAACCTTGCGACTGCCGCTTAAGCGTTAAGCTTTTTAAAAAGCCGACCTCAGGGTCGGCTTTTTAATGCCTGCGATTCAGCAATCGCCGACGGCCAGGCAAAAAAAAAGCTGCGACCGGATGACCCGTCGCAGCTTTTTTTGATCAACCGCTACTGTTTCGGCCACGGCAAGATCGGGATTGCCGTCACCGCATTCTGCGGGCTACCCTCGATCAAGCGATCGCTGTACACCAGATACACCAGCGTATTGCGCTTTTTGTCCAGGAAGCGCACCACTTGCATGGTTTTGAACACCAGCGACGTACGCTCCTTGAACACCTCTTCACCATCCTTCAAGTCGCCCTTGAAGCTGATCGGACCGATCTGACGACACGCCAGGGAAGCCTCGGCGCGATCCTCTGCCAGCCCCAACCCCCCTTTCATGCCGCCAGTCTTGGCGCGCGACAGGTAGCACGTAACCCCTTCCACCTTCGGATCATCAAAGGCCTCGACCACAATGCGGTCATTCGGGCCGACAAACTTGAAAACGGTCGACACCGTGCCGATCTCTTCAGCCGACGCCAGCAACGGGATTGCCAATACCAGGCCCAACACGCTTTTAATCAACCGCATGACCACCTCAATATCAAACCAGAATCAGATTATCGCGGTGAACCAGCTCAGGCTCCGCCATATAACCCAACAGACCGACAATCGCATCCGACGACTGCCCGATAATTTTTTGCGCTTCCTGGGCACTGTAGTTGGCCAGGCCGCGAGCAATCTCCCTACCGTCCGGCGCCACACACACCACCATCTCTCCGCGACGGAAGCCACCCTGAACCGCCTTCACCCCCACCGGCAACAAGCTTTTATTGCCTTTGGACAAAGCAACGACAGCCCCCTCGTCCAGCACCAGCGTGCCACGGGTTTGCAAATGACCGGCCAGCCACTGCTTGCGCGCCGCCAGCATGCCACGCTCAGGAGACAGCAAAGTGCCTAGCCGCTCACCCGCCTTGAGACGATCCAGTACGCGCTCCAGGCGCCCACCGACAATAATCGTATGAGCACCTGAACGCGCAGCCAGGCGCGCTGCACGCAACTTGGTCTGCATACCGCCACGCCCGAGCGCTCCCCCGGTGCCACCCGCCACCGCATCCAGCGCAGGATCGTCGGCTCGTGCCTCGTAGATCATTTTCGCATCAGGGTTATTGCGCGGATCAGCATCAAACATGCCGTCGCGGTCAGTCAGGATCACCAGCAAATCCGCCTCGACCAGATTGGCCACCAGCGCTGCCAGCGTATCGTTATCACCGAAACGGATTTCGTCAGTGACCACCGTGTCATTTTCATTGATGACCGGAATCACGCCCAACTCCACCAGCGCACGCAAGGTGCTGCGGGCATTCAGGTAACGCTTGCGATCAGACAGGTCATCATGGGTCAGCAAGATTTGCGCGGTGTGCCGAGAATGTTCGGCAAAGCTCGACTCCCAGGCCTGCACCAATCCCATTTGACCAATGGCCGCAGCGGCTTGCAGCTCATGCATGGCACTCGGTCGTACCGTCCAGCCCAAGCGGCTCATGCCTGCCGCCACCGCGCCCGAAGACACCAGCACCAGCTCAACGCCGGCCTCGTGCAAGGCCACCATCTGCTCGACCCAAACGCCCATCGCAGCGCGATCCAGGCCTTTACCATCCGCTGTCAGCAATGCGCTACCGATCTTTACGACCCAGCGCCGCGCACCCGTCACCTTGCTCCGCATCATCATCCAACCTATGCCTGAGGACGGCGCGACCGAGCGCCACCCATGGAATTATTTTTGATTACCGTTTCGTAGATGCTAAAACGCCGCTCTAGTGAGCGGCGCTGTAGTTTACTGCAACGAATCAGTCGCGGACGTAAATGATTTCCGGACCATCTTCATCATCAACATCTTCTTCGTCCCAGTCATCTTCACCGATGTCGTGGACGCTCTTCACGCCACTGCGACGCAGGGCACGCTTGTCATCCAGCGCCTGCAACTGCGCACGCGCCTCGTCTTCGATGCGCTGATCAAGCTCGGCCAGCTCTTCTTTGTAAGCCGGGTCATTGGCCAGACGGTCAGCACGGTCTTCCAGGTAACGCATGATGTCGTGACACAGCTTCTCTGTACCGATCTTGGCAATAGCCGAAATCACATACACAGGGCCAGTCCACTCAAGGCGATCAACCACTTCCTTGACCCGCGCATCATGCTCTTCCTGAGGCAACTGGTCGCATTTGTTCAGGATCAACCAGCGATCACGCTCAGCCAGGGACGGGCTGAACTTGGTCAGCTCATTCACGATGACTTCAGCGGTATCTGCAGCACTTTCAGTGCCTTCAACCGGAGCCATGTCCACGAGGTGCAACAACAGACGCGTACGCGCCAAGTGCTTGAGGAAGCGAATCCCGAGACCAGCACCGTCGGAAGCGCCTTCGATCAAGCCCGGAATATCGGCAATCACAAAGCTTTTCCAGCGATCAACACTGACCACACCCAGGTTAGGCACCAGGGTAGTGAACGGATAATCCGCCACTTTTGGCTTGGCTGCAGACACCGAGCGAATAAAGGTGCTTTTGCCCGCATTCGGCAAGCCCAGCAGACCCACGTCAGCCAGTACTTTCAATTCCAGTTTCAGGTCACGCTGCTCACCCGGCTTACCCGGAGTGGTCTGGCGTGGAGCCCGGTTAGTACTAGACTTGAAACGGGTGTTACCCAGACCGTGCCAGCCGCCATGCACAACCAGCAAACGCTGGCCAGCCTTGGTCAGGTCACCAATGATCTCCTGAGTACCGGCATCGATCACCGTCGTTCCGACCGGAACGCGCAGCACCATGTCTTCACCCTTGCGCCCCGTACAGTCGGCGCTGCCACCATTCGAGCCACGCTGGGCGTCGAAGTGACGGGTGTACCGGTAGTCAACCAGGGTGTTGAGGTTTTCGTCAGCGACCATGTAGATCGAGCCGCCATCACCACCATCACCACCGTTCGGACCACCATTTTCGATGAACTTCTCGCGACGGAAACTCATGCAACCGTTACCACCGTCGCCAGCTTTTACCTTGATCGATACTTCATCAACAAACTTCATAACAAAACGCCTCTCGTCATCAGGACGAGCCGATAAACACTAAGACATAAGACTCTTGCAAAAATGAGCGCAGCGACCTCAATCAACGACCGTTAAATCCAGCGCCAGCAGCCCATACAAACAGTTTTGCAAGAGACTCACCCCACAAACGAAAAAGCCCCGTCGCAAGACAGGGCTCTTCCAGCTACCAAGCTATTACGCCGCGACGACTGCAGTCTTCGGAACGATGCTTACATAGCGACGACCGAAGGCGCCTTTAACCTGGAACTTGATCACGCCTTCCACTTTCGCGAACAGGGTGTGATCTTTGCCCATACCAACGCCGTAGCCAGCGTGGAATTGGGTGCCGCGCTGACGCACGATGATGTTGCCCGGAATGATAGCCTGGCCGCCATACATCTTAACGCCAAGGCGTTTGGCTTCTGAGTCGCGACCGTTACGGGTACTACCACCAGCTTTTTTGTGTGCCATGAGTCAATTCTCCTAGTGAGGAATTAGGCTGAAATTAAGCCTGAATACCGGTGATTTTGATCTCGGTGTACCACTGGCGGTGGCCCATACGCTTCATGTGGTGCTTACGACGACGGAACTTGATGATGCGGATCTTGTCGTGACGACCTTGGGAAATCACTTCAGCCACTACGGTAGCGCCAGGAACAACTGGTGCGCCGATGTTTACGTCATCGCCATTGCCAACCAACAAAACGCGATCAAAAGTAACGGATTCGCCAGTAGCGATTTCCAGTTTCTCGATCTTCAGGTATTCACCTGGTGCTACTTTGTACTGCTTACCACCGGTAACGATTACTGCGTACATGGTATTTCTCCGATAATCCTGCTCACCCAGCGCTTTATAGGTAAAGGTATTGGCTGGCATGGCTGCATGGGGCTGGAACGGCCCAAGTGCAATTGCGTAAGGCAGGTGCTGCCCAGGAAGTTCAGGGTGCGCGATTGTACGCAAGGCAAGTCAGGGTTGCAAGGGGCCGTCCATCTCGCCTTGACAGGCCCAGCCCCCCGACCTAGCATGCCGCGCAACCCTTCTGGAGCACCTGTCGCTGATGCAACCCCAAGCTTTCTACCACGCGGTGGCGGACGATTTTAGCGCCGTAGACTGCATCATCAAGAAGCAGCTGACTTCCCGCGTACCGCTGGTTTCAAAAATCGGCGACTACATCACCTCGGCCGGCGGCAAGCGTCTTCGTCCTTTATTAGTGTTGCTGTGTGGTAAGGCCCTGGGCCGCGAAGGCGACGATATGCGTCTGCTCGCCGCGACCATTGAGTTCCTGCATACCGCCACCCTGCTGCACGATGACGTGGTCGACATGTCGGGCATGCGCCGTGGCCGTAAAACCGCTAACGCCACGTGGGGCAACGCGCCAAGCGTACTGGTCGGCGACTTCCTGTACTCGCGCTCATTCGAGATGATGGTTGAGCTAGGCTCGATGCCAGTGATGAAAATCCTGTCGCAAGCCACTCGCATCATTGCGGAAGGTGAAGTACTGCAGCTGTCCAAGGTTCGTGACGCCAGCACTACTGAAGAAACCTACATGGAAGTGATTCGCGGCAAAACCGCGATGCTTTTCGAGGCTTCGACCCACAGTGCGGCTGCCCTGGCTGGCGCAACTGCGCAGCAGAGCGAAGCCTTGCGCACCTTTGGCGATCACCTGGGTGTGGCTTTCCAGCTGGTGGACGACCTGCTCGACTACCGCGGCGACGCCGAAACCCTGGGCAAGAACGTCGGTGACGATCTGGCAGAAGGCAAACCGACACTGCCACTGATCTACACCATGCGCGAAGGCACTCCGGAACAAGCAGCCCTGGTACGCAAAGCCATCCAGAAAGGCGGCATTGAAGACCTCGAAAGCATTCGCGACGCCGTGGAATCTTCCGGCGCCCTGGATTACACCGCCCAGTTGGCCCGGGATTACGTAGCCCGCGCAATTGAATGCCTGGAAACGCTGCCACCGAGCCAGTACCGCGATGCACTGGTCGAGCTGAGCGAATTTGCAGTGGCCCGTACGCACTGAGTTTGCACACGACCTGTAGCCGCTGCCGAAGGCTGCGTTCGGCCATGAAGCGGTCGTCAACCCTGAGCATGCGGTGTATCTGATACACCGCGATATCTGACCCTGCGGCGGCTTCGCCGCCGGACGCAGCCTCGTACCCCGGCAGCGGCTACGGGTCGGCCACAACCGCGAATCCCCCCCTTCCCGCTAAAACCCTATACAATACGCGCCTTTAGCCATCCTGCCCCTTAAGGAGCTTTAGTGAGCACGTTGCCACCCTGCCCAAAATGCAATTCCGAGTACACCTACGAAGACGGCACTCAGCTGATCTGTCCGGAATGCGCCCATGAGTGGTCCGCCAGCGGCGACGCTGAAGTCGACACTGACGTCAAAGTCTACAAAGACTCTGCAGGCAATGTTCTGGTCGACGGCGACACCATCACCGTGATCAAGGACCTGAAAATCAAAGGCACTTCACTGGTGGTCAAAGTGGGTACCAAGGTCAAAAACATTCGCCTGTGTGATGGCGACCACGATATCGACTGCAAAATCGACGGTATCGGCCCGATGAAGCTCAAGTCCGAGTTCGTCCGCAAGGTCTGATTCTGCTGCATTCCTTCCTGCGCCCGGCGTAGGAAGGTGCTGTACTGCTCGCCTCCCCCCGCTACGCTCCCGCCAAATTGCCTCCGCGATCTCAAAAAGCCAGCCCTCTTGACCTGCAGCAGCTCTTGCGCGGAAAAACCGGAAATCTGCCAATAGGCACTTGCTATTAATTGAATAAGAATTATTCTCATTGATATTCATCAAGGAGATGACGACCATGACTTATTTAATTGATGCCTGGCTGGACCGTCCACATCCCTATCTGCGAATCCTCCATCGGGAAACCGGAGAAGTCTGCGCAGTACTGGAAGAAGAAGCCCTCAACGAGCTACAGGATCAGGGGGATCTGGATTTTTCGGGACTTAACTCAAGCGAACCGTTGGTGCTCAAGGAGCTGGTGCGCAATTTGTTTCTGTTTTGCTATGCCCGGGCATTGCGCCCCGTCGGCACCACTGACACTCACGAGCATCACGCCAAAATAGAACTATGAAGCTCCCTTCA
The DNA here is from genome assembly GCF_019266105.1 of Pseudomonas sp. D1HM. Classification (NCBI taxonomy): domain Bacteria; kingdom Pseudomonadati; phylum Pseudomonadota; class Gammaproteobacteria; order Pseudomonadales; family Pseudomonadaceae; genus Pseudomonas; species Pseudomonas sp. D1HM. The sequence continues at coordinate 15,998 of NZ_LRMN01000016.1, read as the reverse complement.
GGGAAGCGGGCCTGGCGATGCAGACGACTTCATGTCGCCCCCATCGCCAGTACACCCGCGACCACCGTTAAAGCGCTGCGTTCTTACAGAACGTCCAGCAGCTCAACGTCGAACACCAGCACGCTGTGCGGAGCAATGCTGCCAACGCCTTGAGCGCCGTAAGCCAGTTCGCTCGGCACGTAGATGCGCCATTTGCTGCCGGCATTCATCAGTTGCAGGGCTTCGGTCCAGCCAGCGATCACGCCACCAACCGGGAATTCGGCAGGCTGGCCACGATCGTAGGAGCTGTCAAAGACAGAACCGTCGATCAGGGTGCCGTGGTAGTGAACACGTACAGTGTCCTCACGGGATGGCTTGGCGCCTTCGCCCGCAGTAACCACTTCAAATTGCAGGCCCGAAGCCAGAGTGGTGATGCCGTCTTTCTTGGCGTTTTCGGCCAGGAAAGCCTTGCCTTCACCTGCAGCAGCTTCTGCTTTGGCGGCGGCTTCAGCTTGCATGATCTCGCGGATCACTTTGAAGCTGGCAGACAGCTCTTCCTGACCTACACGGCTCGGCTGACCTGCGAAAGCGTCAGTCAGGCCGGCCAGGATTGCATCCAGGCTCACGCCCGGTGGCGGGTTGTCGCGCAGCTGGTCACCCAGCTGGCGGCCAATGCCGTAGCTGACACGGGTTTCGTCGGTCGACAGATTTACTTCGGACATAACACTGCTCCGCTGTGGGGTATCCAGGAAAAGCCGTCTTTCAACCGCCAGCCCCGAACACCCTGAACCAAAAAAGGGCGAGCAGACTACCACAGCCCCCAAAGCCTTCGCAGCCCGGGATCGTGTACACGCCGCCCTGTAGATGCATCAGTGCTTGGTCAGCTTGTCCAGGTAACCCATCGCAAACGCGGACACCACAAAAGTCATATGAATGATCACGTACCACATCAGGTACTCGGTCTCGATGTTGCGTGCATCCATGAAGACCCGCAGCAGATGGATTGAGGAGATGGCCACAATCGACGCCGCCACTTTCATTTTCAGCGACGTGGAGTCCATGGTGCCCAACCAGCTGAGCTTCTCTTTGTGCTCATCGATATCCAGTTGCGAGACGAAGTTCTCGTAGCCTGAAATCATCACCATGACCAGCAAACCGCCCACCAGCGCCATGTCGATCAGCGACAGAATGACCAGAATCAAGTCCGACTCGGTTAATGCAAACACGTTGGGGATAACGTGAAACACTTCCTGAAAGAACTTCAACGCCAGCGCCAGCAGGCCCAGCGATAGCCCGAAGTAGATGGGCGCCAAAATCCAGCGCGAGGCATACATTGCGTTTTCGATAAAGCGTTCCATTGAATCTCACAGGACGTATAAAAATGGGCGCGAGTATATCAGTGAGAAAACCGCATAGAGAAAGTCTTGGAAACAGCCGGTAAAAACATTTTCTGCTAGTGTCCTCTTTCTCAGCACCGCTTACGGACAGGAAAACTCAACAATGGATCTGCGTCTCCCCTTGGCGTGTCTCGGGATTTCAATGGCTCTGCTCGTCACGAGCGGCTGCTCCCCCGACGACAAACACCCGCAGGCCAGCCTGGAAGAAAGGACCGCAGCGTTCGAAAAGAGCCTCGACACCCTTCAGGATCCGCAACTGAAAGATGCCGTCGCCGAGTTGGGGGGCTCACTGTTATTGCTGGAGCGTGCGCGCCTAAAATTGCAAGACATGCCGATCCAGACCGAATACGGCGAGGATGACCTTGCATTGCTCAAGCATTACCCCGACAGCCAGGCCCTGAGCGATACCTATATCAACGGCCTGTTTATCCTGCGCAGAAACAACAGCTCCGATTATCTGACCGATCTAGAGCCCGTCTTCCCATTTTCCTCCAGCAGCGCTTCCGAGTTTCCATTCCCCCATACCCTGGAATGGCAGTCCGTAACCCTGAGCAATCAACAAGTGGTGCCCTTTCAGAACGAGTGGTCTGAAACCGATCCAGGCATACAGCTCAGCCCCTCCAGCGCCAACGTGAGCAATCCGGATGACCTGACCATCGCCTACCCCTTTACCGACGGGGTAGAAATCCAGAACAGCCAGCAGCCTCAGCCCGTGATGCTGCAGGGTACCGTCGAGGTGGTGGCACCGGCTAACGTGGTCCATTTCAACCTGACCGCCAACGACGTGGGCCATACCCGCACAGAAGGCACGATCAGCGTGACCTTGCTCGCACTGGGTAACAACTTTGCGGAAGTCGAGATCGCCAACAGCGCACCAGTGGCCGAGCAAGTGCGCGATCTGCCGCTTGACCCTCTGATCATCCAGGCGCGCGACACTTCCGGACAGTTCCTGTCGCGCGCAGGTGCTATCAACCAGAACGCCGAACAACTTGCGTTTTATCAGCAGCAACTGGCCCGGATGCTCAAACAGACCGAATGGAGCGCCACCTTCGCTCAGCAACTGGATGACGAACAACAGGCGTTTGAACGCAAGCACCCGGGGCAGTACAGCAAGGTGTATTTCAAAGGTGCCATCGAACAGCTCGACGTCAGCGTGCTCGATTTTTCCAGGGCTGACATCACCCGCAAGGCGCTTAAGCTGCCCGTACACCGACTCGACAAAGCAATGACAGGGAAAGAGATTGGGCTGTTGCCGATCCCTGTGGTGGTGTACGACGATCAGGCCGCCAACTACCTGAAAGATGCCGCTCTGGACCCCGAGCACCTGAAACGGCAGGTGGTGATCATCCAGTCGGTCGAGGATGCCAGCGCCGCCACGCTTGAGTTCACCCATCCCGCTACGTTCAATGACGAACTGCTCGGAACACTGCCTGAAACATCCATCGCGCCTGTCACCTTCTTCGCCGAAGATGAAAACGGCACGCGCAGCGAACCTCTGGAGTTGCCTGCGGAGGCCTTTGATATCGATCCGGAAACCGGGGTGATCACTTACGACCTCAATCTGTTCCCGGAAACACCGGCGTATGCGGTCGGCTCAATGCCCATGTATATCGCTGCCATTGATAAAAAAACGCTGGAGGTAGCCCATCTACCCAAGGGCCTTGAGCTCAAAGGCAATGCACTGGTGGTTGACCAGACGCTATTCCCTTCCGAGGCCTGGCGTTTTTATGCAAAAGACGCCACCGGCAACTACCTGAAGGAAGCCCTCGCCGTAAGCCACAGCGCTGAGCCACACGGGCCGCCCCTGTTCGATGTGCATTACTTTTATGGCCAGCCGACTCAGTTTGAAAGCTACACACGCACTGACCTGACGCCTGTTCAATACGGCTTCGAGGTCAAGCTGGACAAGGTCCCTGCTGATTAACGCGAGGCGCGGCAACGCCCGCTGTTGAGCTGCCGCAACTGGGCCTGCACATGCAGGCACCAGATTTGCGGGTCGTCCGCCAACTGATAGCCGTGCAATGTCAGGTTTTCAACAATCGAATCGAGAATGGTTTCAGCCACGAACGGGCCAGGAAAAGGGCCTTGAGACTTGATCGTAGTCGGTTGCTCACCGGCCAGTCCTGCTGCGAAAAGCAGCGTCCACATCCCCGTGTTGCCTGCCAGCGGGCGAATGCTGCATTCAATTCGCGTCACCAGGCCCAGGCACTGCCGGGTAAGAGAAAGGTTGCGCGACATGGCGGCGACCCTCTAGATCCTGTCTTCAGCCACACTGCGGGCTGTATCGTTCCAGTGACGACAGTGGATGTCCTTGAGCTGAGAATAGAAGAATTTTCTGACAACGCCATGTTTTACGACGGCTGCTACAGGATGCCCTCGAACCTGTAGCAGGTGACGAGTAGAACGAGGCTACGTCGCTCAGCTCGACCACTGCTACAAACAGTCACGTTAGCGTTACGCTGGTTTTGCCGCGGCCAGGGCCTCGGCAGCCAGCTCTTTCTCTGCTTCCTTGAGGTCGTCGTCGCTGATCATTTCGGCAATCACTCGCAGTCGTTCCACCACCCGGGCATTGACGCTGCCCTCAGGGAACTGGCCTTCAGCATCCGGTTCACCGGCAGGTTCACCGACCAGCAGGCTCAAGGCTTCGTCTGCCTGGCGTACGGCGTACACATGAAACTTGCCCGCCCGCACCGCCTGCAGCACTTTTTCGTCAAGCATCAAGGTCGCCACGTTGGCTTGCGGGATGATTGCACCCTGCTCGCCTGTAAGACCTCGTGCTTCGCACAGCCGGAAGAAGCCTTCGATTTTTTCGTTGACCCCGCCTACGGCCTGGACTTCGCCAAACTGGTTGATCGAGCCGGTGATTGCAAAGCATTGCTTGAGCGGTGTTTTCGACAGCGCCGAAATCAGCGTACAGGCCTCGCCCAGCGATGCGCTGTCGCCATCGACGTAACCGTACGATTGCTCCAGCGCGATGCTGGCCGAAATCGCCAACGGAAACTCCTGGGCGTAACGGCTGCCCAGGTACCCGGTCAGGATCATCACGCCCTTGGAGTGAATCGGCTGCCCGAGGTTGACCTCACGTTCAATGTCGACAATACCGCTGCCGCCCGGGTACACCGTGGCCGAGATCCGCGCCGGTACACCGAACGCCGAATCGCCGACTTCCAGCACGGTCAGGCCGTTGCATTTGCCCACCGCTGCACCGTCGGTATCAATCAGGATGATGCCGGCCAGCATGTCGTCGAGAATCCGCGCCGACACGCGTCCGGTCCGCGTAGCCTTGGCCTTGAGGGCGCGCTCGATGTGCCCGGCGTCGGTCATCTCATCGTTGGCCAGATGGCGAATGAAGTCGGCTTCACTGACCAGCTGGAACAAGTCACCGATACGCGCCGATAAACGCCCCTGATGCTCGGCCAGACGTGCACTGTAGGTCGCCAGACGCGCAACGGCGTCAGCGGTCAACGGTGCCATGCCTTCTTCGCAGGTGCGTGTGGTCAGCAACTGAGCGAACTGCTCGAGGCTTTCATCGACCATCGGGATGTCTTCATCGAAGTCCACCAGCACCCGGAACATCTCCTGGAAATCCGGATCCAGGTCTTGCAGCGTGTAATACAACTGACGCGCACCGATGATGACCACCTTCACCTGCAGCGGGATCATTTCCGGGCTCAGTGTCACGGTGGCCAGTCGGCCCATTTCACCGAGCGGCGACTCCATTTTCAGTTTTCGCGATTGCAGGGCGCGCTTAAGGGCGTCCCATACGAAAGGCTCGCTCAGCATCTTTTCGGCTTCAAGAATCAAAAAGCCGCCATTGGCGCGGTGCAAGGCGCCGGGACGCAGCTGACGATACGTGGTGTAGAGCGCGCCTTGATCAGTGCTGTACTCAATACGGCCAAACAGGTTGTCGTAGGTCGGATGCGGTTCGAAAACGACCGGCGCGCCCCCACTCATGGGCTGGCCAACCACCAGGCTTGGCAGGTATTGCTCTTCGAGCAACTTGCGCGCCTGGGCATCGGTCTTGCTGTCTTCAACCAGTTGCTCGACCACGGTTTTCAGCAAGTAGACCTGCATCGCCTGCAAGTAACCGCACACCGCAGCATTTTCGGCGTACTTGTTCGACAACGGCGCCAGCAACGGTTGCAAAGCCAGCGTGATGGTTTCTTCGTTCAACTGGCGCAGCTGATTGTTTGACTCGCGCTTCCACTGCGGCAAGCTGGCCAGCTCTTCGTTCAGGCGCTCTTCAAGCGCTGAAATATCCTCATGGAAGCGCTCACGCTCTTCCTCGGGCAGTTGCGAGAACTCGGCTTCATCCAGCGCCTTGCCATCACTCATGGGGGTGAAGGCCACGTTGCTGCTGTCGCGGTAGAGCGCAACGCCTTTTTCCAGGGCCAAACGCTCGATCACATCCAGGGCGCGGTCGTAACGTTGATTGAAACCTCGATCGATGGCGCTTTTACGCTGTTGATACGTCGGGTGTTCAAACACGGCAGGAAAGGTCGCCAGCAGATTATCGATCAGGCCATTGATGTCGCCGATAAAAGCGCCCGCTGAACTGGCGGGCAGTTCCAGGGCACGCGGCTCGCGAGGCTCATCGAAATTATTGACATAGACCCAGTCGCTCGGCGACGTCAGGCGCTTGCCTTCCGCCTTGAGGTAGCGTTTGACGAACGAAAAGCGACCCGTACCCGGCTCGCCCATGACAAATACGTTGTAACCCGGACGCGGCATGGCCACGCCGAACTGCAAGGCTTCGACCGCACGTTCCTGGCCGAGAATGCCGCGAAAGGGTTCCAAATCATTGGTGGTAGAGAAGCTGAACTGTTCAGCGGAGAACGGACGGGTTAGCGCGTCAGGCGCTAGACGCAAGCTGGCAGCAACAGAATCAGGCATCGGGCTTCCTTACATCGGGCGGGGCAGATGGCAGCATTCTGGCGCTGGCCGTATACCACTGGCAAGGCGCACAACACGTGAAAAGCCAGAGCCCCGCATTTACGGGCCAAAAAAGACTTCGTTTGATGAATGTTTTACAAAAAAACACGGAACCCGCCGATCGTGCCTAGACTCCTACTTGTTACGCGGCTGGAAGTGATAACTGGCCCGTACTGGCGCGGTAAGGCCAGACACCCTTGTCCATTGGTTGCATACACATAGAGAACACAGCTTATGAAACGGATTCTTCTCGGTACTCTCTTTACTGTTGTTTCCCTCAATGCCATGGCGCAAGCACCAGGTGGCCCGAACTGCGGTTGGGGCAACATGCTGTTTGACGGCCAGCGCGGAACCCCTGCCCACTTCCTGGCTTCGACCACCAACGGCACGTCCGGCAACGCTACCTTCGGTATGACTTCAGGCACCAACGGTTGCACCACCAAGGACGCACTGACCTACGGCGGCAAATCGTGGATTGCCATGAATGGCATGATCAACGAACTGTCCGAAGACATGGCCAAAGGCAATGGCGAAGCACTGACCACCTACGCTGTTGTGCTGGGTGTCGCCCCTGAAGACCGTGCTCATTTCGCCGCGGTCACCCATGAGCACTTCCAGCAAATCTTCAGCAAGGCCGATGTAACGGCTGAAGATGTGCATGCCAACACACTGGCTATCCTCAAAGGCGATGCTCGCCTGGCCAAGTACGCCACCGCTGCGTAAATGAGACCTGCCCGCTCCTCCGGGAGCGGGTATTCTCGAGCTTCATCTCCATTGTCTGACAACAGTTGCCCACCATGCTCAAACGCCTTGCCTACCTGGCGCTCTGTGCCTGTACCCCGCTGTATGCCGCACCTCAAATCGACAATCATCGTTTGCAGCAGTTGGCCAATGATCCTTTCTGGATCTCTCTCGGGCATTACGAGGCCGGCAAGCTGGGCGGCTGGCGCAGCTATGTCAGCGATGACAAATTCTTTCTTGCCCCCGACGGCGCTCATCACCCGGATGCCGAATTGCGTGCCACGGTCGACGCGTTGTATTCACCCCTGAGCCTTGGGGACAAACACCCGCAATGCGTCTACCCGGCCCGCACCCGCTGGCTCAAGGATCAGTTGAACCTGACCGGCCTGCCCAAGGCCGAATGCGCAGAGTTCAGCCAATGGTTCAAGGATGTGGCGCCCCACAGTACGGTGATGATTTTCCCGGCGGCCTATCTCAATAGCCCGTCGTCAATGTTTGGCCATACGTTATTGCGCATCGATCAGGCCGACGTACAAAGCAACAAGACCTCCCTGCTCAGCTACGCGATCAACTTCGGAGCCTATATCGAAGGTTCCGACAACAGCATCCTGTACGCCTGGAAAGGCTTGGCAGGCGGGTATCCCGGTCTGTTCGCCCTGGTGCCCTATCAGGAGAAGCTCTCGGAGTACCGCAGCCTCGAGAACCGCGACCTCTGGGAATACAGGCTGAATCTGACCCCCGAAGAAACCCGGCGCATGGTCGAGCATGTGTGGGAGTTGAAGCAGATCAAGTTCGACTATTTTTTCTTCGACGAAAACTGCTCGTATCGCCTGCTCGAACTGCTGCAAGTAGCACGCCCCGGCTTGCAACTGACCAGCCAGTTCCCGTTGACCGCCATTCCTACCGACACTGTCAAAGCGGTCAAGGAAGCCGGCCTTGTCGAAAGCATCGAGTACCGCCCTTCGCGCGAACGCGAACTGCTGGATCGTGCCAAAGCACTGGATCCTGAAGAACAACAATGGGTCTTGCAGGTCAGCGCGGATCAAACCCAATTGCAAAACCCGACGTTCAAGGCGCTGCCCAAAGACCGCCAGGCGTTGATCATCGATGCTGCTTATCGTCTTGAGCGCTATCGGGCCAATGGCCTTGAGCGCGATACGTCACGCTCACAACGCAGCTTTGAACTGCTGCGGGCGATCAACCAGAACCCTGCGCCCGAATTACAGGTCGAACAGCCCGAACTCCCGGAAAACGGCCACGAGTCCCGCACCTGGCAACTGGGCGCCGGCAGCCGTGACGATACGGCGTTTGCCGAGTACGGCCTGCGCATGGCCTACCACGACCTGAACGACAACAGCCCGGGCTTCCCGCTGGGCGCACAAATTGAAATCCTGCAGCTCAAACTTCGCCAGTACGAAGGTAATCATTGGCAAGTTCAGCAGCTTGATCTGGCCAACATCCGCTCGTTGACCCCGCGCAACGACTTGCTCAAACCCTGGTCATGGCAAGTGGGAGGCGGCCTGGAGCGCGTACTGGGCAAGCATGGCGATGAAACACTCGTCACCCACGTCAACGGCGGCGCAGGTGGAACCTGGCAGTTGGGCGAAAACCTGCTGGGTTTTGCCTTGGGAACCCTGCGCGTGGAGCACAACAATGACTTCGCCGCCTTTGTGTCCCCGGCTGCCGGCTTCAACACCGGCCTGCTGTGGCGCAACCCTGTGGGTAACTTGAGCCTGGAAGCCAAGGGCGACTATTTCGCCAACGGTGAAATCCGGCGCAGTATCAGTTTGAATCAGCAGTGGGAAATCTCGCGAAACCTGGGTCTACGAGTGAGCGCAGAACGGGCATTCAGCCACTTTGCATCCCCGGTCAACGAGGTGATGCTGGAACTGAAGTGGTATCACTATTAAATGGAGTTGTCAGAACATGGCCGTTAACTGCACATCCCTTGAGCAAGTCCGTGAGCACATCGACGGGCTTGATCGCAAAATCGTCAGCCTGATCGCCGAGCGTGGCGCTTACGTCTCGCAAGCCGCAGGCTTCAAAAAAGACAGCGAAGCCGTGAAAGCCCCGCAGCGGGTTGAGCAGGTCATTGCCAAGGTGAGGTCATTGGCACAAGAACTGGGGGCCAATGCGGGCGTCACCGAAAGCGTCTACCGCGCCATGATCGCGGCTTTCATCCAGCAGGAACTGGCCGAGCATTCCGCGTTGCAGGCCGATCAAGCCGGCTGAACTGACAGGGCGGGTGCAGAGCACTATGCGCGCCATTTCTACAGGGTTCTGACAGAAGTTTCACAGGTCCACACCTAAGCTCATTTCACAGGCCGTCTGACGGTGCGGGAGGTGTTTATGTGGCAAGTCAGGATGTTGCTGGTAACGCTGATTGCGCTCACCGGGTGTCAGTCCACCCACGAAACACTGCTGGCCAACGGCTATCCTCCCGCCTACGCCGACGGCTTTGATGCGGGATGCAGTAGCGGCCGACAAGCCGCCGGCGTCATCAGCGGCGAATTCAAGAAAGATGTCCCGCGCTACCTCAAGGATCCCACTTACGCACAAGGTTGGGAGGATGGCTTCCGCCAGTGCAAGTCCCTGCGTGAGAGCGAAGAGCTCAATGACTATCAGGAACGGCACCTGGATCAGCGCGAACGTGACTGGCAGCACGAAAAAGATCAGGACGCCGGCCGAGCCTATCGCGCCAAATAATCTGAACGCCGCGCCCTGAACAGGCTCTCAATCCTATGGATCCTATGGAGTTGCTGCCATGAGCCGCGCGTTTGTGAACGAAGACAATGCCGCTGACCAGGCCAATGCCCCCATTGAGCGACAGGTCAGTGACCAGCCCAACTATGTCACCGCCAGTGGTCTGGCGCAGTTGCAAGCCCGAGTGCGTGAGCTGCAGCGTCTGCACAGCGAAGAGTCTGCCCGCCAGGATGCTGCCGACAAACAGCGCTTAGCCGACCTCGAGCGCGACTTGCGTTATTTCAATCAACGCCTGAAAAGCGCCCACGAAGTCGCCCCGGCGTCCTCGACGCAGACCGTGCAGATTGGGAGTTGGGTGACCTATGCCGATGACCAGGGCCATGAACAGCGGGTGCAGCTGGTGGGTGAAGATCAGGCCGATGCGGCCCGCGGGCTGATCAATTGGGGCTCGCCCTTGGGTCGCGCACTGCTGGGTGCGCAACCGGGCGACGAAGTGCTGTGGGTACGACCTGCCGGGGACCAGCAGGTCGAAATCATCAGGATTGAGCCGGCTTAAACCACACCCTGAGCCAGCATCGCATCAGCCACTTTGACGAAGCCCGCGATATTGGCGCCTTTTACATAGTTGACCCGACCGTTTTCTTCGCCGTAATGCACGCACGCGTGGTGGATCGACTGCATGATGTTGTGCAACTTGCTGTCGACTTCACCTGCGGTCCACAACAGGCGCATGGCGTTTTGCGACATTTCCAGGCCGCTCACCGCAACGCCACCGGCATTGGACGCCTTGCCCGGGGCAAACAGAATGCCAGCCTCGATAAACAGATCGACTGCCTCAAGGGTGGTCGGCATATTCGCGCCTTCGGCTACGCACACGCAGCCATTGCTCAGCAGCGTACGCGCGGCCTCGGCATCCAGCTCGTTCTGAGTGGCGCACGGCAGGGCGATGTCACACGCCAGGTTCCATGGGTGCTGACCGGCCAAAAACTCCAGGCCAAACTGCTCGGCCAACTGGCTGATACGGCCACGCTTGACGTTTTTCAGGTCCATCAGCGCCAGCCATTGCTCTTCGTTCAACCCCGCTTCGCAATACAACGTGCCTTCGGAGTCCGACAGCGAAATCACCTTGGCGCCCAGGTCCATGACCTTGCGAGCCGCGTATTGCGCCACATTGCCCGAGCCCGAAATGGCCACGCGCTTGCCATCAATGCGCTGGCCGCTGCGCTTGAGCATTTCCTGAGCGAAGTACACGCACCCGAACCCGGTGGCTTCCGGACGAATCAGGCTGCCGCCGTAGCTCATGCCCTTGCCGGTCAACACTGACGTGAACTGATTGCTCAGACGCTTGTACTGACCAAACATGAAGCCGATTTCCCGTGCGCCAACACCGATATCGCCCGCAGGCACGTCGACGTCAGAACCGATGTGACGATACAGCTCGCTCATGAAGGCCTGGCAGAAACGCATGACCTCTGCGTCGCTCTTGCCCTTGGGATTGAAGTCCGAACCACCTTTGCCGCCGCCCATAGGCAACGAGGTCAGGGAGTTCTTGAAGGTTTGCTCAAAAGCCAGGAACTTCAGCACACCCAGGTTCACTGACGGATGGAAACGCAGCCCGCCCTTGTAAGGGCCAATGGCGCTGTTCATCTGGATCCGGAAACCGCGGTTGACCCGCACTTTCCCTTCGTCATCGACCCACGACACGCGGAACACAATCGCACGCTCAGGTTCACAGATACGCTCAAGAACCCCTGAGTTCAGATAATGCGGATTGGCCTCAAGAAAGGGCCAAAGACTACGCAATACTTCTTCCACGGCCTGGTGGAATTCAGGCTGGTCCGGGTCGCGTTTTTTCAGGCGGGATAGGAACTGGTCGACGGATTCGATCATGGGGAAGTCTCGGCAAATTTGTTGTCGTTAAACGGAGATTGGCCAGAACTCTATCAATTCATGTCGCACCGCGACAGCGCAAAATGTCGCAGTTATGAATTTAAATGGTGCTTATATATAAATTGAGTCGATTTGCAGATGCTTTGCGCACCATAAAAGTGATTTTTGTACCCAGTTTTGCACCATCAAGAGCGCAGCCAAAAACCTGCGCCCAACAAAAAACGGAGCCCGAAGGCTCCGTTTTTTTGCTGCTTACCGGCCTTACTGGGCCAGTTTTTTGTGACGCACACGGTGCGGCTGGTTAGCCGCTTCGCCGAGGCGTTTTTTACGGTCGGCTTCGTACTCGGTGTAGTTGCCTTCAAAGAAGACCGCTTGCGAGTCGTCTTCGTACGCCAGGATGTGAGTCGCGACACGGTCCAGGAACCACCGATCGTGAGAGATCACAATGGCAGCGCCAGGGAAGTCCAGCAGCGCCTCTTCGAGCGAACGCAAGGTCTCAACGTCAAGGTCGTTGGACGGTTCGTCGAGCAGCAGCACGTTGGCGCCCTCTTTCAAGGTCAGGGCCAGGTGCAGGCGACCCCGCTCACCACCGGACAGGTCCTTGACGAACTTCTGCTGGTCGCCACCTTTGAAGTTGAAGCGGCCCACGTAGGTACGCGACGGGATTTCATAGTTGCCGATGCGAATGACATCGGAACCATCAGAAATTGCCTGGAATACCGTCTTGCTGCCATCCAGGTCGTCACGGCTCTGGTCCACGCATGCCAGTTGCACGGTTTCACCGATTTCGATGCTGCCCGAATCCGGTTGCTCCTTGCCCATCAGCATGCGGAACAGAGTGGATTTACCGGCACCGTTACCACCGATCACGCCCACGATCGCGCCTTTAGGCATGGCGAACGACAGGTTGTCGATCAGCACGCGATCGCCATAACCCTTGGACACGTTCTTGAACTCGATAACCTTATCACCCAGGCGCGGACCGGCCGGGATGTAGATTTCGTTGGTTTCGCTGCGCTTCTGGAATTCCTGCGATTGCAGTTCTTCGAAGCGTTGCAGACGGGCCTTGGATTTGGACTGACGCGCCTTGGCACCCTTGCGAACCCATTCCAGCTCGTCTTTCATGGCCTTTTCATGGGCCGACTGCTGCTTGGACTCGGCGGCCAGACGATCGGACTTGGCTTCCAGCCAACCCGAATAGTTGCCCTCGTAAGGAATACCCGCACCGCGGTCGAGTTCCAGAATCCAGCCCGCGACGTTATCCAGGAAGTAACGGTCGTGCGTAATCGCAACCACGGTACCCGGGAAGTCGTGCAGGAAGTGCTCCAGCCAGGCGACGGAATCGGCGTCCAGGTGGTTGGTCGGTTCGTCGAGCAACAGCATGTCCGGGGCCGACAGCAGCAGGCGGCACAAGGCCACACGACGCTTCTCACCACCCGACAGGTGTTCAACCTTGGCATCCCAGGCCGGCAGACGCAGCGCATCGGCCGCGACTTCGAGCTGGCGCTCCAGGTTGTGCCCGTCGCTTGCCTGCAGGATCGATTCCAGCTTGGCCTGTTCTGCCGCCAGCTTGTCGAAGTCGGCATCCGGGTCGGCGTATTCGGCGTAAACCTGGTCCAGACGCGCTTGAGCGTCCTTGATCACGCTAACGGCTTCTTCCACCACTTCGCGTACGGTTTTGGTTGGGTCCAGCTGCGGCTCTTGCGGCAAGTAGCCGATGTTCAAGTCCGGCATCGGGCGGGCTTCGCCGTCGAACTCGGTGTCGACGCCAGCCATGATCTTCAACAGGGTTGATTTACCCGAGCCGTTCAGGCCGAGGACGCCGATTTTGGCGCCCGGGAAAAATGACAGGGAGATGTTTTTCAGGATTTCCCGCTTCGGCGGAACAACTTTGCTCAGCCGATGCATGGTGAATACGTATTGAGCCATGGAGAACCTAGCGTCAGTGACTGGTGAATAAGGCGCGAGCGCTGCCCGGGTCAGGCCATAGCAGTAAGTCAGCGATTGATGGTGATCAATCGCTGCTCGCAGAAAAAGCCTGAGTGTAGGAGCTCCGGAGGGTGTTCTCAATGAGTTCCCCCCGCTTGGGCGTGGAAACTCATTGAGAATGCCCCCACTGCCCCGCGTAACCGGCAAAGCTACCTTAATGCGTTGAACAGGGCAAACCAGCGCAGACCAAGCGTCAACCGGCAGGCTCACCGCCCGCCCGATCTCACCCGACGACCTCTCGCAAGAGCCCTCGGGCCAAAGCTCCGGGCTGCCCGAACCCGCTTGAGCCGCCTTTCAATTTGAATCATCTGTGCCGTGAATCGCTTTCATATGCCAGATAAAACCCATTGAGTTAGAATGCCCTCCTTTTCTGCCCCCCCGATCCTTGAGGACCGCCATGTTCAGCCGTGATTTGACACTTGCCAAGTTCGACGCCGACCTTTTTGCCGCCATGGAGCAAGAAGCTCAGCGCCAGGAAGAACACATTGAGCTGATCGCTTCGGAAAACTACACCAGCCCAGCGGTCATGGAAGCTCAAGGCTCGGTACTGACCAACAAGTACGCCGAAGGTTATCCAGGCAAGCGTTACTACGGCGGCTGCGAATACGTCGACGTGGTTGAGCAACTGGCCATCGACCGTGCAAAAGAGCTGTTCGGCGCCGATTACGCCAACGTTCAGCCTCACGCCGGTTCCCAGGCCAACAGCGCTGTCTACCTGGCCCTGCTGTCGGCTGGCGACACCATCCTGGGCATGAGCCTGGCCCACGGCGGTCACTTGACCCACGGCGCCAGCGTTTCGTCCTCGGGCAAGCTGTACAACGCCATCCAGTACGGCATCGACGCCAACGGCCTGATCGACTACGACGAAGTCGAGCGCCTGGCGGTTGAGCACAAGCCGAAAATGATCGTGGCCGGCTTCTCTGCCTACTCGCAGATCCTCGACTTCCCGCGTTTCCGCGCAATCGCTGACAAAGTAGGCGCCTACCTGTTCGTCGACATGGCTCACGTAGCCGGTCTGGTCGCTGCAGGCGTTTACCCGAACCCGGTTCCGTTTGCTGACGTGGTCACCACCACCACCCACAAAACCCTGCGCGGCCCACGTGGCGGCCTGATCCTGGCCAAAGCCAACGCCGACATCGAGAAAAAGCTGAATTCGGCTGTTTTCCCGGGTTCGCAAGGCGGCCCGCTGGAGCACGTCATCGCCGCCAAGGCCGTGTGCTTCAAAGAAGCCCTGCAACCTGAGTTCAAGGCTTACCAGCAACAAGTGGTGAAGAACGCCCAGGCCATGGCCTCGGTATTCATCGAGCGTGGTTTTGACGTGGTTTCGGGCGGTACTGAAAACCACCTGTTCCTGCTGTCGCTGATCAAGCAGGACATCTCGGGTAAAGATGCTGACGCCGCACTGGGCAAAGCGTTCATCACCGTGAACAAAAACTCCGTACCGAACGATCCACGTTCCCCGTTCGTGACCTCCGGCCTGCGTTTCGGCACCCCGGCTGTCACCACTCGCGGCTTCAAAGTCGAAGAGTGCCGTGAACTGGCCACCTGGATCTGCGACATCCTGGCTGACATCAACAACGAAGCCGTTATCGACGCCGTTCGCGAGAAAGTCAAAGCCATCTGCGCCAAGCTGCCTGTTTACGGCAACTGAGTGTAAATAGCTGAATAAAAAGCCCGGCTCTTGAGCCGGGCTTTTTTGTGGCCAACTTTTGTAGCCGCTGACGAGGCATAACAATCGCAGCCTTACCTGGGCTGCAAACGCCAGCCCAACACGTTCAGCAAGTCGCAGCCGTCGCGCAGCAAGAGCATGGCGGTGGTGGACAGGTGTTTGAGGTCAACAGCGTCCGCCTCTTGAACGTCACGACTGGAAAAGGTTTCCATGAGTTGGGTCACGGCCAGTACACGGGCAGTGGCGTTGGCGTGCAATACGTCGAGGGGAACGTTGCGGTCGATCAGTAAGGCGGGGATGGTGCAGTCGATTGCGGTGAGCGGTATGAATGGTGAATTAGTCATAAGTAAATCTCTTGGGTATAGAGTTTGAGCCATCTGTTTTCGTCGCCAAACGAAAACAGGTGGCCGCTGTACGCGGGTTGGCGAACCGGTGTACCCAAGAATCCCCGGCAGATCCGAAGATCTCCCACGTACAACTGCCATAAAGCACAGCGAGCAAAATACACGCTCAGCCATATTTAGCAATTGGGCAGTACTCTTGGGTAACTCCAGGTCGCCAAACCCGGCCGCCCTTTTGGGCGAGCGCTGACTATAGGCGCCGTCATGATCGTGCAGCAATTGGCAAAGCTGTGCGAAGTATCCTGAAAACCCGTGGGGTCTCAGCGACTCAAAAAAACCCTCACCCCAACCCTCTCC